>JASLNT010000034.1 GCA_030745875.1 Phycisphaerae bacterium
GCCAGTGCGGCCTGAGCTTCCTGTAACTTTCGAACCACTTGCTGTGGCGTGTGACGCTTGCGTTTCATGAGAATTCCTTTCGATTAAAAGTCTACTCGAAACTCTCATAACACCTGGATCAAATTTCGGGGTGCAAGCCAAGTAACCCTATTGTTGGTCTTGGCCGTAGTGGCCTGCTTCGCGACAAACGCGATGGCCGGAAGTTCCAAGTATGCAAACAACCAACTAGAACAGAAACTTGACGCCCCAGGCGGTCTGGGGTATTCATACCCACAAGCGCTACACTATTGCTCCGCCCGCGCTACAGTTTTACTTCGCCCTTTACACGCATAACGGACTGATAGACTCCAAGCCCCCGCGATAACGACATGATAGGAGCACCCAGATGAGTTTTAGATTGACCTGTCTCACAACGTGCGTGAGTTTCGTACTTGTATCGACATTGATCTCCGGCGCCGCCGAGCCGAAAGAGAAAAACCCTGCGTCAGGATGGCCCCAATGGCATGGCGTGCATCGGGACGGAAAGTCGCTGGATACGGGGCTGCTGAAAAGCTGGCCGAAGGAGGGCCCGAAGCTGTTGTGGAAGGCGACGAACATGGGGCAGGGATACTCGACGGTGTCCATTGGCGGTGGGCTTATCTACACCACCGGGCGCAAGGAGAAGGGAAACCCGGGCAATCCGCCTTCTGAAAAGGGAATCGTGGACCATCGCCCGGGCGAGCGACTGTTCATGATGGGAATCGACATGAACGGGAAGGTCAAGTGGGACAAAGATATCGGCCAAGCCTTCAACGGTAACCACGTGTACACCGGATCGCGCGCCACGCCCACGTACGACAACGGAGACCTGTACCTGATAACCGGACTCGGCGTGCTGGGACGCTACGACGCCAAGACCGGAGACACCAAGTGGCAGCGGAACATCAAGAAGGATTTCAAGACGCTCAAGATGAGGTGGGCGTTCACCGAATCGATACTGATCATCGACGACCTGTTGATAGTCACTCCCGGCGGTGAGGACCACTTTATGGTCGCCCTCGAGAAGAAGACGGGCAAGACGGTCTGGAAATCCGGATCGTTCGGGCCAGCGCACTACACTTCGCCGATTTACGTCGAGTACAAGGGCGTCCCGATGGTCATCAACGGCGGCGGCGAGGGCATTATCGGTGTTCACGCGAAAACCGGGAAGATTCTCTGGGCCAATAACTTCGCCAAAGGCAACATGGCCAACGTTCCCACGCCCTCGTTCGTGGATGGATACGTCTTCTGGTCAGTCGGATACGGTAAGGGTTCGATATGCCTGAAGCTGTCGGTGATCGGAAAGAAGGTCAAAGCGAAAATCGCCTGGAAGAGCATGGACATCCGCACGCAATACGGCGGATGGGTCATACACGACGGATACATCTACGGAAACAACATGTACGAATGGTCGTGCGTGGAGCTGAAGACCGGGAAGACCGTCTGGAAAGGCATAGGCGTCAAGAAGGGTTCGATCTCCTACGCCGACGGAATGCTGTACCTATACGGGATAGACAAGGGGCAAGTCGCCCTGGCTGAGGCGACGACGAAGGGGCTGAAACTCGTGGGCGACTTCAACGTCGCCGGAAGAGGAACCAGCAGAGCTCATCCGGTGATCACAGGCGGACGCATGTACATCCGCTACGACGACAACCTGTACTGCTTCGACGTGAAAGCGAAGTAACACCGGGTTTCACCGGTCCACAGATTGCTATCTGCGGGCTTCGTTGCTAGCGACACAGGAACTACTTTCCCGCCACCGGCAGCGGTCGAAACTTCGGATCGTCTTTCCACCTGAGGTTCTTCTTGCCCTCGTGCGTTCCGTAATACGGGGCGTTGGCGTCGATCCAGGTTACGATCTTGATGAACTCGTTGCGCGTGATCTTCGACTTGCACGGGGCCTTGAGAATCCGCTGGGTCAGTATGCTGCGGTGCGAACCGAACGACAGAGGCGGCTCGGCCGGTACGTTGGCGCTGCCAAATCCGCCTTCAAGATAGCTCACGAGCCTCTTCTTCTTCTTGGTCAGGGCTTCGTAGGATTTACTGAACTTTGTGGTCAGAACTCCGGTAAGGTTCAATTCGCCCTTGGGCTTCTCGCCGCTGTGGCAGCCGAGGCAGTGCTTGTCCAAAATCGGCTGGATGTCGGAGGCGTAGTGAACGGTGCGGGGTCCGGTATCGCCCGGCTGCGGCTTGGGGTCCACTACCGGGAACTTCGTCGCTATCGGGCGAGCGGACTTCAGGCCCGGAGCGTTACGGCGGAACTCGTGACAACCGATGCACGATCGCGATTCGCCCGGGCGGAGGTTAATGAACGTCCGCATGCGGTGCAGTTCCATGTAGTCTTCATCCAGCGCCTGGAAGAATACGTTTCTGTTGGCGGGCACTCTGAAGAATGCAGACCCGTCTTCGTGGACCTTCACGATACCGTAGATCTTCTTGATCGAAACATCGCCTCCGCCGCTTACGGCCGAGGCTTCCATACCGGCTCCGTCGCCCTGCTGACCGGCCCGCACGGCGTCGCGCCAGGACAGGTTCATCGCGGCCATTACGCGAACGTACTTGACCCTCCCGCGCTTGATCCCGGGCAGACCGCGGTAGACGTCCTGGAGGAACATCGTAGCCAGCCCTTTGGATTTCGTGTAGGCGGTGTGCACCGCGTTTGTGTCGTCCACGGGCGTAATGTTCACCGGCGCCTTGCGTTTGCGCAGCGGAACGGGCTGATGACAGGCGATGTTCTGGTCGCGATACAGCTCAGCCCGGTTGCCCCAGTTGTCCAGCACGTACAGAGCGTGTCCGGCGCCTGTCTTGTGCGACCCCCCGGGCGCGTGGGAGACCATGAAGAACTTCTCGCTGAACGGGTAAGGTTCGGCGAATCCGCCCTTGTTGCCTGTTCTGGGATAGAGGCCCGGATACTCGATCTCCGGGGTGAGGTTCGTCATCGCATCGGCGGTGCGCCTGTGTCGGCGGGTGTCCAGCAGGACCATCGGGCCGGCCAGACCACCGTGGTGCCCGATCCCGATCGCCGCGAACTTGCGGCTGTTGGGGATACTGCAGGCGTTTATCATCGCCCCGGGGCAGACAACCATGTTCTTGTACAGGTGATCCGGTCCGCTTCCGTCGGGGCGGACCGTCCAGAGGCTCTGGACGTTCCCGAAACCCTTGTCGATATACTCCCATCGCGTATAGGCAATCCGCCCGTCGTGCAGCAGAATGGGCGAGAGTTCATTGACCTGGGCTCCGGAAATGCACCGCATGTTCTTGCCATCGGTGTCCATTACGTGCAGCGTCGTCGACGTCTGAGGCGCACAGAGAACCGAACGCCGGCTGCGAGACGAGGCGAACATGATCTTCCCATCGGGCAGGTAGATCGGATCCATGTCGTTGTACCCGTCCCGGCAGTACTTACCGCCATAGGGTTCGTTTTCCAGGATCGGATCATGAGTCAACTGGCGCAACGGCGTGCCCTTGGCCCGGAGCCCGGTGGACGGGTCGATCTGGATTTCGTAGATTCGGTACTGCTCGGCGCCCTCGACTGACTTGGTGTAGTTGAACACCACTCTGGTGGCGTCAAACGACAGGTCGAACCGCCCGAACACACCACCGGTAAGCTCCGGAACCAACTCTGTGACTTTTCCGTCAGCTCGCACGGGCGAGAGAACGCAGAGATTACCGCCCGGATTGCCCCAGTTTCTATGCCCGGTGTAAACGCTTGCGTGGCGGGTGAATCTCTTGACAAATATGAGCCTGTCGAACTTCAGCGCCGGATGGTCCAGCATCACCCGTTTTCGAAACACTATCCACTGGTCGTCCATCTCCTGCCACTGCTCCGGTCCGCCCTCGGCCTCTAGAGCCTTCTGTTTGACCAGTAACGCGTCAAGCTGCTTCAGGTGCTCCGGGCCGTTGGGATAGTCCGGACCGAGCATCTTGATCTTGTCGAGGATCGTCATCCGCAACGCCTCTGGAACAATGCTGTTGGCAGGCAGGAAATGACGTCGGTTCATCAGCGGGATCCTAGTCAGATCCAGCTTGCGCGTGATTGATGATTTCCACCCTTTCGGATACTTCTCGGCGGTTTCCAGACGTATCTCGATCAGGTTCGACGGCGAGCCGTTCCTTGTGAATTTCAGCGTGCGCTTGCCCGCTTCGATCTTGAACTCGCAGGAGTCCTCCCACTGGGCTCCGTGCAGATGCCACGTGCGTTTGGGCAACCCTTCATGCACGTTGGGATGGCGATCCATATACGGCGGGGCGTTGTCGGTCTTCTCGGCGCAGCACGTTCCGATTTTCTTACCGTCGATCATGACATCCAGCGGGTAGACGCCCGCCGATGCGTAACGCACGCGGAGCTTCCACAACCCGGTCACGGGAATGTCCAAGTCGTATTCCACCGCAAAGGGCGTCTTGCCCGAGCCTGTCATCATCAGACCGGGAGCCTTGTCGCGATAGTCACCATATCTTCCGGGATTCACAACGACCCGGGCGTTGCCTCGATCGTACTGCCAGCATTGAAGTCTGATTGATCCGGCGCGGGCTCGATCAAGCCCAAACACTCCCAGGCACACCGCCCCCAGCACCATCAACGTCAACCGGCGATACGGTCGCGACAGACACGATTCTCTCATCATCACAAGTCTCCCTGAAACAAGAAGGCTGCTGTTCTTCTATCCTTCTGTAACGACAGTTACTATTATAAACTTAACGCAGGTTTTCGGAAATAATTTCCTTTCTCCTGCAATTCTCCACGAGCGAACACGTATATAGATTCACATCCTGACCCAGGAGCTGAATAATGACAAAGTCCAACTGCGTAGTCTGTCTCGCTCTGTTTGCCCTATCGACGGTCGCAACCGCCCAAGAATACGATTTTTACAAACATCTCCGGTATCCATCCAAACTTGTACCCGGGGCGGGCCTGGACAAGATTCAGCAGGAAGGCGGACCCGACGCAGTCGGATACAAACGCCGTACAGTCCAGTGGTGGCCCCGCAAGGGTCAGGACATCGTAGACATCCCCAAAGGAGCCCCGCTGCGCACCTGGACTCGCAACAAGGGGCAGAAAGACCCCGAAGCCCTGGCCGGCGTCTGCCGCACCTGGACTGCTTCAGACCCCGAGACATTCAAAGCCCACCTTATAGGCTTCAGGAGCTTCGGAACATCAACCTACTTCTCCGACGATCCGACGAGCGTACACATACCCGAAGCGGTTCTGCGCCTCGAAGACGGAAGGGTCAGGGCGATCGTAAACTACGGACCGTTCAGCTATATGGTCAGCCCCGAAGATCACACGTTCATTCACAAGACCTGGGAGAAAGCCTACCCGAAACTCTACGCCAAAGTCACCCAGGGCGATCTGCCGCACACATCCAAACTGCAATTGAAACGCCTGGAAGACGTATCACCGAAATTCAACGGAATCGAACCAGCCAAAGACGCCAAATATCCGCTCTGGGCCGAAGCGCCGGACACCATAGAAATCGAAACCCCGCACTTCTACACCGTAGCCCACCCGAAAGCCTGGGGTAAGCCCGGAGGCTGGTGCAACGACAATATTCAACGCCGCAATCTCTGGCGCAAGCACGTCCTGGAGTTCATCGAGAATTTCTGGACATACGTCGAGGCATCCGGTGCCTCAATGCCCTACTGGCGCCGCCACGAAACCAACAAGAAATACCAGATCCACATTTGGCGCTCCAGATGCGCCGGCGGTTGGGGGCACTGCGGGATCGGCGACTGCAGTCCCGTAGCGCTGGGACACGAATTTTTCCACGGACAACCCATGGGCGGATACCCCGGCGGAGAAACAATGTGCAACGCCGGGCAGCACACGATCATCCCGGCCGAACTGCAGATGTTCAACGGAAACTTTCGGTATCCGTGGCGCAACGCGAACTACATGGCGTATCAGTCGTCACTGCCCTTTTTCGTTCTGGCCGACGACCCAAACTGGGGCCAGGCCGCCCAGATCGTTCTCGGATGTCTGGCCAGCCGCGAGGATCACACCTACTACCACACGATCGCCAGGCTCGGACAGAAAAAGGGGATCTGGAAGAACGGCGTCAGGGGATTCGGCGACTTTTTCGGCCAATACGCCGCACGTATGGTCACTTGCGACTTTGTCGAGCAGTTCTCCATCAGGAGCAAGTATGGAATGCCCGAATGCAGTTATCTGTATCCGGTGTACGGACAGGAGAACCGATACCGCATATCCAACGCTGAAGCTCCAAGATGGGGAGGATTCAACATCGTCCGCCTGAATGTCGACGAGGGCGCCAAAGAAATCGCGGTGGATTTCGCAGGCGATCACGATCCGACGCTGCATTCAGACTGGCGGGCCTGCATAGTGGCCGTCGACCCCGCCGGGCGGGCGCGCTACAGCCCGTTGTGGAATAAGGGGAAGATGAACTTTCAACTCAAGTCGACCGACAAACACGTATGGCTGACCGTGTCGGCGTGCCCAAGTGCGTTCCCGGTCAACCAGGGCGATGACGGGCGGGCGCACGGTTTCCCGGCGCTGTTCCTTACGGGCTCCCGCGCGGCGCGGTATCCGTGGGAGGCGACGCTCACCGGATGCAGACCGGGCACACCGCACCGCAGACAGGGCGACATAGAAAACTTCGATGAACTGTTCGGACGATGCGATTCGGGCAATACTTATCTGAACTACTCTGTCAAGCATGAAGTACCCATTCCGTCTACGGACAGAGACAGCAAGCTCGCACAGAAGAAACTCTCCGAGATGCTGCCCCGCCTAAAGGCCTCAGCCGACGCGCTGGAGGCGAAAGTACAGGCAGGCAAGCTCAACAAAGGGTACTTCTGGTCCAAGAGGAACATGATGCACCTGGACATGGCTGGGAGAATCAAGCTCCTGCAGGACAACGCCAAAGGCAAACCGCATACCAATGGCGGCGGATTCGTCGCCGACAGCGCGAAGGTCGCCGCAACCGCATACGTGGGACCAAACGCAATGGTCTTCGACGGGGCGACGGTGAAAGACAACGCATGCATCAAGGATTTCGCCGTCGTCTTCGGGCCGAAAACCGTTATCGCCGGAAACGCCAAGATCGGCGGAAGGGCCTGGGTTGTCGGAGACCTGAAGGTTTCCGGAAACGCACGCATCGGCGAAGGAGCCACGGTCACCACCGTCCTGCGGACCCCGCGCACGCCCTCGGTCCGCTACGAAGGCCAAGCCGACATCACCGGCAGTGCGGTCATCAAGGGCGAATGCTACCTGCACCTGTGCTACGCAGACGACGTGACGCTGACCGGCGGTGTGGTGCTGGACTACGAAGCCGCTGTCGAAGCCCGCAAGAGCGGTGTCTACTCCAATGGGCGATTCTACAGATGGTCCGACCGCAGAGTCCCCTCGTTCAGCACCGGCGCCGCAGACGAAGGGGCGCTCCTGGCCGACTGGCGATTCAACCAGCCCAAATCCGTCGTGCTTGAAGACGCCTACGTAAACAACAATGGAACCCTGCGCGGAGCCCCGGAATTCGCCAGCGAAGGCGCCCGCAAGTCCATTGTTCTCAACGGAACCAATCAGTACGCCCTTGCCCCGCCAGGCGTCGCGGACTTCGGTAAGTTGACAATCGATATCGCGATCAACCGGTCAGGCGGGGGAAGGCTGTTTGATTTCGGTACGGGCGACGGAGAGTGTTTCTATCTGGCGATCGACGCGCGAAACGGCAAGCCGGTCCTCGGCGCCCGTCATGCAGGCAAGGACTACAGTGTTGCAGCATCGCAAAGCGCGCCCGCCGGCAAGTGGGCGACCGTGCGCGTCGAGATGGACGGTAAAACTGCGTCAATATTCCTGGATGGAAAGTCCGTCGCAAGGCAGGCTTTTGCGTTCAGCCCGCGCGACGTGTTCATCGGCGACCGCGCAGAAGGAAACTTCATCGGTTGCGGACGAAACTTGAAAGACTTCTTCAAGGGCAAGATCGATCACTTCCGCATCTACCGCAAGGTCCACGATAATTTCGAAGCCCTGGGACCGCCTCCCAGCGCATTGACACAAGTCACTGAGTGGTCCCCCGAAGACCAGAAGTTGCACGACGACTGGGCCGGTCGCAGGCTAGCGGCCGAAGGCAAACTCAACGAGGGCAAGTACGGAGAGATTCAGGAAGAGATTAAGCAATTCAACAAGCAAAAGTCCGACCTCTACAGAGTCAAATCTGCAAAACTCAAGAGCGTCGAAGACCGAGCAAAACAGGCCGCAGACGACAAGAGGGCTCTCGATCGCAAGATGCAGGCTGAGTACAAGGCCCTGCCCGAGCGAACGAAAACCGAGAAGGAAATCCAGGAACTCCGGAAGAAGATCGACACCATCAGGCGCGAGATCAGGGAAAGCGAAAAGTGCGTGAAGATAAACAATGAGATTAAGACCTGCCAGACCCGACGCAGGGAGATCGAAACGGAGATCCGCCAGAGCCCCAAAATCAAGGCGATGGATGCAAAACGCGCCGCGGCCGGGGAAGCCCGGAAGAAAGCCGAAGAAGCGATAGCCCAGCTTCCGGAAATCAGGAAGCTGAAGGAACTCGCCGACAAGGAAAAAGATAATAAGAAGAGGAGGGCGCTGCAGGACAGACACAGGCGTCTTGCGGAGTCGAAAAAACGATCTGATCCGAAGTGGCAGGAGGCCAACAGGAGTCAGCAGGACCTGAGCAACTCCTCCCGCAAACTGCTGCAAACCGAAATAAACTCCAACCCTGAACGGAAGAAGATGGAAATGCGGATCGGACGCCTCCACAAGGATCTGCGCGATACGACGTCCAAACTGGAAAAATCGCATCCGCAACTCGGCGGATTGAACCAGTCGGTTAAAGACAAGCAGGACGCCCTGAACGCAAAGAGAAAGGCAATCGAAAATCGTCACCGCTCAGCAGACGCCTATAAGCAAGCCGAAACCAATCGCCTCGCCGCCGAGAAAGCCGTCAGGGAAACGCGAGATGAGGATCGCAAGCGCATAGAGCAAAGCAAGGAAGTCAAAGACCTGGACGCACGTATCGCCAGACTAAACACCGAAGCAGGCTCTGTGCGGAACGCAGCGCTCAAACGCGCCGGAGTGTTCGGGGCGAATCCATACCCCGGCTCGCGCGCCGCCGAAGCCCAGGCCGAGCGGAGAAGATTCACTTATCGCACGACCGCCGACTGGTCCCACGATGTTCTGGGCGACAACAGGGGAGGCGAATCCACGGCGCCGAAGAAAATGATCCGCTGGCTCAAGAGCGTCAGAGGATTCTAGGCTCCACACGCCGCAGGCCGTCGAATATTTACGCTGTTATGACCGCCCCACTGCGTCATAGCTGTCGCGGCCGCAGATGGATTCAATACCCACGCGCCTGAAAGGGTCGAAGACATCAACAGCGTCAGATAAGCGGCCTGCTCACTTTGATTCTCCCAGAACTACTCTAAAGCCCAGGATAGCGTATGAGGAGATTGCAGGCGGAATGCTGTAACGGGCGGCGGATCGCAGAAACGGGTTGACCTGCTCGTCGAGATCCTTCTTGTTGTGTCGCTTCTTATCGCCCTTGTGGACGCCCGAGAAGCATCCCCCGCGCACGACCTTCTCGGTCCCCTTCACCGGGCCGATCGGGTCTTTTGCGACCGACTTGTCGTACGGACCGTACCAGTCCAAACACCATTCGTAGACATTACCGTGCATGTCGTAAAGTCCCCAGGCGTTGGGTTTTCGCTCTCCGACCTTGCGTGTTCCGAACGAAGTGAAGCTGAACGAAGCAACGTGGGCGAACTTCCTGATCGAATTCAGATCACCCGGGTCGCACTCGACGTTATAGGGCGTTTTTGTTCCGGCGCGGCAGGCGTATTCCCACTCGGCCTCGGTGGGCAAACGGTAAACATAGCCTTTGGGCAGACGCCCAGCGGCGCGTTCGATATCGGTGAGCTTCTTGCAGAATTCGCGCGCTCGGGCCCAGGTGACGCACTCCATCGGGTTCAGGTCGGTCAGATCTCCGCCGGTGGCTCCGGATCCGTTGATGAGCCCTCCGCCTCTGGGATATCGCCAGCAAAATGCAGTCCCATCGTGGATCGGCCCGCGCTTGAATCGCCAGGCTTCGTAATCGTAGTCCGGAGGCATCATCAGCTTGTAGAACTCTCGCTGGGTGACTTCGTAGACTCCCATGTAGAACGGTCTGGAGATCGTAACTTTGTGCTGGACTTCGTCTTTGCGACGACACATCTCGTCAGTCGGGCTGCCCATCGTAAACGTCCCGGCCGGAATGAGCTTCATCTTCATCCCAATGCCCGCAACGGTGTAGTCTTTGTCATGGAGCAGTTTGACCGCGGCGGTGTCCTGGGCGACCGAAATTCCGCACAACAATGAAACCAACACAATATTGATAATCTTACTGTTCATGGCGGTACCTTTGTCTGTTCTTATCGCTTATCACTTGACTGATGCGGGTTTCTTCGTAACCACCGGGCCGCGTGCACGTAGGATCCACTTCTGCTGGAGCGGCAGGTCCTTTATTTCACCGGACACTTCCTGCTTCATCCGCCAGTCCCAATCGATGGTCGCAGACCATCCCCTCCCGGAGGCCTCGCACTTCTGAAGGCGCTCGACGAGTCCAATATCCTCGCGCTGAGTTGCGCCGCCGAACTGAACCTTAACGTGCTCGCTAATATACCTGCTGTAATTCGTGTTGTAGTAGCCCCTGTACGCCTGGTAAGCAAAGCTGTCCAACCAGAGTTTCTCGGGCGAATACGGCGCCATCGCCTTGTGTTTGGCGTGGGACAGTTCGGTCCTAGCCGCTGCAACCTGGAGGACCATCGCAGCGGTCCCTTTCGACATGTACGCGCTGCGGTTATCGCGCAGCCGGCGGTCCTTTTCACCTGCGAGCTTGTCAAGTTGGCGCTGCTTGTCGGCCAGCTTGGGATTGGCTTTATTAAGTTCGTCCGACAGAGCCCGCTCGCGTTTGCGGTATTTGTCGTGAAGCTCCCGCGGGATTCGGGAAAGCGCCCCGTACGCTGCGTTGCCGTTGCGATAATCGGACCATCGCTTGTTCAGCGCCCGATCGCGCTCGGAGGCCTTCTTGCGGGCGCCGGCGTCCTTGAGTTTCCTCTGGGCGGAGATCGCCTCGCGCTCTGCGATCACATCGGGTTGTTTCTCAAATTGGTCGCGGAGTTTCTTGTCCAGCGCTCGACGTTTTTCCTCGGCGTCTTTCCGCTGTGCGTTAATCGTCGCCAACTCCTTGTCGGCTTTGATTCGCTCGTTGAGCAGCTCTCGCAACTGCGTGCGAATCGCAGACGACTGCTTGCGAAGCACGTCAATCTCGGTCCTGGTCTTGACCGAATCGGGCAACTTGTCGAACGCGGCGCCCAAGTCGTTCTTCTTCTTGGACATCTTGTCTTCAATCGCCTTGAGTTTCACCTCAGCCGCGGCTAGAAGGGGCGATCGTTTCTCCAGTTCTCTCGCCCTGGCGTCCTGTTCGGTTCTAAATTTATTGTAAGGCTCGGACAGTTTACGGCTCATCTCAGATATCTTGCGGTTGAGTTCATCAACGTTCCCGCGAGCCTTGGCGAGAGTCTTGACCACTTCCGCTGTCGGACGTCTGGGCGCATCGCGCGTGGGCGCCGGGAGCTTGCTGAAATCGCCATGCACTTTGTGGTATATCACAACGCGGTCAAGAGCGCCCTTGAACCGGCCCGTTCCGTCGCGCGAAGTCGCCACGAAGTTGCGCTTGTCTGTCCCGCCGCCGAAAGCATCGCGCGGCCGGAAGGTCGACTGTTTTTCAGCGACTTTCCTCCCATCTCGCCAGAGTGAAGTGTTGACACCGTCAATCTCGACGCGGAGGGTCGCCCACTTGTCTTTCTCCAGCGGTCCAGCGCCCGTAAGCGAGACAACCGTCTTCCCGCCAACCTTCACTACGAGTTCCGGCTTGCCGTTTTGCGCGGTTTTCAGAACGAAACAGTTGTCCGAATCGCTCCCAAAGTCAAAGATCGTCCGCCCGCCAGCCCCTTCGGATCTTGCGATAACCTGCACGATGATCGCCTCCAGATCCGCCGCTCGCGGGCACAGCTCGCCGTATTGCGTCTTCCCATCGAAGCTAAAGCCCCTATGCTCGCCATCGACAACGAACTCAGGTCGACCGTACAGGTATCCGTCGAGATTTACGCCCAGACGCCTTCCGTAACGCCTGTCGGACCCGCTGGGGAATCTGTACCAATCCTCCAGCAACGTGTTCTCCGGACGGTCCATTGCGTAGTTCGCCCAGAGGCCGAACTTGTGCAGCGTCTCTTCACCGAGACGTTTGACCGGCCCGGCCGCTCGGGGTCGCAACTCGCCGGGGGTCGCCCCGGTAAGCTTGATCGACCAGGGATATCGCGGCGCGTGGCGCCCGCTGTAGTGATTTCGCGCCAGGCTCCTGTCAGTGAACAGCGCCGTAGGCGTAGCGGTTACCGTAAGCCAATACGCCTTATCGCCAGCGCGAGTTTTCATCTTCATCGCGCCCTTGTTCCACATCGGCGAATAGCGTCGCACGCCGTCGGCCCCGACGGCGACAATGCACGCTCGCCAATCGCTGTAGAAATCCGGATCGTGCACGCCGCGGAAGTCGACGGTGAATTCTCTTGCGCCCTTGTCGACAACCAACTTGACAATGTTCACACCAAACGCCTCGGGCGCCTCTTCAAACGGAATGCGATAGACGCCCGCTTTACTATCGACGGGTTCGAGCGTGTTTCGGGCCGGAGCCTTGTAGCGGCTTGTGAAGAGATTCTCAAGCTCGCAATCAAACGTCGCCAGGCGGGCTCCGTACTCGCCAACCATATCGCCCAGCCCGCGGATCCCATTCTTGAACAGTCCGCGCTGCTGACCGACGCGAGCGACTGTCTGCAACATGCTGAACTCATCAACGCCGTGGGGCAGGCAAGTGAACCAGGCGTAGCCCCAGTGCGGATCGTCACCGGTGATGTTGTAGAACATCGTATATCCGTATCCGCCATCGCCGTTAAAAACATTCCGCCAGGGCGTCTTGATGTGGTGATTGCCCTTAAGCATGCTCGGGTCGGCCATGCATTGGTGCATGTCGGCCTGGGCCTCCCCGCCGCCGAGCGGTACGCCGTTGGGCAGCGTCCCATGCCCCCACTCGTGCCACAATCCCGGAGCCCACGGACCCCCGCCGGCTCCTTTCAGAATACAGGCTCCGTATCCGCCCCCGGCGTAACCTTCGATGAACTGGTGCCCGTCGCGTTTGGTGCCCGCGACGGTGATGGCGTGCTTGAACTTTTCTTTCCGGTCCCAGTACTCCATCAGGTTGCCGGCGTATTCGTTGAGATCCCACCAGTACTCAGCGCATTTGATCGAACCGTCACGGTACCATTGGGCCTTGTCCGGAGCCTTGTCGTTAACCCACGGGTCGCCCTCGCTGCCGGCCTGGCTGCCGGACACCCAGATGAAATGCGGCGACTCGATCTGCATCGTGCCCGGCTTGCCGGGCTTGGCGTTGTCGGGCCAACGTGCGTCCAGGCCCGGCGACTTGACGTACGGGGTCTTGTCGAGACCGGCGGCGATGCGTTTCATCTCCTTTACGTACAGGTCCATGATGAATTTCTTATCCTCGCCGTCGAAGCTTCCGCGAACGAAGCATCGCTTACGCCCGTCGGCCAGGCGAAGCACCACTCCCGGTTCCCACGGTCCGCCGTCGCCGTTGAACTTGCTGCTCATCGTGTTGCCCATGCCGCGAAAAGCGTAAAGGTGCGCCTTGAAAGGTTTCGCGCCGACCGAAACGTGCGCCCGCCTCGGGGTCCAGGTGCGCATCGGCATGCCGGGCTTAACGTCGATCATGTCGACGCCCTTTCGCGGCCACCATGTAACCTGACGCAGTTCGTACGCTTTGGGATCGCCTTTGCCCGCCTGGACAACTTTGTAGACGTCCACCCCGGATTTCAGTTTGGCGCCCGGATACTGCGTAGCGGAGTAGAAATCGTAATCCGCCGCCGCAATCGCACAAATCGACCCCACCAACCCTATCGCCAACAGATGTTTGATATTCATGGTGTCCCTGTATCCATTTTCACAGACTCCCGGTCAATACTTTTCTGCGCTCATCGTCCGCCCGGAAAACCAGTTGGAATAATTCAACGCACCGCAATAAACTTTATTCCGACCGTTAACCGTCACAGGAGTATTGGAATGAGTTTAAAGCTTACGTATATCACAGCATGCGTTGGTCTTGTGCTGATCTGCACGTCAACGTTCCGGGCGGCCGAACCGACGAACGCCAAGCCGGCGCCCCAATGGTTCCAATGGCGCGGACCCAATCGCGATGGGAAGTCGCCCGACACCGGTCTGCTGACCAACTGGCCCGAAGGCGGGCCGAAGCAGTTGTGGAAGCTCTCGGGAATCGGGCAGGGATTCTCCAGCGTGTCGTTCGGCGGAGGGTTGATCTACGTAACGGGACGAAAGGAGAAGGGCAATCCCTCGAAACTGCCTGAAGCTCCTCACGTATACAAACGACCGGGCGAGCGATATTACATATTCGCCATCGATATGAAAGGTAAGGTCAAGTGGGTCCGTGACATGACTAAGGCGTACCTGGGCTACTACAAGGGCACGCGAGGAACGGTCACCTACGACAACGGACTCATTTACGTTGAAACCGGAACAGGCGAGATCCTGTGCTGCGACGCACAGACCGGAAAGACAAAGTGGAAGCTGGACATACACAAGAAATTCAAAGGGATCACCCCCGAAGGCCACACCTTCGGGCGCAGCGAATCGGTGCTGATCATCGGTGATCTTCTGATAGCCACACCCGGCGGCGAAGACGCCTTTATGGTCGCACTGGACAAGAAGACCGGCAAGACGGTCTGGAAGTCGCCGAAGATCTCCGCTGCCGCTCACACCTCGCCGATCTATGTAGTCTACAAAGGCGTCCCGGTCATCATTAACGGAGCCCACGTCGGTCTGGTATGCGTCCACGCCAGAACCGGAAAGATCCAGTGGGTGCAGAAGTTCGCCGAGGGCGCCCGCGGACGCGTATCGACTCCATGCTTTGTCGATGGATACGTCTACTGGGCGGTCGGTTACGGCAAGGGCGGAATATGCATGAAAATGTCGGTCTCGGGCAAGAAAGTCAAAGCCAAAGAGGCCTGGCGGACCGAAGACATGGACTGCATCGTCGGCGGACACATCGTCCAAGACGGCTACATCTACGGTAATAACAAGAATGGCTACGCCTGCATCGAACTGAAAACCGGAAGAACAATGTGGACGACTGACGGCGAAAAAGTTGGCGGAAAGGGTTCAGTCTGCTGGGCCGACGGCATGCTCTACCTGTACGCCGAAAAGGACGGTAAGGCCTGCCTGGCGACCTGCTCGCCCAAGGGTCTGGAGATCAAGGGAACCGTAAGCGTCGCCGGAACCAACCAGAGTTGGGCTCACCCGGTGGTGTTCGACGGGAGACTCTACCTCCGCTACGACGACAACCTGTACTGCTTCGACGTCAAGGCTAAGTAGCGAGACTGCAACGAATCCAGAAATCGCCCGACGACCGCCTGCCAACAACTCCGGGCCGGTGATCTTTTGAGTGTGCGGTGGAACCGGAACTTCCGCATGCGCGAAGGACCACGTGATGTCCATTATTACTCAACCATTACAACCAACTTCCTGGGACCGGAACCCTCTTTTCTGGAATCGCCACCGCCCTTCAGTGTATAACGTTCTGGTCGTTATTAGGAGTATCCTCATGACAAAGTCCAAGTGCGTGCTATTCCTGACACTGCTTGTCGCTGCATCCCCGGCGGGCGCGGCGGCGGGTGAGGAATACGACTTTTTCGCCGGAGTCAGACACCCCGGACCGGGCAAGGCGCCGGGCGTTGACCTGTACAAGGTCGAGCAGACCGGCGGACCTCACGCCGCCGGTTACCAACGTCGCGTGGTGGGCTGGCGGCGGCGCAAGGGCGTGGATATCATCGAAGTCAAAGACGCAATGCCTCTGCGAACCTGGACTCTGCGCGAGAGGAAAATGGACCCCGAAGCCGTCGGCGTGCATCTGATCCTCGGAATCGAGGCGCTGACCAAGCGAGTCCGCTGGGGCCAACCGCGCCGATTCAAGGCCCGCCTGATCGGATTTCGGGGTTTAGGCAATCGTTACCCCAATCCGTTCGAGCCGGGGAAATTCTACTGCCCGGCGGTCGTACTGCTGCTGGAAGACGGAACAAAACGCTGCTTTGCCCGCGGAACGTTCGCCGAAAATGATGAGAAGTTCATTCTAAATCTGTACGTCAAAGAGATCGAAAAAATCCGAAAGACGCTGCCCAGGGAAAAGTATGAACTGGGCAACCGCGGAGACGGATGGCCCGACAACGCCAAACCGGGCCAGCCGGGCACCATGCGCGTCGAAAGCGATCACTTTCTCTGGGTTTCCGGATCGCAGCATGCTCCCAACGAGAAATACAGCCCATGGGTCAACCGCGACGCACCCGACAAGGCGCGCCTCTATCGCGAGGGGTCGGTGACATTCGCCGAGGACATGTGGACCTACCAGGAGCACGCCGGAGTGCTGATGCCCTACTGGGACCGTCCCAAGCGGTACAAATACGCAATAACGGTTTGCGGAACGTACAGGGACGGACACAAATGGCTGGGCGGTTACGCCGGCGGAGGATACGGAGGATGCGGAATCAAATACGCCGGCGGCGGGCCCTGGGGCCTGACACTGGCCCACGAGTGGGGACACGGACTTCCGCTGACAACCAGGGTCGACGGCGGAGGCGGTGAGATCCTGTCCGACGCGTGTTCGGCGATATGCGACCCGTCGGCCCAAACGTACTACAACAACGCCAAGCGACCCTGGCGAAACTGCATGCACGGAAGCTACGGAACGGGCCTGTTCTACGCGATCATGGGCCAGGACCCGAACTGGGGCTATGCGATGGCAATTACACTTCCGGTCGGAGCCGGTGAAGGATCTATCTTCCACACTCTGGCGCGCACCGGCGAGCAGCGCGGGCTGTTCTCCAACGGGATTCGCGGCGTGGGCGACATGATGGGGGAATTCGCCGCGCGACAGGCTGAATTCGATTGCGAGATCCGCCAGACGCTGAGGCGCGACTACATCTCGGTCAAACGCAACCATCTCGAGGCGGTCGATCGCAAGACCGGGCTCCACCGCATCCCCTGGGGCCAGGCGCCCGAAGCATTCGGGGCGAACATAATCCGCCTGCTGCCCGAAGAGGGCGCCAAGAAGATCGCCGTGGATTTCCGCGGATTCTATGACGAGGCGACTTACGGCGACTGGCGAGCGTGCATCGTGGTCACGGGCGACAACGGGAAGGTCCGCTACTCACGCATGTGGAACAAGGGCGAAATGGAGATGGCGATCAGACCGACCGACCGCAGGTTCTGGCTGACGGTGGCGGCGACTCCCTCAGCGCTGCCCGGCGGGCGGGTCGGGGCGATGTTCAACGGGCGCCACGCGTATCGTTATCCGTATGAGGTCAAGCTCACCGCCTGTCGTCCGGGCACGCCGCACAACTTGCCCGGGGACGTCGACGACTACGGGTTGACGTATCTGGGCGGGTTTAGAAGCAGGTTCGACGGCGGGGTATGCGTGATTCCGCACCCGGGCGACACGCCCCAGGCCGAGCTGCTCCGCCAAGCCGCCTCGCCCCTGCGGGCCCAGGTCGACAAGGTCAAAACCGCAACCGAGCGTTTCATCGCCGAAGACAAGATCGACACGAAACACTACCGATACCTCCGCAGATTCAGACCGCACCTGGCGTTTCTGGACAACTACGTAAACTGGATGCTCGACGGAGTAAAGGGCGCCCGACATCCCAACGGCGGGGGATGGGTCAGCGCATCTTCCGAAGTGGCTCCGACAGCCTACGTGGGGCCCGACGCCATGGTGCTCTACGGCGCCAAGGTGCTGGATAATGCGTCAATCGAAGACTACGCCGTCGTCAAAGGTCCCAAAACCGTAGTTTCCGGCCGGGCCAAGGTCAGCGGTCAGGCGTATATCGCAGGCGACGTCCGAGCAGGCGGATACACTCGCATAGTCCATCCGATCATCGCCGACGACGGACAGGTCGCACCCAACGAAGTCCCGCTCCGACCGTTCCAGGAAAAAGACGATGGTGAGAAACTCTGGGCCAACTACGCAATGGACCGCGAAGAGACCGAAGTATTGGAGGACTGGTTCAGGTACAAAGACGAAGGAGGCGCTCGCGGGCTGTTCTATGTGCTGAACCTCAACGGACATCTCTACGGGCGACCCAAGTTCATAATCGACGGCGAGCATCGCGGGTTCGCTTTCGACGGCAAGACCCAGTATGCCGAAGCTTCGCCGGTCCTGGCCGATCTGGGGCAAATCACCGTGGATATCGCGTTGAAATCCGAAGGCGGAGGCGCCCGGACGATATTCGACTTCGGCAGTTCTCCCGACAACTGTTTTGTGCTGAGAATCGCGCAGAATGGCAAGCCGGAGTTCGAGGCGAAGGTGAGCGGTAAGACGGTTGTCACACTGACGGGCAAGAAGGCGCTCTCGCTGAATGAGTGGATTGCGCTTCGCGTGGAAATTGACGGTGAGAAAGCGTCTCTCTGGGAAGATGGTCGCAAGATCGCAGAAAGAGCATCCGGTTTCCGCCCGGCGGACGTTTATCCGCCCGGCGCCGAGAAGCGAAATTTCATCGCAGCGAACAGAAATGCAGGCGGCCATTTCAAAGGCAGTCTGGATCACCTCCGCGTTTACTATGCGGTTTACGATGACTTCGCCAAGGCTCCAGCGCCCCGACGCCACGCACCGCGGCGCGTCACCAAGGAGTTTATCGAGACCTGCAGCAAATTGTACGAAGGCTCCGACGCAGCCAGGGCGGCGGCGATAAACGCCAAACTCAAGCCCCAATACGCCTTCTACGAAGCAATGGGCAAACGACGAGGCGAACTGCTCAAGGAGATCGAGGCGGCTGTCTCCCAAGCGGTAACCGAAGCGAACCGAAAGCTCGCTGAGATCAGGCAAGAGCTCGGCGAACGAACGCGCGAGCTGCGCGCCGAATTCGACAAGCTGCCCGAAACTATCAAGAAGCAGACCGAGTACCGCAAACTCGAAGACAACGCCCGCCAGTTGGACACACAACGCAGGAAGGCGATGAAAGAATTTGAAGCCAAACACAAGACAGAAAAGAACGATCGCGCCGCTCGACAGCGCATTCGTGCGCTGGCCGAAAAAGACCCGGAAATCGCCCGATTGACCCGCGAAATCAACAAATACAGAGCCCAGGCCAGGGCTCTTCGCCCGGACCCGCGTCGGTACGCTGAACAGCGAACTGTGGAGTTGCGGCGCCAAGTCGCCAAAGCCGAAATCGCCGTTCGCGACGCAGCCAAGCAAAACACCGCCGAGCGAAAGCCCGAGTATGACTGGTTAACATCGCTGGGGTGGCTGGCGTTCAGCAGGCACTACAACTACCCGTATCGATCGTACTTGCAGAAGAGGATCGGCAGGACAGTCGGCGGGAAGATTTGCCACGAGAATTTCGGCTCGCTGAAATCGATGCTAACCGCGCAGACAGAGACAAAATGGCACACGCAATGCGACTGGGAGTGGCGGCTGAAGAAGGAACTGGACGGTTCGATTGAAGATCTGCCGAAACTGCAGGAATGGCTGACGCGCGTGCGGGGGATTATGGAGAATCAGAAATGAAACGAATGATCGTTATTGTGACCGCGGTTGTCCTGGCCGGAGCCGCCGCCTTACCGGGCGACAAGGCGACGGAGATGACAGCGTTGAAGGCCAGGAAATGGACTGTGCCCAAGCTTGATTTGGAGATGGTGCGTATTGAGGCCGGGACCTTTGTCATGGGCAGCCCAAAAACCGAGCCCGACCGCCGCGCCGATGAAGTTCAACACAAAGTAACTATCAACAAGCCTTTCTACATGGGCGTCTACGAGGTCACCCAAAAGCAGTACTACGACATAATGCTCCCGAACTTCGACCACGATAGTTGGCAGTACGT
This sequence comes from Phycisphaerae bacterium, assembly GCA_030745875.1. Lineage (GTDB taxonomy): Bacteria > Planctomycetota > Phycisphaerae > SM23-33 > SM23-33 > BS750m-G57. The sequence continues at coordinate 19,987 of JASLNT010000034.1, forward strand.
TCGAGGTCCCATCCACGCGGGGACCGCGATGTTCTACCGAGCCAGAAAGGCAAGATACGTCTACGAAGGCAGCAAGCTGAACCTTCAGCATCCCATGGAGTGCGTCAACTGGGACAAGGCCATGGAGTTCTGCAGAAAAATCACCCAAATCGAGCGTAAGGCCGGACGCCTTCCGAAGGGTTATGTCTATCGCCTGCCCACCGAAGCCGAATGGGAATACGCCTGCCGCGCCGGATCCACAGGCCCGTACAACGTGGGAAGCGACGGAAAGAAGGCCAAGGATCTCAAGAGCCCAAGATATCTGAAAAGCTTCGCCAATGTCGGCGAAGGCAAGCCGATAGACGTCGGTCAGAAGAAACCCAACGCCTGGGGGCTGTACGACATGCACGGAAACGTATACGAATGGTGTCTGGACTGGTACGGCCCGTATCCAACAGGGGATGTCAAAGACCCCGCAGGCCCGATAGAAGGCAAGAAGAGAGTAGCCAGAGGCGGATGTTTCAACGGCCCGGCGCCTCACGCGCCTCCGGGCGTAATCGCGCGAGCCGACAGCTTCAGCAGCATAGGCCCGTTCCTGCGATCGGCTGGCCGGTACAAGTTCCATCCTGATGTGAACTTCTACGCAATCCTCGGATTCCGCGTGGTGCTGGCGCCGGAGGTGAAAGTAAAGAAGGAGTAGCGTTACGGCAGGGGTCGGAAGTCGGGATCGCCCTTCCACTTGAGGTTCTTCTTGCCGCTGTGCGTACCGTAATACGGGGCGTTGGCGTCAATCCAGGTGACAATCCGGATGAACTCCTCCCGCGTGAGGTCGGTTTTGCACGGGGCCTTGCGAATCTGCCGGACCAGCTTGCTGCGGTGCGATCCGAACGCCAGCGGAGGAGTGTTTCGCACATTCGCCGCCCCGTATCCGCCGTTGAGATGGCTGATCAATCGTTTGTCGACAAGGTTCTCGTAGGAGCGGCTCCACAGCTTTGTCAATTCGCCGCTGAGGTCCAGGTTCCCTTTGGGTTTCTCACCGCTGTGACATCCGATGCAGCGGCGGTCGAAGATCGTCTGGATGTCCCGGGCGTAGTGCACCATGCGGGGCCCGCTGTCGCCGGGCTGGGGATAGAGTTCTTCGGCCGGCCGGTTCATCGCCCTGGGGCGAACGCTCAGGTTGGGCGCCTTCTTGCGAAGCTCGTGGCATCCGATGCAGGACCGTTTCTCGCCGGGCATCAGGTTCACAAACGTACGCATGCGCTGTAGTTCCATGTAGTCGGCGTCGAGGGCCTGAAAGAAGAGATTCTTGTTGGGCGCTACGGTGAACAGGGCCGACCCGTCATCGTGCACCGTAGCAAGTCCGTAAATCTTCTTGAGGTGAACATCGCTCTTGTGACCGACTGCCGACGCCTGCAGACCGGCTCCGTCTTGCTGTTTGCCCGATCGATACCCTGCATCCCAGGATATTCCGATGGCCTCCATCACGCGCACATACTTCACCCTGCCGCGCTCGACGCCCTTCATCCCTTCGTACACGTCCTGCATGAACAGAGTGGCGGTTGTTTCCCGTTTCGCGTCCATCGCCTCAAGCGAGGCGACCTGGGTCGGTTTGCGTCGCGGACGCAGTGGAATCGGCTGGAAACAGGAGATGTCCGGGTCCCGATAAAGTTCGGCGCGGTTGCCCCAAGCGTCGAGCATATAGATCCCGTAGGCCTTCGGAGCGGAGATATCTGCACTGGGATTGTGCGCAACCAGGAACAGCTTCTCAGAAAGCGGAAAGGGCTCCTTGAAGAAGCTCTTTGTTCGCTTTGAAGAGAACATGCTGGGATATCCGACCTCGGGCGTAATATTGGTCATACCGCTGCCGGTTCGCCTGTCGGCTCGATTATCTATCAGCACCACCGGGCCGACCGACATGGTGCAATGAGGGGCTCCAACGGCTACAAGCAACTGGCTGTTGGGGATACTGCGAGCATCGACAAGACCCGCCGGGAGGACCGTGTCGTTCTTGTACACGTGGGTCGAATGGCTTCCGTCGGGATGCATCGACCAGAGGCTCTGCACGTTTCCGAAGCCCTTGTCAACGTACTCCCATCGCATGTAGATAATACGACCGTCGCTCATCACACACGGGTTCAATTCGGTCAGCGGATTGCGGGAGAGGTTGCGAATGTTCTTACCGTCTGAGTCCATCACGTACAGCGAGGTGGCGGATATGGGAAAACAGAAGACCGACCGCTGGGATCGCGTGGACGAAAATATGATCTTCCCGTTGGGCAGATAGCACGGTTCGACATCGTCATACCCGAGCCCGTGACAGCTCCCTGCGTAGCGTTTGATCGTACCGGCCTCGTCGGAGCCCTCGAAAGTAAGCTGTCGAAGATTCTCTCCAGTTACGTCGATCTCGTATATGCGGTAGGGATCCTTAACGCTCTTCTTGTAAGCAAAAACCACCTTCTTGGCGTCAAACGAAAGATCGAACCGTCCGAACAGGCCTCCGTCGAGTTCCGGAACCAGGTTCGTGACCTTACCGCCGGGACCCACCGGACTGAGGGTGCACAGATTGCCTCCCATCTTGCGGCTGCCGTCTGCAAAGTCGCTGTAAATATGGCTCGAACCGTATGTCAGGCGCTTGACGAAAATGAGCTTGTCGAAGTCAAGCAGCGGATGGTCGCTCATGATCCGGCGACAGGCCGCGGTCGAAGCGTCGTGCAACGCCTGCCACTCCTCCGGCCCGCCGTCTTCAGCGGTTTTCCGCATCGTCTCCAATCTCGACAGCTGCTTCAAGTGCTGCGGACCGTTGCGATAGCGCGGTCCGAAGGTCTTGATCGTATCAGTGATCGCCACGCGCAAAGTTTCGACATTAACCAGGCCCGGCGGCCTGGATCGATCCGGTTTCGCCCCGGCGCGGGCTGTCGATGCGCAAGCGGTCCATACAACCAGACACCCAACCGCCAACACCCCACGCAAATGCCAACGAGATTCCATCTGCATCTGAAGTTTCCTTGAGACAAGCCGCGCAGCGTTCGCTTCCGGCCGGCCGGGGCCTCTATTTTCCGCCCAACGCGACCTTTCCCTGCAGAGGCGGAAGTCGGAATTCGGGGTCGTCTTTGTACTTCAGTTCCTTCTTGCCGCGATAGGTCCCGTAGTAAGGGGCGTTGGCGTCAATCCAGGTTATGATCTTGACGAATTCGGCCTGGGTGAGCTTGCCCTTGCAGGGGTCCTTCCGTATTTGCCCCACGAGACTGCTGCGATGCGAACCGTGCGTCAGCGGGGGCACAGGGCGGAAATTGGCCCGGCCGTAGCGACAGTCAGCGTAGCTGATAAGCCCCTTACCGATTATATTCTCGTAGGAGCGGCTGTATCTGGCGGTGGGCACGCCTGTAAGATCGAGGCGACCTTTGGGGTTCTTCTCCCCGTGGCAACCGACGCAGTGTTTGTCCAGAATCGGCTGAACGTCCGAAGCGTAATGGACCATGCGCGGTCCTTTGTCGCCCGGTTGCGGAACAAGTCTCTGGGGCGGGCGCGTTATCGCCGTCGGGCGGATGCGGAGGTTAGGAGCCTTCTTGCGCAACTCGTGACATCCGATGCAGGACCGGTGCTCGCCGGGCATGAGGTTTATAAGCGTGGGCATCTGCTGCAACGCCATGTAATTCTCATCGAGCGCGTGGAAGAAGATGTTCTCTTCGGCCGGTACTCTAAACAACGCCGACCCGTCCTCGTGAACCTTCACAATCCCATAGACTTTCTTGCGATGGACATCAACGTTCATACCCACCACATTCATTCCGTGAGCGCCCCAAGGATACTTTAGAACGCCCATCACGCGCAGATACTTGACCCTCCCGCGCTCGATGCCCTTCATTCCTTCGTAGACATTCTGCAGGAACAGCGTGCCTGTTTTGGCGTCTTTCACGCCAGCCTGATCGACCGGAGCCAGCCGCATCGGCTTGCGGCGCGGTCTAAGCGGGATCGGTTCGAAGCAGGATATCTCCGGATCCGAAACGATCTCGGCGCGATTGCCCCAGGCGTCCAGCACGTAGATCCCGTAGCGACTGGGTTTCGGTCTGCTCTTCTTGTCTCCGGCCTTGCGGACCACGGGTTTCGGCCCGGTCTTATGAGCGACCAGGAAGAACTTCTCCGAGAACGGGTACGGATCCATGAAGAATCCGAACTTCCGTATCGGGTGCCCCATGCACGGATATCCGATCTCAGGCGTGAGGCTGTTCATCGCCTTGGTTCCGCGCCGTCCCAGGCGGGCGTCTATCAGGATCACCGGTCCGACTGCGGTGTTATGGTGCGTCCCGCCGGTGGCCACGATCTGTCGGCTGCCGGGAATGCTGCGAGCGTTGCTCATTCCAGCCGGTCGGACCGTATTATTCTTAAACACGTGGTCCGATCCGCTGCCGTCGGGGCGTATCGCCCAAAGGCTCTGCCCATTGCCAAGGCCCTTGTCGACGTATTCCCATCGCGTGTAGACGATTCGACCGTCGTCCAACACCGAAGGGGCGGTCTCGTTGATCGGGCTGGCCGAGATGCAGTGGAGATTCTTCCCGTCGGCGTCCATTACGTACAGCGTGGTGACCGTCGAACCGGCGCAGAATACGTTTCGCTGCGAACGGGTGGAGGCAAATACAATCCTCCCGTCGGGCAGATAACACGGATCCATATCGTCAAAACCGCGATCGACGCCTCGCCCCTGCCACGAGTGACATTTAATCGCCTCGGCCTCGGAATTGTCACTGAAAGTAAGTTGTTTCAAAGAGCCGGACTTCATGAGCCCCGTCGTTGGGTCGAGCTCGATTTCATAGATGCGGAAGACCTGCCCTTTGTTGCCTTTTTGACCTTCCTTGGGCTTCTTCTTGTAACCAAAGACCACTTTCTTCGCATCCCACGACAGGTCGAACCGGTCGAACAGCCCACCGTCAAGTTCGGACACCAGATTGGTGACTTTTCCACCAGGGCCGACCGGGGACAGAACGCAGAGATTCCCGCCCATATTGCTTGCGTGCTGGTCAGTGTATGTATGACCGTACCCGCCCGACGAACGTTTGAGGAACAAGAGTTTGTCGAACTTCAACGCCGGATGAGCCCCCATCGCCTCACGGCGTAGCTGCGCCAGAGCGTCTTCAATCTCCCGGGCTTGCTCGTCGGGTCCGTTTGCAGCGGCGCGCTGTTTGGCTTCCAATTCGGAAAGTTGTTTGAGGTACTTCTGACCGTTGGGATACCGCGAGCCGAAAGTCTTGATCGTATCGGCGATCGCCAGCCTCAGCGCCGCAATATTAACCGCGTCGGCAGGAAGGAAGGCCGTCCGCTGCCTGGCGGGAACACCGTCAAAGTTCCGCACCTTGCGTGCGACGGGTTTCCAATCCTTGCCAAAAGCTTCCGATGAGTCGAAACGCATGCTCAGCAGGTGAGGCAGCGGACCTTTGCGGGCCAGCCTCAGCGTATGCCTGCCCTTGGCGATCGTCAGTTTGACAAGCCTTCCCTTCTTGTCCCCGGCGTGTTCCCACACCTTTGCCGCACTGCTGCTGTTCCACGAGAATCTGATCGGATGCTCATAGGGCGCCGACCCGAAAGTTACGCCAAGACAGCACTTGGCCAGGGGCTTGCCGTCGACGAAAACATCCAGCGGTCTGGCCTTGGCGGCGGCGTACTTGACATAAAGTTCGTATTCGGCGGTGACGGGGAAGTCGATGTCGTATTCGACCATTCCGGCCTCAGTAGATCCGGGGGCGCTGCCGATCAACGGACCGAAGTCGGCGTATTGTTCGGGACTAGCATAGATTCGGGCGTTGCCCCGATCGAACGTCCAGGCGTCAATCGTAAGCGATCCGGCCGGGCGGGTCTTGGGAGCAGCCTTGACGGGAGCCCGCAAAGCTGCGGCGTCAACATTGGCCCGCGGAGCAAAGGCCTTGCGGTATTTCGCCGGAACGCTCTCGATGTCGCGCACTTTGAACCGAGGCGGATTCCAATCATCCGGAAAGGCCGTCGCCGTATTCAAACGCAACCCCACAAGATGAGGCAGCGGCGCGCGACGTGTTAACTTCACCGTATGCACGCCGGCGGCGGCCTTCAGCGTAAGAAGCCTCCCCCATTCATTCCGAAGGCCCTCCCACTTGGCTCCGCTGCTGTTCCATGTCAACTCGCCGCCGGCTGAGACCGGAGACGGGGCGAAGGTTACTCCGTCGCAGCACTTGCCCATGTTCCGTCCGTTGAAGAAGACTTCAATTGGCCTGGCCTCGGCGGCCGCATAGCAAATCTCCAGCGTGTATTCCCCATCGACGGGAAACTCGACATCGTATTCGACGGTCCATCCCCAGGGTTGTCTGGTCCCTCCGCCCACCACCGGTCCGGCGTCGGCGTATTCGTCCGGATTTGCGTGGATCCGCACATTGCCTCGAGCCAGCGACCAGGCGGGAATAACCAACGATCCGGCATGAGCCCGGTCCGGCGACGGTAACGTAATGCAAATCGCCAGGCACACCGACGCCAGCGCTGTCGACAACAGCCGCCGAAACTGCAATGGCATACGATATCTCAACTTCATCTCCAGGCTCCTTGAAAGAACACCGCAGCGCAATTCTCTTTTATATTGTCGTCTGGTCTACTTTCCGCTCATCGCCATCTTACCGTACAACGGCGGCGGGCGGAAGTCGGGGTCGTCTTTGTGCTTAATGTCGCGCTTGCCCCTGTACGTACCGTAATACGGGCAGTTGGCGTCGATCCAGGTGACGATCCTGATGAACTCTTCACGCGTGAGCTTTCCCTTACACGAGTCGGTCTGCATTTTTGCAACCATTCTGCTGAGGTGTGATCCGTAGCTCAGCGGCGCCTGGGGAACGTATTGGGACCGTCCGAATCCGCAGTTCCTCACGCTGACCAGACCCTTGCCGACAATCTGTTCGTACGATTTGCACCAGTCGTTAGTCGGCGCGCCGGTAAGATCAAGGCGCCCTTTGGGCTTGTCGGCGGCGTGGCATCGCACGCAGTGCTTGTCGAAGGTCGCCTGAACGTCGGTGGCGTAGTGGACCATGCGCGGGCCCTTGTCGCCGGGCTGCGGAACGATCGACTGGATCGGACGGGCTGTCGCCATAGGCCGATTGCGCGTCGCGCGGGGAGCTTTCTTGCGATGTTCATGGCATCCGATGCAGGATCTCTTCTCGCCCGGACGCATGTTGATGAACGTTGGCATGTGCTGGAGCTGCATGTAGTTTTCGTCCAGCGCCTGGAAGAAGAGATTCTGTTCGGCGGGAACCTTGAAGTGCGCCGATCCGTCCTCGTGGACCTTGACCACACCGTAGATCTTCTTGCGATGAACCGCACCGGGCAGTCCGATCCGGAATATCCCGTTTTCATCCCAAGGCCAGGGCAGCACGCCCATGACGCGAATGTACTTCACCCTGCCCTTCTTGATGCCCGTCATACCGTCGTAGACGTCCTGAACGAACATAGTGCAGGTCTTGTCCTGCTTGTTTTCAGCCAGGTCGACCGGTGTCACGTTCACCGGTTTCTTGCGAGGGCGCAGCGGAATGGGCTCGAAGCAGGATATCTCCGGGTCGCCGTAGAGCTTCGCACGATTGCCCCAGGCGTCCAGGGCGTAGATACCATATTGGGGCTTGTCCTTCTTATATTTCGCGCCAGGTACGTGCGAGACCAGGAAGAACTTCTCCGAGAACGGGTAGGGCGTAAGGAAATAACCCATGTGCCATGTCGAATGGTACATGCACGGGTATGCGATCTCCGGCGTGATCGAGGTCATCGCCTCAGCCGTTCGCCGCGTGATGCGATTGTCGATGAGTATCACCGAACCGCCCTGACGCCCGCAATGCGGGTTGGCGACCGTCACTATCCGCCGGCTGCCCGGAATGCTCCGCGGGTGGATCATGCCTGACGGACGCATTGTGCTGTTCTTGTAGACGTGGTCCACACCGCTGCCGTCAGGACGGACCGACCAGAGCGCCTGACCGTTTCCAAGGCCCTTGTCGAGATACTCCCAGCGCGTGTAGACAATGCGCCCGTCATCCATAACCGACGGGCCCATTTCAGTAAGCGGGCCCTGCGAGATGCAGCGTATGTTCTTACCGTCGCCATCCATTACGTGCAGGCTGCTGACCGTCGTTACGAAGCAGAAAACGCTGCGCTGCGAACGGGCCGACATAAACGCGATATTCCCGTTGGGAAGGTAGACCGGATCGGTGTCGTGGAAGCCCTGGCGAATCACTCCGCGTCCGCCGCCGTTGGCGTGGATATCGAAGTGCTTCTTGATCGCTTCAAACTCGCTTTCCTCATCGAATGTAAGCTGCCGCAAAGACCCGGGGACTGTCATCCCGGTCTTCGGATTCAACCGGATCTCGTAGATGCGGAACGGATTGTGCCCATCGTGTTTGGGCTTCTTGGCTTTGGGGTCTTTCGCGGGCGGTTTCTTCTTGTAGCAGAAGACCACCTTCGTCGCGTCGTAGGACAGATCGAATCGCCCGAACAGACCGCCGTCAAGCTGCGGAACCAGGCTCGTGACCTTGCCGTCGGGGCGAACCGGCGAGAGGAGGCAGAGGCTTCCGCCCATCTGCGAATTGTGCTGGTCCTCGTAAATGTGCCCGACAAACGGTTTGCGCTTGATGAACAGGAGTTTGTCGAATTTGAGCATCGGGTGGGTCAACAGCGCATCGCTGCGAAGCGACTTCAGCGCCCTATCGGTCTTGCTGGGCTCTTCGGAGGAGAGGTTCTCTTCACCGGCCCAGATACGGGAGGCCTTGAAACTCTTGCCCGCCACAGCCGAAGTAATCGTACTCTGTTTCTTGTCGAATCCCGCCAGGCGTTTCAGGTAATCCTGTCCGCCGGGATACGCCGCGCCGTACGTGTTAATCGTATCTTCAATCGCCAGCTTCAACGCGCCAATGTTGACTCCATCGGGCGGAAGAAACACGCTGCGGTCCCTGACGGGGACCTTGTCGAAATGGCGCATTTGACGGTCGGGCTGCTTCCAATTCTTCTCAAACGCAGTTGCAGAATCGAGCCTCAGCGCCGACAGATTTGGAAAGGCTCCGTCGCGGGTGAGTTTCAGCGTGTGTTTGCCCTTGGGGACTGACATTGTCACCAGATCGTCGGTGCACCAGATCGCCTCCCAGCTCTCGCCTGTGGTTACGACCGGGCGGACTCTGGGCGGTGAGAGAAAAGTCACGCTGTTGCATGTCCTTCCGAAATGCTTTCCGTCCAGGAAGACCTCGAGGGGCCTGGCCTGGGGCGAAGCGTACTTCAGGTGCAGCGTGTAGTCGCCGGCGACGGGGAAGTTTATGTCGTATTCGACTGTCGTCCTGCCGGTCGATCCGTCCGTCGAGCCGATGATGGGGCCGGCGTTGGCGTATTTATCCGGACTTGCGTAGATGACTACGTTGCCCCTATCGAACGTGCAGGCGGGGATATTGAGCTTGGCGCGGCTCCGGGGTCGCGGCGCGAGCTTGACCGCCTTGCGCATATCCTCGACGCTCATCTCGCCGGGGTTCTTCAATAAACTGCGGTGTTTGGCCGGGATGCTGTCGATATCCCGCACTTTGTGTTTAGGAGGCGTCCAATCGGCGGGGAACTCCTTTGGCGACTCGAAGCGCAGTGCGATAATGTTCGGCAGGGGGCGACGGCTGGCGAGGATTATCGTGTGCGTACCGGCCTTGGCGTCTCCGTTTCTCTTCGGAGACATCGGATCCGGCCCGCCGAATCGGTTGCGGAGCAACTCCCATCTGCCGGCGCTGCTTTTCGATGTCGCTGGCCCGGGCCTTCCGGGCGCACCTTTGCTCAGAGTGATTCCGTTGCAGAACTTGTTGCCCGTGTCGCGCGTATCGAAGAAGACCTCCACCGGGCGAGCTTCGGTCGACGCGTATTTGACATATAGGTAATACTTTCCGTCTACGGGGAAATCGACGTCGTATTCGAGCGTCCAACCCCAGGGCTTTCGCTCGCCGCCGCTGACAACCGGTCCGGCGTCGGCGAATCCGCTGGGATCGACGTGTATCCGGCCATTGCCCCGATCGAACGCCCAGGCGGGGATCATGATGGTCCCGGCGTCGGCTTGGGGCGGAGCGCATACAACGCTGCAGGCACTAAAACACGCTGCGGCAAGAATCGTCAGTTTCAACAATCTGTTCGTCATTACCGATCTCCTTGAAGGGAGCAGACGGCTGTATTCTACCATATCGGACATGCCAACGGTCAACATTCACTTGCGTCGGGTCTTACTGTTACTTGGCTTTGGCGGGCAGCGCACACGACACGCGGAATCCCACGTAGTAGCTGCTTGCGGTCTGAGGATAGGAGTATCTGCTGGCGCTGCGGGTTCGTCTGTCGGTGCTTCGCAGCCCGCCGCCGCGCAATACGCGCGCCAATGCCCCGTCCTTGTTGGGAACGCTTCCCTTCATCCATGGGCGATCATCGGACGGAGCTCCTTCGAAATTCGAGTGCTGGGCGTCGGCGCACAGCTCCCAGACATTACCGTGCATATCGTGAACGCCCCAGTTGTTGGGCTTCTTAACGCCGACGTGATGCGTGTGCCGCTCACTTTCTATATTCCAACCGGCGTCGAGGTACCATGCGTACTGGCCGAGTTTCTTGGCCTCCGGGTCGTCGCCATAGCAGTAACGCGTGGTGGTCCCGGCGCGGCAGGCGTATTCCCACTGTGCTTCGCTCGGAAGACCGTAAGACCCGCCGTCCTTCTTGCCCAACTTGGCGCAGAACGCCATCGCGTCATTCCAGCAGACGTTAGTAACCGCATTTAGGGGATCGTCCTTTGTACTGGCCTTTCCGAGCCAGGGTTTGGTTCCCATCAAAGCCCTCCACTGCCCCTGGGTGGTCTGGTGGATCGAGATGTAAAACGCTTTGCGAATTTTGACCTTGTGCTGAGGTTTCTCTTCTTTGTAACTGCCCGGCTCGTCGTCGGGGCTGCCCATCATAAACTCACCAGCAGGCGCCAGCACGAATTTCAGGCCGGAGGCGTTTTCGAACGCGACCGGAACGCCGAGTTTCTTCGCTTCGGCGATCTGCGCCTTGGACACCTTGGCCCACGAAGGGATCTTGGCATCCGCCGGAGAGGCGGGCTTGGGTTTGGCCGCCGCGGCCAAACACCCGACAAAACAACAGAACACCGCGAGTCCTACGAGCCTGGTCTTGTGCATAATCGCTCTCTTTCGAGTTAAGTTGTCCGCCCGTCGTTGCTCCGTCATCGCCGGGCGTACAGACGGTCCCTGTGCCGTATTAATAACGCATCAGAAACATCGGTATTGTCAACTGATTTCCGACAGTCGAAGGCTGTTCGGGCCCGCGCGGCGACACGCCAAGCCGCTTTGCATCCGACGGAACAGGTTGACTCAGCGCCCCACGGGAATACAATTCCGTGGTAACTCCGATATTCGGCTTCCATAATCAATTGCGCGAGATGATAAATGAAGTTTCCCAGGATTTACATGCTGCTGATTGTCTTGTCGGCTTGCATCACCGGCGCGGCCGAACCCGCGCCGGAATCGACCGCAAAGTCTAAAGCCCGCACCGACGAGATGGACAAGATCCTCCTGACGGCTCCGAAATTCGATCCCGCCGGGCAGCGAGTCGCACGCCCGGTGACCTTCAAGACCAAACGCTTCACTCTGAGATTCAGCGCCGCGGGCGTTCCTGTCTCGCTCAAGCGCCTGTCGGACGGTAAGGAGTTGATCGATCAGGGCTCGGCCTCGATGGGCTTCCACCTCAGGGGTTTCGACAATCGGATCACCAAACTGCGGAACCTGTCCAAGCGTCCCGACGGCAACTACGTAGTCTCCAACGAGACCAATGCTCAGCGAGTGGTGTTCGCGGTGGCTGAGAAAGATCGATACCTCACCATCCGCATCAAGGAATTCTACGGGATACCAAAGCGCGTGCATCTCGAACTTGCCCTGAGCATGCGGGTCCAGCGCAATGTCGTCAGGAGCGCAGCGCTGGACTACATGACCAGGGATTCCAAGCTTCCGCTGGCCCACTGGCCGTGGTTGTGGTATCGCGGGAAGAACGTGCCAAAAGGCGGGATCGCGATTTACCTGCGGCGGGACGATGACGACGAGGACGATACTTTCCTGCGCATCTGGGCGGCTGAAGGCCTGCCCCATCCGAAGATCAAGGGCGCCTGGACCCACCAGCGCGCCAAGAAGTGGATCGCCGACTGGAAAATCAAGTACGCCGACATCAGCGAAGCCGGCATCCAGTTCCCCGAGAAAGAGGGGGACTTCGACGACATAATGCCCTACCTCAGGCAAGCGGGCACGAAGATATACCATCTCTACGGCCGGACCTACGCCGACCGCCGTCACCACTGCTGGATCAACAAGAACTTCTTCAAGGAAGGGCGCGACGGATTCCGCAAACTGGCTGAGCGCATGAACGCCGCGGGCATAGGGATTTCGATCCACTACGACTTCTGTCGAATCCCATTCGACGATCCGGTATTCATCGCTCAAAAACCACGACGCGATCTGCAAAGCTGGGGCGACGGGACGCTCGTTAAATCTATCGACGTCGACGACGCGACCATCCTGTTCAAGCCCGCAAGAGGAGTCGAACTGCCCTACAACACCACCGGGAAAGGAGGCGGCCCGCCCAATCCGCCCGCCGTCAGCAGGAACCACAACTTCTACATGTTCCGAATCGGAAACGAGATCGTCAAAGCCGGCGAGTTCCTCAACACCGACCGCGATGTGTGGATCCTCAAGAATTGTCAGCGCGGAATCGGTTCAACCGCCCCATCCGCCCACAAAGCCGACGTCGAAATGGTTGGCCTGGTGACCATGTACAATAGCTCGTTCCTGCCGGGGCTCGGTACGAAACTCTATGACGAGATGGTCAGGGAGCTGACGGACCTGGCCAATTACTGCCATATCGACCGCATCGTCTACGACGGTCTGAACCCCTGCAACTTCGCTAATTCCAACTTCTCATACCGCAAGTGGACCGCCGATACGTACAGCCAACTCGACCATCCGGTAATATTCGCATCGGGTTTCGGGGCTGAGCGATACTATGGACACTTCGAGTATCGCCTCCACTCGGTAAAGAAGATGGGGCGGCGCGTTATGGATCTCGGAACGCGAATTCGGACGTGGCACATCTCGCGGGCGGCAAGCACGCTCGACGAAGCTCACATGCGAATGGGCCAGGCGGCAGCGCTCAATCTCAACGACTTCGAGTTCGCCTTCGCCTGCCACTATCCCTCGAAGAATTGGCGGGATCACGGTATGGTCGGACCGATCGCCCAGGCCGTAGGCATGTGGAAGCAGACAAGCAAACTCATGACCCAATTGCAGCGCGACAAGATAAAAGCCACCCTGCATCCGCCGCCCCACCGCGGCTACCATTCCGACACAGTCTGGAAACCCCGCGCCGAGGGAGGAGCCTTCAAGATATACCCAACCAGGAATCCGCTGACGCGCAGCACGGGCGATGTAATGTGGGGCTGCACGGGCAGCGAGTCGGGCTACGTCACACCGGGGCAGTACGTTCGAACGGGCGATGTGCTGAAGCTCAACAACCCCTACAAGGACCAGGCTCCGCGATTCTCGATCCGCATCATCACCGCGCTGGACTACGACAACCCGAAGAACATCTCCCTGCAACCGGACCCTGAGAAAATCGAGAACCCGATCGACACAACGCTCACCGGCGACGCCAAATCGCTGACGATAACCCAGACCAACCGGCGAAACAAACCGTACAGCGCCAAGGACCAGGACGTGCTCATGCCCCTCTGGCGAACGGCCAAAAAACTCAAACTCCAGCAACACCGGGCAATGGGCGTGTGGGTCACCGGCGACGGATCGAACTCGCTCCTCCTCCTGAGAATGCCCCGACACCGCGACTATGTGGTGAAACTCGACTTCACCGGAAGGAAATACTTCGAGATCCCCAACGGCGAGGCCTACTGGGTGGGCTCCGACTGGGGCGGACCCAGACGCAGCCACTCGACAGCCTTCAACTATCAAACCGATTGGTTCAAACTGGGCTTCGGCGAGATCCCCACAGGCAAGACCGCAACGGTCAAGGTCGAAGGGCTCAAAGCGTTGGCGGAAACTGAGGTGACGCTCAGCAACCCTGTGATCCGCATCGGCAAGGGCTCAATGACTATCGTCGGCGAGATCAAGAGTCATCAGCAGCTCCGCTACACGGGCGGCAAGACCGTCGGGCTCTACGATCGAAACTGGATGAAGATCAAGGACCTTCCACTAAAGCTCGACAACTACAAGATGCCCACCGGATACTGCGGTGTCTCACTGACCGCCGACGGGCCGAAGACCTGGGCGTTCGTCCGCTTTAGCACTGAAGGCGAACCGATGACCGTACCAATAACAAAGTGACGAGAGGACGCAACACTATGACAACCAACCGAACAGTTCTTTTCACTGTTGTTCTTCTACTGTGCGTCCCGGTCGCCAGCGCCGAGGTCAAACCCAACAAGCCCCCCGCCCCGCCGAAAGAATTCGCTGCAGTGCTCTCGCCCGGATACGGGACGGTCGACCATTTCTCCTCGGATCCGAAAGTCTTCGAAAACCTGCTGGTCAATATGAAGAAGACCGGTTTCAACACGATCCATTGCGTATACCGCGACTGGCGAGTCAAGCTCTGCCGCAAGCACGGGGTGAAAATGATGGTCGATATCCTGGCGTGGAAGGACGACGTGAAGATGGATATCCGCCGCCCCGCCCAGCGACCAACCGTTGAAGCACTCTGCCGCAAGCTCCGCGGTGAGGAAGGCGTGTGGGGATATAATCTCTGGAACGAGAAACTGCCCTACTTCGGGTATCCCGACAAGAAGAACATCGACCAGTACATCGCGATGATTAAGAAATGGGACCCGACCCACCCGGTCTGGGTGGGCACGTATCGGGTATCGTACGCAAACGCGTTCAAGGAAAAACCGGGGATACACGCGTACTACGACTATCACTGGCAGAGGGGGTTCTTGTGGCACTTCGCGGATCTGCAGTGGTACATGGGACACTGCAAGAACATGGACGGACACATCGGGCGCTGGGTCCTGGGCAGCAACTACAACTGGAACAGCTACACGCTGAACACATCGATCCCGTTCGGGCTGAAAGTGTGCATCTGGTTCATCGGCGGACCGTTCGACAAGGACGGGAACATCGATCCAAAGCACCGCTTCTATCACTTGGTGAAAATCGGACAGGAGCGCAAGGCGCTATACTCCGATCTGATGAAAATCGGTCGGCCGCTGGCGGTCTACTCCACGCCCACAACCAAAACCGAATCGAACAAGGACAAGAAGATCGACGTGCCCTGGCGCCTGCCGCCATTTCCAAAAGAGCATTGGCTGCAGGTCGGTGCCGGCGAAGCTGTGTTGGGCTTCTTCAAATACCCGAACGGAGACGATGCGGTCTACCTCGCCAATCACAACGCATTCTCCCCGCAAAACATGACACTCGCGCTGGACGCGGAATCATGCGCCAAAGCCACAATAGAACTCCTCGACCGCAAGACCGGAAAATGGCGCGTTCTGGAGGTTAAGAACGGGTCAGTCTCATTCAAACTACCGGCCGCGGGAGGCGAACTGCTGCGAATCAAAGGCCGAAGCAAATAACTCGCCCCTGCGGACGTTCTGTATTAAGTGCGCTGCAGATGGAGATAAACAATGCTGAACACCACATGGGTTGTAATGATGGCGGTTCTGGCGGGACCGGGCGGTCAGACCGACAACTGGCCGCAGTTCCGCGGACCGAGCGGAGACGGACATACCGCCGCAACCGGTCTGCCGCTGGAATGGTCCGAGAAACAGAACATCGTCTGGAAAACTCCCATACACGATGTGGGCTGGTCCTCGCCGGTGATATGGGGAAACCAGGTCTGGATGACCACCGCCGAGAAGAAAGGCGGCAAGCTGTTTGCCGTGTGCGTGGACCGCGCGACCGGCAGGGTCGTACATGACATCAAGCTGTTCGATGTGGGCAAGCCCGATCGAATCAACGCGATGAATACGTACGCCTCGCCGACGCCGGTGATAGAGGCCGGGAGGGTGTACGTGCATTTCGGGGGCTACGGAACCGCATGCCTCGATACCAAGAACGGGAAAGTTGTCTGGTCCCGGCGCGACATGATGTGCGAACATCACATGGGACCGGGCGCCTCGCCGATTCCGTACGGGAAGTTGCTGATCTTTCCCGTCGACGGAGCGGATGTGCAGTATGTCGCCGCCCTCAACCGCAAGACCGGAAAGACCGTCTGGAAGACCAAACGATCCCTGGACTTCAGCGGTGTCCACAAATACTGCCGCAAATCGTTCTGCACTCCGTCAGTCATCGAAGCCGCAGGACACAAGCAGCTCGTCAGTCCGTGCGCAAAGGGAATCATCGCATACGACCCCGACACGGGTAAGGAACTGTGGAAAGTGCGGTCCAAGGGGTGGTCCGTGGTGCCCCGCCCGGTGTTCGACAAAAAGCGGGTTTACGTGATCAACGACTGCGACTTCCCCGAACTGTGGGCGATCAAACCCAACGGAACAGGCGACGTCACCGGTACGCATATCGCCTGGAAATTCAAAAAACACATGCCCCAGCGAGCCTCGATCATTCTGATCAAGGACCTGATATTCTCGGTCTCGCACAAGGGGTACGTTGTCTGCATCGACACCGCGACGGGCAGGCCCGTGTGGGAAGAACGGATCGGCAAGGCGTATTCGGCATCTCCGGTCTACGCTGAAAACCGCGTTTATCTCTTCTCCGAACGCAGCGGAACTATGGTTATCGAACCGGGGCGCAAGTACAAACCGCTGGCGACAAACAAACTCGACGGACGAGTAATGGCCTCTCCCGCAGTCGCCGGCAAAGCCCTCTTCGTCCGAACCGACACACACCTGTACCGCATAGAAAAAACCGCCCCGCAAACAAAGTAGAACACCCGTTAGGAGCCGAAAATGATTGACTCCAGGAGAACCTTGTTATTGAGCATCATTCCGGCGGTCGTATTAACGAGCCTGGTTCTCACCGGGACCACACGTGCGAAAACACCCAAGGCGCCGGAAGGAAGCATTGTCGCCAAACACGGCCGGTTGCGCGTTCAGGGCAATCGCATAGTCGACAAGAACGGAAAGCCTGTAGCACTGCACGGGATGTCGCTGTTCTGGAGCCAATGGATGGGCCAGTACTACAACTCAGGCGCCGTGAAATGGCTGCGGGACGATTGGGGATGTACGGTTGTGCGGGCGGCGATGGCGATCGAGCACGGAGGGTATCTGAAAAACCCAAAACGCGAAAAAGAGAAAGTGTTCAAAGTAGTCCAAGCCGCAATCGACCTGGGAATCTACGTGATAGTCGACTGGCACGACCACAACGCACACAAACATACTCAGCAGGCAAAGGAATTCTTCGCCGAGCTGGCCAGGACGTATGGGAAATACCCCAACGTGCTCTACGAGACCTGGAACGAACCGCTGAACAAGCACGATTGGTCTAGGGTCATCAAACCTTACCACCAAGCCGTAATCCCCGCGATCCGCAAACACGCGCCCGACAGCCTGATCCTCTGCGGAACGCAGACCTGGTCCCAAGACGTCGACAAAGCCGCACGCGATCCGCTGAGATTCCGAAACATAGCCTACGTGCTCCATTTCTACGCCGCCACCCATAAGCAATCCCTTCGCAACAAGGCCGCCGCCGCATTGAAAGCAGGCGCAGCGCTGATGGTCACCGAGTGGGGAACCAGCGAGGCCAGCGGATCAGGCAAACTCGACTACGATGAAACGCGGAAGTGGCTGGAGTTCATGGACCGCCATAAACTCACCTGGTGCAACTGGTCGGTCGCCGACAAACGTGAAACATCGGCAGCCCTGCTTCCGCGAGCGAGCGGCTCGGGAGGCTGGTCAGCAAAAAACCTAAGCCGCTCCGGAACACTGCTGCGAAAAGAACTGAGGGCGAGAGCCCGTCGGCGACCGCTGAAATAGAATGGAACCAAGGCGGTCGTTGGGCGTCAGAGAATCAAGTGCGTTACCGTCCCTATTGGACATCTTGAGGTGTGAAATGTCGCGAAAAACACTCGTACTGTCAGTACTCGCCGCCCTGCTGCCGCCGGTGATCGCGTCGGCCGCCCCGCCAATCCAGGCCATCAAGGGCGTAACGCCAAAACCAGGCATATTCCGCACAGCCAGCCGAGACAAACCGCTGGTAATCCGCTCGGCAAAAGAAGCGGGCGAACACTTCCCCGGCCCGGCCGTAATTGCACTGAACAAGCAAGTCGATTTCACACAGCAGGTGGTGCTCGTGTTTGCGTGGCGGGGTTCGGATCAGGATCGATTGAGCTATTCTGTGGCTGAATCGTTCCCCGAGCAGGTATTCTTCAAGTTCCGTCCCGGTAGAACCCGCGACCTGCGCGCGCATATGAAGATATTCGCGCTCCGGTCAAACGTGAGATGGCGCGGACCCAAGGGCGCCGGCGGCGGGCCTTACGTGACAACCAAACCGGTCAACAAGCAACTCGACGCAGCAAAGAAACACCCGCGTTACAAAAGCATATTCGAGGCGAAGAACGTTGTCGTTGCGACGCTCGACAGAGCCCAATTGGGAGCGGTGGCTGAGTCGTATCCGGCGATCTACGAATTCGAACTGACGCTAACGGTCAACCAAGCCCTCCGCGGAAGGCTCAAACCCAAGCAGACCATCCAATGCGCCTACAGCAAGACCGGCAAGAAGAAGCCCGCCCCGCCCGTGGGCGAACAATGCCTCGCGCTGCTGCGCACCGATCGTCGCGGCAACCGGGCGTATTATCTCGCCCCGGCGTCAAAAGATCTGCTGAAAGTCGCGCGAATCGCCGCCGACGAAGCCGACAAAACGGACCGCGCCAACGCCGCACTCGCCCGAGACAACCCCGAAAAACACCCGCTCTATACGATGCTCACGAAAGCCGACTGTGTGGTCGTCGCCACAGGAGCCCCCGACGGGACGGCCTCCCACAACAGCCGCGGCGTCAGCACGCAAACCGAGATATGCGTAGTCAGTATGAAAGGAAAACTCAAACCGGGCGACCGATTCGAGGCCGTGTTCCCAGCCTCAGTGGCGCCGAATGGCAAACTGCCCGACACCGAGTTTATCATACTGGGCTGCAAACGCATCGCGGGCAAACACCGGGTCACGTGCCTCGCCGAAGCTTCAGACACGAATCTTCGCGTAGCGGCGGCGGCAACGGGTGCGAAACTGCGAACACTGAAGGATGTGCGGGCGATAAAACTCCCAACCCCAAAACGCACGAGATTCGCCCCGTCACGCGGGCGGGCGGGACCCTGACTTGGAGTCTGGCCGCCTGAGACTCAGCGAGAATCGGTAGACTTGTTGCATGATCTTCGACAGGTCCGGGAACAGTTGCGGTGGATCCCTGACGACGTATCCCTTGGCAAATTGGCGACACCAGACGACGGGCGACCGCATCACGATCACTTTTCGGTCAGTTTCAGACTTCGACTCATCGCTGCGTCGAAGTCGCCGATGAATATCCACCAGTTCGTGAGTTTCTTGCCGCGATAGGCCAACCCGTTGCCCGCACCAGGGAGGTTTTGCATCCAGTAGACAAACCACTTGAGGCTGTCGCCATCCCAGCGGTCGCAGTTGATCCTTTTCCTAACGCCCGTTCTGTCCGGGCGCCAGTCCTCAATGTCGGTCTCGACGAAACGCTTATTCGCCCAGTCGTAGTCGCCTTTGGCGTTGGGCGGATAGTGCGACCAGCCACAACCGGGGCGAACTATCTTATGAGTCCGGTCGCTGCCGACGAACTTGCCCCAGAACAACAGATCGCCCCACTTGTCGGGCGGGGTCCGGTGTCTGCCGTCAACGTGATTCAACACAGCCTCGAACTGGTGCATGTGGTCTTCGACGGCCTCCGAGGCGCCGCGCTGGTAATTATAGTGGTACACCGTGTAGGTTTTCGTCAGGATGGGCAGATCCTTGGGGTCGCGATTGGAGTTGCTTATGTCGCCCATAGGTCCGGCCATGTTCGATTCCCACAGGTTCACTACTCCCCCGTGATAGCCCCATATCCAGACCTCCTTGACGCCTTTTCTTTCGACCCACTGGCGGATGTCGATCTTCTTCATGATAGCGTTGTAGTCGGTATTAGGAACTCTCCGGCCGGGGCGGGGAGTCGTGGGCAACGGTTCGAGATATTCGATCGTTTTGACGATCCGGTAGGTCAGGCTTGGTTTGGCGTTTGGGTTCTTGTAACCGTGATATCGTGATCCATCCTGGAGCGCTCCACACACAGTTGCGGTGAGCTTGTCGGTTTTGGCGCGGGTGTCCTTGAGCGAGGCGCCCCAATCGCCAGTGACACCGACATCGATCAGATCGCCCTTGACGGGAAAGTATTTGACCACAAGCACAGGGATTTCCATTGGAGCCCTGGGGGACGACGGTTGTGCGGTAGGAGTTATCTTTGTCGGGAATGCCTTGCGGGAACCGCTTACTGTGATAGCGCCGCCAACAGTTGGCTTGGCGAACGTGATCTTTGTCTTGTCGATAGTCACTGTCACTTGCTTGTCGGTGGTCGTGACGCGGGCTTCGGGGATGGTGCGCGTCGGAGCATCGGTTGCGGTCAGGACGTGAAGGAAGCAGTCGGTTTTCGACGGGGTGATCGGAGAGACCTCCATGCGACATTCCGGCGCCGGACCGGTGTTGCGCTTCGGCGGGTACGATTTGCCTCCGTAGCTGTACAACTTCTCGCCTCTGAAGAGTTCAGTAGTCGCCCCGGCCGGGAGAAGGGTCTGGATAAACAGGCGCCCCTTGCCGTTTGTGACAATCCACTTGCCTGAGGAGCGCTCGGGGCGTTTGGCGGTTTGGAGAGTCCAGGTTTTCTTGAACGCTGCGTCCTTTGCTGCGACGCGGTCGAAGATTACGAATGTGCCCGGGCGGATGTAGACGATCTGGCGCGTGAAATAGTCGAGCTTCTTTGGCGAGTAGGCCCGGCTGCAATCGCCGGCGAGATAAAGCCATTTTCCCCGGTCTTCGAAGGCGAGCATGTCGGCGATATCGTAGAGTTTGCGGTTCTTGTGCCAAGCGGCGGGGTCGGTGACTGCTCCGTTATGATGCGGCCAGTTGTGGTGCTGACCGCCGTCGTTGCCGGTGACGCGTCCGGCGCGAATACCGGGCCAGGTCTCCGAAGGATCGTGCACGCGAATGGTGTTGTGTGCGATTGTGCGGAGATGATAGTTCACATCGTGGTCCGTTCCGAACCCGTCGTAGTGCCCCCCGTCGCCAACCAGCTCGCCGCCGCGATAGATCAGGAAATTGCCCACATCCAGATGCTGGTGGGCGGTGAAGCGGTCTCCGCACTTGAAGAAGAAGTGCGTTGCGGCCTCGTCCCAGGAGCTTCGCGCGTAAACATACCCGGGCCCTCCGCTGAAGTGCGACAGCTTGAACGATGACAAATCGCCCTTCTTAATCGTCTGATCTCGCCATAGAAAGTCCTTGTAGGCGTAAACACCGACCGACGATCGCGGTGTTGTTTCGTTGAACGCGTGGACTATCCTGTGGGTCGGATCGTCGCGATAGTATCCGGCCAGTATGCGCCTGGCCGACAGCGCTTTGTCGCGGTCGCCGCCGAAGACGCGACCGCCCCCGTCGCCCATGGGGACAGGTCTCCGCGAACCGTACGTGCTGATTCCCGGATACATCTCGAACATACTCGCGACGGCGCGATTCCCGAAGAACTTCGGAGCCATCGCGTAGTAGTCCGTCCCGTCGCAGAGGCGGGCGGCCTCGCAGAAGAACAACCACTCGTAAAGCCAGTAGTGAACGTAGTAGCCCTCGGCCCAGCCGCCCCCGGCTCCGGCTAGCTCCAACGCGGGCGCTGCGCGGGTGCGGAAGTCGGACTTGACGGCCGCCAGAATGGCTTCAGCGCGCGGGTTTTCGTAGTGCGTTGCATAACACGCCAAACCGATCCCCCAGTTCTTGTAACCGTACCACCCGTTGTGGAACACGTGGGTTTCGGATTTCACGTTGGCGTCAACCACGCGATTCATGAATGTGTGGAAAGCGGTTCGCTGGGCGGGAGTCCAGGATTCGTAGCACAGATCATATACGATCGCACATCGAGCCAGCGTGTGGGCAAAGGGTTTGTGGCCTTTCGGGATCGGACCGGAGATCGTTTTGGTGAGTTTCGCAACGGCCTGGCGACCTAGCTGCTTGTCGCCCTCAATCGCACAGACCAACGCCATCGAGATCAATTTCGCGTGGTCGTCGGCTTTCTGTGTGCGGGCGACTTTGACAACGCGCCGATAGGCTTCGGGGCGCTGTTTGGCTAGAGATTGCAGGCGTTTGCGCGTCCCCAGCAGTCGCGGATGACCTCTGGGCACGGGGCGCGCCGAATCGGCCGCCTGCAGATGAACCGCCCCACCCGCAACGGTAATCGCTACGACAGCAGTAAACCAGACCGATCTCATGACGTCCTCTCTGCAATTAACGGGACCTGACGTGCACAGCATAGGCGACCCGCACGACAAGGGCAACGCCCATTCCGGTCCCGGCGGGCTGGATTATGTCGGCGGGTTGGTCTATAGTATCGGCTGCTCGGATTTCGCTATCGTTTTTGACAATAGACTCGGATTTAGGGGCGGTGGGAAAGCACATGGATAAGTTCGTAATACGCGGTGGAGAACGGTTAACCGGCTCGGTTCGGATCAGCGGATCCAAGAACG
Organism: Phycisphaerae bacterium; assembly: GCA_030745875.1. Lineage (GTDB taxonomy): Bacteria > Planctomycetota > Phycisphaerae > SM23-33 > SM23-33 > BS750m-G57. The sequence continues at coordinate 42,662 of JASLNT010000034.1, forward strand.
CAGCGCTTCCCCTCCTGGCTGCGAGTTTGTTGACCGACGGGCCAAGCGTTTTTACCGACGTGCCCGATCTGGCGGACATTCGGTTCATGTCGCTGCTAATGGCTGATCTCGGAGCCGAAGTCACTCGCGACGAGCAGGGGCGGATGCATGTCTGCGTAACCGACGAAACGAGGGGTGTGGCGAAATACGAGATCGTTCGCAAGATGCGTGCGAGCATTTGCGTGCTCGGACCGCTGCTGGCCAAGCGTAAGGAGGCCCGCGTCTCCATGCCGGGCGGATGTTCGTTTGGTTTGCGGCCGGTGGATTTGCACGTGCGCGGTCTGCGGGCGCTGGGAGCAAAAATCGAATTGGACAAGGGGTATATCGTCGCCAGCGCCGATCAGCTTCACGGTGCGGAGATCTTCCTGGGCGGTCCGTTCGGTTCGACCGTGTTGGGAACGGCTAACGTTATGATGGCGGCGGCTCTGGCTGAAGGTCGCACGATCATAGAGTCGGCCGCATGCGAACCGGAAGTCGAAGACCTCGCAAAGTATCTAAACGCCGCCGGAGCCAAGATAACCGGCGCGGGCACGCCGCGATTAACCATCGACGGAGTCGAGAAGCTCACCGGGACCGAGCACCGCGTTATACCCGACCGCATCGAAGCGGGGACGTTCATGGCGGCTGCGGCGATCACAAATGGAGACGTAACGCTTGAGAATATCGATCTCAGCCACATGCTCGCGGTGGTTGACAAGCTCCGTGAGATCGGCGTGATAGTCACACCCGACGGTGACAAAGTGGTGGTTTCCTCATCGCGCCACCTGGAGCCCGCCGACGTAACCACCCAACCGTATCCGGGCTTCCCGACCGACATCCAGGCCCAGCTTATCGCCCTGCTGTGCCTTTCGGACGGAAACAGCGTGATAACCGAGAAGATCTACCCCGAACGTTTCATGCACGTAGCCGAGCTGCTGCGAATGGGAGCCGACATCCGCAAGGAGGGTCCGACGGCCATCGTCACGGGTGTCAAGCACCTTATCGGAGCCCCGGTGATGGCCAGCGATTTGCGAGCGTCGGCGGCGCTGATCCTGGCTGGCCTGGTAGCCAGGGGCGAGACAACGGTCAAACGCATTTACCACGTCGACCGCGGATACGAACGGATCGAAGACAAGCTCAGGCGGCTTGGCGCCAATATTGAGCGCATGAGCGAAGAATAGACCCATAAACCACGATTTACCATTTCTTTGTGCTTAAAAATCGCTAATGGGGGGCTCCGTACTCAAGCCATTGGCCGCCAGCGTCGATACAGGTAGTGGAGCACAGAATCGGAGACTCATGATGGGTGGTTATAAGTACCGTTGTCCAAATCCGAAATGCCGCAAAACCCTAGTAATCCCTCAGAATATGCAGGGTAAAGAAGTGCGGTGCGCTGGATGCGAAGAGCTGTTCGTAGCTCCGGTTCGGTTCGATCTGGCTGAAACACTGTCGCGTGCGACATCCGGTCTGCTCAAGGAACTCCTCTGAGACTCAATCACATGCGTTTTCTAGTCCACAGATGCCCGAATCCCCGCTGCCGCAGAAACGTGCGCATACCGCGACGGGCGCGATGGCGCGAAGCTACGTGCAGTCATTGCGGAAAAACGTTCGCCATCCCGCCGACAGTGTCGCCAGGCACATCCCGCACCGCGGCGTCCGCGCCTCGGAGAAACGGGGTTATCGCCTGTCGCCCATCAGACGCAGCAGCAGCAGAAACAGATTGATGAAGTCCAAATACAGGTGCAGCGCCCCGATAACCGCGGCTTTCTGCGCTTGTGCGCTGCCGGGCTGAACGCTTGACGCCATACGCTTGATCTTCTGCATGTCGTACGCCGTCAAACCCACGAAGACCAACACGCCTACGTAAGTAATGCCCCAGTAAAGCGCTGTACTGGCGGTAAACCAGTTGACGACCGAAGCTATGATTACGCCAAACAGGCCCATCATGCACAGGTTGCCCAGTCCGCTGAGATCCTTCTTGGTTATCGCCCCGTAGGCGCACATGACCCCAAACACCGATGCGCAAACGAACAGAGTGTTGGTTATGGAGGCGGCGGTGTAGATCAGCATAACCACAGAAAGCGTCAGGCCGTTCATCGCGGAGTATATCACCAGCATGACCGACGCCGTAGTCGCCGACATCTTGTTGATTCCCGCAACAAGCACCAGCACCAGAATCACTTCGCCGATAAGCAGACCAATGAACATGTTGGGATTGCCGTAGACGAAATTCTTGAGCGCGGGCACCCGCACCGTCAACATCGCCACAATCGCCGAAATTGCAAGAGCCCCGGTCATCCACCCGAAAACTGCGGTTACAAAAGCGTTGGTCTGAACTTTCTGACCTGCATATGCATCGTATTGCATGCTATCCATAATCTGTCTCCCTATTGTTCCTTACGGTCTATGAATCTCACCAACCTTGCCCGCTCTGGTCGCATGTGTCGACCGACCAGCTTGACGGATCACGAAAATACTCCCTAAGTTGCATCGCCGCAACCACGCCGTCGGCGGTCGCTGTCGCCAACTGCATCGCCGCCTGACAGCGACAGTCGCCGGCGGCGAATACGCCGGGCAGTGAAGTTTTCATCGTCAGCGGATCGGCTTGTATGTACCCGCCTTCATCGATGTCCAGCACGTCTTTTAACCACGCAGTGTTCGGGTTCATGCCCACAAACACAAACACACCGTCCACACAGAGTTCTTCGACAGCGTCGGTTTCAACATTTCGAATCTTGACGTGGTCGATATCGCTCCCGTCTTCCGAGGCGACAATCTCCACGGGCACGTAAGGCAGCCTGATGTCGATGTTGTGTTCATCGACCGCAGCGTAAAGCTCCTCGACCAGCACTTTCTCAGCGCGGAATTCCGTGCGCCGGTGGATCATGGTGATCTTGTCGGTGAAGCGTGTGGCGAGATAGACGGTGTCTTCAGCCGCGGTATTGCCCCCGCCGATGACGAGCACATGTTTTCCGCGATAGAACGCCCCGTCGCACGTGGCGCAGTAGCTCACGCGGGTGGCCTGCCTCATTTCGGTTTCACCGGGAATGCCCAGATTACGGTAGTCGCTTCCCGGACTGACAATAACCGATCGAGCAACGTACGTATGCTCAGCGCCGTTTACATCAACCTCGAGCATCCCGTCGTCGCGACGCCTGATACCGTCGGCTGCCTGGCTGGTCGCTGTTTCAGCCCCGAAACCTGCGACCTGGGTCTTCATCTGTTCGATCAGATCGAAGCCTGAAATCTTCTGGTATCCCGGGTAATTCTCCACGTGCTCGGTGAGCATTATCTGCCCTCCTGGCAATCCGTTTTTTTCCAGGATCAGGGTGCTGTATCGGTCTCTGGCGGTGTAGAGGGCGGCGGCAAGGCCCGCGGGCCCTCCACCAATGATTATGACGTCGTACTCTTTATCCGTTTGGGGCATTCTGTTGTTCTCTTTATCGCAAGATCGGCCGATGGACGGTGCTAACCGCCCATAGTCTTGATGGTTTCCTTGGCTTTGGGAAATCGTCTTTCGACGGCCTTTTCCGAGGCGGTCTCCATAACCAGCCCGTCAGCCGTTTTCATTATAAGCAGATTTCCGCCCATATCGACCCACATGTTCGCAGCCTGTGTTTCGGCGGTGAGCTGGTCGGTCACGTGGACGGCGCTGACCTTCCGCCCTCCGGCTTCGATTTCATCCGGCCCGATCACAGTGAAGGTCCGCAGGTTGAAGCTTCCTTTTCGCCCGTTGTAGGTCGCAAACGCATAGGCGGCGGGCTCTTTCAGGTCCACCATGCGTCTGAGCAGCCAGTCCATCGCGCGCGGAAGGTAGTTATCGGTCGGAGCGGCGGCGGGTTTTTGGGTGACCTTCCTTGCGCCAACGGTTATCTCACAATTGATCCTCGGGCCGCTCTTTGAGCCCTTTTCGATCATGCTAACATCCTGCCCGGACGACTTGACACCGGCGGTTTCCTTCCACGTTTCGACCGACCGGTCGGCGGCGGCGAACATGTTTCGGTGAAGCTTCAGGGTCTTGGCGTCAAAGGTCATCACTATCCAGCTCTTGATTCGGCATCCGGGCTTACCGGATGACGTATCTGTCACCTCCTTCTGCCGCATAAACCCGATAACCTTGTCGTCGCGCCGATAAAGATACCACTGATCGCGGGTGTCCAGCGCGCCCTTGAGCTTGTTGGCGGACAGGTCTTTCAGCAGCCGCGCACCCCTGTCAAGTGCAGCTTTTCTTCGGGCCTTGGCTTCTTTCTGATCGATGATCTTCAGGGTCTTCAGTACAGCCGATGCTATCTCGTCGAGCTTTTGGCGGTCGGAGTTCGGCCCGGACATGCGAACTTCGAGGAACTTACTTCCGCCCAGATGGACCCACACGCGCCGCTGCCAGAACTTCACTTTTCCGGTGGTCAATCCTCGCAGATTCACCGCTTTGGCTCCGGCGATGTCTATGACGCGCGGCGAGGGAGCCTTGAATCCTTCGGTTCTCGCCAGTCGTCCGACCAGCGCCCTGCCGAACTTCAACAAGTCGCCGCCCGGTTTGAATGTTTCATCCGCGCGAGCGTAGATGCTGAGACGCCAGAGAATCGGGGCCTTGGGGCTTTTTCTCATGGTCCAACTGGCCAGGCGATTGGCGGACGTAACGCGAGAAAAGGTCGTACCGGCGGGCGGTCTGAGCGAAAAGCCCCTGACTGGGTCGATATACCGTGAGTCGAGCTTGATTCCATCGGTTTCAGCGGCTGGCGCCGGGGCGGTCAGACACAGCATCGCGGCGACCGAGAGGATCACAGATTTCTTCATACGCCGGTCTCCTTGTCCAGCCGCCGATTATACACCGCACACGCCGGTCTGTGAAATGTGTCTCGGACTTGCCCCCCGCCCATATCGCTCTGTCTTCAGAGGATCACGTCGCTTTCGTCAGTCTCTTCTTCGGTCTCGCCGGCTGAGCGGTCCAGGAATCCTTCGAGCTTTCGCGAGCGTACGGGGTGCTGGAGTTTCTTGATGGCTTTTGCCTCCACCTGGCGGACACGTTCGCGGGTGACCTTGAATATTCGTCCGACTTCTTCGAGCGTGTAGGTGTATCCGTCGCCGATACCATATCGTAGCTTGATAATCTCTCTTTCACGATACGTCAGGGTCTTCAGAACTTCTTCGATGCGGTCCTTGAGCATCTCGGTACCGGCCGACACGATCGGACTTTCAGCCGATTCGTCCTCGATGAAGTCGCCGAAATAGCTGTCTTCAGACTCACCGACCGGCCGGTCCAGACTGATCGGATGGCGTGATATTTTAAGCACGCGTCTGGCTTCGGCGACGCTCATTGCCGCTTCGGTGGCGATTTCCTCGATGGTCGGTTCGCGCCCGACTTCCTGCACGAGGCGCTTGGAAATATTCCGCAGCTTGCTCATAGTCTCGATCATGTGGACTGGAATGCGGATAGTCCGTGCGTGGTCGGCGATGGCGCGAGTAATCGCCTGCCTGATCCACCAGGTCGCATAGGTCGAGAACTTGTATCCGCGTCGGTATTCGTACTTGTCGACAGCCCTCATGAGCCCGGTATTGCCCTCCTGGATAATATCGAGGAACGACAAACCCCGGTTGCGGTATTTCTTGGCGATGGAAACAACCAGGCGCAGGTTTCCGCCGGAGAGATCCCGCTTGGCTTTCTCGTAATCGTTGAAGACCTTCTGGATGCCCTTAACGCGTTTGCGCAGCATGTCGGGAGCGTCCTGGATCAGATCGATCAGTCCGTCAAGCTCTTCCTGCATTACTTCCTGGTCGTCTTCGGGAACATCGTGGTCATCGGCGGTCAGCAACTCCCGCTCGATTTCCTTCATCTTGTCGGAAATGTGCTGGAGCTTCCTCATCAGCGGTCCGATGCGAGAGGTCCTGAGAGACAGTTCCTCCAACAGACTGGCGGCGCGTCGACGCCGGCGCCAGAGTGTGCGCACGGCCTTTTTGCGTCTCGTGCTGGATGCGTTGGACCGCAGGACCTTCCAGTCGGCGGCGTTCCGCTCGATTATCTGCCGGATCGTAGCCAGATTCGCGGGCATCCGGGCCATGATCGTCTCTTTGGAGAGATTCTCGGCAGTGGAGATCCGCATGGTTCTGTCGAACGGCAGATCACCGTGGTGGACCTGCGTGAGGATCTCAGTTGCCTGCTGGATACAGTAGTCGCTCTCCAAGACACGGCGCCTGAAGTGTTTACGGGCGGTTTCGATCTTCTTGGCCAGTGAGATCTCTTCGGAACGCTTAAGCAGAGGGATCTCGCCCATTTGTGTCAGGTACATGCGGACCGGATCGTCTATCCGGCGTTCCACTTCCAGTTCTGGTCCTGCCTTCTTGGCTGCGGCTGCGGGAGCCTCACCGTCACTCTTAGCATCGGACGCAAACTCCTCCCTCTGCTTAACTTCTGCTTCGTCAAGCAGTTCTATACCCAATTCGTCCAGGCTCATCAGCAAAGAATCGAGACCTTCGGGCGAGACTGCGTCATCAGGGAGTTCGGCGTTCATCTCCTCGTAAGTGACGTAGCCACGTTCTTTGCCCTTGGCAACAAGCTTTCTTATGCTTGCATTAGCAATCAGATTCTCGGACATCCGCTATACTCCTGCCCTATCCCTAAAACTGGGGGTACAATCGTTTTTTAGTGTATCTGATTATAGCCCCAAGTGTCAATGCTGTTTCCGTATTCTGCACGAATTTGTGCAGAAAGCTGCTGTTTTGGCGGTATATTCAGAGTCCGGGGCAATTGTCCCGAACTGGACAATACCATAACCGAGTGCGACTCAACCCTTTGAAAAACGAAGTAAGATTCGGTAGATTACTTGCTTGTGATCGATACCGCCGGGATACCAACGGAGCAAGATGACTGATTCAGGAACATCCACAACCGCCCCGCGCATTGTGATAGCGACCGCATCGGTCGGCGCCGGGCATAACGCCGCCGCCCGCGCCATCGCCGCGGGTCTCGCGGAATTGCCTGACCCGCCGCAAGTCGATGTGCTCGACGCACTGACACTGGCGCCGCCGTTGTTTCGCGCTTACTACGCCAGGGGCTTCGCCTTCACCGTCTCCCGCATGCCCGTGATGTACGGGCTGGGATACCACCTGACCAACCATCCCCAGGGTCCGAAGCTCGGTCTGATGGAGCGGCGGCGCTTATGGCACGAGCGAATCGCGATGAAGAAGTTCCGAAGCCATATGCAGGAACTCAAACCCGACATCGTTGTGAATACTCACTTCCTTTCGTCAACGATCCTTTCAAATATGGCCGCCAGAGGCCTCTTCAGCGCGCCGCAGTTCGTGGCCGTCACAGACCACGACCAGCACCGTTTCTGGCTTGCACGAGGCATCAAGCGGTGGTTCTTGCCTTCGGAGGCGGGTCTCGACAAACTCGTAAGATGGGGAATCGATCGCGACACCATTACCGTCAGCGGCATGCCGATTCACCCCAAATGGCTCCAGGAACCCGATCGCGAAAAGGTCCTGGCCGACTGGCGATTGCCCGCCGACAAGAAGGTGGTCGTCCTCAGCGGCGGTACGGAATTTACGTGCGGGCCGGTGGTCAAGACCGCCCGGAGGATCCTGCAACTCTGCCCGGAAATATCCCTGGTGGTGCTCGGCGGGAGGAACAAGAAACTCCTCGGACGACTGGGCCGACTGGCCGACGAAGTCGACGGGCTGTTCCCCATATCGTTCACCGACCGCGTTCACGAACTGGTCTGGATAAGCTCGCTGATGGTCACCAAAGCCGGCGGAATAACGACCGCCGAATGCCTTGCCGCCGGGGCGGCTATGATCCTGCCCAAACCTATCCCCGGGCAGGAAGCGGCAAACGCGAGATATTTCCGCAGCAACGGCGCCGCCGTCGTGACCCGCCGCTACAGCGACGTGCCCGCGGAAGTCCGCCGGCTGCTGGACGACCACCCCGCCCTGGGGCGACTTGGAGACAACGCCCGAAAACTGTTCCGCCCCGGCACGGAAACGGTAGTCCAGGCAATTCGCGAGGAACTGGGTATTTGAACGGGGGAGAGGCGGGCATCATCGGAAAACTGCTCGTGCTGTGCGTGTGTGACGTTTGCGGTTTTGTGAGATACTCGCGCTAAAGTCGTGGAATCAGTTCGGGAGGAAATGGTGTTCTGACCGCTGGTTTGGAAGCGGGCCTGGTCGCGGCGGGGCGGACTGTCTTGACCGTCACGGTGATCCGGGGACCCAATTTGAAGCTGCCAAGCAGGGATGCACCGTCGCCGGGCGCGAGTTTCAGGTGTGTCGGGGCCCGCTCCTGGTGGACCAGCGACCACCGCTTGACATCGTCGCCGCGTGGAATGTTCCCGGTCAGCAGCGACTCAGGCAGCCAGATAGCCGGATTGCGTTTTCCGATCTCCGCAAATACCTTTGTGAACGTTCCGTCTCGGGCGGCTTTGAAGAACGCTTCGATATTCTCGAATTTTCTGCCCGTGTAGTGTGCGCGGGCAAGGAAGCTGGTGAGTGTCAGGACCTTGATCCTGTCGTACAACTCAGCCGTTGGATCGCCCTTGAGCTTGCTCCACCACTGGATGTAACGATCCTGGAAGGCCTTTACGTTCTTGCCGAACCGTTTGCGGAAGGCAGCCGACGAGGAGCGGCCTTGCGACAGGTCGCGAATGTAGCTCGACAGCGCGGTCTGGTACTTGCCCTTGTCGGCATGCACCAGGAAGTGGACCATTGACCGGGCCTGAAGGTAGTTCTGCGATTTCAGTTTGTCGTTCCATTCCTTCTGCTTCATGTCCAGCATTTTGTCGAGCGGCATGAGCTTACCGCTGTCAATCATGCTCTTGACGCGCTTCAGCCAGTGTCGCGATATCGCGCCGACGACTAGGCTGTCTCCGGTCCACACACCGGCTCCGAAGTACGTGGCCAGACCCTCGTTGAGCCACGTCGGCAGGTGCCCTCTGATCATTCTGTGGGCGAACTGGTGGAATCCCTCGTGCTGGACAACGTGCCAACTGCCTCCCGGGCGGGGTGCGACGGCTATCAGAGACCGCCTGCTGTATGTCCCCGAACTGCCTTTGACGACACCTGGATGGCGGAGATAGTCCTTGCGATTCTTATAGAGGAACAGCGGGAAACGCGTGTTGATCCGCCCGGCAAAACTCTTGCAGCGATTGTTGTATTCCTCGGCCATTGCAGTAATCCGCACAACGACCTCGCGGGTCATGTCCTTGTCCAGGTCGGTATGCAGAACGTAATATTTCGTGGTGTACTTGGTAAGTTTCCCCGCGGCGCCGCAGCGCGAGCAGACGCCCATGACCACCGCGGCGGTCAAGATCACCATAAACCATGGGAGGCGCAGAAATAGTACTTTTTGAGTCATTGGCGTGTCCCGGCAGGTTTGCATCCCACCCTGTACCGCGCTATCATTATACAAGATCAAGAGGCCGGACAGGTGCTAATTTTCAGTCTTGCTTATCGGTTCGGACCTTGCTAGTACTATAGTGTATAAGCATGGAGGCTTAACATGAAATCGGTTCACATCATCGAGGAGTCGCTTCCGGCGGCTTGGGAAAAGGCGGTAACCGCCTGCTGGCAGCAAGGCGAGAGCTTCCCCACCGAGTACGATCACGACGGCGATCCGAACAGCCGCGACGTTTCGGTCCTGATCCACGTCACCAAACCGTTCGACGAACCGCGAATCCACCGCGCTTTCCCCGGCGGTCTGGACGACCTGGAGAAGTATCGCAGCGAAGTCCTGTTCGGCGTACACAACCACTGGGTGGACCCGGCGGCCGGTAAGTGGGAGTACACCTATCACGAGCGGCTCTTCGAGTACCAGGTGCCATCAGTCGGCTTGTTCGACCAGATAGGCGCCATCATCGAAAAACTCAAAGCCGTGCCCTACACGCGCCGCGCACAGGCCGTTACCTGGCAGGTCTGGAACGATATGACCATCGACGATCCCACGTGCCTCCAGCGCCTCTGGTTCCGCATCGCCGACGACAAGCTGCATATGAATATCCACATGCGAAGCAACGACGCCTTCAAAGCCGCCTTCATGAACATGTACGCGTTCACCGAACTGCAGCGTGTGCTAGCCGGCGAGATCGGCGTAGAACCGGGCGAGTACATGCACATCGCAGACTCGTTCCACATTTACGGAAGCTACTTCGACGAGTTTGAAGGTTTCCTCAAATGCATCTCCAGCCGCAGCGAAGAAGACCGCGTCTACGACACCATCGTGGGCCTGCCGTTCTTCATAGAGGGCTGCGATACTCTGCTGGCGGAAGAGGACATGCCCGCCGACAAGAAGGCCCTCGTCGAACAACGCAAAGCGGACCTCCTGGCTTCATGAGCGCAGTGCGAGATCTGTTGGGCTTGTCCGATATCATCGGCTGATTTACTCAGAGCAATGTGAGGCAGGGACGACTTTGCGCCATTCGTCATCGGTCAGCGGGTAGATGAAGTAGTCATCTATGGTGCCCTCGGCTGTAACGCCGTCGACCAGACCGCGGACCTCCGATTCCGCCGCGGGCCCGCATAACACTACTACCCTCGCGTTTTGCTGGAGTCGCCGCACGGCGCGACACAACCCGCTCAAACCAACGTAGGAGGCTGCGATTACAACGCTCGCCCAATCATGGCTTTCCATTGCCCCCAGCGCCTCGTACGGATCGTCAAAGGCAGCCAGCACGCCGGGACCGAAATGATCCGAAAACTCATCCGTTACCGCAAGTTCAGCCAGAACGAGCATCTGCCCTTCGGCGGTCACGACTCATCCTCCAGCAAGGCGGCAAGTTCTGCGCTGGTCAGCAGTTCATCGGGAGAGTCATCCGGCGGCTCGTTAGTTGCCTTCGTCTTCACCTTTGCCTTTGCCTTTGCTTTCTGCTCGGCGGGCGGGGGTGCTGCTTTCCGCCCGGCGCGAGACGCCTCTCTGATCGACCGCGCCAGTGATGACAGCTCCGGGGACTCACCGCCAACAGCCTGAGAGGAGACCGGAACTTGTCCGCCAGAGGGCGATGACACCGCCAGCCCATCCAACAAGGCCGACAAATGATCCCGGGTCGAAAGACGCACACCGCTGAGGTCAGTAGTGGTCATCCCTGCCGGCACAGAGCCAACGGCCAGAACTTCCAGACTTCGTTGGCGCGTCATTTCGATCAGCGGCAGGTCGCCGGGCGTCAGGCATCGCAAATCGATGACCACCGCAATGGGGGGCTCTGCAAGCAGTTCGGCAGCGGCTTCATATGGGCTGGTAACGCGCACACAATTATACTGCGACGCGGAATTCTCACATTGCGCGGCCCGCGCGAGAGACGAATCACGAGATAATATGATTATCTTCCGCCCCCGATATGATTTAGCATTGTCGCCCATAGCCTGAGTCCCTCTAGCTCTGGAGAACATTATAACGCGGACAACGAATTCAGTCAATGGGTTTTGTCAACTGACGCGTATGGTGGTATGATCAGCATTATGAATGATAACTCCGACAAGCTTCCTCCCGAGGCGGCCAACAGCAACATATGGGCTCCGTGGCGAATTGAATACATCCAATCTCTGGCCGGAGATGACGATGACTGCTTCCTCTGCCGCTACCGCGACGAACCTTCCAAAGACAGCGAGAACCTGCTCCTGTGGCGAGGGAGGGAGTGCTTTGCGGTAATGAACCGCTTCCCCTACACCGGTGGGCATATGCTGGTGGCGCCGCTGGAGCATGTGGCGGGACTCGAAGATCTCACCGGCAGCGCAATGTGCGAGATGATGGAGATGGTTCGCGATCTCCAGAGCGCCTTGACCGGGGCGATCGGCGCGCATGGATTCAACGTTGGTATGAACATCGGGCGGTGCGCCGGGGCGGGACTGCCCGGACACCTGCACCTCCACGTAGTACCCAGGTGGAACGGCGATACGAATTTCATGTCCGTCCTGGGAGACATCAGGGTAATACCCCAGGCTCTGACCCGACTTTACGAGCAACTGCAAGAGGTATCGACCGAACTCGAGTTGCCGAAACTCTCATGACCACTGAAGATCCCTCCTCATCAGTATCGCAACCGGCTTTATGGGCCGTAACCGAAGCCGACGGCGGCGAGCGAAAATATCCCGAGGAGGCGCACGCCTACCGCACGTGCTTCCAGCGCGATCGCGATCGGATCGTACACTGCACCGCCTTTCGCCGCCTGGACTTCAAGACGCAGGTATTCGTGCCCCACGAGCACGACCACTTCCGCACGCGCATGACCCACACGCTGGAGGTCGCCCTGATCGCCCGAACACTCGGGCGGGCGCTGGGGCTCAACGAAGACCTTATCGAAGCGGTCGCGCTGGCACACGACCTGGGCCATTCGCCGTTCGGGCACGGGGGCGAAGCGGTCCTCGCCAAACTGATGGCAGAACACGGCGGATTCGAACACAACCGCCAGTCGCTGCGAGTGGTCGACTATCTCGAACACCCCTATCCGGACTTCCGGGGCCTGAACCTGACGCAAGTAGTTCGCGAATGCATCGCCAGGCACGAGACAGCCTACGACACGCCGGCGTGTTCGGACTTCAGCGATGATCTCCAGGCCCCGCTGGCCGGACAGGTAGTCGACGCCGCCGACGAGATCGCCTACACGTCAGCCGACCTGGAAGACGCCCTGGTCTCAGGATTCATCACAACTGCGCAGCTTGACGATCTGGAACTGTGGCAGCGGGCGTGGGGCGCCGCGAGCCAACAGTACCCGGGCGCTCGCGAGATACACCTCCGCATACGAGCCTGTAAAAACGTGCTGGAGATCATGGCATCCGATCTGCTCGAAACGACTGTCACAGGCATAAGAGCCCTCGGGGCAAAGGCGAGCCCCGACACCGTCCGCCGTGCAGGACGGAAATGTGCGCATTTCAGCGATGCGCTCGCCCCGGCGATCGCCAACCTCCAGAAATTCCTGATGGATAATGTCTATGAAGCCGGGGAAAACCGCCGCCGCAACGAAGAAACGCAACGCATAATTACCGACCTGTTCTCCCGCTACATCGCCGATGGGTCGCTGCTGCCGGAGCGATACCGCCGGCGGATCGACACCGAGGGCCTCCACCGCGTGGTTTGCGACTACATCGCGGGCATGACCGACCGCTACTGCAAAGCTCAGCACGCCGAGATCATTTCTTGAGAACCGGGAACACGGTTATGCGCAGTTTCGCCGCCCCGTACGGTATCAGCGTGAGTTCTTCCAGCGGCTCTGAACTTTGGACAGGGCTTTTGGGGGGAAGTCCGGCGCGATTGGGCTGCTGGAGTTTCCGCTGGGGCACCTGGGCGTTGTGGTCGGTGAGTTTCCAGGCAGGCAGTCGGCGGCCTTTGACGGTCAGTTTCACCGGCGCCATCTTGGCATCGAATACGTAATCCTTGATTCCGACCTTCTCGAACTTCAACGATCCTTCGAGGTTGTCGGGGTCTATCTGCAGCGCGTAGTTCCACGGCGTGGTCGGATAGATCGCCCAATCGGCGCACTGCGGGGTCTTGGCCTTGAAGTCGGGCCAGTCTTTGACCTTCCGCCAGTCTTCGCCGATCTTCAGCGAGTAGACTAACGGGCCGCGCTGGATCGCCACCGCGTCATTCCGCCTCTTGTCGAGCTTGAGCTTCATGGGCAGTGTCACTTTGACGATGTCGCCATTTTTCCACGTGCGATTGAGCTTGAGGTACTGCCCGGCCTTCGGCGAGGTGGTTTTCCCGTCGGGCGTGATGACCTTGGCTGAGTCGGCCCAGCCGGGAATGCGAACGTAGAGCGGGAACTCCGCCGGGGCATCGGTGTGGATGGTGAACTTGATGTTCTCGTCGAACGGGTATTCGGTTTCTTCAGTTATCGTCACCTTTTTGTCTCCGGCTACGATCGAGGTAACTTCGGACGGAGCGTAGACAACCGCCACCAGACCGCCGTCGGGCGTAGCCATCCACGTATTGGCCGCAAATTTGGGCCAGCCCTGCGGCAGATTCGCGGTGCAGCAGGGGAAGTGCGAGTACGGGCCGAACAGATAGGTGCGGTCTTTCGTCTCACAGGCCACCTGGTTGACCCGCTGGAAGTACTGGTGCGTCCACTGCTTCGGTCCGACCGTGGCCGGCCAGGCGTTGTAGGTGATCTTCTCGAGCCGGTCTGCCAGCGTCCAGTCGCCGGAGACCGAGAGGAGCACTTCGATCGAGAACATCTCATCGATCACGAGGCACAGTTCGCATCCCTTGTCCGGACCGCGCCCGGCGAGACATTCTTCGGCGGTGAATATCCCCACCGGCGTTCCGTGGTAGCGGTCGAGGTTCTCGAAACACTTGGTAATCGCCGCGAGGTCGTACTTATCCTTCGTCACCAGGTAGGAGATCCCCGGGGTCTTGACGCCCATCGCGGTGTTTACGCCGTGCTGATGGTGGCCCCATCCTTTGGCCGCATTTTCCATTCCCTTGAAGGTGGTGAAACTCTCCGACCAGTTTCGCCCGGCGGCGCGCATGGCCTTGACCAGCTCGATCAGGGATTCATCGCCCGTCCGGTCATACAACCACATCGCCACGTACGCCACATCTCCCCAGCGGTTGAAGGCCCACGCGGGCTTCAGGCCCCCGCGGTTCATCGGATGCAGACCGTCGTTGTCGACAACCTGCTGGCTCTTGACGCTCAGCCTGCTTCCCTCGTCCGAAATGAGATAGAACGTGTACCAGCCGTTTTCGCGGATGGCTATCTTGCCTTTGAAGCGTATGGCGAAGTTATCCGGCTTGGCGGATTTCTTGTTCTTCTTGTAGATCGGTGCGATGTCGAAGTTGACCGCCTTGCCGCTATCTGTCATCTTGAGCTTGTCAAAGTCGGGAAGCTTGTCCCAACTGCCTTCATAGTACTCGTACTGCAGGTCCTTCAGCGATGCATCGGGGATCCGCCGCCTTTCGATGTCGGGCCCTTCCCATAGCACTTCGAGGCCCTGGCCGCCGCCCTTCTCGAAGTAGGTTACGGTGATCTCGTGGTCGCTGTTCTCCAGGAGCGTCTT
>JASLNT010000035.1 GCA_030745875.1 Phycisphaerae bacterium
CCGTGGGTTTCATCGTCAACGGGCGTGCTATGAGGCGATCCGGCACGACATCCTTTCAAGGCCACATCGTAGGGATACCGATATCCAAACCCGCCCTGATACACCACATGAGCCGCCTGCGAAAGTCCGCTCCCCGTGGTAGGACTCAACGCCGTGGGTGTCGCCGTTACGGTCAACCAGTACCGCAAGTCCCCAGGCTGGGTCTTCATCGTCATCGTCCCTTTGTTCCAGAGAGGCGAATACCGACATTTTCCATCTCTATCGACGGCGACGATACACACTCGCCAATCGCTGTAAATCTTCTCATCGTAATGCCCTTGGAAATCCACCGTAAGTTCGTTGGCCCCTTTATCGGGAACCAAACGAACGAGGTTTACACCGAAGGCTTCAGGCGATGATTTGGGATTGCAACGATATCGACGGTTTTCGCGATCAACTTCTAAAAGTGCCACGCGCGTGGGAAAGCCGAAATGACCCCGGAGACCCATCTCGAGTTCGTTGTCAAACTCGGCAAAGCGAGCACCGACCTGTCCGAGCAAATCGCCCGTTTCGCGAATTCCATCTTTGAAAATACCGCGTTCTTCACCCACCCGTGCCAACGCATGCATGGGTGTGGATTCCGAGTTGGACATCATGCGTGTAATCGCATAGGGGAACACATATCCCCAGTTGGGGTCGTCGGCGATCACACTATAGGCATACGCACCGGGGTACCATCCCCAGAACATGTTCTTCCACGGTTTAATTACCTGGAACATGCATTTGTGCACGCAATTCGGATCGCCAATAATTTGACCCGTATCACACAGCGTCTCCCCACCGCCGAGAGTCTGCATCCCTCCGGAAGGAATCCCGTGACCCCATTCGTGATACAACCCCCACCAGCTTCCGTCCCCACCACTGCAGGCTCCGTACCCGCCGCCAAACCCACGTCCGAGCACTTTTCCATCTTTCTTGGTCCCCCCGACAATGAAACGATACTTATATTTCGGACCCAGTTTCTCCGAGTAGAACATCAAATGCCCGCCATGTTCGAGATATGCCCACCAGTCTTCCCACCCACGCATAATGAGTTTTCGATTGAGAGCAGCCCCTTCTTTATCCTTGGCATTCAACCATTTGGACCCATGCCCATCATCAGGTGGTTCACTGCCCAGGGTCGCGGTAAAATGTTTGCTGCTAATGTGCGTGGTTCCCGGAGTGTAAAGTGGATTGTCGGAAAGTTCTTCATTCATGTTGTGAGAGGCTGCAATCCGTTCAAACCCCTCCTCAAACGTATTGTCGCGTAGAACTTTCATCTGTTTTTCGTACAGACCGATAATGTAATTCTCGTCTTCATCAGAAAAACTACCTCGGACGAAGCATCGTTTGCGACCATCGGGCAAACGCAATACGACCGCCGGCGTGAACGGTTTGGTCACATCCTTCCCCCATGGATCTTGGGCCGCTCCAATACCCCGGAACCCCAACAGATGCGCTTTGAATTGCTTCTTCCCGCGCAGAGCGCGAGGCCACCATTTCTTCGCATCCTCCGTCGACTTTTTCTGTCTAATCGTCCACGTGCGGGGCTCGCCTTTGGGAGTTTCGATAAGATCGACGCCTTTCTTAGGCCACCATTCTACGACACGCAACTGATACCCGTCCCCTGGGGTTTGCTTAATCACATCGCGCGAGACCTCGTCTAGCACGCGACCTCGCATTTTTGCCCGCTCGAACAGGGGGGCCTCCTTGGCGAGTTTCTTGTCGATCTTGTCCATTTCTCCCGCAATTACTCCGGAAGCAACCAGGCCCACAAGGGCCGCCATCAATACCAGTCGTCTATAATTCATGTTTATCCTTTCTGAAATGCTATTTCTCCACTTCATCTTCAACCACCACCAGCTCATGGGCGGCTTCGGCCAGGGCTGAGATTTCTTCAGCGATCTTCACACCACGCCACATCTGCATCCGGGCAATACCGCCGCCAAAACCATTGCCGATCTTCATCTGGAAATCGGGTCTGGCGAAGAACGCCGACCAGTAGACCGAGTCCACCAGCTTGCCGTCCACGTATATGTGCGACGGCTTGCGCGAGCCTTCATACACACAGGCTACATGCACCCATGAGCCGACTTTTGCACGCTTCTGCCCGCGCGGTTTCGGCTCGCGCGATTGGCGCCGCAGCGGAGTATCCAGACTACCGTTTCTGTAACTGAACCCCTCGCGTTCACCCACCGTCAGCAGTTGACCATCACGGGCGTCTTTGACAAACGCCGCAAACGTGAAGGGTTCGTTGTCGGTCATCGTGCGGGGTGCGACCTTCTCCGATTCCAGGAAGTTGTCCTTCCCGTCGAACTCCACCACACGCACTCCGTCTTCGGTTTTCACAGTTGGGGCATACTCCCTGGGCTCTTTCCGGGCAGCGGCTTCCACCGCGTCGGGACTGCGGAACTCGCCGCCCAATGTACCCGTGTTCTTGATGCTATAGACCAAGCTGCCGGGTTTGAGTTTGCCAAATTGCACATCGATAATCGGCTTGCCTTTCAGCGGCTTGCGTTTGACTACCGTTGTCGCCTTCTCCAGTTCCGCCACACTGAACGCCTTGTCATAGATCGTCACGTAGTTGAGGAATGCGGCCTCTTTCTTCCGGCCTCCACCACCGATGGTGAGAAGGACCTGTCTCGGTTTTTGGTCCGGTTTCCGCTGTTCGGTATAGATCGTCGCGGGTTCTTCCCGTTCAAGCTGGCCATCCACAATCCAACGCGCCGTCTTGCCATCGTAGGTCAGACACTGGGTCTTCCAGACCCATCCCATATGGGCATTGTTGTTGTGGGTCGTCGGCTCCTGAAAGTACTGCATTCCCGACGCACGAAGATGGGATCCCTTGCCGGGCCAATAGTTCATGACCGTGCGTACCGGACTGGGGTTCTGCCCTTCCTTCTTCGGCGCTTCCATTTGCCGCCAGGAGAAGATCTGCCCATACGGATTCCAGCCTGCCGATGCTTGCCAGTATTCTTTGCTGTCCCATCTCAAGATGGGAGCGCTTGCCCCATGGGCAATCACCGGCTTGGCGGTATAGGTGAGGATGGTAAAGGGCCCTTTCTTCATCGCTTCGGGAACATTAAAGCTGCTCACCAAGCCGAGCTTCCCACCGATTTGGAGTCCGACGTTCTTGTTAAACTCCATCACCTTCGGCTGATTCTTCAAGACGAGAACGCCAGGTTTGAATGTCCCGCCGCCGCTGCCGGTGTATTTCCATTTGCTGAGTTTGCCTTCGGCCAGGTTCTCGGCAGTGATGTCGAAGACCAATTCCACGGGAACGGTTTTGTCTTCATCTTGCGGTTTCATGGCGGCGTTGGCTTGGATTTGCGCCGGCGTCAATGCGCCTTTATGAACGCGAATCGAGGAGAACGCGCCGTTGAAGTAATGCTTCCAGTTCCAGAAATCGAAGTCGTAATGGCCGCCCAAATGCAACCGGTCACGCTCAATCAGACGCAACAAGCCGTTAGTCTTTCCGGCAGCCTTGCCGTCGACAAAGATTTCCGCTTCGTACTTGGCCTCTTCCTTCGCGGCGTCAGCGATCTTCTTGTCCATTGCACGGGTCAATTCCTGCTCTTTCTGCCGCCGGGCATTGGGATCTTCTTCATCAATGGTCTGCCCCGCCAGCCAGACCTTCTTGTATCTACTCCAGTTGAAGTATCGCGGCGCGGCAGGAGTGGTCGGTTTGGGGAAGACGACCACGACATGGCGCCACTTGCCGTCGGTCTTGACGCCGGCCTGTTCCAGCATGGCGCCAGTCAACTGGAACTTGCCCCATTCCAAGGCGACTTCCTTGACGTCCTTGGCGAAGTTCCCACCCTCATCACGTTTGACCCACAGTTCCAGTGTTCGCGGCGGATTCTTGACCGCTTCGGCGTTGGGCTTGAACCCCGCCACCATGCGATCCTTGCCCTGGAAGACCGGCACCGTCGCGCCGTCGACCTTTCGCATGAGCGGCGTGCTGCCGGCATATTCCCACATGAATGTATCCACATCGTTGTGGATCCGACCGCCAAGCGTCCCGAAGTTCGCCCAACTGCGAATCCATGGCTTACGGCTGTTCTCAGGATGGAACGGTTCGTGGGTGTGCTGAGGCATGTCTTTGTAGCGACGGCAGTCGATATCGACATGCAGCTTCTCAGCCACCGCGTCGGGTGTGCGGAAGTAATGCGGCGATTCTTCACGGAAGTGTTCTTCGACCTCGTCAATGCTGATGTCGTAGTTGTAGATACGAACCTGACCGAGCTCACCGGCGAACCCGTCGGTGACTGCCGGTGTTTTCACATTCTTCACCCAACCGCCGACGGAGAGACTCGCTTTGTGCGGCAGGTCGAACTTCTGCTTCCTGGAGACAACTTCCTTTTCGTTGACGAAAATTCGCAGCAAACCGGCTTCTTCACGGGTGTCGCCGCCGCCTTCGTAGGTATAGGCCAGATGCTGCCAGACGCCTTCTTTGGCGCCGGGAAAATCGCTCCACTTGAACTGGAACGATTTTCCATCCTTTCCGGTCAGTGCTGCGATGACCGCATCGCCGGTTCCGTCCTTCTTGCGAACCCAGAAATCTGCAGCGAAATCGCGATTCCCATACAGCCCCAGCTTCGTCCGCTCATTCCACAGCAGGGCGCTCTTGCCGTCGAGCTTGACGCCCGCCACACCGCCAACTTGGACGGATTCGATGGGGGCGCCCACCGGCGTGAATGTGCCCTGAGTGTTGTCAACATAGCCATAGCCACGTCGGCCGTCTTTGTCCTTCTTATCACCGTAGAACTTGATCAGCCCGCCGACGTTCCCCCAAGACAGGAGCTTCGTGTCGGCATCGGTCGTCATGTTCTTCCGCGGGTCGAGGTCGATGTAACGATCTCCGCCGATATGCTGGCGAATCAGGTTATACAACTCAGGATTTCCGTTGTAGAGACCATCCCGCTGGTCGGCGAAGGACATGCCGTGGAATCCCATCGCCATCTCTTCGCCCTGGTTCGCACCGCCATATCCGCCGAGTCCTTTATTTGTGTCGATGCACTTCTCGTAGATCCGCCTCTTGTTCTGGGCATGATCTTTCGCATACGCCGCCGGCGAACAGTCCAGATGATGGCCAAACTCGTGCATGACCAGGTTCCAGCCATATATCTCCTCGCCCTTCTGCCGGTCGCCGCCCAAACCGCCGTATGCCATGGAGAATCCTCTGCCATAGCTCGGGCCATCGAAGATGTACCCCAGCTTCGCGCAACCATTCTTGAATTCCTGATAATCGCGCAGCTTGCGGCTCTTGTACAGGAACCGGCTGAACCCCTGGGTCTCATCCTCGATCATCACCTTGCCCGGAGAGGTCGCCGACGATCGTGCAGGGAACCCGACACGCTCCTCTGATTGCTTGCAACCGGTTCCACTGCGGGGGTCGTGGTCGAATGAGGGCTTGGTCCAAACCGTGTCGATCTCGGGAGTGAAGTAATCGCGTACCTTGAAGTTCCACAGCGGGCCCTTCACGAGACGACCCCCGTCGTACACAAAATCGACCCGCCAGTAGAAGGTATTTCCCGGGTTCAGAGTGTCCATCGTCGGACCGACCCATATCGTGTAGTTGCGAGGGCTGTCCTTTTTTCCTTCCACGAGCCCCTTGTAAAGATACTCGCCTTTCTTCGCTTTGGCTTCCAGTTCCTCGGGGCTCTTGGCGAAGAGCACACGCTGCTGCTTGACGGCCTGGATGGGGCCTTCCCAGTGCAATACATGAAGTGGGTTGACCAACTCGCCGACGGTCGGACGCGGGCCATGCGCTCGGCCATAGGTGTTCTGGTACGACCAGATTGGCCCTTTGTCCAGTAGCTTCCCATCCTTGTCGAGCTGCGCGACTCGCCAATATTGTTTTGCACCGCTGAGCGTGCCTTTGACGAACAGTTTCGGCTCTTTCGTGTCGTAGCTCTTGACGGTTCCAGCCTCGACGGCTTTTTTATCGTCGCCGAGCCAGACGCGGAAAGAGGCCGCATTCGCCTTGCCGGGTTTCCAGGCGAGGTCCACATCGTCGGCAGAGACATCTGCACCCTCTTCTGGAGTCGGCTTGAACGCGGCGGTCATCCCCAATTCACCACGGACCTCAAAGGCGCCCATAGCGTAATCGTACACATTGATCTTGCTGATGACCCCTTTGAAGAATTTACTTGGACCCGGCGTCTTCATGAACCAGCGCACGCCGCGATTGGCGCCGACAAAGAAGTGCTGCCGTGTGTCGTTCTTGATCTCGCGTCCCGGTGTCTTCCCGTCTTCGCTGGCGGTCACGAACATTCCCGGGCCATACGACCAGCGACGTTTATGCTCCAGTTCATACCCCATGGTATCCTTGGGCATGTCGTAGGCCGCGTAACGGTAGTAGTACTTCGTGCCAGGCTTCAAGCCCTTGAGTTCGAACTTGGCATCACCGGCGGTGATCCCATTCAGGACCTGGCTTCCGTCCCACCAGACGTGTCGCAACTGGTACCATTGAAAGTGGTCCTCTTCGCCAAAATAGAGCCGCGTCGAACCGGATCCCGATTTGGAGAACAGCTCGAAGTTGAGCGTGGCGGTGGTAGCGGTAATATCCGTCGT
This sequence comes from Phycisphaerae bacterium, assembly GCA_030745875.1. Lineage (GTDB taxonomy): Bacteria > Planctomycetota > Phycisphaerae > SM23-33 > SM23-33 > BS750m-G57. Next base: position 6,595 of record JASLNT010000035.1, read on the forward strand.
GGGCTTGCGTTCGATCTTCACATCGTATTGATGTTCGCTGAGAAGCTCGCCATTGCGATAGATGCTCAACTTACCGTCATGTCCGCCGGTGTAGACGTAGGTCATGTGGTACCAACCTTCGGTTCCGCCCGGGCCCTTGCCGTCCATCGCGGAGAGCCCAGCCACTTCCGAGGTGCCCAGGGTCAGCGTCGTCTGTTGGTCGCCGCAAAGCGCACCCCACGACATGATCGGTGTGGTATCCAAAGATCTTCCCGTCTCGTTGCAATGGATCAAGGCCGACATAGTGAACGGCGATTCGTATCCGAGGTAGTCGGTCAGGGTGAAGGTCGAGGTCAATGCCTGGAACTCCGGCTCGGCATATTTTGCACGATCCACTTCGAACCTCACGCCGCGGTGGCCTTCGAAATCGACCACGGTCGGAGCGTAGTTCATGGGGATAAACCCGCCCTTGAGCGCACCTGCGTTCTTCCACTCTTTCAGTTTCCCCAGCTTCATCTTCGAGGCGTCGAGGCTGATGAGTTTCCGTCGGCCGGGTTCCATCTGATGGTCAGTGACGGTTTCGGGAATCTTCGCCATCTTGCTCAGAAAGTAGTGAATCGGCGGCGATCCAAAGTAGAACATGGGTATCTCTTGAACGTCACCGCGCGGCAGCTTGAGCTTCACGCGCGTGGGCGTGGAATCAAGGTAGGTCGCCTTGATCTGCACAAACGCGTTCCGAGTTTGGAACATCGGCTTCTCTTCTACCTGCGGCAGCTTGATCTTCTTGCTGCGGATAGGTGGATTGTCCTCCGCGGCGCCAGTGGCGACACCACAGAACAATACTGTCAGAGCCATCATTGTCATCATCGTTCGTTTCATTGTTCCAGGCTCCTTCTATTGTCTGGGGGGATGTCCGTCATCGTGCCACAGGACATGCTGATCTCATGTACTTCTGGTCGACCTTCATGGCTTTGGCGAATTGGCACGGGAGAAGCTTCACTTGGCCGAGATCGAATGGATAAGCCTTCACCTGCCCCTTGAGGGCGACCTTCGTCTTACCGTAGTAGCTATCGCTCTTGGGCGAGGCCGCCGCTACGGAGAGGCTGATCGTCAGGATTGCCATGAGAAGTACTGTCACGCGTTTCATCATCTTCATTTCTTTTCGGGTCGTAACCATCGCACCAACTGGTGGGCATGGTCCCTAACTGTTCTGTAAAGGATAGAGCAATCATGCAGCGTGCTCCATAAGTCTGTATTGTTCTATCCTGAACATACACCCGCCGACTCCGATAGACTACCAGAATAATGCGCATAAATATGTTACAATTGCGCACGAGACAACGGTTTTTCATTTTGCCGATGTGCGACCAGAAGGATTCAGACGCATGAGCGACGTGCCGAAGGTGGCTTTGCTGATCGAGACAGCCCGCGGATACGGCAGGCAGATGCTGCGCGGTATTGTTCGCTACGCCCGACTGCAAAGATGTTTGCCGTTGTTGTTGCCGTTCTCTGAGCCTCTGAGTCTCTGTGTCGAAATCAAAAACGCTCTATGTCTGGCATGGTGCCAGAAAACTAGTCACAAACCCGAAAAGTCCATCCGGGACTGATCTGAAGAAGAGTTGATCGGGATTTGCATCAAGAGGACGGGAATTGCGGCCTTTCTTGATGGTGCCCCTGAAATAAGAAAACGGATACGGATAGAATCCGGAAGATAAGAATGCACAACTGCAAGCCCGCATTCGCGTTCGCTTGCCGTTGTGCATTCTTTATTACGCGGTTTTTTGTCGCGTCTTACTCGACGGGGACAACGAGTTCGTCTTTGGGGATTTTCGGCACGGGGATTTTAATGATGGGGGCGAGCACCGGGCGGAAGCCCACGATCGGATAGGGAATCCCCGGGCCAAAGCGACCCCGCGAAGCCGACCGGACATAGCGCCGGATTTTGATGGGGTCTTCCAGCTTTTTGTTGTGTATTTCGGGGTGCATGAAATAGCCATTGTCCCCGCCGCGTGCGACTTTTTCTAGGTTTTTGCTCTTGTCGAAGAACACGGGGTCGGTGGCTTTGCCGCTCTTGTAGGGGGCGTAGTCATCGAGGCACCATTCAAAGACGCCCATGTGCATGCGAAACAGCCCAAAGCGATTGGGGAAGCCGTCCCTGAACACGCTATCGGAGGGGCGTCTTAGCTCTTTGACTTGATTTTCCACCTTGGGATTGTTAAACGCATCAGTCGTGCCCGCCCGGCAGGCGTATTCCCACTCTGCTTCGGTGGGCAGGCGATAGGCATACCCTTTCGGGAGTCGGCCTGCTTTGCGTTCCTTGGCGGTCAGGAGATTGCAAAATCGCATCGCCCGCAGCCAAGTGACGTTTTCCATCGGGTCGTTGGAGGGATCGCGGTGGTACTTGCCCTGTGCTTTCCACGGGCCGCCCTGATGCATTTCCGGGATGGAGTGGCCCCACGGGCCCATCCGGGCCATAATGGGCTTGAAGTTGGGCTGGGCGAGCTGGAGGAACTGCTTCTGGGAGATTTCCGTTTCGCCCATGTAGAAGGGCTTGGAGATCGTCACTTCATGCGGTGTCTCTTCGGGGCGTCTGCCCAGCTCCTCTTTGGGCGAGCCCATGGTGAATGTCCCTGCGGGGATCAGAACCATATTGATTTTGTTGCTGTCGGGGATCGTGAAGACTTTTGCTTGCAGCGATTGGATCTCTGCGGTCTTGACAAGCGTTATCGGCTGCACGTGGCCATAGATTCCCGCCGGCTCGGCGATAGCAAGCAGCGACACACACAGCAGCAGGACAGAGACGGTAAGGAGTCGTGTTTTCGTAGTCATGATAGGTCCTGGTAATTTATTGTTTTGGAGTAGAAAAGCGGGTGGTTCGCAATGCGTCGCTGGAATTATTTGTACATCCAGGGCTTCATTTTCCTGAGGAACATTTGCATCACCGGCTGCTTGACGGACTCGGAGTTCATTTCGTAGGCGGTTCGTCCATCCCAACTGACCGTTGTATACCAAGGCTGACTCTGATACGCCATGGCTTTTCGGACCTGTTCGATGTCGTCGGTGGGGATGGGAATTTGCGCCTTTAAAGCCTTTTTCAGCGTGTTGGCGAAGTACTGTCCAAAGTAACGCGTCTGCCTCAACGCCCGGAATTCGGCGGGGTTTTCCTCGTAGGCGATTTCCTTCTTGAGGATGTCCCGCTGGCCTTCGAGTTTTTTCAGCGCGGTACCCGCCGCCTGTTTCTTGGCTTCCAACGCTTTGCTGGGCGTGAACCGGATGTTCAGCGATTCGCCCTTGGACTTGAGGACTTTGCCCTCACCGCTGTTGCGAATGCCTAGGTAGAGGTCACGCTCCGCCTTGGAGGAGATCTTATTGTCCCGCATGACTTTGGCGAGAACGGGATCCTTTTTCATGAAGTTTTCCACGATCGCCTTCCGCGCGCTGCGAATGAGGTTTTGCCGCCTGTGAATGACATGGGCCCGGGTATCTATCGCCTGGTTGTACTGCTTGAGCGTCTCGTTGTTCGCGTCGAACTCCTTGCCCAGCTTGATATAGTCAGGCTGTGTCTCTGCCTGCTTGAGATAGTCACCTCTCGCCTTATTGAGGATATCCTTGGTCTTGTCACGAAGCGTTTTCGCGGCGACGTACTTCTCGTTTTTGCGAAGCAGGGCTTCGAATTTTTGATGCAAGTCCCTTTGTTGGTTTTGGGCGGCCTGGCGTTTCGCATGGAAGGCTTTGTCGTTTCTCTCCTCATCGCGAACCGCCTGTTTCGTAGCGGCAAACGTTTTCTGGGCGGCTTCGATCTTCTTATCGATGGCCTTTAGCTTCGCCGGGTCGGCGGTGCGGAGATCTTCCAGGCGCTTCTCCACCACCTTGTTATAGTGGGTGTAGAAGGCGCCAGCGGGGTGGGCACCGGCGGCGGCATCAACTTCCATGACCTGGACTTCATAATCGGGGAAGGTCTTGTTGAACCGGGCGACGAAATCCGTCGGGATCGTTCGGGGCGAGATCAGCGGCACGGGGGCCTTGCTGAAATCCGGGTAGACGGTGTTGTAGATGCGGAAGAAGTCGATCTTGCCATGGAGGGGTTTTTTGCCGTGCGCGGCGGCTGCGAGATAGCCCAGTCTGGATGTGCTGGGCTCGTAGCCATCGGCCATGCGGAACGTCGATGCCTTATTTGCGACGTTCTTGCCATCCACATACGCGGCGATGTTCTTGCCATCGAGTTCCACGCGACAGGTGATCCACTTGCCCGGCGAGACCCGGCCAAGCCGTAGCTGGCTTTTCCCCGCCTGAAGCGTCAACTGATTGCGGTTGACCGACAAGGTAAGGGTCTTGCCCTTCGTCGTGCCCAGTTGATAGAGCGTCTGCAACGCACTGCCGGTGTACTGAAATCGCAGGTTCAGCGTGATCTCTTCAAGGTCAACCGCCTCGCCGGGGAGTTCGGCATATTGATCCTTGCCGTTAAACGTCATCGCGCCGCCCACGGGCAGCTTCGCAAAGCCAGGCCTCCCGCGCAACACACCGTCAAACGTGATCAGGTCTGACCGGTGGGCTCCATAGTAAAACACGCCCGTAGTCCGCTCGCGGAAGTAATCTTCCAGCGTCACGACATCGGGCATGTCGCACTCGTAGTTTGCCTGCAAGGCCAAACGCTTTTGGGCGAAGCGGGACTCGAGCGGTTCATATTGCGATTGGCGCCACTGGGGTTGGTTTATGACCAGGGAGTCGCCATTCTCGTCGCGACGATACACGCGGGCATTGCCGCCATATTCACGCGCGCCGCTGATGGTCACCTTGCCGTAGACCCGTGCGTTATCCTTGAGGACCGCTTTGGAGCCCATGACGATGGCGTAGTCGAGAACTGCGGCGTTTCCGAGGACCTTCGCGCCGTCGAGCACCATTGCATTCGGGCCTACGTAGGCGGTTTCGTCCACGGTGGCCGAGTCTGCAACCCATCCCCCGCCGTTGGGGTGTCGCTTGCCACTGGCTTGGGTGATATCGGGGATCGCGGCACAGTTGGCTCCTTCGCCGCGTCGCATGCCCGTGATCTCGCCGGGCTGCCGGAGGACGTCATTGTCGGCCGACGTGGTGTGCGGCGAGCCCGCGCGGGCACCGGTGAGTTGCACGTCGTAGGGATACTTGTGTGCAAACCCTCCCGTGTTCACGGTCCAGGCGGTGTCGTGTCCCGACGGGGCTGACGGGCTAAGGGCGTATGGCGTTGCGGTCACCGTCAGCCAATAGCGACGGTCGCCTGCTTTGGTGGCCAGGGCCATCTTACCCTTGTTCCACAGCGGCGAATAGCGGCAGAGACCTTCGGCGTCGACCGCGACGATGCATACGCGCCAGTCGCTATAAGTCACAGGGTCAAAGTGTCCCTTGAAGTTGACGGTGATTGTCTTGGCTCCCTTGTCGGGCACGAGGCGAATGAGATTCACGCCGAACGGCTCGGGGGCGTAGAGCAGCGGGCTTCGATAGATACGCTGCTTGTAGTTGATGACGCGCAACGCGGTCCGGGTGGGCATGGTGTAGGTGCTTCGCAGGCTGCTTTGAAGCTCGGTGTCGAATTCTGCCATTCTCGCGCCAACCTGCCCGAGCATGTCGCCGACGCCGCGGACACCATTCTTGAAGATGCCGCGTTTTTCGCCCATCCGGGCAATCGCGTGCATGGGCGTGTGTTCATTGGGGGACATCAAAGGCGGGATCGTGCCAACCGCACAATAGCCCCAGTTGGGGTCGTCGCCCATATTGATCCAGGTATAGGCTCCGGGGTACGCACCCCAAAACAGGTTCTTCCAGGGTTTGATGACCTGGAACATCGCTTTGTCGGTACTGAGCGGATCGCCCATGTTCTGGGCACCGTCGCACATGGTTTCGCCCCCGCCCACGGAGACCATCCCGCCGCAAAGCTGGCCATGGGTCCATTCGTGAAAGACACCCCACCAGTTTCCGTTGGGTGTCGTCAGGCCACCGTAGCTGCCGCCATTGCCACGTCCGAGGATCTCGACGCCGTTTTTCTTCGTGCCGCCGATTTGGATCGCATACTTATACTTTTCCTTGGTTTTTTCCCAAAACGGCATGAGGTGCCCCGCGTGTTCGAGGTAGGCCCACCAGTCTTCCCAGCCTCGTATGATGAGTTTGCGGTTCATGGCAGCCCGCTTTTTGTCGTTGTTGATCAGCCAAAGAGAGCCGGGGCCATCCTCCGGGTCTTGCGAGCCCAGAATCGCGACGAAGTGGTCGCTCTCGATACGGGCCGTGCCGGGCGTGTAGAGTTTGCCTTCGGGGAAATTCCGCTTGGATGATGGGCTTACTTTCCACTCGATGCCTTTCTCAAAGGTCGCGTCCCGGAGCTTCTTCATCTCTTTCTCGTACAGGTCGCAGATAATTTTTTCGTCGGCTTCACTGAACGAATTGCGCGAGAAGCATCGCTTCCTGCCGTCTTCGAGTCGCAGCACGACCGAAGGGGTTATGTAGTCTTTGAAACCCTCGCGGCTGCGTCCTTTCGACTTGGCCCACGGGTTGCCGATGCCGATGCCAATCCCGCGGAACCCCAGCAGGTGGGCTTTGAACTGCTTCTTGTCGCGGAGCGGGATAGGCCACCATTTTTTGATCTGGTTATTGCCCGACGTGCGTGACTTGGGGTTGATCGTCCAGGTCCGCAGCAGGGCGCCCTTGGGGGCGTCGACGATATCTACGCCCTTTTTGGGGAACCATTCGACGGTGCGTCGCTGGTAGCCTGTGGGCACGCCGTTGGCGGGTGCTTCGTCGGTGACTTTATCGAGGCTGACGTCTGCACGGCGCACGCCCGGCAGCTGGGCATTTTTGAAGTAGTCATAGTCAGCTGCGCTCAGGATCGAACTGGCTGCGAGGAACAAAGCTATCGGGAAAAGGATTCTTCGTGTCATTGTGTTTTCCTGTGGATTCAGGTTGTATTGACTAATAGGAAATTCTATTTCTCTATTCGGATTAGAGTAGTGGGCTGTCTGAACTGAGTCAAGCGATACACCTGTTCGGCATATTTCGCGCGATCCACTTCGAACCTCACGCCGCGATGGCCTTCGAAATCGACAACTGTCGGAGCGTAGTTCATGGGAATGAACCCGCCCTTCAGCGCACCTGCGTTCTTCCACTCTTTCAGTTTCCCCAGCTTCATCTTTGAGGCGTCGAGGCTGATGAGTTTCCGTCGGCCGGGTTCCATCTGGTGGTCGGTGACGGTTTCGGGAATCTTCGCCATCTTGCTCAGAAAGTAGTGAATCGGCGGCGATCCAAAGTAGAACATGGGTATCTCTTGAACGTCACCGCGCGGCAGTTTGAGCTTCACGCGCGTGGGCGTGGAATCAAGGTAGGTTGCGACAATCTGCACAAACGCGTTCCGAGTTTGGAACATCGGCTTCTCTTCTACCTGCGGCAGTTTGATCTTCTTGCTACGGATAGGTGGATTGCCCTCCGCGGCGCCAGTGGCGACACCACAGAACAACACTGTCAGAGCCATCATTGTCATCATCGTTCGTTTCATTGTTCCAGACTCCTTCTATTGTCTGGGGGGATGTCCGTCATCGTGCCACAGGACATGCTGATCTCATGTAATTCTGGTCGACCTTCATGGCTTTGGCGAATTGGCACGGGAGAAGCTTCACCTGGCCGAGATCGAATGGATAAGCCTTCACCTGCCCCTTGCAGGCGACCTTCGTCTTACCGTAGTAGCCATCGCTCTCGGGCGAGGCCGCCGCTACGGAGAGGCTGATCGTCAGGATTGCCATGAGAAGTACTGTCACGCGTTTCATCATCTTCATTTTCTTTCGGGTCGTAACCATAGCACCAACTGGTGGGCATGGCCCTTAACTGTTCTGTAAAGAACAGAGCAATCATGCAACGCGGATCGTAATTCTGTCTTGTTCTATCCTGAACATACACCCGCCGACTCCGATAGACTACCAGAATAATGCGCATAAATATGTTACAATTGCGCACGAGACAACGATTATTCATGCTGCCAATATGCAACCAGAAGGATTCATACGCATGAGCGACGTGCCGAAAGTGGCCGGGTCCCCGCGACCGCGAGTAATATAGACAGCGTACCGGAAGAATTGCTCACGATCCGTCGCCACGATGACCAATATGTCGGCTGCGGCGGTATCTGGCCGGGGTGGCACCCTGCTCTTTGCGGAATACCTGGATGAAGTAGCAGGCGGTACGGTAGCCGACAGCTTCGGCGATCTTAGGGATCGGCAGATCCGTTTCAATCAGGAATCGCCTGGCCCGTTGCAGGCGAACCCGTTGAAGCTCGGCGTGCGGTGTCCGCCCGACAAGATTCTGGAACCGGATCTCGACGTTGCGGCGTGAAATATGGAGATGGCGGGCCACGTCGTCGACGCCAATTGGCTCGGCCGCATGGTCGTGGATAAAGGCCAGTGCGGCTGCGACCTCCGGATCGTCGATGGCGATCATGTCAGTGGAACGCCTGGTGACGACGTGCAGTGGTTCGGCGATCAGTCGTCGCGGCTTGCGCAGGCGGCGGCGCATCATTCCGTCGAGCAGGGCAGCGGCGCGGTAACCGGCTCCCTCGGCGTTCAAAGCTACGCTGGACAGCGGTGGAGTCGCCAGTTCGCACAACAGTTCGTCGTTGTCGACGCCGATCACGGCCAGTTCTTCGGGGACACGGATTTCTGCAACGCGGCAGGCTTCCAGGACTTCGCGTCCGCGATCGTCGTTGCATGCCATCACGCCGACGGGTTTGGGTAGACGCCCCAGCCAGTCCGCCAGAATCGGTTGCTCCCGCTCCCACACCTGGCTTAGCGCCGAGGGCGATGGCGTATAGACCTGAACATCGAACCCGGCGGCCGCGATTACGCTGCAAAACCCGCGCTGGCGACGCTTGGACCACACGCGATCGGGGATACCGACAAAGGCAAAGTGCTGAACGCCCCGTCCCAACAAGTGCTCGGCCGCCATCTCGCCGGCACGAGCCGAATCCGAAGCGACTTCGCTTAATCGAGAAAGTGGATGGGATGGGTCCAACTCGTGTTCCGACAAATCTAATGCGATCGTGGGCAATCCCGACTTCAGTATTGCCTTGGCGATCTTGCTCGTCTCGATGCGAGCGATGATGCCCGTGCCGCCCCACTGCTGCATCTTGGGCAGGGCCTGCTCGAAATCGCCCGGCGTGACATAAAAAGCCCAGGGTCCGTGCAGTCGGGCGTAGCGAACAATACCGCGCAGCATCTGCCTGCCGTATCCGCGGGCTGTCTCGATCAGCAAAGCCACTTTCGGCACGTCGCTCATGCGTATGAATCCTTCTGGCCGCACATAGACAGAATGAAGAATCGTTGTCTCGTGCGCAATTGTAACATATTTATGCGCATTATTCTGGTAGTCTATCGGAGTCGGCGGGTGTATGTTCAGGATAGAACAAGACAGAATTACGATCCGCGCTGCATGATTGCTCTGTTCTTTACAGAACAGTTAAGGGCCATGCCCACCAGTTGGTGCGATGGTTACAACCAAAAGTGAAATTCCAGGCCGGTGACGCCATGAAAACAGGAAGGCACAATGAAAACACAATTGACTGGATCCGCCGTAGTGATGATTCTTGTAACGATGCTGGGGTGTGCTGACGTGTCTAACGGTGCGGGCCCGAAAGACAAACTGAAAACCATAAAACCCGTGCCCTTTACGGCCGTTCATTTGGACGATGCGTTCTGGGCTCCTCGTCTGGAGACCAATCGCTCGGCCACCATTCCGTACGCGTTCGGGAAATGCGAGGAGACCGGGCGGGTTGAGAACTTCGTACGGGCGGCGAAAAAGCTTCGCGGCCAGACGCTTCAGGACGACAAGGTGCGGGGCTACAGCTTCGACGACACCGACATTTACAAGATCCTGGAAGGCGCCTCGTTCGGGCTCTCGGTGAAGGCCGACCCGGAGATGGAAAAATATCTCGATGGTCTGATCGCCAAGGTCGCGGCCGCCCAGGAGCCCGACGGATACCTGTACACCGCTCGAACGATCAACCCCGAGAAGCCCCACGGATGGGCGGGCAAGAAACGCTGGGAGAAGGTCCACTTGTTAAGTCATGAGCTTTACAATATGGGCCACTTCTACGAGGCTGCGGTCGCTCACTATCAGGCGACGGGCAAGAAGACAATGCTTAATATCGCCACGAAGAACGCCGACCTGCTGTGCAGGGATTTCGGGCCGGGCAGGAACGAAAAGTGGGCCGGGCACCAGATCATAGAGATGGGCCTGTGCAAGCTGTATCGCGCAACGGGCGAGAAAAAATATCTCGACCTGGCGAAGTTCTTCCTCGATACCCGTGGTCCTGACGGCCGCACATATGACCAATCGCATAAGAAGGTAGTCGACCAGGAAAAAGGTGTCGGTCACGCCGTGCGGGCTACTTATATGTATTCGGGCATGGCGGATGTCGCCACGCTTACCGGCGACAAAAGTTACATCACCGCCATCGACAAGATATGGGAGAATATCGTCGGCACGAAGCTGTACATCACCGGCGGGCTCGGCCAGCCTGGCGGGCCTGAAGGTTTCGCCGGGGAGTATAACCTGGGCAACAACGCCTATTGCGAGACGTGTGCGGGGATCGGAAACGTGTACTGGAACCACCGGTTGTTCATGCTGCACGGTGATGCGAAGTATATCGATGTGCTCGAACGCACGCTTTACAACAACGTGATTGACGGGGTGTCGCTTGACGGTAAGAAGTTCTTCTATCCCAACACGCTTTCATCGAGCGGAACCGGTCGCCGCCCGGCGAGGTCCGAGTGGTTCGGATGCGCCTGCTGTCCGGGCAATATCGCCCGCTTCATCGCGTCGGTGCCCGGATATGTTTACGCCATTAAAGGCAAAGATGTGTATGTGAATCTGTACATCGGCGGTAAAGGCGAGTTGAAAGTCGACGGCAAGACCGTTGCGATCACCCAGAAAACGCGATATCCATGGGACGGCTCGGTTGCAATGACCGTCGATCCGAAGAGCGAGTTGCGGTTTGCTTTGAAGGTTCGTATTCCCGGCTGGTCGCAGAATACGCCTCTGCCTTCGGACCTCTACAGGTATATGACCAAGAAAAGTGAAACTGCATCGCTGAAGCTGAACGGCAAACCCGTTGCGCTGAAGGTCGACAAGGGATACGTCACCTTCGACCGCAAGTGGAAATCCGGCGATACGCTGGAGTTGAACTTCCCGATGCCCATCCGAAGAGTACTCGCCAATGACAAGGTCGAGCCCGATCGCAACCGGGTTTCCATCGAGCGCGGGCCTATGGTTTTCTGTGCGGAATGGCCCGACAACAACGGGAAAACGCACGGGCTGATATTGGGCGACGATGTGAAACTGACATCTGAGTTCCGCAAAGATATGCTCGGCGGTATCGAGGTGATCCAGGCTAAAGCACAGAACGCAACGAGGGGCAAAACGCCTGAATCTGTGGCGAGAACCCCGCACGAACTGCTTTTGATTCCGTATTATTCCTGGGCCCATCGCGGTACGGGCGAGATGGATGTCTGGCTGGCGAGAAATGATGAGCCGATCAACGCCATGCTGAAGATCCAGGAGGAAAAGGAGCGGAAAGAGCGGGAGAAGGCTGAGAAGCGGAAGCAAGCCTTGGAGAAAAAGGAACGGGACAGACAGGCCCGCGAGAAGAAGAAAAAGTAGCGTTTGTGAACTTGATGATATAGTCGCGGGCGCATCGCCGTCCGGACATCGGGAAGATACTGATTTTCAACGATAGTGAACCTGTGAGAAAAAAATGAACAGCAATCCAATCTTGTGCGTGTCGGTTCTAATTATAGTTGCCGGGTGGTTGGCTTTCGCCAGTCAGAGTTTCGGCGAGAGCGGAGATCAGTTTCTCGACGGTATAGGAGAGACTGCTCTGGTCGCCCGCTATGTGCTGAACGGGAATACCGAAGATCGCTCGCGGAATAACTTTCACGGCGTTGTAAAGGGCGGGAAGCCCGCTTACGTTAAGGACCGCACGTTCGGTTCGGTGCTGTCGCTGACCGGCGGAGCCAAAGGCGCGTATCTGCAACTGCCCGGACAGGCCGCCATCGGCGTCGACTCGATCAGCGTTGCCGGTTGGGTCTATGTAAGGGACGATGCCTCCGGTCGGATGTTCTTTGATTTCGGGCAGGACGCCAAGCGGAGTTTCTCCTGCACTGCAATCGGCGGCGGGGCGTCAAGGAGGTTCAGTGCGGGCATTACCGTCACGGGCAAGAGCGGCGAGATCGGCCCGGAGTCCAAGGCCATCGCAACGAAAAAATGGTTGCATCTGGCGGTCGTGCTCGACGCGGATAAAAAGACCATAAGCTGCTATGTCGACGGAGCCAGGGTCGGGCGCACCAGCGGCGTCAAGCTGTCGCTGGACAAAGTGTTCAATCCGGAAAAGGCGTCGGCCAATGTGCTGACCTTCGGAAAGGGGCATGGCAATCTCAACGCCAAACTTCACGACCTGCGCATTTACCGAATCGCCTTGTCGGACAAACAAGTCGGCGTGATCCGCACCAACGCGCTGTCCGGTAAGAAGACAGTAGGCTCCGGCGCCGATACCGCCGGTGATGAGAAAACGAACGCTGCGGACGCCGCAAGAGCTCTGCCGAAGGGATCACTGCTTGTGAGCATTCCCCATGTCAGCGCAAGCACGATCTCCGGCCACCTGCCGCGCCTGCCTGCGCGCATTCGGGGCGTGTATCGCGATGGAATAAAGGGGCCCATGCTCCGAGCGATCTGGCCGGCTCCGACAGACAGCAGCCAGGCCCGCAAGATCGGGACGTATACGATAATCGGCAAGGTCCCCGGTACGAAATTCAAGCCCAAGGCGACGGTTACCGTAAAAGCCGCGCCCAAAACCGCGCCCGGCCCCAAAAACACGATGACGCCATTCGCCCTGGGCGACGTTATTCTGGACCAGGACGTAAAGAACCGCGACACGCAGTTCATCAAGAATCGCGACAAGTTTGTTCTCACGCTGGCCGACACGGATCCTGACCGTTTTCTGTACAACTTCCGCGACGCTTTCGGGCAGAAGCAGCCTGAAGGGGCAAAGCCTCTGGGCGGATGGGACAGTCAGAAAACCCGCTTGCGAGGTCATGGCAGCGGTCACTACTTATCAGCGATCGCCCAGGCCTGCGCCAGCGCCACGTACGATGAAAAGCTGCGTAAGAAGTTCATGAAGAAGATGGAGTATTCGATTGATACGCTCTATAAACTGTCGCAATTGTCGGGCCGCCCGGTCAAGAAGGGCGGACCATGCAACGCCGACCCCGCCAGCGTGCCCAAAGGCCCGAACAGGGAAGGCTACGATTCGGACCTGAGCAAAGAGGGCATTCGCACCGACTACTGGAACTGGGGCGAGGGCTTCATCAGCGGTTACCCGCCGGACCAGTTCATCATGCTTGAAAAGGGCGCCACCTATGGCGGTAAGAACACGCAGATATGGGCTCCGTATTACACGCTGCACAAGATACTCGCCGGCCTGCTCGACTGCTACGAGGTTGGCGGAAATGAGAAGGCCCTGAAGATCGCCGAGGGCATGGGCACGTGGGTCTACCAGCGTCTTAAGGTCGTCCCGACGAAGACGCGCATAAGCATGTGGAATCGATACATCGCCGGCGAGTACGGCGGTATGAATGAAGTGATGGCCCGCCTACATACGATCACGGGCAAGAAGAAATACCTCCAATGCGCCATTCTGTTCGACAATATCAGTTTCTTCTTCGGCGACCCGGAACACTCCGGCGGGCTGGCGAAGAATGTTGACACCATACGCAAGAAACACGCTAACCAGCACATCCCGCAGATCACCGGAGCGCTGGAAACATACAAGGGCGCCAAGGACATTCAGTATTACCGAGTGGCCGACAATTTTTGGGATATCTGCACCAACTCCTACGTGTACAGCATCGGCGGGGTGGCCGGCGCGAAGAACCCAAAGAACGCCGAATGCTTCACCGCCGAGCCCAATTCCCTGCTGGCCAACGGATTCGCCAAGGGCGGACAATGCGAAACTTGCGCCACATACAACATGCTGAAGCTCAGTCGCCAACTCTTCATGTTCGACCCAGACGGTAAGTTCATGGACTATTACGAGCGGGCCCTGTACAACCACATTCTCGCCTCGGTGGGCGAGAAGAATGCGGGCAACACTTATCACGTACCGCTCAACCCCGGGGCTCGCAAGCACTTCGGCAATCCCCAAATGACGGGGTTCTCCTGCTGCAACGGTACGGCGATTGAGTCCAGCACGAAGCTCCAGGATTCGATCTACTTCAAGAGTTCGGATAATTCGACCTTGTATGTCAACCTCTACGTGCCGTCCACGCTGACGTGGAAGGCACGGAAAGTGTCGCTCAAGCAGAGCACCAGTTACCCCTACGCCGATACGAGCAAGCTGACGATCGCCGGCGGCGGAGAGTTCTCCATTAAAGTGCGCGTTCCCAAATGGGCGACTCGCGGCTTCTCGGTCAAAATAAACGGTAAAGAACAGAAAACCGACGCCCGGGCGGGGACGTATCTGGCGCTTAAGCGAAAGTGGAAAGACGCCGACACGATCGAACTGAAGATGCCCTTCAGCTTTCATTTGAACCAGGTTATGGACCAGCCCAACATCGCAAGCATCTTCTACGGTCCGGTATTGCTGGCGGTGGAGGAGCCTGAGGCCATGTCGATCTGGCGGAAGATGACGCTGGACGCCGACGATATCGGCAAGAGCATAACCGGCGATCCTGCGACACTGCGCTTCAAGACCAATGGTGTGAATTTGAAACCGTTCTTTGAAACGTACGATCGACATTCGGTCTATGTGGATGTCACGCTGAAGCAGGCTCCTTGATTAGGCAGACCAAGACACGTGAGTATTGATCCATTGCGGCTCGCCATCGCCCGGTATACCGGACCAGCAAGTTTGATGCCCGCACAACACCAAAACAAACGCGAGTTCTTGACAATATCGTATCGTCTCTGTCAACGAAGGCTATGGACAACGACGCCCGGATTTCCGTCGCAGCAGGAGGTCATTAAGGCTAGTTAAGGCAGAACAGGTAACCGCGAATGACCGTAAGAACCCATATGGCCACTGCAATCCATCCCCTTCTAAGTCTACAACTCCGCGTGCCGGGAGTCCGGACGCGCGGGATCAGATTGCCTTTCATTTGTTAGTGAGAACGCAAGTGAGAAAGACGCAGCAACATCACATATCGGTAATTGATTCCCACACGGGCGGGGAGCCCACTCGTGTGGTGATCGAGGGCGGGCCCGACCTGGGCGAAGGCTCACTGGCCCATCGCCTTGAGCGATTTCGCGAAGAACATGACCGATTCCGATCGGCAATCGTTAATGAACCTCGCGGTTCGGATGTAGTGGTTGGCGCCCTACTGGTCGAGCCGCGGGACAAGACCTGCACAACCGGCGTGATTTTCTTCAACAATGTGGGCTACCTGGGAATGTGCGGCCACGGGACAATCGGCCTGGTCGTCACTCTGGCCCACCTCGACCGCATCGGTCCGGGCAAACACCGCATTGAGACGCCGGTTGGCGTGGTTACCGCCGAACTGCACCCCGCCGGCGACGTCTCGGTTGACAATGTGCCCAGCTACCGGGCGGCGAGGTCCGTCGTGATCGATGTCCCCGGCGTCGGACCCGTTACGGGCGATGTCGCATGGGGGGGCAACTGGTTCTTCCTTGTCGAAGAACATCGGCTGCCTTTGGCGATGGACCAGATCGACCGGCTCATGGACTATGCATGGCGTATACGTCAAGCCGTTAACGCCGCCGGCTACCCGCAGGTCGATCATATCGAGCTGTTCGGACCGCCTGACACCGCCGGGTCCGACTCGAAAAACTTCGTGCTTTGCCCCGGCAAGGCCTTCGATCGTTCGCCCTGCGGAACCGGAACTAGCGCCAAGCTGGCGTGTCTCGCGGCCGACGAGAAGTTGGCTGAAGGTGAACTCTGGGTCCAAGAGAGCATCCTGGGAAGCACTTTTGTAGGACACTATCACCGCGCCGAGGATGCGATCCTGCCCACCGTTTGCGGGTCTGCGTTCGTCGTCGCCGAGTCGATCCTGCTTGTTGACAGCGACGATCGGTTTGGCTGGGGTATCCCGTCATGACCGCAACGTATGACGTAGTGATAGTCGGCGCCGGTATTGTGGGCTCCGCCTGCGGGGCGGCATGTGCCCGGGGCGGACTGAAGGTGCTCGTGCTCGAGCGCGATTGGATCAGCGGCGGGGCGACGGGGACGTGCATGGGACACGTCGTCGCCATGGACGATTCAGAAGCCCAGTTCGCTTTGACGACCTATTCAAGTCGGCTGTGGCGCGAGATGGTCGATGAACTGCCCGCCGGCGCCGAATGCGATCCGTGCGGAACGATATGGGTGGCGGCCGATGACGAGGAAATGGAGGCCGTCGAGAAGAAACACGATTCATACCGTCGGGCCGGGCTGGAGACGAAGGTCCTGGACGCCGCGGCAATGGCCCGAGCCGAACCGAGTTTGCGAAGCGGACTGGCCGGCGGATTACTGGTCACCGAAGATGTGGTGGTCTACCCCCCTGTGGTCGCACGATGCCTGTTGGACAGCGCCCAAGCCGATGGAGCCGAGATTCGCACGGGAACCGAGGTCCGCAGCCTCCGCGCCGACGGTAGCGTGGTCCTTGCCGACGGAACCATGGTCTCGGCTCGCTCGGTGGTGAACGCCGCGGGCTGTTTCTCGCCATCCTTGACTCCCGACTTGCCGGTTCGCGGACGCAAGGGGCACCTGGTTATCACCGACCGTTATCCGGGTTATATACGCCACCAACTTATCGAGTTGGGCTACCTGAAGAGCGCCCATGCGGTGCAGTCTGATTCAGTGGCGATGAACATTCAACCGCGTAAAACGGGCCAAATGCTGATCGGCTCTTCGCGACAGTTTGACTCGGAGGGAACCGAGGTGGAGTTTCCGATCGTAGACCGGATGATTCGGCGTGCCGCTCAGTACATTCCGAGCCTGGGGCGCCTGTCGGCGATTCGAGTGTGGACCGGGCATCGCGGCGCCACTCCCGACAAGCTCCCGCTGATCGGGCCCAGTATTCACAGCGACCGAATATGGCTGGCGACGGGACATGAAGGGCTTGGGATCACCACGTCGCTCGGCACGGGGCGGATGCTCGCCGATTTACTGCTGGGACGCACTCCCGAGATTCCCGCGGAACCTTACTCGCCGCAACGATTCGCCCCTGGAGGAGATTGACGTGGCTGAAATCACTACTATTTCAGTAAACGGATCTCCCCTCAGCATTCCGCAGGGAACGGTGGTTGCTGTCGCGGTCGCGATGACCGGAGAATCGCAGTTTCGCCGTTCGGTTTCGGGCAAGCCCCGCGGTCCTCTTTGCGGTATGGGCGGCTGCTGTGAATGTCGCGTAACTATTGACGGCCAGCCGCACCAGAGATCCTGCATTACGCTCTGTCTGGAAGGCATGGAGGTCCGCACCGATGGCTAACTCTCGCGACGACTACGATGTTGCTGTTATCGGCGCCGGACCATCGGGAATCGCCGCGGCGTGCGTCGCGGCCGAGTCCGGACGCCGCGTCGCACTGCTCGAAAGTACACTGTCTCCGGGAGGGCCCATCTGGCGAAGCCGATCGGGCCCGATACCGCGCGTCGCACACCGATGGTTGGACCGCCTTGAGAACTCCAGTGTAAGTGTGTTTGACCGAACCACCGCCTTCGCGGCACCCGACCGGCGCCTGCTCCTAGCCGAACACCCCGACGGCGTTATGGAGATCGGTTGTGAGAAACTGATCCTGGCCACCGGCGTACAGGAGCTTTTTCTTCCATTTCCCGGTTGGACGCTGCCTAACGTGACCGGCGCCGGCGCCCTGCAGGCTTTAAGCAAATCCGGATGGCCCATTGAAGGCAAACGAGTGGTCGTGGCCGGAAGCGGACCGCTGCTGATCGCCGCAGCGTCGTATCTCAGGCGACACGGCGCAAAAATTGTCTGCATCGCCGAACAGGCTGGGATGATGAAACTGGCGAAGTTCACCCTCGCCCTGACCTACCTGGCCCCGAGCAAGCTCATTCAAGCAGTCGGCCTCCAGCGGGACCTGTTTGGGGTGAGGTACAAGACCGGCTGTTGGCCGGTGGCGGCCCACGGCGAAGATTGCGTCGAGAGTGTTACGCTCAGCAACGGCAAGTCCGAATGGACCCAAGAGTGCGACTACCTGGCATGTGCGTTCAGGCTGATTCCCAACCTCCAATGGCCTGGTCTGCTGCGATGCCGAATCGAGCACGGGCAAGTGCAGGTCGACTCGCTGCAGGAAACATCTATCTCGGGAGTATTCTGCGCCGGTGATGCGACGGGAATCGCGGGCTCCGACGCTGCATTGATCGAGGGTCGGATCGCCGGCCACGCCGCGGGCGGACAACCGGAAAAGGCCAAACGACTTTTCGCCGCTCGTCGCCGGACACGGCGTTTCGCCGAAGGGATGGCTCGAGCTTTTGCTCTCCGTGACGAACTGAAAGGACTCGCCGCCGAAGACACGATCGTGTGTCGTTGCGAGGACGTAACACATGGACGGATCGCCGAACATGACACTCTGCGATCGGCCAAGCTCCAGACACGATGCGGCATGGGGCCGTGCCAGGGAAGAACCTGCCTTGGATCGCTGCAATTGCTCTACGGGTGGACGAACGACTCAGCCCGCCCGCCAGTGCTTCCAACACGCGTAGAATCACTCTCCGGTTAAGCGGACCGGCGAGTTTGATGCCCGCACAACGCCCGAACACACACGACTTCTTGACCGCACCGTCTCGTTTTGTCAACGGAAGCTATGGACAACAACGCCCGGATTTCCGCCACAGCAAGAGGTCATTAAGGCTAATCCAACACTACACTTATGGCCTCGCAGTGGGTGTAGACGCTTCTTGTTCGAAATGGTGGACACTTTTCCCGATTTCGGCTCGGCAAAGGCGGTCTTCATGCCAAGACAGCTATTAACGTAAGACACTTAATTGAAAGAAGATACCTCCTAATAGAAGATCTGGCGGCGAAACGTTTTACTCCTGCTCGACACGCAGGAGGTCACTGGTTCAAGTCCAGTACGGCTCAGACGTTGTTATTACATGACTTACAGAAACTGCTGATTCCTTCTTATTGTCTCCAAACCATGGGGGTAGACACTCTTCGTCGTCATGAGCGCCTTTTCCCACCACTGGGCACTATGACCATACGTCTTCACGCCATGAACATCAGATCCGCGTATCCTTAAGTCACTCTTGCACTGCCTAACTGATAACCTCCGGACCGCACTGATATGGCATAGCTAAAAAAATGGCGTAGGCATGTTGATTCCCCCATGTGGACAAAACGTTTGGCCCGCTCGAAACGTGAGCAGGTTGAAGACCGATAGAACGATCTTCAACCTGCCCAGAAAGGCCATTCCGGACGGGCTATAGCAGGATTGACCGAGGGACGAAGTGTCACCTGCATGCGGGGCTACCGTTGCGACTTTCTCTTCTTGCTCCTCAGTTTTCGAAGCGTGCGACCGTCAGGAACGGGAAGATTGCGTTTCTCATGCCAGATGCGAATCGCCTCAGTAACTCGATTACGGTTTGTCTCAAACTTCTTGGCGATATCGGTCAACGGCATCTTCTGATCAACGAGTTCCATTACACTGTCGGCAATACGCTCGGCCAGTCTCGGGCCACGATCGAGGCGCGCAACACACCGGCGGCCGTCCGGAACAGGCAAGCCCCGGGATTCGTGCCAGAACGCCACGGCCTTCGCAACGAGGTTTCGATTCCAGCCTATTCGCTTGGCGATCTCGGTGTACTTGAGACCCTCATCCCACAGATTCTTGACTTCGTCAGCGATCTGCTCGTGGATAGGTCGTTCGAGGAACTCAATCTCGACTTCAATTCCACCGCGGTCGACACCACTAACACCGAGTTCCTCGGCAACCAACCTCACGACATCAACAGTGAATACTCCTCTCAGCCAACCACGCTGGGCCTGCCGAGGACCGGCCTGGTACACCAGTATCTTTCCGCCCGTAATGATCTCGATAATCCGCCGAGCACGGACCATATTCCCTTGATCATTGCTCTCAATCGCTACTGTGAGCTCCGCCCCAAGATCAGCCAGTAAGCCCCGCACCTCTTCTGGAGTTGGAACGGTGACAGGCTTACTTGACGCAGCATCAAGACGGGCGAGTTCGGCGTCAATCCCCATACGCCGCCGCCTCAATTCGGCAACCCTCGTCTCGTTCTCACGCCGATCCTCATCAGTCTCAGCGAACAGACCGATGACATACGCGATCTGTTTCGACAGTTTTCCCCGCCGATCCGTCAGGTCCTTTATCTCGCCCTCATCTGGACGACCAGCATCATCAGCCGCCTTTTGGCAAGTAGCGACAATACGATCTACAATCGCTTCATCGCCATGGATCAACTCGGCGATCTTTCGGCAAATCATCTCAACAGCCAGTCGTCGCCCCATAAGCGTATAGAGTTTGCCATCGCCGTCGGCTTTGCAAACCGGGCAGATCGCCGAACGCCCTCCCCCGCCCCCGGTGACAAGCGGTCGATCATGATAGCCGCAGTACAGCAAACCGTTCAGCAACCTCGGCCTGGCCTTTCGATCACCATCTACGGGCTTCCGGCCAGCGTTGTGCGGATTACTCGCCCGTAACTCCTGTGCCCGAAACCAGATTTCGTCACCGACAATCCGGAGGTCTTCGAACTGAGCCTCCTGTAGGGCCTTTTCACGCGGTGTTTGCCTGACATAGTCCTTTCCACTCAACAGAATCGCTTCCTTCGCTCCATACCGCCACAAGCCTCGATACCGAGCGTTCGCCAACAGCCCCTTGACAGCCAAGTCGGTCCATCGACCCGTCGTACATCTCGGCGGAAGCGGCGCCCCCCGTTCATTCAGGCGTTTGACAATACTGCTCCTGGAAACTCGATCATGAACATACCAATCAAACACCTGCTTGACCCACTTGGACGTTTCCTGATCAATCGCGTACCGCCTCTTCGGCCGCCCAATTCGCGTTTGGGTCCCAGGAATCTCGACGCCCTTGTATCCATACGTAATCGTCCCATGAACCTGTCCCTTGAGAAACAGACCCGCGTGTCCAGCGCGAATATGGTCGCTGTTGGCCTTAGCTTGCTGCGAGTCAACTATCCCACGAACTTTGAGATTCAGACTCCAATTCGGATCGTCCGTGTCCACGTTGCTCATAACAAATACAGCCCGCTTCCCCCGCTCAACGATCTCCTCCTGAACAAACTGCTGAATCCTATAATCGTTTCGCTCCAACCTGCTCGTCGCAAACACAACAAGCACATCGAATCGCCCCTTTTCCAGAGCGGTCTGAATCGCCATGCGACTTGGACGACGGCGTAGACGCCCACTCTTGCCTCGATCAACGAATATCAAGTCCGGGTCGACGCTGTATCCGTTCTGCTCGGCCCACTTCCGGCACTCTCTGACCTGATCATCCACCGAATCCTGGAAGCGAGTCGAATACCTGGCGTAGATACAGGCGACCCTGCGGCCTGTCTGCTGCGTTCCCGAGCATCCCCCACCAGCCGCCGTAGCGGTCACGCAAGCGGCCATCAGCACACACAGGATTACGCTCAATTCGCCCCGGGACAATATCGACTTGTCCCGGATTTGTCCCGGTTGCTCACCTTCACAACCGGCATTCACCGGCAACAACCGGTCACAACCAGCCTGTTCCAAATCCTTCAACAATAGGCACTTATCGATAAACGCTTGTTTTTCAGGGTTATTCGACAGACCAGGGGGTGACTTTCCCGCCCTCTCCGTTCCACGAAGATCGTGCCCCGCAAGGCCTGTTTACTCAGGATCTTGCGGGGCACGTTTTTGACCTGCCCCCCATCGTTGGCATAACGGCGCGATGACAACGAG
>JASLNT010000036.1 GCA_030745875.1 Phycisphaerae bacterium
GCAGCGGGATGCGATGGGACTCACCCAACGCCGAAGGGATGATGGCGTTGGCCGCTCTTGACCAAACTGGCCAGTGGAATGCCTACTGGCTCCTGCAAAACGCCCTCGCAGCATGATGCCAGAAAAACTTCTCACACCCGAAACAGTTCCCAAACAGGTTAAGGCTCGACCTGGAGACAAAAAAAAGCGATGATAGGCGCTCTTTAGACACAACAACGATGCATGCGAGATTGGAACTGACAGAATGGACTTACGGAAAATACAAGAGCTGACAGAGAAAAATGATGTCGACGCCGTGGAAATCGAATGGATGGAAGCTATCGAGTCCGGCGAATCAGCGCAGGCAATGTGCGAGGCGCTCAAACTGATCGTCGACGCCAAGCAGCCGGACGTCGCAGTAATGCTGGCTTCGATGCTGCTTTCGGACGCCAGTGAAAAGCAAACGCCCGCTGAAGCCCTCGATATCGCCCGACTTATACTACCGACTCTGCCCGCGAATCCCGAACTCCGCACGGCTACAGCCAAACTCTACAAGCAAGTTTACGCCCAGGTCGAACACTTCGATCTGTTCATGGACGAATCGGGGCTGGAGTCGAATCAGGCCCCGCGTCGCGCAATCCGCACGCTTGATACGTGCCTGGCCCTTACACCGGGGACCCCGCTGGCCGGACGCTACGAACAGGACGTGTTGAGAGTCGACGGATTCAATAGCCTTACCGGCTGCTTTGATCTAACCGAGCCCGGAGGACGCCAGATAAGCCTGGAGCCCAAACCGCTCGCCGACAACTACGAACCCGTGGAAGATGGCGATTTTCGCGTACTAAGGGCGTTTCGACCGGACGACCTGATCGAACTGGTCGCCAACGATCCGACGGCCGTCATGATCGGAGTCTGCCGAATGAACGGTGGACAAGTCGACTCCCTTGAACTGAAGGACGCGATATCGCCCAGATATCTCCCGCCGAAAAAATGGAGCAATTGGTGGACTAAGGCGAAAACCGCAGTCAAACGCTCGCCGTTCCTGACGATCGAAGGCCGCAACCCCACGTTCATCATATATCATGCCGAAGGTCACTCGCTCGAACAGGAACTCGCGGCATCGGTCGAAGCGGCCAGGGTCCCGCTGGAATTGCTCGAAGTCCTCAAGCAATACGTCAGGGAACTCAAGCTGCGGAAACTCGAAACAGATCCGACGTTTGTCTCACCGATACTCGATACTCTGGCGAAGCAGGCCGATTCATTCCGCAAGCGGCGCGCCGCCGACGCACTAACCGCGTCGCTGGCGATCGGAATCGCACAGACCCTTGGACTCGGCGAGGTCGAGACACCCTATCCCAGTCCGTCCGAACTGCTGAGCGAAGCAAAGGCTCCCGCCAAGGCGGTGCTGGCGCTGACCGATCCATCGCTTCGCAACAATGCATTGGTCGCTCTGGCCGAGAGAGAGGATGCGGCCGAACAACTCGCCGAAGTCCTTACGCTGCTGTCGGCCAATGAACTGGATCTCGTCGACGCCAAGCTCCGCGACGCCGGGCGCCAGGAACTGGTCGAACATGCCGTTGACGAAGCGATGCGGCGCCCCGTCGCCAACCCGCAAATATGCATCTGGTTGTGGCAGGGACCGTCCCAGCCTTTGAAGAACGCTCCGAATCTTCTGGACCTGTTCTCGCGGTTGATGAAGATCATGCAGGAAATGCACCGCGACCCGGATCTCGATCGCACGCTGAGGCGTGAGACATGCGGGCAGATCCGCAGCACGCTGACCGCAGGAGCGTGCAAAACGTTCAGAAAGACCATCTCCAAACTGGACGAAGGCGTAGCGGCGACGGTCAAGCGGAAGATAGAAGTCAATCCCGGACTGAGCGAAGCATCTCGCGAAACGCTGCTAAACGTTGTCAGGGATGAGTTTTACGCGCTGTTCATCCAAGCCAAAGTGGCGTCATGGCTCGACGATGGCGCGATCTGGACGACAAAGGAATCCATCGACCGCCTTGAATCCGAACTTAAGGAACTGGTGGACGTTGCGCTGCCGGCGAATTCTCGGGCGATCGGAGAAGCCGCCGCCCTGGGCGATCTCAGCGAAAACGCCGAGTGGCAGTATGCGGTCGAAGAACAACGCCGCCTCAACGGCAGGGTCGCACAGATGCAGAATGACCTGATGAAGGCCCGCGCCCTGAGCCACGGAGATGTGCCCTCAGATACGGTGGGCATCGGATCGAAAATAACCGTCCGCCGAGTATCAGATCAACATGAAACGGAGTTGACGATTCTCGGGCCCTGGGAAAGCAACGTTGAACTGAACGTATTCAGCTACAGGACGCCTCTAGCGCTGGAACTGCTTGGAAAGGGTATCGGAGACACCGCCACCCTCAAGCTAGACGGATCGGCGCAGGAATATTCCATCGCAGGCCTCGACGCGATAATCTAAGGCGTTATCGCACACCAACGCGATGCTTGAATCACGCCCGGCTGATTGAGTTTATCGTGACCGCCTCGACCGGGACATCGTCATGGAAGCCCTGGCGACCGGTCGAAACTGCTCCGATCTTGCTGACCACGTCCATACCCTCGGTAACGCTACCGAACGCACAGTAACCGAATCCCTGGGCGGTTTCGTTCTGGTGGTTGAGAAAACCGTTGTCCACCAGGTTGATGAAAAACTGTGCGGTGGCGGAGTTCACGTCGCTGGTTCGCGCCATCGCGAGTGTGCCGCGGTCGTTGCGGAGTTCGGCGGATGCTTCGTTGATCACCGGGGCGCGGGTGGCTTTCTGTTTCATGTCAGGGTCCATCCCGCCGCCCTGGATCATGAAGTCGGGGATAACGCGGTGGAAGATCAATCCGTCATAGAACTTGTCGTCGATGTACGCGAGCATGTTCTCGACCGTCTTGGGAGCCCGGTCGGCCCACAGTTCGGCGGTGATTGAGCCCATGGACGTGTCAATTACTACGATTGGGTTGGCAGACTCTTCGGTCATGTGACTTCTCCGTGCTTTCAGTGTTAAGGCGAACGACAAAGATGCGACAGCAGTTATTACCACAACACCGGACAAATGAAAAGGCCAAGCGTAAAATGTGCCGCCCAACTACTCCAGTTCCATACCAACTTTCTCCCACTCAGCCCAGAGTTCGTCCAGACGTTCGCGGACACGGGGATATTCAGTGCTGAGCTTTTCGACAAGCTCCATGTCTCCTGCTTCGCTGGCTGTGGAGATATCTTCGTTGATTTCCGCCAGGCGCGCCTCAGCGGTGTCGATCTGTTCCTCCAGCTCCTCGTGTCTGCGCTGGAGGCGCTGGACAAGATTGGCCTGTTTGCGGTCTTCACGCCGTTTGGCCTGGCGGGCGGCTTTGCCTTGGTCGGCGGACACCGCCGCCGGCCCGGTCGTCCTGTGACGCTCGCGCCACGCCAGATATTCTCGCCATCCGCCGACTATCGAATGCAATCGACCGTCTTCCAACGCCCACACGTGCGTCGCAGCCGCCTGGACCAGGTAACGATCGTGCGTCACGAATATCGACGTACCGGTGAATCGCTGGAGCACATCCTGCATTATCTCGCTGGAAGGGATATCGAGATGGTTTGTCGGTTCGTCGAGCATCAGGACATTGGCTTTCTGGGCGACAAGTTGCGCCAACACCACTCGAGACCTCTGCCCGCCGCTGAGTTCGCATATCCTCTTGAGTCCGTCATCGCCGCTGAGCAACAACGCCCCGAGCAGCGACCTGGCCCGATCATACGTGCATCGCCCCGTTGACACCACGGCGTCCAGTGCGGTGTCATCGGGATCAAGCGAGGCGTGCGTCTGCGACAGGTAGCCCATTTCGACATTCGCACCCGTGCGAATCTTGCCCGCCAACCTGGGCAACTCGCCCAGAAGCGTTCTGATCAAGGTGGTTTTGCCCGTACCGTTGCCCCCGAGAATCGCGATCCGCTGGCCGCGTTCAACGTCCAGTTCAATGTCCGTCAGGAGCGGTCCGGTCGAATCGTAACCAACCGCCAGCTCCTCGGTCCGCATGACAATATCTCCGCTGCGAACAGGGGTCGACAGTTCAAGGCTTATCGCCTTGTGATCCTGCGGTTCGCCAATCGCCTCGTCCCGGATGAACCGTTCGAGTCGCGCCCGACGCCCCTGAGCTTCTTTGGTGCGCTGCCCGGCGATGTGTATGCGAATGAACTCCTGAGTCTTGGCGATGTAAGCCTGTTGCGCCTCCCAGAGGCGGCGGCGTTCGAGGTATCGTTCAGCTCGGAGCGTAAGGTACTTACTGTACGGACCTCGATATTTCTCCAATGCGCCAAACGCCACCTCCCACGTATCGGTCGTTACGTTGTCCAGCAGATATCGGTCGTGCGAAACCACCACCAACGCCCCGCGGTACGACGCTATCCACCCTTCCAACCACTCGACGGTTTCGAGATCCAGATGGTTCGTAGGTTCGTCGAGCATCAGCACATCAGGCGAGCCGAGAAGCAATTTGGCGAGATATGCTCGCGTACGCTGCCCGCCGCTAAGCTTCGACAGCGGGCGAGCCCACATATCCTTATCGAACCCCAAACCGGTGAGCACCTGCTCGATCCGGCTGGAATATTCGTAACCGCCTCGGTCCTCGAACTCATGCTGCATCCGTCCGTATCGCTCGACGGCTTCTGCGTCGTCAGCCATCCGACCAGCCAGTTCCTCCAACTCGCGCTCCATCCGTCGCAGGTCGGAAAACGCATCCAGCATGGCGTCGTAGATCGTGCTTCCGGAAAGCGCGGGCGGATCCTGAGGAAGGTACCCGATACTCAGGCCGGCGCTGTGATGGATCTTACCGCTCAGCGGTTCGAGCAAACCGGCGATAATACGCAACAACGTCGACTTACCGGCTCCGTTGGGTCCGACAAGACCGATACGATCAGACTCGCCCACTCGCAGCGATACGTGCCTGAGAATCTCAACCGCCGCATAGGCGTGAGTTACTTTTTCCACAGCAATAAGAGACATCTTCTATTCTGCTCTCGGGGGCGATTCGGTAAACGCGGCTCCAACGAGCCCCACAGCATAGACCACCACCGCCCGGAAGTCCATCCATCCCGCCCGACAAACGCCTGATCGACCGCAATAAACTGAACTTATCACCCTGTCCAGACGCGATTTCACATGTCACATCTGCAAAAATAGGTTAACTTTTATATCACATAACACTCTTTCAGACCAACACTTATCTAGCACGCTCTCAAGTTTCTGTGCATTCCTGCCGAGAATATAGTTGACAACTCAACTGTTTGTATATACCATTATCGTGAAAGTTAGTTTCCGCCGCACCATGACAACATGGAGACAATCATGAACGGTGACCCGCGAATTGACTTGCCGCTGCCCCAGCGTGACAAGCAACACGAAGCAATCGTGAGCTTCTGGTGGACTTCGACGATGCTGAAGAAGGTCTCCAGACGGTTCTTTCGCGAGAACTACTCGTCCGAGGCGCACTTCAACCTGCTGATCACGCTTGCCAGATCCGAAGAGCCAATGACGCAGAACGAGTTGTCGCAGAAGTTGCTGGTGGACAAGTCGAACATCACCGGCCTGCTCGACAAGCTGGAAGCCCTCGGCCAGATAAAACGCAACAAGGTCCCCGCCGACCGGCGCAGTTACCACGTTACGCTGACCAAGGTCGGACAGGAGCTTGTCGAAGGGCTCGACGTGCTCTACTCCGGAATGGTCCGCCAGGTAATGAGCGCCTTTACAGAAGAAGAATGCGAGCAGTTCGTGAGCCTGACGAGGAAGCTCCGAATCTCGCTGATAGAACACGCAACGTAACTCAGGCGGCGACAGCACCGCCCGAATAGAACGCCTTCAAACAGCTTCGTAAGAAGCGCCGCCCAAATAGCGCACGGGCTCGGTCCGCGCGCACTGAAAACGGTGAAAGGAAGTGAATCATGAACGAAAGGAAGACAAGACAATCGAATAACACGACAAGCGGCCGGTGGTGTCGGGCCCGGCGGGCCGTAGTGCTCGCCTTTGCTGCTGCGACGTTGCTCGCCGCGGCGGGCCCGACACCCGCTCTCGCCGCCGGACTGTTGATCGCCGACGGCGGATTCGGAGGCGTGCTGGAAGTTGAGTCGCACGAGGTCATAGTGACCGTCAACAACGGTATCGCCGTCACCGAAGTCAAACAGGTGTTCCGCAACACTGAAGACCGCCAGGTCGAAGCCCTCTACACCTTCCCTGTTCCCAAGGGAGCCTCGGTGGCGAACTTCAGCATGTGGATCAACGGGAAAGAAATGATAGGCGAAGTGCTCGAAAAACAGCGAGCCCGCGAAATCTACGAGAGCTACAAGAAGACCCGCGTCGACCCGGGACTGCTCGAACAGAAGGATTACAAGACCTTCGAGATGCGGATTTTCCCTATCGGCCCCAAAGCCAAACAGGTCGTCAA
Source organism: Phycisphaerae bacterium (assembly GCA_030745875.1). GTDB lineage: Bacteria > Planctomycetota > Phycisphaerae > SM23-33 > SM23-33 > BS750m-G57. The sequence continues at coordinate 6,412 of JASLNT010000036.1, forward strand.
GATACGCTACTACCAGCAAGCCGAATGCGATAACGATTGGATAACTTACGTCTACCCGCTGTCGACCGTATCGGGAGGCGGAAAGAACTCCAAGACGACGGGTAAGTTCGCAATGTCGCTGCACGCAAAATCCGAGATTCCGATCACGGCGATGGAATCGCCCTCGCACCCCAGGCAATTCGTAATTGCAAAGCATGGAAAGTCTTACTACCAGGCCGGGCTCGAGACCACCGGCGGAGACCTGAACCGCGACGTAGTGCTGGCGTACAAGATCGCCCGCCCGAAAACCGGAATAGACGTGATCTGCTCGAAGACCGGCAGCGAAGACGGGTACTTCTGCATGACGCTTACCGCAGGTGAGGAACTGGCCGACATGGACACGGGCATGGACTACGTGTTCCTGCTCGATATTTCAGGATCGATGGCCGACGAGGGCAAACTGAAGATCTCCCGCAACTGCATCAAGGCTTTCATAGATGAACTCGGCGCCAAGGATCGCTTCGAGATCATCACTTTCAACGTTACCCCGACCACGCTGTTCAACAAGCTTGAAGTCGCTGACGCAAAGTCCAAGGCCCGTGCGGATACATTCCTGGCCGGCAGGAGCGCATCGGGCGGTACGGTTCTCGACCCGGCGTTGCGGACGGCGTACAAGTACCGCGACGAAGATCGCCCGCTGAATGTCGTGATTCTCTCCGACGGCATGACCCAGCAGAGCGAACGCGCCCAATTGCTCGGAGCCATCGGGCGGCGTCCTTCAAACTCCAGAGTCTTCTGCGTGGGCGTGGGCAATGAGGTCAACCGCCCGTTGCTGGGCCGATTGGCCCGGAACGCCGGCGGCCTGGCCGCATTCCTGTCGCGAGGCGACAACTTCGTCAGGCAGGCCCAGGCGTTCAGGCGCAAGCTCACCAAACCAGCCATGCGAAGCGTCAAGATCGCCTTCGACGGCGGGGATGTTTACGATCTGGTTCCCAGCAAGTTACCCAACCTCTACCACGGAGCCCCGGTTCGCCTCTACGGACGATACCGCAGAACCGGACCGGTCGCCGCAACCGTCACTGCGGAAGTCAACGGACGCAATGTCGCTATGAAAACTGCGGTGACCCTGCCCGACAAGGATTCCGACAACCCTGAGATCCAGCGCATGTGGGCCTGGCGAAAGGTGCAGGAACTTATCGGTCAGCCCAAACCGCACGGAAAGGACATCCAGGAAGAGGTCGTACGACTCGGTGAAGGGTACTCCATCGCAACTGAGTACACTTCGTTCATCGTGCTGGAAAACGACGCCGAGTACAAACGATGGCGGATAGACAGGCGCAACGCCCTGCTGGTCGCGCGAGACCGCCAGGCTCGCACGCGTCTGGGCAAGCAGCTTGAGGGCATGCGGGACGACGCGCTGGCCGCCCTTGGACCTCAAGGGACCAAAGGCGACGGCGGCGCCAAGACCGCACCGAACCGCCCGACCGGGCAACGCACCGCAAGTCCCCGCGGAAACAGACCGATAAGCACGCCCCGATCGCGTTCTCCGTTGAGAGACGGTGGCGGCGGTGGCGGCGGCGGACCGGTCGGTCCGATCGCACTTGCAGCAGCCGCCGTGCTGGCGATCGGCGCTAGACGCAGGCGTAAGAAAACAGGCAATCTCCCGGGCGAATCGGTTGACGGCGATCAGTCCCCCGCCCCACCGACGGCGTAACAACCGTTCGGGAGACACCGCAGCCCGGGGTCGGGCGTTTCGGCCCGACCCAGGGTTGCCTAACGACTACGGATAGAGGCGATGGCGTACGGTGGCGACAGAGAGAACTAGAATGAGTTCAAGTGCATTGCAAACCAAACTCCCCCGCGGGGAGCGGCGGGTCCGGGCTGGCTTGGTGCTCCCGGTATTAGCGGTTGTTGCTTCTGTTGTGATTCAGTGCTGGCCGGCTGCTCAGGCGGTGCTGCAGTACGATCGAAACGCAATCTCGCTCGGCCAGCACTGGCGCCTGGCGACCGGACACCTGGTCCATTGGGGCTGGCGACATCTGGCCGGAGATATTTCGGCGCTGATACTGCTGTGCTGGGCGATCGGTCCGCGAGGCGGGTGGAAAGTTATATTGGCGGCTCTGGGGGGAGCCGTCGCTATTTCGCTGGCGATCGTGATCGCAGACCCGAGCACAATCGTTTATCGCGGAATGTCGGGAGTGAACTACGGGTTACTGGCTTGGACGGTCCTGGCGCGCCTGGCCGCATCGCCGAGACGCGTGGCGGCATGTTACGCGGCGCTTCTGGCTGCTCTGGCGGTCAAGGTGCTCCTGGACGTCGCAGCCCCGGGCATGATCCCAAACGTAGGCCTGCCGGACCGAATCGCGCTGACAGGAATCGCACACGCAGCAGGCTTCTACGCTGCGGTACTGGTGTGGATACTCCACAAATCACTGGCCGCCCAGTTTAGCAGCCGACGGTGCGTCGGCCTTGTCCAGGCGCAATCGGGATTGCCGCAATCATGCTGAATGCCTACATATTCCAACCGCTGGGAGTCGGAACTGCGACTATGTGCGTGGTTATGTTATCACTTCTCTTCATCGCTTTACTCTTCATGCGTCATTTCTTTACGGTCTATCGCCCAGTCGGGAACTTCGATCTGCGCCACAAGGTTGTGCTGACATTTGACGACGGTCCGAATGCGCATTCCGACACCACCAGGCGGTTGCTCAACGTGCTGAAGAAGCACAATGTCACCGCACACCACTGCGTAGTCGGGCAATACGCCCGGGACCATCCCGACCTCGTACGCCTGATCGCCTCACAGGGCCATCTACTGGCAAATCACGGGTTCTCACACCGATCGCCCATCACGGCATGGGGAGGTTCAATTCGCCAAGATTACCAGCAGGGAACAGCCGCAATTCTCACCGCCCTCAATAATCCGGCGGCGAGGGTGTCTCATATTCGACCGGCCTACGCAATACTCACGCCGGCGATTCGCAAATATGCGGCATCGGTCGAACAGAAGATACTCCCCTTTACGATCAGCCTCGATGACTTCAATCACGGGCCAAGCGGAAAGGACAGAGTTCTGAAACGCCTGCTGGCGATTATACGCAAGGACAACGGAGGCGTAGTTGTCCTGCACGAAGGCAGACATCACCCCGACGAATCGAAAGTCGCACACCTGCGGAACGATCCGTCCAGCGGATATAACCGCTCGTGGATTCCCGAGGCGGTCGACGAACTCATAACTGAACTTAAAACCGAAGGATTCGAGTTTACAACGCTCAAATGATCGAGCAACGCCTCGCCCGAGCGGCCGCTGTTGGTTTTTTTTTTTGCGCAAAGGCGCCTTGTGGGGATACATCTCCTCGTGGCGCGGCCTGACGGGCTGCGGTGAACTAATGAAGGAGATCGCGATGAGAAGAACAGGGATTCTGTTAATGCTGACCGCCTGCATACTCGCCCCGGGCTGCGCGGTGGCGCGTTTCGATCACAAGGCTTCGTCGCCCGCACTCAAGACGAATGACCAGGCGGTCCCGGCCGATACGGGGGGTGATGCGGACTTGGCGGCCGATCGCGCAAAACCGCCCGAACAGGCCGGTGAACCAATCGCCAACATCCAACCGCGAAAAGTGATCTACACCGCTGACATGGAGATCATCGTAGCCGATCTCGATCGCGCGCTGGGCGAGGCGAGGAAAACGGCTGAACGCATGGGCGGGTACATGCAACACCTTTCGGGCGGAAGCATTACTATTCGCGTGCCCGCTGAGCAATTCAACTCCGCCATGGACGCCCTGTCCAAACTCGGACCGGTGGCGAGTCGCAAAATAGCCGCCCTGGATGTAACCGAACAACACACGGATCTGGAGATCCGAATATCCAACGGACGCGCCGCGTTGAAGCGGCTGCAGGCCCTGCTCGATAAAGCCACGGACGTCAAAGAGGTGCTGGCGATCGAAAAGGAGCTTGTCCGAATGCGAACGGAGATGGAGCGGCTTCAGGGGAAGATGAATCTCCTCAAGAACCGCGTCGCCTACGCGACAATCACCGTTTCTTTCCAGAGGGCGGCGCAGGTGTCGGATCATATCCGCGTGAAACTGCCGTTCTGGTGGCTGAGTCAATTGGGCCTCGAAACATTGATGGACCTATAAACGTCAGGGAGAAAGCAGATGAAATACGCAATACTACCGACTGTGCTGGTTGGGATGCTCGTTCTGGGCGGATGCGGGACGAAAATGGACATGCCCGACAACTTCGTAGCCGTGGTCAATCACAGTCTCGGCTCGTACGACGTGCGCGGGGTGTCGGCTGACGGAATGGTCCTGGCGGCGCGGCGAGAAAACAATGCAAAGAACGGCACGCTGACGTTCTGGGCTCAGGCGGTCCAAAGGGAACTGGCCGCACGAAGCTACGCGCTGACCAAGAGCCAGGACGTGGAATCGGCGGGCGGTCTGACGGGCAAGTTGATGACGTTTACGGTCAAACGCGGCGGGCGCCCGTTCACCTACATGACGGTCGTCTTCGTAAAGAAAGGCCTGCTGGACGACGGGGAAGTCATCGTGGGCGAGGCCGGAGGAGAAGACAGCGTCTTCAAACCCCGACAAGACGAAATTCGCAACGCCCTGCTGACCATACGGTAAGCGACGTCTGCCGGTGCGGCGCGAGCCGGCCGAATCGTCACTGGCCCGCGAGACAATATACAACACTCCGATTGCTTCATAACGCCTGCGGTGCTATCATTAATGGTGAGGCAGGGCCATATAATGAGTGCAAAACGCACAAACAGGTATCGTCTCAATCCGGTTCCGTCGATCGCCGTACTATCGGTCGCTATTATCCTGCACGCGGTCGCAGCCGCGGGAGGCATCGGAACCAGAACCGTTATCACCGGATCGGGCGGAAAACGCACCACTGTCGGGATGGGAACCATCCCCAACGCCCCGACTCCCAAGCCCATCAGAGGCGTAGCCACCGCCTACTTCGCCAAATGGGGAACGCATGTCGAGAATGGAACGGCTAGCCTTACTATGTCGGTGGCTATCGACGAGGCGAGGCGGGTTCAGAAGGTCATAATCCCCAACAAAGACCCCAAGTCCGTCGTGATAGCTCCGGACAGTCAAGTGAAGAAACTGGCTGAAACATTGAAGATAGGCGATGCGGTCAAATTCAATTTCATGATTCTCAACAACCGAATCTACGCGGCGAATGTATTAATGGTCAAACCGGTGTCCACGGAATCCGGAGCGGCTCCGTTTACGTTCATCGGCACGAAATCCGTCCGGGTCGGCAAGCAGAACATCATGACCGTAACCGCCAACGCAGGCGTGATTCCATGCACGTTCCGAGTGCCCGAAGAAGTCGACAGCAAAGGCAGATCCAGACCGCTTTCCAAAGTAGCCGACCAACTCAAGAAATTCTGCCGCAGCGACCTGCTCGAACTGGAGTACAAGACGGTGAACTACCAGTTCGTGCTTACCGGCGTTAAGGCGGCAAGACGGACGGACCAGGGCGTGATCGTCAAGATCACCAGCGGGAAGATCAAAGGCTACAAGCACATGGTCGCAAAAATCAAAACCGCCAGACGCACCCTGACGCTCACCGACCCCGAGGCCGTGATCGAACTGAAACTCAAGAACGTCGCAAACCCGACACCCGACCCGCCCGTGCAAACCACATTGAAAACTCTCAAGCCGAACGATTACGTCATGTTCAAATACCGCAGGCAAAGGGGCGTTTACTGGCTGGACGAAATCTACCCCGCCAGCCGCCCACACACCCAATCGCCAACGCAAGCTGAGGGGACCAAATAGACTTGGCGATTGCTTCGCGGCGCCTCTGTTGCTACTATTAATAGTGAGGCAGGACCATATAATGAGTGCAAAATGCACAAACAGGCGCCGTCTCGGTGGGGCTTGGGCAGTCGCTATAGTCCTCGTCGGAGTGATCCTGCAGGCTGGCGCCGTCGACGCCCAGACAGTTGCGCGGGATGTAACAACCGACACCGTCACCAGCGGTACGGTCCTTGACGCCAGCGCCACGGTGTCCAGCGACATGAGGTACGTTACTGTGGGGATGGGAGCCCAAAACAGCAAACATACGCTGATACCCGCCAGAGGCCTAGCCGCCGCCTTCTTCACCGCCTGGGGAACGCACGTAGAGAACGGAACGGCAAGCCTTACGATGTCGGTGGCTATCGACAAGGCGCGGCGCGTTCAGAAGATCATCATTCCCAACAAAGACCCCAAGTCCGTCGTGATAGCCCCGGACGATCAAGTGAAGAAACTGGCTGAGACGTTGAAGATAGGCGATGCGGTCAAATTCAATTTCATGATTCTCGACAAGCGAATCTACGCCGCAAACGTATCAATGGTCAAACCGGTGTCCGCGGAATCCGGAGCGGCTCCGTTTACGTTCATCGGCACGAAATCCGTCCGGGTCGGCAAGCAGAACATCATGACCGTCACCGCCAACGCCGGCGTGACTCCATGCACCTTCCGCGTGCCCGAGGAAATCGACGCTAAAGGGCGATCCAGACCTGTGGCGAGGGTGGCTGACGCACTCAAGAAATTCTGCCGCGGCGACCTGCTCGATCTTGAGTACAAAACAGTAAACTACCAATTTGTGCTGACCGGCGTTAAGGCGGCGAGAAAATCGAGCCAGGGCGAGATCGTCCGCGTCCTCAACGGGAGGATCAGAGGCTACGAACATATGGGGGTGAGAATCAAGACCGACAAGCGCACTTTGACCCTTACCGATCCGGAGCCGGTGATCAAACTGAAACTGAAAAACGTCTCGAACCCGAGCCCGGACCCGCCGGTCCAGACCGCACTGAAAACTCTCAAACCCGGCGACTACGTCATGTTCACGTACCGCAGGCAAAGGGGCGTTTACTGGCTGGATGGAATCTACCCCGCCAGCCGCCCCGACACCAAATCGCCAACGCAGGCCAAGGGGATCAAGTAGATTTGGCGATTGCGGCTGCTTTCAAGCTGTTCGGCCTGTCGCATCTGATCGTTCTGGCGTTGACGCTGGCGGCGCCGACATTGCTTATCCTCGCGTCCAAAAGAGCCGCCTCACCGCGCTTCACAAAAGCTCTCTGCTGGACGCTTGCGATGATTCTATTGGCCAATGAACTGGGCTACTACGTAACGGGATTTCAGGACAGGACGCTGCTTGGTTTCGTACAGAACTCGCTGCCGCTTCACTTGTGCGGCTTGGCGCTCTATATGACGATTATCGCGTTGGTTACGCGCAGACAGCTGATCTTTGAGATGGCGTGCTTCTGGGGGTTGGTGGGCACTCCGCAAGCAATACTCACGCCCACGGTCGAAGTGGATTTCCCGGCGTACTGGTTCTGGCAGTTCTTCCTCTGCCATTGCGGGATCGTGGTCGGCGTGGTCTTCGCAATTGGCGCGTTGAAGATGCGCCCGAGGAGGCGCTCGATGTGGCGCGTGTTCGTGATCACCAACGCGTGCCTGGTTCTGATCGCACTGTTTGACTATCTGACCGGGGCGAACTACATGTATCTGCGCGAGATACCGAAAGTGGATTCACCGCTGGTGGCGATGGGGTGGCCTTGGCACATAATCATCGCTGACGCTTTGATGCTCCTGGGGTTTTGGATCGTCCAGAGATTGCTGGGACAAAACGCCCCGGACGCAGCGTGACGGACAAAGCGTGTCGTTTGTAAGACAACGACGCGCGAAACCGCGAGCGGTTACGTGACAGGCGGGCAATCGCTACAGAACCGTTTGCGGTTTCGCGCGTCGCTGACGTGACCAGTTTGTCCGAAAGCTAGTCGCCCTTGCCTGTCGCTTTTTTGAGTTTCTGCGTAAGCACCGGGACGATTTCGAACAGGTCGCCCACGAGCCCGAGTTCAGCGATCTGGAATATCTGGGCGTCGGGATCGTTGTTGATCGCAATGATATGGTCCGAAGTGCCCATGCCCGCAATGTGTTGGATCGAGCCGGATACGCCCACGCCTACATAGAGCTTCGGCGTGACGGTCTTGCCCGAAAGCCCCACCTGGTGCGGATAGCTCATCCATCCTCGGTCGACAACGTCTCGCGTGGCGCCCACAGCGGCGCCAAGGGTGTCGGCCAGTTCGGAGATCATCGCGATGTTCTCTCCGCGCTTGACACCCCGCCCGGCGGTCACCACGACTTCGGCATCCTGAATGCTCAATTCGTCAGTGCTGGGCGTAAAGCCCGCTCGCTTGACGCGGCTGGTAAGCAGTTCCGGCGGCGCTTCGAGGCGAAGGATCTCGCCGGTTCGCCCATCCTGCGGCTGGGCCGGTCGCGTCGAATGCGGACGAACGGTCGCCATCTGAGGGCGATGAACGGGTGTCTTGATCGTTGCGAGAATATTACCGCCGATCGCCGGACGAGTTTGCAGAAGATTGTTCGTTTCCGGTTCGATATCCAGCACGGTGCAGTCGGCGGTCAATCCGGCGTGGATCTTTATTGCAAGATAAGGCATGAGCGTACGGCCGGTGGAAGTAGCTCCGGCGATCACGATTTCCGGACGATAATCGGTCAGCAGTTTGGCGGCGCAGGCGGAGTACGGTTCGACCAGAAAGTGAGCTAACTGCGGAGCCTCCATAGCGATAACGCGATCGGCTCCGCACACGATGAGGTCCTGCAGATCGTCATCGGGAATATCGCACCCGAAGACCATTGCTGTAAGATCGGTCTGTAGTTTGTCGGCCAGCGCCCGGCCGCGCGTTAACAGTTCGTGACTTATTCGCCCGATGCGTCCGCCGGACTGTTCGGCGAGTATCCAGACGCCCGCGTGTTTCGTGTTGTTGGAATCCTGGCTCATCAGTTCAGATCAACTCCGCATCGGTAAGGAATTCGATAACGCGGTCGGCGGCGGTTTCGATGGTGTCCGGATCACCGGCGGGGATCCTTTCGCACTCGCGAGTGACCTGGGGGCGGAAAATCCTGACCACGCGAGTCGGCGAGCCGGTCAGCCCGAGATTCTCACTTTCAACATCCAGGTCCGCGGCGCCCCACACGGGGATATCGATCTTGCGGGATCGCTGTTTTCCGCGAAGCGTCGGAAGGCGCGGGGAGGCAATTGCTTTTACGACGGTAACCGCGGCGGGCAACTCCATCTCGAGATGCTCGCATCCCTCCTCGACCAGGCGATCGAGCAGACAGTTGTCATCTCCGGAGCATTCGATCTTGCTGATGTAGGTGGCGATGGGCAAATCCAGGAACGCGGCAATTCCCGGACCGACCTGTCCGGTGTCGCCGTCGGTCGCGCGTTCACCGCAGATAATGAGATCAAAGTCGCCGATCTTTCTGATCGCAGCGGCCAGCACGTAGGAAGTTGACCATGTGTCGGCTCCCGCCAGCGCCTTGTCGGAGATGAGGACGCCCGAATCGACGCCCATGGAAATCGCCTCGCCGACTGCTTTGCGAGCGGCTGGGGGGCCCATTGTCAGGGCGACAACTTCGCTGCCGTCGTCTCGCCGATCGCGGATTTCCAGCGCCACTTCGATAGCGTAGAGATCCAGCGGGTTAACGATCGCCTCAACACCGTCGCGAACCATGGTTCCGGTTTCCGGATCCATTTTGACAGCGCTGGTTTCAGGCACCTGTTTAATGGGTACGACAATCCGCATCGGCATTTCTCCAATCGCCGCGCCGTCTGTCGCGGCGGGTCGCACATGATATGCTGCATTCGGTCTGAAATCCAGTCCACTACGAAAAACGGCGACGGCGGCGGCTTTTTGCCACGGATGAACACGGATTAACGACGAGGGTCTTTGCAACGGCCCCGACAACGTCTCTGATTGCATGCCGTTGCCGTTGCAAAGCTTCTCATCCGTGTTTATCCGTGTTCATCCGTGGCTAGGTCTTGGCGGTTGTCATGCTCGGCGCAGAGAAAAGCCTCCGGAACTTATCCCGGAGGCTTTTCATAAAAGGCGGCGTTAACCTACTCTCCCGCAATCGCAGTACCATCGGCCGGAAACGGCTTAACTTCTGTGTTCGAAATGGGAACAGGTGTGGCCCGATCCGTATAGACACCGCACACAACCGCCGCAGACAGTTAAGCCTGCGACGACATGTAATGTCAAACAGGGGTCTCAGCAGATTCAAATCGATGAGCGTATCACCAACTTCACGAAGCTTGAAGTACGCACTATTACCGCCGTCGTTGAGACCAACGGCAAATGTGGTCAAGCAATTGACCGTTAGTACCGGTAAGCTGAAAACATTTCTATCCTTACACTTCCGGCCTATCAACCACCTAGTCTTGATGGGGTCTCTCTCCGCCAGAGGCGGAATGGAATACTTATCTCATGGTGGGCTTCCCGCTTAGATGCTTTCAGCGGTTATCCTTTCCGAACGTAGCTACCCAGCGATGCCCCTAGCGGGACAACTGGTACACCAGAGGTTCGCCCATCCCGGTCCTCTCGTACTAGGGACAGCCCTCTTCAAGTATCCTACGCCCACGACGGATAAGGACCGAACTGTCTCGCGACGTTCTGAACCCAGCTCGCGTACCACTTTAATTGGCGAACAGCCAAACCCTTGGAACCTTCTCCAGCTCCAGGATGTGATGAGCCGACATCGAGGTGCCAAACCTCCTCGTCGATATGGACTCTTAGAGGAGATCAGCCTGTTATCCCCGGCGTACCTTTTATCCGTTTAGCAATGGCCCTTCCATTCGGGACCACTGGATCACTAAATCCTGCTTTCGCACCTGCTCGACCTGTATGTCTCGCAGTCAAGCTCCCTTCTACTTTTGCGCTCTACCGACGATTTCTATTCGTCATGAGGGAACCTTTGAACGCCTCCGTTACAATTTAGGAGGCGACCACCCCAGTCAAACTACCCACCAGACAATGTCCTTCGCCCGGATCACGGGAATTCGAAGTTAGATTTCCGAACAGATAAAGGCGGTATTTCAAGGGTGACTCCACCAAGGCTGACGCCTCAGTTTCAAAGTCTCCCGCCTATCCTACATAGATCAATCCAAAAATCAATGCCAAGCTATAGTAAAGGTGCACGGGGTCTTTCCGTCCTGTCGCGGGTAACCGGCATTTTCACCGGTACTACAACTTCACTGAGTATATCATTAAGACAGCGCCCAACTCGTTACGCCATTCATGCGGGTCGGAACTTACCCGACAAGGTACTTCGCTACCTTAGGACCGTTCTGAATGTTACCTTTCAATCGATGTGTCGAAAGAAAAGGTGAAGTAAGTTACGCTTCACTCTTCATGTCTCCATGAAGGTCGGACTATATCATCATGATTGATATCACAATCACGTTTGGCGTATAGTCTCTGAGGATTCTTTAGTTTTTGATGCATTAAATTTTGCCATAATTTGTTCATCTGTGTATTTACGCTTTCCGCCACCGTTCATTTTATTTCGAAGCGACATAACGCGTATAACATTATCAAATGAATACGGATTTTTACTTACAAGAATATCAAGAATTTGAATGAATTTAGAAAAATCATTTTTCTTCTTGGCAGACAGAAAAGAAAATTTCTTAAAAAATGGAACAATCTTTTCGATAA
>JASLNT010000037.1 GCA_030745875.1 Phycisphaerae bacterium
GCAGCGGGATGCGATGGGACTCACCCAACGCCGAAGGGATGATGGCGTTGGCCGCTCTTGACCAAACTGGCCAGTGGAATGCCTACTGGCTCCTGCAAAACGCCCTCGCAGCATGATGCCAGAAAAACTTCTCACACCCCCTCGGGGTGGTGGACAACAATTTTCTTGACACTCAACCACGTTTCTGGCATAGAGTGATGTCCCAAAAAGGACGGATTTCTCCTTTATAATCCTGATGTTGAGTTTGGTGGATATAAAAAAGCTGCTTCTAAAGGCATAGGCTTGAATATGAAAAAAGGATATATTGAGATTAACCAGGAACTTTGCAAGGGGTGTGAAATCTGCATGGCATTCTGCCCAAAGGATGTGATTTCGCACTCTGACAAATTAAACGCGAGCGGTTATTTGCCGTCTGCTTTCACAGATAGTGGAGAGTGCACGGGCTGCGCCACCTGTGCTGTGGTGTGCCCGGAGGTGGTGATAGAGGTGTTTCGTGAGTAAAGTATTAATGTACGGTAACACGGCAATTGCAGAGGCGGCGATAAGGGCCGGCTGCCAGTGCTATTTTGGGTACCCCATTACGCCTCAAAATGAGCTTACCGAGTATATGGCGGCGCATCTTGGCAGAAGGAAGGGATGTTCCTTTGTCCAGGCCGAAAGCGAAGTTGCAGCCATCAACATGGTCCACGGCGCCGCTGCGGCGGGCGTAAGGACGATGACCTCATCCTCCAGCCCCGGGATCAGTCTGAAGCAGGAGGGAATCTCCTACATAGCCGCCTGTCAGCTTCCCGCCGTCATTGTCAATATGTCGAGGGGCGGGCCCGGTCTGGGAAGCATAATTGCCGCCCAGTCAGACTATTTCCAGTCAACGCGCGGCGGAGGTCATGGAGATTACCGGACCATAGTTCTTGCTCCGGCGTCGGTGCAGGAGTTGGCGGACCTTACACACAAGGCTTTTGATCTTGCCGACAAGTACAGAGTCCCGGTAATGATCCTTGGAGACGGAATGCTCGGGCAAATGATGGAACCTGTTGAGTTCCAGCACAAAGCCCCTTCAAAGCCTCCGGTTAGAAGCGACGCATTGGGAGGTGCAAAGGGCCGTTCCAGCAAAATAGTAAAGACCTTTACTTCAAATCCCATTGAGTTGGAAGAGATCAACTGGAGTCTGTTCAGAAGATATCAACTGATTAAGAGCAATGAAACCACTTTTGAAAACTTCATGACCGAAGATGCAAAAATGACAGTAGTTGCTTTTGGCATATCAGCAAGAATTGCCAAAGGCGCTATAAAATCCGTGCGGGCAAACGGTCTGAAGGTTGGAATGATAAGGCCCATATCTCTGTGGCCGTTCCCCTATGACGCAATTAAACAGGCCGCCAAGAAAACAAAGGACTTTCTTGTTTTTGAAATGAACATGGGCCAGATGGTGGAGGATGTGCAACTTGCCGTTGAAGGCGGCGCAGATGTAACATTCTACGGAAGACCCGGGGGCGTTATTCCAACCCCCAGCGAGTTCGCCCGGGTAATCTCACGCAACTATCTCCAGAAGGGTCTAAAATAGTTGAATGAATAAAGTATACGCCAGACCAAAAGCACTGAAGAAAGCGGTATTCCATTACTGCCCCGGATGCGGCCACTCGATAATCCACAGGCTTATCGCCGAGTTGGTTGAAGAGATGGATATTCAGGATAACATTATAGGCATTCCTCCGCCGGGATGCTCGGTTTTCGCATACAACTACCTGGATGTGGACATGCTCGAATCAGCCCATGGCAGGGGAGCGGCTGTGGCTACGGGCATTAAAAGGGCCAATCCGGACGTACTCGTGTTCACGTATCAAGGCGACGGAGACCTTGCCGCCATCGGTACTGCTGAAACAATACACGCTGCAAACAGAGGGGAGAAGATCACCGCGGTCTTCATAAACAATGCGGTTTATGGAATGACCGGCGGTCAGATGGCGCCCACCACGCTGTTGGATATGAAGACCACCACGAGCCCTTACGGAAGAGATGAGAAAATCGAAGGCTCCCCTATTAAGATGAGTGAAATGCTGGCCCTTATTAAGGGCGCGGTTTACATCGAACGCACGGCCGTTAACTCCCCGGCGAGCATTAGAAAAACTAAAAAAGCGCTTCGGAAGGCTTTTCAGGTTCAAATTGACAACCTTGGTTATTCTGTGGTGGAGATTCTTGCTCCCTGCCCCACCAATTGGAAAATGGGTGTGCTTGATTCCTGGAAATGGGTGGACGAAGTTATGGTTAAAGAATTTCCCTTAGGCGTAGTAAAAGACACAACCGGGCTTTAAATATGGCATCTAAAACAATTTTTGCAGGATTCGGAGGTCAGGGCGTTCTCTCAATGGGCCTGAATCTGGCCCAGGCGGCAATGCTTGAGGACAAGAGCGTGACCTATTTGCCCGCTTACGGCGCCGAGATGAGAGGCGGAACGGCTAATTGCACTGTGGCGATATCTGACGAAGAGATTGCATCCCCAGTCGCCTCTTCTCCGGAGTTTCTAGTTGCGATGAACTGGCCTTCCCTTGTTAGATTTCAGAACCAGGTTAAGTCAGGAGGCGTCTTCTTTATCAACTCTTCCCAGATGGAGGCCAATGTCTCCAGAGAAGACATTGATGTGCTTGAAGTGCCGGCAAACGCAATGGCTGAAGAACTGGGCAATCTGAAATGCGCCAACATGGTCATGCTCGGGGCCTTTACAAAGAAGAGCCAAGTGGTTTCTCTTCCCACTCTTATCAAAGGGCTTGAGGAGTCATTTAAGAAGAAGCCAAAGCTGATCTCACTAAACACAAAAGCCCTGACAAACGGGTATGAGTTATTTTAACCCATGTTCTTATTCATGGGGCCCCGCATGGGGCAAATGGAGTGAATTATGGCTATGTTTGTAAAACAGATTTCCGTTAGCCTGGACAATACACCGGGGATGTTCCTTACTGTAAGTGACTGTTTGGGCGCTGAAGGAATAAACATCAGGGCCATCTCAGTGGCCGACACATCAGACGTCAGTACTGTGAGGTTTGTGCCGGATAATCCTGAAAAAACCATAACTGTTTTAGAAAGTAAGGGTTATTCAGTAAGGGAGAAAGAGGTGGTTGCAGTTGAAATCCCCGATCACCCCGGCGCCCTTCAGGCTGTGCTGAAGCCTTTGAACGAGGCTGAAATCAACGTGCTCTATCTTTACCCGTTTCTGGGCAGGGGAGAGAGCGGTCAGCCCATAGTTATTTTGGGCGTGGACAAAGGCCCCGAAGCCATCGACGTTTTGAAACAGAACTGGGTTCACACCTTTGGCGAAGAGCTTTACGCTCTTTAGACAAAGTCTAAAGACCACCGAATCTCCCGTAACTCCTTGCCAGCGGACTGCCCGGGCACGCTTATGCGCGGCGGGATTCGAACGTGCAACCTCCGGTTCAGCTTGCTCAACGCGCCGCATCCGATACAATCATGTTGGATTTCTCAGCCAGGCAGGCGAAAATCCGCCAAAAGGAATAGCACCGCGTCGTTCTCGGGTCGATCCGCGTGATGTCGCCCTGCCGAAGGTCTGCCCCAAGAAGGGTCCAGCGATCCGAGCGACAAATTCGGTCTGTCACGCAGCATTTTGAGACGATAGGATCGACGCGCTCTGGCAAACCGGCAGGTTAACAGGAAGAGAATCCTGATTTATCTTGTACTGATTGGGCTGAAGCAAACCAGAAAGACTATTCCTTCAGCGTTTCCTGCAAGGCCAGCATCGCAAAACAGGTCGCCAGAACGGGGCTGCCTTCGTTCCACCGTTCGGAGGCCTTGTTCGTCCATGAACCGTCCTTGGCGATGCGCTTGCTCAGGACGTCGATGAGTTCATGGCGCCAGTTATGCTTGACGCCCTTGGTGTCTACAATCTCCGCCTGGCCCCACATACGCAGCGCCTTGGCGAAGACCTGGTAGTAGTAGTACAGGCCCTGCTGGCTTTGTAGCTTGGGCAGGTTCGGATTGGAATCCAGTCGCCAGTAGCGTTGTATCCACTTGAAGGCCCCCTTTACGCGCGGATCATTGCGATCCATGCCCGCGTGCAGCATACTCTTGAATCCTGCATATGTCAGCGAACCATAACTACGAAGCCCTCGACCGTTGCGCCACGGACCGGCCTTCGATTCGCCCAGCGCATAGATATACCCGTTATCGTTGGGGCCCTGCTGAATATAATCGGCGGCATTGGACTCTTTGCGATTCTGCAGGCGGAGCATAAATGCGTTGGCCCGCTGGATGTCGGGGTCGTCGGCCTTGACACCGGCGTCTCTCATAGCTTGAATCCACATCTGCTGGTTGCTTCCGTCGGGTCGACCATGCTTGCCGTAGCTTACCCCGCCGTCAAAACCTTCGCCCTTCTTGACCTTGTCGCCCTTGGGCGTGGTATCGCCAGGGCGGATCTGCTGGGTGCGGAGGAATTTGACGGCCTTGTCTATATCAGGTTTGAACTTCGGATCGCCCGAAGCGACCATCGCCATAATCGCAATAGACGTAGTGTAGTTCGGCAGGCCCGCTTTCGGTTCGTAGAAACCCCCATCGCTCTTGCGATACGTCATCATCGCTTTGAAGCCCTCGATGACTATGGGGCTGGAGGCGTCGTAATCGGGATGCTGGATGAGCACCTTGAGCACCATTGCCGTAATCGCCGGCCTGTTTGCGTCCTGTCCCATGCTCCAACCGCCCTTGCCGTCTTTCTGGGTCAGGAGGTACTTGACTCCGGCGTCGGTTAGCTTGCCCACTGTGGTTCTATGGGCGTCGTCGAGAGGTTTGACTTTCTCTGTAGCCGCCGCGGCGTGCAAACCACAGATTGCAGAGGCCAGTAGAACAACAGCTACCGTACTATGTTTCAATACGAATCGCATGACGAGTTTCCTTTCTGCTTCTGAATGTCTATACATAATCCTCCCTATTTCATGCAAACGTTGTGCCACGCACGGCTTGGCGCGGTAACCTCATAATAGAGCAATAATTAGGTGAGATTTGCAGATATGGATTGGAGTTGAACGCATCACGGATCTGCACAGCAACAGTGCAGATGCGTCCATTTAGCGTGCATTTTCGGGGTCGATATCGAGTTCCCGGAGTTTTTTCCGAAGCGTGTTGCGGTGGAGACCGAGTAGATCGGCCGCCTCAGATTGGTTTCCGCCGCAGCGTTTGAGGGCCTCGCAGATCACGGCTCGTTCGACCGGTTCGATGGCTCGGCGATAGAGCCCGCCGCCATGCGGCAGGGCGGCTAGCAGGTCCCTGGCGATTCGCTCGACTGCATGTCCGTCGTCGGCCTGCAGCGAGGTCTGGCGGACGGATGCGGGCAGATCCTCCGGCGAAATGCGTTCTCCCGGCGCCACTGCCGCGGCGTGCTCCACGGCGTTCTTTAACTCGCGAACGTTGCCCGGCCAGGTGTGTTCTTGCAGGGCTCGTTCGACTAACGGGTCCAGAGCTGCAGGCGCCTTTTCCGCCCCGGTGAGCAGCGCCAGGAAGTGCTTGGCAAGCGGAACGATATCCTCCCGGCGGTCTGTCAGCGGAGGCAGTTCGACGTGCATTACCGCCAGGCGGTAATACAGGTCGGAACGGAAGCGCCCGGTGCGGACGTCTTCGGTCAGATTGCGATTGGTGGCCGCCAATATCCGCACGTCCAGGCCGATGGGCTTGACCGAACCGACGCGTTCAATGATTTGCGAGTCGAGCACCCTGAGCAGCTTGACTTGCGCGGCGCTGGGAAGTTCACCCACTTCATCGAGGAACAGCGTTCCTCCGTCTGCGGCTTCGAACCGCCCCGTGCGGTCTGACTCAGCGCCGGTGAATGCCCCTCGAACATGCCCGAACAACTCGCTTTCGACCAGGTGTTCCGGTAGCGATCCGCAGTTGACCGGGATGAACGGTCCGGACCGCCGGGCGCCGTGTTCGTGGATGGCGCGTGCGATCAACTCCTTGCCTGTTCCTGTTGGCCCGAGGATCAGTACGGCTGAGTCCAGTTGGGCGATCTTCGCAATTCGCTTGTAGACACCCTGCATCGCGGACGAAGAACCGATGATCGGTCCTTCGCTTCCCTTCGGCGGCCAGAGCGCCGCGCCGGACTTATCGACTGCATCGCGGGGTTGCAGAGCCCTGAGGGCCAACTCCTCGGCGTAGTCGAGATCGAGCGGTTTGGTCAGGTAGTCGAACGCCTTACCTTCAATCGACCGCATAACCGTCTTCATTCCGCCATAAGCGGTTATCATGACAATACAGGCGTCCGGATCGAGTGACCTGAGTTCGTCGAGCACGTCAAGACCGTTACTATCGGGAAGGCGCACGTCGAGAAACGCAACGTCGGGTCGTTGTCGGCGATATGCGTCCATGCCGTCTGCGCCCGAAGCGGCAACGCGGACATCCCAGCCTCTGCGCCCAAAGAATTTGCTGAACGCAGTGCATATGGATTCCTCGTCGTCGATCACCAGGATGGATTTCTTATCTGAGGCCATTATTGCAGTGTCGCTTTCCGGTTTCCGTGTTCGGCATGATATCTCCTGGCGCTGGGAGGCTCAAGCGTGCTGATTGTTCGAGCTCTCGTCTGCGGTGGGCAGTTCGAACCAGAACTCTGCGCCATCGTCGGAACTGTCGTATCCGATTGTCCCGTTGTTGGCGAGGATTATTCGCCGGGAGATATACAAGCCCATGCCTGCGTTGTCGCCTTTTGTACTGGCAAATAGCTCAAAAATGTCGCTGTCGTCAGCCGCCTGCACGCCCGGACCAGTATCGCGCACCCAAAGGCGGACCGCCGGGCCTGCGACAGTTTCAAGAGACAACGTTATCCTCCCCCCGTTGGGCATGGCCTCGATGGCGTTTACAATCATGTTGATCAGCACTTGGCGAAGTTGACCGCCATTGGCCCGGACCGGCGGGGTCTCAATTCGGTCCTCCCATGAGATCTCCACGCCAGCGTGCTTGCATCTTCCGGACATCAGGGGCAGAACTGAGTCGATGAGTTCGGGAAGGTTGACCGGGCCGAGACATTCTCGGCTTGATTGACCCAAATTGCTCTCAGGGGTCGCACTGGAGACACCCATCAACTCCTGGATGTACAAGTCCATACGGTCGATTTCCCGCAGGATCAGAATTACACTGTCATCGTCAACGCCGCTGTCGGCGAGTTCGTCTTTCAGGACCCGCACATTCATCTTGATTCCGCTGAGAGGATTTCGCAGTTCGTGTGCGACGCCGGCGGCGACCTTCCCCAAGGCTGCCAGTCGCTCCGATCGGGCCAGTTGCGATTGGGCTTCGTCAAGGCGGTCGAGCAGACGCTCAAAAGATGCGGCCAGACTTACGACTTCTGTGGGCCCCCGCGCCCCGTACCTGCTGAACGCCGAACGACTCTCAGTGTGCGGAGATTCCGGAGAATCGGAGTGCGTTGCAGTCTCGGCCTGGCGATCCATTTTACCGGCAAGCTTGCGAATCGGGCTTGTGATGGTGAATGAAAGCCCGATCGCCAGCAGTGTTGCGACGACCACCGCGGGAACCGCCAAGCGGGCAATGCGGCCGAATGTCTTCTTCCGTGCGTCCTGGAACTGTTCGTGCGAAGCCATTGCGCATAACTGGAGCTGTTCGTTGAGGCCGGTGCGATCATTCTTTCGGGTGATTCGGTGGGAATCTACAAGATAGCGCTGGTTATTCAGCATGATTGTCCCTCTTTGCCCGATTCGCCCGATCTGTACGTGAAGTTCGTCAGTCAGACTGGATGGAAAACTGGAGCCGAGTATGTCACCATCGACAAGACGGACCGTGGCGAAGTTCATTCCGAACATCTCGCTAAGGCTGTTCATCATCGCGTCGCTGAAGGGCAGATGCCTGTCGCGAACGACCTTGGCGGTGTTTCTGGCGACTTCTCTGACGAGGCGCTCCTTCACGACGTCACCAGCGACCTGGCCCGATAACCATCCGAGCACGACTGCCGTGGTTATGACAAGTACATTCATCACAATGAGCATTCGCATTCGAATCGATATGCGCATGGTTGCACCTCTTGGTGTCGGGGTTCCTGTTTCAGTATATTCGCGTTGGCGCGTTTGTAAACTCTCGGATGCCATCCCGGCGACACTGCGACATGCACCTGTGCGGACGCACGAACGCGGCCAGCCATGTATTTGCTTCGGTCAATTGGCGGTATAATGTCGCCAATTTTCACGAAAGTACATTACTGATTTACTATATTACCGCAGCGCAAACCTCCGGATTCATGCGTGTTCACCAGAGTATCGTATTATTCTGGTGAGTGCTCAGGGCTCGGTATCTGGAATTCCAGCAGGGCCCTCAGAGTCCCGCTCCAGTTGCCAGGCCAATGATTCCGGCCGAATAGGTCAGGCCGATCAACCATTGCCTCTTGCCGTAGCAGAGAAATGCGGTATGGTAATGGTGCGTAAACTCAGCGACCGGTGATCCTAATACGTTAGACAACAACGATGAAAGATGATGGACAATGGAGTTCGATCTCGCGGGGCTGCTCGGGCGGCGCGTTCACGAGGTTTTGTCTTTTCACAATGCTCTTCTTTTCGGTTTCGTCGATAGGGTGCTTCCGGGCTTTCGAGGCCGAAGACCTCTCGTATCACACCTATGACACCATGTTGAGCGAATTGCGCCGGTTGGAGAAAGCCTATCCGGAAACAGCGAAACTGCATGACTGGGGGCTCAGCTCAGACGGACGCACGCGCGTGTGGGCGTTTAAGATATCCGACAATGTTGAAAAAGAAGAGGACGAGCCCAACGTACTCCTGACAGGAGGCATCCACGGTAACGAACGCGTTCCTTCGGAAATGGCGCTCTTCACGATCCGGCGACTTCTTTCGGCCGATTCCCGCCGCGCACTGATCGACAAGACACAGATCTGGGTGATCCCGATGCTCAATCCGGCGGGTCATAAGGCGGGCAACTCCCACAACAACGCCAACGGGGTCGATCTGAACCGGAGCTTCCCCGTCGATTGGGCAAGCGACGACCTGGACGCCGTCGAGATAGAAATACAAAACCTGGTCAGGAATTTTCATCTCCGCCGCGCTCACGTGGTGGCCGGAATCGATCTGCACAC
This sequence comes from Phycisphaerae bacterium, assembly GCA_030745875.1. Taxonomy (GTDB): domain Bacteria; phylum Planctomycetota; class Phycisphaerae; order SM23-33; family SM23-33; genus BS750m-G57. The sequence continues at coordinate 9,080 of JASLNT010000037.1, forward strand.
CTACGGGCAAACCTACCTCCTTCCCTGGGCTCACACCCGTAAGAAGCCAGCCGACTGGGATGCGATGAAGGATCTGGGCGATAGAATGGCCAAGACCTCCGGGTACAGGTCGCTGCAGCTAACTGAGTATTTAAGCAGAACGGTTCCGGGGGGAGCGGCGGACTACCAGTACGGTCGGTACGGAACGTTCTACTACGGGCTGGAACTGGGAACGTCCCATGCGCTTCCGGCCGGGCAGCTCGGAGGTCTCTGTCGGAAGAACTTTCCCGGGGTCATGATCATGATGAACCGCGTTCACACCTCAACGCTCACCGGGCACGTGACCCGAAACGGGAAACCGGTAGTCGCGGTTGTGGGCGTGGACGGGATCGACAAACCCGCCAATCTTCGCAGGCCCTACATGAGCGATGCTACGTTCGGACGCTATTACCGGATATTGCTGCCGGGGACCTACACGGTCTGCTTCACGTTTGAGGGAAAGGAAATAGTCAAGGAAAACGTGATCATCACCGACGACCGCCAGACTGTTTTGGATATCGAGTTTCCGTAATGCGGGGCACGCCGCAGGGGCGCCGGTGACTTTGCGTTTGCAATACACTGAATCTCCGCACGTTTGCAACAAATGAAGGAAACCGTACGATATGCGTTAGCAAGAAAGGCTCGCCCCGTTGCAAATCCTTGCCCCCCTTTACCAGGAGATTTTGACATGACGACGAGAACCCGGACCAATCGACAAGCGGCTCGACGACAATGTGTCGGTGCGATTTTGGGCGTGCTGATTCTGTGCTTTGCGGCGGCTGAGGTACCGGCGAAAACACCCACCGCGGCCGAGTTTCCCGAACTGGTAACCCATTTCAAGCCGTTCGATCCTTACGTTTGCGGCAACTCGGTTTCTGTGGGCGGAAATGTCGCGTTCGACTCGGCCGCCTCGAAGAAGGCGTGCAGCTTGATCGGCGCCGAGGCGCGCATTTTGACGTTCGAGGAAAACTCTCGTTTTCTTTGCCTGACCGCACAGAACTCCAAATCTCCCAAGTTCGTCCGGCGGGTCATCTTGATAAAACCATCGATTCTCATCGTGGACGACGTTGCGGCAGACCTTTCGTCGGATAGCACGTTGCGTTGGCAATTATCGTCTCGCAAAGCGCCTACACGCGCCGATGGGCAATTGGTCTTCGCCGATGCCAACGGGAAGCTTGTCTGCTCGACGCTCTGGCCTGCCAAGGAAGCGCCTTCATGGACCGTGGCGAAACAGAAGAAACCCGTCGCACGAAGCCACGTCGAAATAGAACCGGCGAAGGGCGTCAAGGCGGTGCGATGCCTGCACGTGCTGTCAGTCGGCGCAAAACAAGACAAAGCCGCTCCGATAAAGACAACCATCAACAATAAGGCCGGAGTTCTCACGTTGACGGTCGCTGCCAAAGACAGTACGTATCGGTTTGAACTGCCTCGCCCTGGAACCGATGTCGGAACGATTGAAGTAACCGCCGCCGACGGCAAGATCGCCGTACCGCTTCGCCCCTTGCCCGCGGGCGTCTTGCCGCACGGCCCGGAGGGCATGAAGCTGATCGACCGCTGGGACAAAAAATATCGCAAGGGGCGATGGGCTCCGTGGAACAGCGACCTGCCGGCGGCCCCGGTGTTGCAGGAGGCCATCAAGAAAAAGGAGATCAAACCGTGCCGCACGGTCGTGCTCGGATGCGGATCGGGCTCCAACGCCATCTACCTGGCCAAGAATGGTTTCGACGTCACCGCCATCGACATTGCTCCGAGCGCACTGGGCATCGCCATGGCGGACGCCAAAAAGGCGGGCGTAAAAGTGCGATGGGTGCTGGCCGACGTACTGAACCTGCCCGAGTCGAAACCGTACGAGTTGATCTTCGACCGCGGTTGCTACCACAACGTGCGTTACGTAGACGCCGCCGGGTTCGTGGCGTCGATGAAGAAACTCACGCTTCCGGGATCGCGCTGTTTTGTCTTTTCGTGCAATCGAGACAATGCTCCGGGCATTCGCGAAAAGACGATGCGAGACGACTTCTCAGAGCTGTTCGACTTCGAGTGGCTCCGCAAGGCGACGATGCATACCGGCATAAACGGCAGAAACCACCACGACGCATGGTCGGTCATGCTGCGTCGAAAAGGGAAGAAATAGGCGATGTTGGCGGGTCTTCTTACCTGTGCGGCCGTGACGGGTCTGAAGTCAATTAGTAAACCCCGCACCGGCCGCGCCGCCGATGCCGCCCGCGCGGAATCAGACTTCCTATCAGTACGCATCGGGCGGAAAGTCATGAAAACAGTGTTCCACTAATTCAGGGAATCGTGCTATGAATTTGCCGATGCTTCGCTGTAGAGAATACGCTGTTGTAGTCATCATTGTTTCCGTTTGCCGCCTCTGCCCGGCCGCTGGCCCCAATATCCACGGGCTGGAGGTGAAACTGTCCGGCGGAATGGCGGTTCATCTGTCGGCAGGGTCAGATGGAACTGTCGAGAAGAATCTTATATCCGGCGGCCGCTGGCTGGTATTGTCCCTGACCGACGATGACGCCGATGGGATCAAACTGCGGAAAACTCTCGCCGCAACAGGGCACAAGGAGGCGACTCACGTTATTACGTGGATGGATCGAAAGACGATTCCGCTGTCGGACCACATGGCAAACCTGCTTATAGTCGACCTGGACGCGATGGGCTCGAAGGCCCCGACTGAAACCGAAATCAAACGCGTTATCGTCCCGGTGCGGGGAATGGCGAGAATCAGGAGGGGGGGCAAGTGGCGGACGATAACCAAATCTATGCCCGATGCGTTTGACCAGTGGACTCATTTTCTGTACGACGCTACGGGAAATGCGGTGTCTAAGGATTCGGCTGTGCAGGTTCCCAATGCGTTGCGTTTTATAGCCGGTCCTAGACTGCAGGACAGCAACGGGTGCAACGCCTGGCGAGCAGGTCAGGGCGTGGCGATTCACGAGTGGAACTACACGATGCGGTCGAAGTACGCTTACCGCTATACGCTTGAAGCCAGAGACGCCTTCAACGGCGCACTGCTCTGGCGGAAGTTGGTGAGTTCCAAAAAGCGGATGGGGGGGCGCTCTTTCAAGAGCAAACCGCTGGTTATCGCAGACGACAGGCTTGTGCATATCGATTCCGACGGTGACGAATGGAGGTTGGTCGCCCATGATTTATACACCGGAAAGGAGCTGATTCGCTACAAGAACTCATTCGACATTCGTGCCGGACTCAAGCACGGTGAGCCCGACATGCCGCAAATGACGGTTTCGAAGGGGCGCGTATACCAGGGGCTTGGTCTCCGCCTGCGATGTCTTGACCTGAAGACCGGCGCGAAGAAATGGGAGTTTTCTCACTCCGACGGACAGGCGTTGGTGAAAATGGCTGTCGCCGAAGACCTTGGACTGCTTTTCGCCATAGAAGCGGTTACATACAAGAAGGGGCACGGTAAGCAGAGCCTCAATCTTAGCGGCGGGCGTTACCCATCGGCCAAAGGACAGGCCCTGATCGCCGTAAGTCTCAAGGATGGAAAGCTCAAGTGGCGCCGCCCGATCGACCAGCGTCTTGTGGACTACTCGAAGGTGGAGCCCTGGGCTACCGGACGCCGAGGCGAGAAGGTCCGGCGCGACTACCTGCACTTGCTGAATTACTCGGGCGGGCGGTTGTTTACGATGTATGCGTGTGACGCCAACCATGGAAATCCTTCATTGATATGGGCGCTGGACGCCAGGAGCGGCAAGAGCCTGTGGGTGCGGGCCGCCGGTCCTCACTCGGACAAGCAGGGACACGGCACGCGCGAGATGTTCAATCTCTTCGCGCTGGAAGACGGTACGCTTCTGGGCATGGGACACGCCTGGTGCCGTCTCGACCAGAGAACAGGATCGCTGTTGGCGTTTGGGTCACTGGGAGGGAACGGACGCTGCGATACGCACAGTTGCACAGCCGGGCTGGTGACGGCGGGATTCGGTAATTTCTTCAAGCTTCGAAACGATCCGACGGAAGTGCAATGGACGCGGCGCGATTTGGCGCGTGGAATGTGCGGTGGTCGGAGCACGCCGGCCTATGGAATGACTTACCACAAGGGAAGCGGATGCGGTTGTTTTGAGCCGATTCGGGGCAACATGGCGCTTCATCGCGCCACTAGTCCCACGCCTGTTGAGGATTCTCGGAGATTGGTTCGAGGGCCCGCATTCAAGACCGATGGGAATCCCAGCGAATCCGGCGACGAGCAGTGGCCTGACTACCTTGGCTCGCCTGACAGGAGGCTGTGGTCCCGGACTACCGGGCCGAAGAATCGGATGCGTGCGATCTGGAAGAAGTCCCTGGCCAAGGCCCTGCCTGCGAGTGCGGAATACCTGGCGGCCGATCGTCTGAACACGAGCCTCTACAACGGACCGCTGACGGCTCCGGTAGTATCCCATGGTCTGGTTATCCTGGCCGACCGTGACGGACGGAAGATCATCGCGACAACTGCATCTGACGGTGATGAGAAATGGGAGTACTCGTGTCAGGGGCGGGTCATTACCCCGCCGACCTGTCGCTCCGGTCGGGTGGTCTTCGGAGATCGCAACGGTTGGGTCCACTGTCTGGACGCCGTCAGCGGCAAGTTGGCCTGGAAATTCCTGGCCGCCCCACAGCAGCGTTTCATAGTGGCTTATGGAATGATCGAATCGGCCTGGCCGCTGCATGGTTGCCTCCCCGTTGTCGACGGCACGATAGTGGCTACCGCGGGCTACCACGGAGAGGCTGACGGTGGGGTATGGGCCTGGGGCCTGTCGCTGACCGATGGTTCAGTTCGCTGGAAGAGGCGGCTGCATCGCCCCGAGCGTCCGTGGACAAACGGAAAGCCCAAGGAATCCCGAGAGGGTTTTGGCGTGGTTTACCAGTTTAAGGACACCGGGCATGAACTGGCTTCGACAGGCAAGCGAGCCAACGGGGGATATTCGGTTACGCTGGTGCGCAATATCGATCTTCCTGCGGCTAGCGGCAAGGTGGTCCGCGTGGCCAGAACGCCCCTGAACGCCGCTACTGGCGAATTGGCCCTGGCCGACAAGACCGCCGGCGAATTCGTTCCCAGTGCGCCTTTCGCCCGTTACTATGAGCGTTTTCCCTTCCTGGACGTTGAGTTTGAAGATCGGGGCGGTCCGCACGGACAGGGCGGTTGGACGGTGCAGTTGGGCGGTAAACCGCTTGGCGATCACCGCAGCGGTCAGATGCGAATGGCCCGGGACGATCGGACCTGCCTGGTCGCCCGCCCGCACTACCACAGAGATAAGAAGAAGTTCGGTATGATTATCCTCCGCGCTACCGCCGCCGATCAGCCCGAAGGTAAACAACGGCTCAAATGGTCGGATATTCCGGAGTTCGGTTTCTACGAAGGATTGGAGCGATTAGACAGCTTCATTGTCGCCGGCGACAGGGCGTACGTCGCCGCCGAAGCCCCGGCCGCTCCTCATCCGTGGCTGAAGGACAGGAAGATCCCCCGCCAGATCAAGGGGGCTCCGGCTCCCGGCTACCTGAGCATGATTGACTTGACGACCGGGCGAGAGCTGCAACGCATCATACTGGACAGTGCGGTGATCAACAACGGGCTGGCGACCGTAGGCCGAAAGCTCTATGTCGTTTGCGAGGATGGAACATTACGCTGTTTCTCAGAATGAGTAAACGCCTCACCGGCCGCGCCGCCGATGCACGCCCGCGCGGAATCAAATTATCTATCAGTGACTGATCTTGACTACTGTGTTAACCTTGAGACCATGACTGCATTCAACACTGATGGGAATCCGAGCATGAAATATATCCTACCCGTACTGATCACTCTTCTATCCATATCCATTCACGCCAGCGCGGCATCGTCGAAGCAAATCCTTGCGGCAACGGGGGTGAAAAACGGGCTGATCGTCCACGTGGGTTGTGGCAAGGGCGAACTGACGGCTAGGCTCAAGGCTGGTGACGGGTGCATTGTTCATGGGATCGACACTGATCCCGCCAACGTGAAGGCTGCTCGCGGGGCGATTCGGAAGGCGGGGCTCTACGGCAAGGTGTCGGTCGACACATTCGACGGGAAGAACCTGCCGTATGCGGACAATCTCGTGAACTTGATCGTCGCTGAGGACTTAGGCAATGTGCCGGTGACAGAGGCGATGCGAGCACTGGCGCCGCGAGGCATAGCTTACATCAAGCAGGGCGGCCGCTGGACAAAAACGGTCAAGCCCGTGCCAGTCGACATCGACGATTGGACGCACTACCTGCACGGTCCGGACAGCAATGCAGTGGCAAGAGACACCGTCGCCGGTCCCCCACGCCGGACGCAGTGGGTAGGCGGACCGTTATTTGCACGGAGTCACGAGATCAACTCAAGCCTGGCCGCAATGATCTCCGCCAGGGGGCGTCTCTTCTATATCTGGGACGAGAACCCGATCGGGATGACGGACAAGCGGTTCGGTGAGAACTGGAAGCTGATTGCGCGCGACGCATTCAACGGCGCGGTTCTGTGGAAGCGCCCCATTGCCCGATGGGATTGGCGACAGTGGCACGCCGCATCCCGCTGGGATGACCACCGAGAACGTGCAAAGATGTTGCGGATGCTGCCCGCGTCACTCCCGCGACGGTTGGTTGCGGTAGGCAACCGTGTTTACGTCACTCTCGGTTACACCGCCCCGGTCAGCGTGCTCGATGCAGAGACTGGTCAGGAGTTGAGGAAACTCACGGGCACCGAGATGACCGATGAAATCCTCCACATCGACGGCAAGCTTGTGCTTCGCGTGCGCACCAAAACCAGTCCCCCTGAAAAGGATGTCTGGGGCAACCTGGCCAACGTTAGATCACAGGCGTTCCTGATGGCTGTCGACCCGAAATCCGGGAAGGTTTTGTGGCGGACCAAACCCAATTCCAACGCGCCAATGACGATGGCCGCCAGCGGCGCTCGCGTGTGTCACTCAGATTATCAGCGCGTTGTGTGCCATGATCTGAAGGATGGCAAAGAGCTATGGAAGAGCGAAACAATTCAAGGGAAGCCCGGAAACCGCGGAACCATGGGTACGCTTGTCGCTCAGGAGAAGGTCGTTCTTTTCACAACTTACGGTGCAGGAAAGCAGTTGCCCAACGCAGGCAGGCTGCACGCGCTGTCGGCGGAAAACGGCAAGCTGCTTTGGATGGGTCCGAAGTACCGAGGCCCCGGTATAACCAATCCGCCCGATCTCTTCGTCGCAGACGGACTGGTGTGGATTGGCGAAGTCCCGTCAAGAATGGCGCATACCGTTCTCGAGCTCAAACGTCAGGGGTTCGACCCGTTGACCGGGAAGGTCAAACGTGAGATTACCGTACCCAAACTGATTAGTTGGGGACACCACTACCGCTGCTACCGCAGCAAAGCTACAGAACGTTTCCTCATCCTGCCCAAGCGCGGCGCCGAGTTCGTCGACCTGACCGGGGAGGGCCACATGCGGCACGACTGGTTGCGTCCGCCGTGTATCTACGGGATGCTCCCCGCCAATGGTCTGGTTTATTTCGCGCCGCATCAGTGCGTCTGCTACCAAGGCGTCCTACTTTCCAATTTTAACGCCCTGGCGCCCAAATCGACCGCCGCATTGCCGCAGCCTGCAACGCGGCTACAGAGGGGCCCAGCCTTTGGCAAGGTCTCGGCGACTACACCCTCCGGGAAAGGCGATTGGCCGACCTACCGACACGATGCGAAACGTTCGGGCCTGGCGACAATGGCCGTCCCTGACGGTGTCAAGCAGAGCTGGCAGGTTCAACTCACCGGACATGTAACGCCTCCGGTAGCCGCCGGCGGCTTCGTCCTCGTTGCCGAGCGCGATACGCACACAGTACACGCATTCCAAGCCGACTCGGGCAAGCTGGCCTGGCAGTACACCGCCGGCGGACGAGTCGACTCCCCGCCTACGATCTGCGGATCACTCGCTCTCTTTGGCTCAGCCGACGGTCGTGTTTACTGCCTGCGGCTCAGCGACGGAGCCGAGGTCTGGCGTTTCCTCGCAGCCCCGTGCGATCGTCGCGTAGGCGCACTGGGCCAGATCGAATCGGCCTGGCCGGTCCATGGCAGTGTGCTGGTTCAGAAGAACATCGTCTACTTCACTGCCGGCCGATCCAGCTTCCTCGACGGCGGAATCTACGTCTACGGTCTGGATGCTGAAACCGGTAAGGTGCTGCATCAGGCGCGCCTCGACGGACCTCGGAGCGATCCACAGAAGGACCAGGGCGGTGCAGGGTACATGGACGGAGCTAAATCGGACATTCTCACGAGCGACGGATCCGATATCTACCTGTTCCAGGAACGCTTTGGCGGCGACCTGAAACGCTATCCGTCGCCCATGCAGAAGAAGGCCAAGGAATCGGGTGGTTTCCGTGTCTACCCGCCCGCGCCCCAGCGAGGTTCGTCCGGCAAGCGTCTGTTGACCACCCACGGATTTCTGTCCGACGTCGACAACGAGGGCAAGTATTGGGCCTACAGCGGCAAGTGGCCAGGCTGGAGCCGCCACATGGGCGGGATCATCCATTGCCAGTTGCTGGCCTTCGACACCGACACGCTCTACGGCCTGCAGGTCTTCACTGAGAGTATCCGCGTACGCCGCGGTCGTCACCTTGGCGGCAAGGGCCAACGGCTGCTCGCGCACGCCCACAACGAAAAGAACCACAAGAAGCACAAGTGGTCGGTGTTCATCAAGATGCACATCAAGGGCATGGTCGTGGCGGGGAAGAAGATCTTCATCGCCGGCACGCCGAACGCTATACCAGACAGCGATCCATTAGCGGGCATCGAAGGTCGTTTGGGCACGCTCCTGAAAACGGTCTCCGCGACCGACGGAGAGGTTTTGTCGGAGCTTAAGCTCAGCGCCCCACCCGTCCTCGACGGCTTGATCGCGGCGAACGGGCGACTTTACGTTTCAACGCGCGATGGGAAGGTGACGTGCCTGGCCAGGTAGCCCGGGCATCGCTCTGGGGCCTCATTCAGTACTTGTTGACATCTAAGGCTCGACAAGACCATATTTCTTTTCATAGTTCTGGACGGCCTTCTTTGCTGATTCGACGGCCTTTTGGAGTCTGGCGCTCTTTCGGAGTCTCTCCTTCAAATCGGGGTGTTTTTCAACAGTCGCCAATAGACGCTTCATACTTGCGATCACAGGCTTCGCGTCTTTCCCTAGTTTTTCAGCAACTTTAACGTAACCGATATTGCCCCAGCGTGCGCCCGAGAATATCAACCACGTCGCGCCGCCAAGGTCTGGGAGCACCCTCTCAATGGCGGGCAGGAACTCGAGGGTGTGCTCGGGGTGATTCGACATGTCGATATATCGCAGCATCTCGAAGATGTTATTCGAATCGATCCTACGCAGATTCTCGGTAACCAGCGATCGAACTTCCGTGTCGTGATCCTTGGCGGGCTTTTTCAAGTCGATGCACATCTTTCCGCGAAGCGGCATGGCGGCGACAGCCTTGCCCGCCAGTTGCATCACTTCGGCTCGAAGAACGTCATTTCTATTGCAGATTTGCTTTAACAATCTCGTAGCTCCCCAGCGGCGGGAAGGCAGATTGACGTCGCTCGCCAGGCTCCTGGTCATGCTCTTCAGGACCGGGCGCAGGGCGTCGCCTTCATCAACCAGGGAACTGACGGACGCATACGCCGCCACGCGAAGCCACCATTCATCATCGTAGAAATACGGCTCAATAACCGAAAGGTTCTTCTTGACCGTCTCTTTTGACGCAATGGCAAGGGCCATCAGGGCATGCCGCTTTTCCCACATCGGAGCTTTCGGGTCCTTCAACGGGCCGATGATATACGGTAAAAAATGCTTGTCGATCATCTCGGGGGTTATGTTCAGTTTCGTAAAAGCGACTCCCCAGAACAGCACCCCTGAAATCGCCTCCAGGCCCGCGACTCGAACTCGGTCGTCATCGCTTTTAAGCGCCTTCAGGATTTCTGGAATCGCCTTTTCGCCCGCATAGCCGACGTAGTGTGCAGCCCAGGTTCGTACGTCCGGGGTGTAATGACGCATCATCGTCGCATACCAGGAAAGGGGCATCTTTCTGGTCTTGTCGGAAGGAACCCAGGGCGTGGCTCCCCGAGGAAGCCTCTGGCCCTTCTCGTCGTAAGTAAAGGTGAAGATATCTCGGATTTGCTGCGGCTCGAGGCCCTTGTCGCCGCCGCCGGGGCAGAATCCGGGAATATGCGCGTCGGTATACGGCAGATCCTGTTCGACTTTCGTGGGCCTATGTTTCACGCTGTACTTCGTTCGCGGCTTACCGTTAATGCGTAACTGCTTTTTATACGAAACATACGCAAACGCCAGCAGGCCCGTTTGATACGTGGGCGCCGGGCCGAGGCTGTTGCTCCATGAAGGAGGCGATTTGAATCCGCCGCCCGGAAGCCGCGCCAGATCGTAATACCAGCCCTTCTTATCTTTATGACGACGATAATGATCCGGGAATCTGTCGATGACCAGGGCATCGGTGATGCAGTGCCAAAGATGATTTGTAAACGACGAACCGTGCCCTCCTTCGCACATGTCGTATGAGTCGGTAATGGTTAAAGCCAACACTTGCGAGGCGTCCTGGAACTTCTTGCCGGGCAACAGCGACAGCGCACAGGCGAGCATCGCGTTCTTCCCGTTATCGCCCCAGAACATAGTCGGATGATGGTCTCCGTAAGGCACCGTTCCGTGTCCGGCATAGCGATAGAAGAAAGCCAGCGCCCGGTCATAACTACGCTGGTTGACATCGACGCCGCATTCCCGAGCAAGGAACAGAGAGATCAGAACGCCCTCACCGGCCGCGTGAACGTGCCCGCCGGTAACGTACCCGGGCCCTGCGATAGGTCCGTGCGCCCAACCGCCGTAATACTGGCCCGCGCTGGCGACGTCGCAAAGCTCCTGCAATTTCGGCAGGACCTCCTTGTCGCCCGTTCGCAGATAGTATTCCGCCAGGAAAATCCCGCGATATCCGTTCCCCCAGTTCGATAGTCCGCGCGTGGATACGCGACGCGTAATATCGTCGTAGGCGAACTTCCTGACCACGGGCAAATGTTTGTCATCTCCGGTCGCAAGCAAAAAGAGGGCTTCGAGGTAACCGTTAATGGTGTGCTTGAGTTCGTTCTTCAAAAGGAAAGCGACTGTTTCATCGACAATCAGTTTCGACTTCGCACAATTCTCCGGCCAGGTCTTGCCGTAACCGCCAATCGTTTTCAGTTTAATCGTGACACTCGTCTTCTTGGTCTTTCGCATGACGCCGAACGTCATTTTTCCATCGGACCCTTCGACTCTGTTGATCGCCTTACCGAGCACCGGCCGCGGATCTTGAATCTCCAGCGATTTGCCATTGACCCAAAGCAACACGTCGCCCGCCTGGAACTTCCCCGCAGCCGGACTGTTCTCAGTGGTCTTGGTGACAACGAGTTCTCGTTTTACCGGGGGAGCATCCTTGGGCCCCTTGCGCGGGTTGTCTGTGATTTTGGCCCAGATCCCGGTCACGCCGATCTGAAACTCAGGGTAGGGGCGGTTGAGGGGCAACACCTCGGCGAGGCTCGACGTTATCGCCAAAGACAGCAGGACGGCTCCTGACAGAAAACAATTTCGAATTCGCATACCGGCTTCTCCTGTGCCTCATCTATCAAAATGGCGACATTCGCGGCGACCGAGCGCCCGCCGCCCATCTCGATTCTACTGCGATCTCCCGAAGGCAAGCAAGCACTACGTGGACTCGCTTCCGGACCAGCGAACTTTACCCCCGCGCATTTGCCGAACAAACACGAGTTCTTGACCGCACGGTGTCCCCCGAATTCCCCGAATTACGGCCGCAAGTGGCTGACCTTGTAGGTATTAACGCTCGCGCGTGGCAGGATTCGAACCTGCAACCTCCGGTTCCGTAGAAAGTCCTCGAAAACGGCCATAAGAACTTATCGACATTGTTGTTATGAAGATAGCTTCAATCTCTGAAGTGGCAGAATGAGGCAAAATGAGGCAGCCTACGACACCCCGGCAAGCCAAAGGGAAGCTCAGGACAAGCCCACGACAAGCCCAGAAGAGGGCCGAACCAACCCGCCCGAATGGATGCATGACGCCCAGACTTGCCCCGCCCCGCCGCGAAGCCCATGGACCACCGCCTGGACCTCAAGCTTCGCTTGCCCAACACACCGCAGGGGATATAATCACTACAATCGCCCGGCAACCCCGGACGAATTGCCCCGGAGACGGGTACGCCTGGAATAGGCTGGGGCTTGCCCCTGTCGCCACTTGACGAACGAACACTCCAAGACAACTGCTAACTGGAGGCAACCTATGAAACGGGACATTCCACTTCTGGCTTTGGGAGCATGGCTGACATTGGCGATGGGAGCCCGTGCCGAAGCCAAACCGCGCGACTTGAAGCCGCGTGACCTGACGCTCGTGAGCTGGGAGAAGGCAAAAGCCCACCCGTCGGTCGAGATCGTGCGCGGCGGCGAGGCGCGGGCGGTGGTTTATCTGGCCGATCCCAAACCAAGCGCGACGCTCAAGCGGCTGGTTGACGAGATGTTGGAAGTCATACGCCTTAGCACCGGGGCGAAGCTGGAGCGGGCGACCGAGCCTCCGGCGGCGGACAAGCCCGCGATTGTGATCGGCGACTGCGCCGAAACTCGCAACGCCGGCATCGCGGCCGATAAGATTCCGATCGAAGGGTTTGTCGTCAAGACCGCAGCGAACCGCGTCTATCTCGTGGGCAGCACCCGCAAGTTGCCTGCCGGCAGCACACGGTGGGCGTCGTGGTCCAACGAAGGTTCGGCGTGGGCGGTGGCGGACTTTCTGGAGCGGGCCGTCGGCGTGCGCTGGTATTGGCCGGCCGAACTCGGCGGACGGAGCATCACATCCGCTAAGTCGCTGGTCATCCCTCCAGCGCACTACAGCGACCAACCCGTCTTCCGCATGCGAGAGTATTACCCGTCGCACGGCTGGAAGCTTCCGACCAAGGCACGCTCCTCTGATAAGGCCCCGCTGCCCTTCCCGAAGGGCGCTATCCCCAAGGGAGTCGTAAAAATCCCAATGGGAACTTATCTGCCGCTGGTGCGCGGCGGGTGCAGTTGGCCCTATAAGATTAAAGTCCACGAGCCCCAGAACCTCGGACGCCTTGGCAAGGAGTTTCACGAAGAAAACAAGGGCATGTTCGCGCTCAACCGGGATGGCGCCCGGAACTTCCGCATGTTCTGCTACAGCTCGCAGAAGACCCTGGAGTATCTC
>JASLNT010000038.1 GCA_030745875.1 Phycisphaerae bacterium
AACGGCGAAAAGGCCGTAAAACCCAAGAAGAAAACAAAAACAGGTTGTCAGGAACAACAGAAATGAGGTATAGAAGGGTACCAGCGGGTGGCCTAGTTTGAAGCGCCCATGAGTGGCCTAGTTTGAAGCGCCCCGCGACACTTTAGCGGGGACAAGATATAGCAGACGCCTCTGTTCCTCCTCTCATCGCCCCGCCGCGTGAAGACGTTTGCAGAGATTTTCGCTTTATTTAGAGTATTGACCTGCCAATGCCCGATGTATACAATACCCCGTTCGAATCATTAGCTTTTAGACTGGACCAAGGAGCATCACTGATGGCCGGTAAGTTGGAAGGCAAGAAGATCCTCGTGGTTGACGATGACCGGGACATCCGTATCGCCATGGAAATGGCGTTGAAGGATCTCGGTCCTGAGGTCAACTCCGTCGGCGACGGCAACCAGGCGGGCAGGCAGATCGAGGAAGATGAACCTGATCTTGTGGTGCTTGACATGATGCTGCCCAAGCGGAGCGGGTTTCTTGTGCTCGAACGGATCAAGCGGGATCGCAAACCAGGCGAGAAACCGTTTGTCATCATGGTCACAGGCAACCTTGGAAACCGCCACAAGATATACGCTGAGCGGCTGGGTGTTGACAAATACATCACCAAACCGTTCAGAATGAACAAACTGCTTGAAGCGATTACTGAACTTCTGGAGTAGTCGTTTCGGCACGGAATCGAACAACAGAGAAAAGAGATATAACATTGAGCGATGTTCGCTGCATGCAGGGCTTGTGGCCTTGGCGTGTGGCGGCGAACACAGGGACGAAAAATGGCGAATACACAGACAGTTAACAGGAAGAGCATCGTAGCGGACAACCAGCGGCATGGCGAAGACACTGGATCCGTTGAAGTACAAGTGGCTATTCTCACAGCGCGGATCACCCACCTCACAGAGCACCTGAAAACGCACAAGAAGGACCATTCCTCTCGTCGCGGACTGCTCAAAATGGTCGGTAAGCGCGGCAGTCTGCTGAAGTATATCGCCAAGGCCGATAACGATCGATATCGGACCCTGATCAAGAAACTCGGCTTGCGCAAGTAAACCACCGGCGCCCAACCGATGCGGTTGGTCACAGGCGGTCTGCGTGATGAAACGTTTTGGCGTGGGGCGAATCCCTCCGAGCGACTCAGGTCGCGCATTAATCGACTGTCCGAAAGTCGTCAGCCTTCTAGTGCATACGGCAACCGGACCGCATAACCAAATAGAACACAGGAAGTATAGGTTTATATATTGTTAAGGCGGCATTGTGCCGCCGGCCAAGGCCCACCACGGGCCGTGTCAAGTAAGGAAAGAAAGAATGAGTTTAATTAGAGTTGAGAAAGAAATTGGCGGACGCACCCTATCGTTGGAAACAGGCGTGCTTGCAATGCAGGCCCATGGCGCAGTCAAAGTAACCTACGGCGAGACCGTAGTGCTGTGCACCGTACTGTCGGCGGCCCCGACGCGGGACCTGGACTTCTTCCCGCTGTATGTCGACTACCGCGAGAATCGCTATGCCGGCGGAAAGATCCCAGGCGGCTTCTTCAAGAGAGAAGGACGCCCCTCGAACAAAGAAGTTATCACGATGCGGATGATCGACCGCCCCAACCGCCCGATGTTCCCCGAAGATTTCACCGACGAAGTTCAGATCCAGTGCATGACGCTTAGTTTCGACAACGTCAACGATCCGGATCTGCTGGCGATGATCGGAGCCGCAGCCGCACTGCATATCACGCCTATCCCCTACCAGGGACCGGTCGGAACGGCCCGCGTCGGATACATCGACGGAGAGTACGTCCTGAACCCCACCATCGAGCAGATGGACGAGTCCGACATGGACCTGCTGGCCGCCGGACCGCCGCAGGGCGTCAACATGATCGAGATGGACGGCATGGAAATGTCAGACGAGATCGTCGCCGGCGGAATTGAAATGGCGTTCGAATCGGCCAAAGAGATCATCTCGATGATCGAGGAACTCGGCCGGGAGGTCGGCGAGATCGATCGCACGTACGACGAGAACCCCGTATCGCCGGAACTCAAAGCCGCAATCGCCGAGAAGTACGGCGACCGTATCCGTGAAGCCAAGCAGATCAAAGGCAAGACCGAGCGGAACGACACCATCAAGGAGATCCAGGCCGATGTCCTGGCCGAATACTGCCCCGAAGACGGCGACCCCGAAGAATTCGAATTCTCACCCGCGCAGGTCAAGCGTGCGTTCTACAAGACCCAGGGCAAGATCCAGCGAGAGTTGATCATGCAGTCGATCCGCCCCGACGGGCGCGCAATGGACGAAGTTCGCCCGCTGGTCATCGAAATCGACACTCTGCCCCGCACGCACGGTTCGGCCATCTTCTCACGCGGCGAGACCCAGGCCCTCTGCATCGCCACCCTCGGCACGCCCCGCGACATGCAGATCGTTGACGGGCTGCTGGAAGAGTACAAGAAGCCCTTCTCGCTGCACTATAACTTCCCGCCCTTCAGCGTCGGCGAAATCCGCCCGATCCGCGGACCGAGCCGAAGAGACTACGGACACGGAATTCTCGCCGAGAAATCCATCCAGCCGGTAATGCCCTCCCGCGATGACTTCCCCTACACCGCACAGGTCGTAGCCGAAATGCTCGGATCGAACGGTTCGACCAGCCAAGCGACGATCTGCGGCGCCACGCTGGCGCTGATGGCCGCCGGGGTGCCGATCTCAGCGCCGGTTGCGGGCATCAGTATTGGAATGGTCTCAGACGACGACAATTTCGTTCTCCTGACCGACATCATGGGCGAAGAAGATTTCCACGGCGACATGGACTTCAAAGTCGCCGGGACCCTCGAAGGCATAACCGCGATCCAGCTTGACATGAAGGCCCCGGGAATCGCCCAGGACCGGATCGTGGCCACGCTCAATCAGGCCTACGAAGCCAGAAAAGTTATCCTCGCGCAGATGACCGACGTCATCGCCGAACCCCGTCCCGACACCAGCGAACTGGCGCCGAGAATCATGTCGGTGAAGATCAATCCTTCGAAGATCGGCAAGGTAATCGGACCGGGCGGAAAGACGATTCACAGCATCCAGGACGAAACCGGCGCCACGATCGACATCGAAGAAGACGGAACGGTCATGATCTTCTGCCTGTCGAAGGAAGGCGCAGAAGGCGCCAAGGCGATGGTCGAGAACCTGACAGCCGAAGCCGAACTAGGCAAGACCTACACAGGCAAGGTCGTTTCGGTTCGCGACTTTGGCGCGTTCATCGAGATCCTGCCCGGACTCGAAGGACTCTGCCACGTCTCGGAACTGTCCAAAGAATACGTCAAGAACGTCAAAGACGTTGTAGACGTCGGCGACACGGTTGAAGTCAAGGTAATCAACATCGACGACCAGGGCAGAGTCAAGCTGTCGGCAAAGGCCCTGCTCTAAGCAGGCTCAGCAGCAACATTGCGGACCGATCGCTTCGGCGGTCGGTCCGTCTTTTTTTATTGGTTTCGTCGCTTCATGGACGATAATCCAATCATGATCTGGTGGATAATACTCGCTGCGTTGCTTCCGGCTCCCGTTTGGGTGTTGCTGACGGTTCGAGCCTCGCGACGCACTTGGCGCAGCACGCGCCGCCTGGCCGCACGCGCTCGCGGAACCGAACACCTCCGCGAACTAAGCCAACTCACCGGTGGACTCGCCCACGAGATCAAGAACCCCCTGTCGACTATCAATATGAATCTCAAGCTGTTGTCGGAGGACCTTCAGCATAACGACAGCGAACTCCACCGACGCTGGCTCCGCCGCCTTGAGGCTGTGCAGCACGAAACCACGCGGTTGCGAGCCATTCTCGAGGACTTTCTCCGCTACGCGGGAAAGCACGAACTCCAACTCCAGGACTGCGATCTCCGGTCGCTTGTGGAGGATTTGACTGACTTCTTTACAGCGCAGGCCGAAGCCTCCGGCGTCATTATGCGCACGTCGTCGTCCGACCAGCCTGTCCCATGTAGAATAGACGTTAACCTGATCAAGCAGGCCCTTTTGAATCTCATGATCAACGCCGTAGACGCCATGGGCGACAGTGGAGAGTTGATAGTCAACGTGTTGTCCGACAAGGGCAGGGGCGTTATCGAAGTCATCGACACCGGGGCGGGCATAACACCTGACGACCTGCCGCACGTGTTCGGCGTTTATTTCTCGACAAAGTCTGGCGGAAGCGGACTGGGACTGCCCACCACGCGACGAATAGTCCACGAACACGGCGGGACCATTAGCGTTGACTCGGAAATCGGCAAAGGCTCGCGATTCACCATCGCCCTTCCGCTTGACGAGGCCTGATTTTCATTGTTGTCGCCAAATGTGAGGACAAATATACTAAACAACGAGCAGGCCCAGCCGTCCGGCTTCTTCAATCCCGCACAACAACGAACGGATCTAATATGAGAAGACACGCAATCTACGTATCGCTTTTGCTGAGCCTATTGGGAAGCATCTGCCCCCCCGCCGCTCAAGCCGCCAAGAAAAGGTCGCCCAAGCCTGCGGGCGTTAACGTCAAGGCGTTGCGGTTGGCGGTCGAGGACCTGACCAAAACGTTTCCTAAACGCTACCCCGCGAAGTATCTCGCCAGGCTCAACTCCAAAGAGAAGATTGCCAACCTCCAGGCTTTTCAGCGCGAGGCGTTGCTCGCTAATCCGCTGCTGGGCGGTATGAAGATCCTGGCGGTCAAGCGCAACTACGGCCGGGGCGCCCGAAGAGAAGTAAAAACGGTCACACCGAATATCGGCGCTTACTCCCTTGCCGAGGTCAGCCCCGCCCGCCCCGAGTGCGAGTTGGTCGTCATCAGCGATATCCGAGGCAAGGCGAAAACATCACGCCTCTACAAGCCCAAGACCACCAGCGCGATCACCGAGATCGACCTCAACTTCGACGCCGACAAAATCATGTACACCGGTTTGGGCTCCAACGGGCGATGGCACATCCACGAGATCGGCTCCAACGGGAAGTACATCCGCCAACTCACCCCCAAAGACGCCGAGTTTCACAGTTTTGACTCCTGCTACCTCCCGGACGGAAAGGTGATCTTCACCTCGACCGCCCCGATCCAGGGCCTGCCCTGTGAGTACGGTAAGCGTGCGATGGCCAACATCTACCTGCTCGATCCGAAGAGCGACAAGATCCGCCGCCTGACCTTCGAACAGGACTCCAACTGGGGTCCGTCGATCATGGAAAACGGGCGGGTGATCTACATACGGTGGGAATACAGCGACACCCCCCACGTGTTCACGCGGGTTGTCATGACAATGAATCCGGACGGTACGAACCAGACGCATCATTACGGTTCGAATTCATACTGGCCGACGGCGACCCACAATCCCAAGCAGATACCTGGCAAGCCTTCGCAATTCATCGGAATTGTCAGCGGACATCATGGCCAGCGCCCCGGGCCTATGGTCTTGTTCGATGTTGCAGTCGGACGCCATGAAGCAGACGGAGCCCTGCAGATGTTCCCCGGCCACGGCCGGAAGGTAGAGCCGGTAATCGTTGACGGGCTGTACAACGGGAGATACCCGAAGTTCCTGAATCCCTATCCATTGGGTTCGAGCAAAAAAGACGGCGCCGGACGATACTACCTGGCCTCGGTGAAGCCTACCAGCAGTTCGCTCTGGGGGATCTACCTGGTCGACATCTACGACAATATGGTCCTGATCGCCGAAGAAGAATCCTACGCAACAAACGAACCCATTCCCTTCGTCAAGACCCCCAAGCCCCCCGTCCTTGTTGACCGAACAGTGCCCGGAGCCAAAGAAGGCGTGGTCTACATAACCGACATCTACGCAGGCGAGGGCCTGAAGGGCGTTCCGCGAGGTTCGGTCAAGTCGATCCGCCTCTTTGCGTATCACTTCGCTTTCATCCATGCCGGCAGCCACGAAGCTATGGGAATCGAGTCCAGTTGGGATGCAAAACGCCTGCTGGGAACTGTTCCCGTTGCGCCCGACGGTTCTGCGGTGTTCAAAGTCCCCGCCAACACGCCTATCGCCATCCAACCGCTGGACAAGAACGGCGCCTCGCTGCAGCTTATGCGAAGCTGGTTCACTGCTATGCCCGGCGAGGTCGTAAGCTGCATCGGATGTCACGAAAACCAGAACGACGTGCCCGCTGTTCACAAGAGCAGCGCAGCACGCAGCAAACCTTCGCCGATCATCGGAAAGGCTCGCAACTTCTCATTCCTTCGCGAAGTCCAGCCCGTGCTGGACCGCAAGTGCATCGGCTGCCATGACGGCAAGAAGCCCGGCCGGCCGGACTTCGACGACATTACTGCAAAGACGGTGACATACCCCAGGCGCCCCACCGAACGCGGAGGAGCGTTCTCGGTAAGCTACCTTGCGCTAAATCCATACGTACGGCGCCCGGGACCGGAGAGCGACTATCACATGCTCAATCCGATGGAGTATCATTCGTCAACCAGCCTGCTGGTCCAGATGCTCTCAAAGGGCCATCACAACGTCAAGCTCACCGCCGACGAGTGGATGACCATCAACGCGTGGATAGACCTGAACGCTCCCTTCTGGGGCACGTGGGCTGACGCACATCGCGACTGGGGCAACCTGTTCCACAGAAAATGGGCTCATCGAACCGCCAGCAGCCAAGAGCATCTGGCGATGATAACCAAAAGCCAACTCCTCCGGAATCGCCTGCAGAAGCTCTACGCCAATCTCGAAGAGGACTACGAAACCGACGGATACACATTCGCCCAGGCCGCCAAGGATCGCGCCAGCCGCAAGCCGGTCAAACCAATTCCCCGCAAGACTCCTCGCAGTCCGAAGGCTCCGGCCGGATGGCCCTTCAACGCCCAAACCGCCGGTAAAATGCAGGGAGCAAGAAGTACGATAGATGTTACGACACCTGCCGGTAGGATTGCGATGCAACGAATCCCGACTGGCAAGTTCGTAATGGGAACCCCGGGCGGACCGCCCGACGAGGCTCCACAAGTCGCCGAGATTTCGAGACCGTTCTGGATGGCGAAAACGGAACTGACAAACGAGATGTATAGAGTGTTCGATCCAAAGCACAACAGCGGGTTCATCGACACGCTGGGAAAGGATCACAAGAACGGAGGCATCAACGCCAACGGCGGCGGCTGGCCCGTCATTCGCGTATCGCACCAGAACGCCGAGGCGTTCTGCAAATGGCTCAGCGCCAAGACCGGTAAGAAATTCCGCCTTCCGACCGAGACAGAATGGGAATTCGCCGCCCGCGCCGGAACTGATACGCCGATGTACTTCGGTAAGATCGACGCGGACTTCTCCAAGCACGCCAATCTCGCCGACGCAACCATGGCCAGATTCAGCAAAATATCAACTTACAACTACATGCTCCGCGTAGATTCAGTAAACGATGGAGCTCAGGTGCAGACGACGGTCGGCACGAAAGAGCCCAATGCCTTCGGTCTGTGCGACATGATCGGAAACGTCGCTGAGTGGACTTCGTCGTCATACGAAACAACGAACCAGAAGGTCGCCCGAGGCGGTTCGTGGCGTGATCTCCCACGATGGGTCCCTGTCGGCAGACGGATCCCCTACCAGACACACCACCGCGTCTACAACGTAGGCATCCGCCTTGTCATGGATGACTGACCCCGCTTCGCGTCGTTGACAATTTCGGCATCCGGGAGTATCGTACCGGCGTTATGAGTGCACCCAAAAACGCAACCGCAGACATACTGATTGTGGAAGACGAAGTCCCCCATGCTGAGGTCATCGAAGAGGGGCTTACGCGCATGGGGCATCGATGCGTCGTCGTCCACGACGGCCGGTCAGCAGTCGACCGGATGAAGAGCAGACTCTTTGACATTATCATCACTGATCTCATGCTCGGACCGAACGACAGCGGGATGGACGTTCTCAAGTCCGCTATCGAACACTCACCGGCGTCGAAGGTAATCCTGATAACCGCCCATTCATCCATCAGCACGTGCAGAGATGCTCTGAAGCAGGGCGCTTTCGACTACATAGAGAAACCACTGGATCTCGACGACCTCCGCCTGGTTGTCGGGCGAGCCGCTGAGATCACCGCCCAGAGGCGCACCATCGTCGAGCTTAAATGCCGCCTCGACGAGAAATACGGATTCGACAACATCACGGGCATCTCGCCTGCGATGATGAGCATCCTGAACACTGTCCGCCGCGTCGCCCCCACCGATCTTCCGGTGATGCTGCTGGGCGAATCGGGCACGGGTAAAGAACTTCTGGCAAACGCGATCCACACGAATTCCGCCCGACGCGACGAACGTTTCGTGGCCATTAACTGCGCGGGCTTCACCGAGTCGCTGCTGGAGGATGAACTTTTCGGGCATGTAAAGGGCGCCTTTACCGGCTCGCTGGGCGATCGCCAGGGTCGATTCGAACACGCAAACGGCGGCACGGTTTTCCTGGATGAGGTCGGCGACATGCCAATGGGCATGCAGGCCAAGCTGCTTCGCGTGCTCGAGAGCGGAGAACTGGTGCGTGTGGGGTCGAACGAACCGACCATTGTGGACGTCCGCATCATAAGCGCAACGAACCACGACCTGGCCCAGAAGGTCGCTGACAAACAGTTCCGGGAGGATCTGTACTTCCGCATAAAGGGCGCCACGATAGAGATTCCCCCGCTTCGCCAGAGACGCGAGGACATCCCTCTGCTGATCGACATGTTTATCAAACAATCCAGCGACAAACACGACCGCAAGATCAAATCCCTGGACAAGGATGCGGCAAGAGTTCTCCTGGGCTACGCCTGGCCGGGGAATGTGCGCCAGTTGCGAAATGTCATCGAGAACATAGTCGTCATGGCTCCCGACCAGAAGATCACGCTGACCGACCTGCCGGCTGAGATTTATACCCCGCCAGGCCGCGGACCCAACAGGCAGCTTGAGAACCTCGCTGGGATAAGCATCGAAGACGCCGAAAAGGAACTCATCCGCAACACCCTTGCGATGGTTTCAGGCAACCGCGAACAGGCGGCGTCCATACTCGGCATCGGCGAACGAACACTCTACCGCAAGATCAAAGAATACGGACTGAAGGACTGATGGGGGATCACGTTGAACCTGCAAGACAGTAATATTTCCAATCAGGGTCAAGGCGCTGGAAGCGACCGCCCAGAGCCGGTGGAAACTATCGGCATTGAGGGCAGTACTCCCATAACGCTCGCCGGCAGGTTGCCTTCGGGTCGCAAGAAGTTGCTCGGAGCGGCCGCCTTCACGTTTTTCTGGTGCGGGCTTACGGGAGTGTTCATCGGGTTTGTCGCACACGCGATATACAAATCCTACGACGCACACAAGCATTTCGTAACCACCGAGGGCACGGTGCTGACTGCAGAGGTCAAGACCGTCTCAGACTCAGACGGCGACACCTACAAACCGCTTATCAAGTACAGCTACGTTGTCGACGGCGTCGAGCATACATCCGTTCGCTACGCGGTCAGTTCGTTCTCCAGCAGTAACCGGAGCTACTCGGCGGATATCGTCGAGGCGCACCCGTCCGGTAAGAAGATCACCGTCTGGTACGATCCTCGCGAGCCGGACCAGGCCGCAATAAGCATCGAAACATCCTGTCTGTATTACTTCCTGCTCCTGTTTCTTCAACCGTTCATACTGGTCGGACTTGGCGGAATCGTTTACACGCTGACCATGCCCGGCCGCCTCAGACGACGGCGGGAGTTCCTGAACGGATCGTTGCATCCGCCCTGGACCATTCCATGCTGGGGAACGCTGCAAAAGAGTACGCGGGGGCTTGTTCTGCATCGCAGGCGGCGCCCGTTCTTTGCCCTGGCGATGGGCTATGGTCTGGCGTGTTTTGCGGGTATCTTTGTAGTTGTTATTCGCCATGGCCTCATTCTCGGCGACATGGAGACAATGCCCTCGTCAGCCATCGCCAACGTATTCGCCATCGCCGCCGCTGTGGGGCTCCTGGCGATGCTGGTCTCTCTTTTCCGGCGGGCAACGGTCTTTGAGATCGACAGGGATCTCGCTTCCCTGCATCTGAAGAGTTCAAAACGCGAGTTCACCGTCAACTTCGCGGAGATCGACTACTGGTTCCTCAAGACCGTAGTCCGCAGTTCTTCGACCATTAGCGATTCAGGAGGCAAGAACAGCAGGCTTGCGCCCCTGTTGGCGTTGACGACCATCGACGGAAGCGAAAGGCCGATCCACGTATTCGGCGTAAGCGACGAACAAGCCTTGATCGCCGAGAAGGTCGCCATGGAGTTTGCGAAGTTCACCGCCAAACCGTTCGAGGGCATGAAGGCCGGAGAGACTCCCTCGGCGCCCGAGCCAAGCGTTTCCGGGGCGATTTCCTTTATGCGAGCCCAATCCAAAGCCGCCAAACAGTACTCCGATCTGAACTGATCGCACTGTTATCAAGCAATCTACTTGAGGCTTGGGGCTCGCAGGCCTAGAATCTGAGGAAGCGTTTACCGGAGCCTTAATCTTTATGTCCATACGCGTGCTGCCTGTACATCTTGTTAACAAGATCGCCGCCGGAGAGGTCATCGAACGCCCGGCCAGTATCGTCAAGGAGTTGGTCGAAAACTCCCTGGACGCCGGAGCTACGCGCATTGAAGTCACCATTGAGGACGGGGGCAAGAAGCTCATTTCCGTCTCAGACAATGGCGGCGGCATGGACGCAGACGATCTTGCCAAAGCGTTCGTACCACACGCAACGAGCAAACTGCCCAGTGAAGACGACCTGTTCAACATCTCGACGCTGGGCTTCCGCGGCGAGGCGCTGGCCTCGGTCGGGTCGATTAGTCACGCACATATCCGCACCCGACGGGCCGATTCACCCGACGGCGCCGGATTTGAGGTGTCGGCTTCGGGACAGACGGTCGAGGAAGTACGCCCGTGCCCCTCTGCGCCCGGAACCACCGTAACGGTGCGAGACCTGTTCTTCAACACTCCGGCCAGGCGGAAGTTCCTGCGCACAGCGAACACGGAATCGGCGCACGTTACAGAGCAGGTCGCGCGCCTCGCCCTGCCGCATCCGCACGTTGCTTTTCTCTACAAGCACAACGGGCGGAAGGTCCACGACCTGCCCGCGTGCGAAACCACCCGCCAGAGAATAGGCGACCTGTTCGGAGCCGAATTGTCCGACAGCCTCCTTTCCGTTCCGAAGCGCGGAGATGAAATGTCGCTAGCCGCCCTCATCGGCCCGCCGTCGGCGGCAAGAGGATCGGGGAAGTGGCAGTACTTTTTCCTCAACGGGCGATACATACGCGACCGCGTGCTCAGCCATTCGTTGCGGGAGGCGTATCGCGGCCTGCTCGATCCGCGTCGCTGGCCTGTGGCGTTTGTATTTATAGAAGTTCCGCCCGCGGACGTCGACGTCAATGTGCATCCATCAAAGATCGAAGTGCGTTTTCGCAATTCGCAGCAGGTCCACGGACTGATTCTGGCGGCGTTGAGGGAGACGCTTAACAAGTCGAACATCACGCCGTCGGCCTCACTTGAGCCCAATGTGATCGCCGAGCTTGACGACAATCTGCCCGACACTGACCGTCAGGATTCTCTGCGACAGGCGATGGCCGATTTCTTCAAGTCCGCTCCCGCTCCCCAACCGCGCCTCAGTTTCCCCGAGACCCACGGTAGTCGCAGCGGACACGCAGCGCAACCTGCGACCGAGACATACCCCCTGCCGCTTAACCGCTCGCCCGATCCCCCTGCTGTGAGTTACGAGTCACCACAACCCGCCGAGCGATCGAAAACCACTCAGCCCGCACCGGCGGCCGCCTTTCAAATTCACGACTCCTATATTGTCGCTCAATGCCCTGACGGATTGATAATTGTAGACCAGCACGCCCTGCACGAACGAGTGATATACAACGACCTGAAAACGCGACTGTCGTCCGGCGGACTGACGGCTCAACGAATGCTTATACCTCAAACTCTAACGGTCACCGCCGCCGAAGCGGACTTGCTGTCGGTCAACAAGGCGCTTCTGGGCTCGCTTGGTATTGAAGTCGCACCGTTCGGACCGGACACGGTCGCTATCCAACAGTTTCCAACACTGCTGGCTGAGCGAGGCTCCGGAGGGGTGGAGTTCCTCCGTGAAGTGCTCGACAAGTTGGGCGAAGACAGCTCGGCGGACACCGAGCAACTCATTGAGGGCGTGTTGCAGGTAATGGCGTGCAAAGCCGCCATCAAAGCAGGTCAACCGCTCAGCACCGACGAAATGGAGTCTTTACTGGCTCGACGCGATGATATCGACAAGGCCTCGTCCTGTCCGCATGGGCGCCCGACTACACTCAAACTCACACTCCAGGATCTTGATAAACAGTTCAAACGAACCTGATCGGCGGTCAAGTATGGGCAGAAGAATAAAGACGCTGATGTATCCAATCACCAGTGTGATACTGGCCGTGTCCAGCGGGTGCAGCGTAGACTTCTACGCCAGACGCCTGGTGAAGCACAATACGGCAAAGGGGAAGACCTCTCTCTGGTGGCTTGGCAGCCCGGATAAACTCATGAAAACGGGCCGAATATCGTCGCAGCATCGCATCCCCACCGCCGACGGGACGAAGCTCGATGTGTGGGTGATTCATGGACAACCCGAGAAAGCCCGGAACGAACCTTGTGGAACGGTGATGATCCTCCATGGAATCCTCGACTCCAAAGCCAGATTCTTCGGCATGGCGCAGCAAATGGCCCGCAAGGGCTATAACGTGGTAATGCTCGACCACCGCGCTCATGGACGGTCAGAAGGCATATACACTACTTTCGGGGCTAAAGAGAAGTTCGACGCGCGGGACGTCATAGACTCACTGCTCAAGAGCGGTGACATCGCCGAACCGATTTACGTATTCGGGCAGTCTATGGGCGCGGCGATCGCAGTTCAGTACGCGGCCGTTGACCCGCGATGCAAGGCGGTGATGGCGGTCGCTCCGTATACTGATATGCGATCAGCAGCCAGGAGGTTCGTCCCGTTCATGAATCCTGAGAAATTCGAAGAGATCGTCGCCCGCGGAGGCGAATTGGCCGGTTTCGAACCGGACGAGGCTTCAGCGATCCTGGCTGCCAGCGAACTCAAGGTTCCCCTGCTTGTGGTTCACGGGCTAATCGACGCTATCGTGCCCCATCACCACGGAAAGGCCGTCTACCAAGCCGCCGCCGCAGAGAAAAAACTCATAACCTTCCCGCTCCTGGGTCACGTATCCCTGATGCTGGGACGGCAGCGATGGTTCGCCAACCACGCCGACAGGCATTTCCGGCGGGCCAACGCACTTTAACCAGAAGAAAGGACCACGCAGACGAATGATATCCGACAAAGAACGCAAACTGCGAGAAGACATCTGCCACGTTGCGAAAATGATGTACGCTCGCGAATTCATCGGAGGACCAGCGGGCAATATCTCAGCACGCCTCGACGAAGACCGCTTCCTGTTAACGCCTTCCAAGCCGTTCAAACAGTTGCTCCGCCCCGAACAACTGATCATAATCGATTCGACAGGTAAGAAGGTCGGCCCGCACACAGACGCCAATATGGACCTGACGCCTACATCGGAAGTGCCAATGCACCTGGCGGCGTACAACACGCGGCCGGACGTGGGAGCAGTGTTGCACGGACACCTGAGTTACTGCGTCGCCATGACCGCGGCAGGCAAGACGATCCGACCGCACGTGCTGACTGAAGGAATGCTGTTTCTTGGTGATATCGGAGTAGCCGACTACGCAACACCCACAACCCAGGAGCTCGGCGACAACGTAGCAAAGGTCGTGGTCGATCACGATTGTGTAATCCTGCCCTACCACGGCGTGATAGTTGCAAGTACGGATCTGTGGGCGGCCTTGGCGAAAATGGAAGTGCTGGAGCAGACCGCTCAGATCAACTGCCTTGTAAACCAGATGGGCGGTGAAAAGCCGATGCCCCGCGAGCACATCGCCGGCATGCTCGCCCTACGTGAAAAGATGGGCATGAACCTGCCCTCAGATGCAAACCTGCTTGAAAACTGATTGGCGATTCGCCCGGAGCCTGAGATGTTGCGAAGGTTTAACGCATGTTCGATACTTCTGACGGGGATTCTTACCGGATGTGGAGCCCCGAGTTGGAAGGAATTCGAACAGATTCAACTTGGGCGACCGTTGCCTGCTGCGCTGCCTGGGCGGATGGAACGAACGATTCTAGGCGCCGGGTACATCGGCCCGCACAGTGGAAGCGGTTCGTTCTTCGGATCCAACATGCGGATCGCCAACGCGTTGACCGATGTCAATGATTATGTAATTGCAAGATCTTGCCTCACCGTATCTACAGCCAATCGCCTGCTCTACGTGCAAACCAGCTACAACTATGTGATTGAAGTCGATCTGGGACACTCGCCGCCAAACCTGTCCGATCGACCTGTTCGCGAAGAATTGAACCTTGTAGCCTCCGTCAGCCAGAGCGTGGCCGCTACGCCTACGGATGCTCGCACCGCCGCCCTTGGCGACAGCGAACTTGTCCTGCCAATCGCGCACGGCGAAGTCGCACGCTGTATATCGGTCATGAAAGACGCTGTCTTTGAAACCCGCGGGCAACCCAACTCCTCCGACATCAGCCGGATGCGAAACAAGCGGTACGCAGGCGCATCCATACGCTTCTCCAAAGCACTGAATCAATCGCTGTCGATAAGGATGGCGGGAATGGAAATCGAAGAGCGCCTCAAATCGCTGCCAGCCAGATCGGGCGGACCGCGGCAAGTTATGTTTGCACCGGCCAACATTCCCGAGGCGATGGTCTACAATCACATCCTTCTTAACACATTCACCAGGCCCTCCAAGCCCAAAGACATAGGCGATGCGCCCACTGTTCTTTTCATGTACGTGCAATACGCACACGATCGCGTCCTCGAGTTGCTGGGCGACCCGAACACCTATCGCGGTGCGTCGCCTGCCGGTTTCAACAGAAAGTGGAGAACGCTCGACGGTATTACCGTCCGTGTGAGCGCCACCGCCCTGCGTCGCATCAGCGTAAGTATCTCCGGACTAGTCGTTCGCGAACCGGTCATGACGGAAATCGACACGCGCGACAACAGACATGGAGCCTCTAACGCCTGGGCGCAGCCGCTTTGACCATACGGAAAGCAGCTTTCGCCTTGTCCGGAGGGGAGAAAATCACTCGCAAACCAGCGTCGGAGCCTTTGCCTCGAATGAAAACAGATCTCGCCGCCGAGCGACACAATCTGCTTTCATGGAACCAACTGCCTCCGCGCATAACACCCGTAGGATAGCGTCCGCCTTTCCTTGTCGTGGTGACCGGGTCGTTCTTCGGTGATCGCGAGTAGAATTTCGCATCGTAGTAATCGCGACACGGTTCGTACACGTTTCCGTGCATGTCGTACAGGCCAAAAGCATTGGGCTGGTTCTGTGCGACCCGCTGTATTTTCATGGACTGGACTCTGGCGCCCTCGTACTTGTGGGCGCCGTAGTAACGTAATTGCGAAGTGTACGAACCATAGCAGAACGCCTCGGCGCTTCCGGCCCGACAGGCGTACTCCCACTGCGCTTCGCTGGGCAGTTGGACGTGAAGACCGGTCTTCTGCTTCAATTTGTTACGAAAGTCCAGAGCATCGGCCCAGCTCACCTTGTGGACAGGAAGGTTGCTCAAGCGTTTGGGGCCCAGCGAATGACGAGAACCGGTTACTGCAAGCCATTGAGCTACGGTAACTTCGCTTACGGCCATATAGAACGGCTTGGTTATTCGCACGGTGTGGGGCGTTTCATCGTCACGACGCCCTTTCTCGGAAAGGGGCGAGCCCATAACAAACTCGCCCGCCGGGATAAGTGCAAAAGTCATTTTCGTATTGTTCTTTCCCAACGACAATGTGACGTTCGGTTTCACCCCCATCGCAGCGGCGGTTTCGGTTTGACGCCGTTTGGCTTCGGTCGACTTGAAAGGCCATACCGTATAGACCTTCGCTGGTCCGCTCTTGGCGACAAACGTCGCTCCACCAGAAACCGGAGCCGCCGAAGTATCGATCTCCGCAACCACGCGGAAACCCAGATGCTTTATCAGGCTGGACAAAGGGGGCACGACGCCTGACTGCCTGTCGGCGCTGCGGCAGGCGGATGTAAACAGGAAACTCCCTCCGCGGTAGACGTTGACAACGTCGTCTGATGCGTAATGATCTATATGCACCGGATCGATCCGGGGTGAGTTTCGGTAGAAGTCCGGGCGATATTGATCTCTACACCACTCGGCAACATTACCGTGCATGTCGTACACACCGAAGGCGTTGGGCTTCTTCTTCAGGACCGCGTGGGGGTACTTGACCTTGAAGGAACTGTCGGGGGCGGCCCGCCAGGCGTAGTCGTCCAGGCTGCTCCCGTCGGTCCCAAAGCAGTAAGCCCCATCGCTACCGCTTCGGCAGGCGTATTCCCACTGGGCCTCGCTGGGCAGGCGGACTTTGCGTCCGGTTTTCTGCGATACCCACTGGCAAAAGTCTGCAGCTCCCTCCAGATCAATGTGACTTGCCGGCAGGGCGGACCCGTTTCGACCGTGTGCCCTGCCGGACCATGGAGTGCTGTCCATGACCGCTCTCCACTGGCCTTGAGTCACCTCCGTGATCCCAATGTAAAACGGCCTGGAGATATTCACCGCATGCAGGTGCTCGTCCGGTTCGCGTGATTTCTCTCCAGCGGGCGACCCCATAAGAAATTCGCCCGGAGGAATGAGGACCATTGCGAGCTTTTCGTTGGACGCGAGGCTCAGAACAAGTTTAGGAGAAATATTGTACTTTTTGGCCGCCGCCTCCTGGCGCCGTTTGGCTTCAGCCGAATCGAAAGGCCACCCCTTGGCGGTCGGTATCGACGGCTGGGTTGCGGCGATCTCAGTGGGAGATTTGGGTATAGGTTTCGGTTTTGGCGTGGGAATATCGACAGGTAACGGTGGGCTCGGACGAGTCTTGGGCTTGTCGGTTTCTACTGGGGCAATCGGCCTGGGCGGAACCACTGTTGCAATCGCAACATCTTCGCCTTTTTGCGGTATCGTATCGTCCGGTTGAGTTGCAGGCGAAGCTGATCGCGTAGAAACAGGCGGCTGTTTCGATCGCACATCGCTGGTTAGCGTGTTGGTTGATTCCGGAGGCTTTGTGCCATTGTAAGGTGGAAAAATGAAGAACAGAACCACCCCCGCCAGAACAACACAAGCCGCAAGTATCGCAGCGGCGGCGGTTCGCATCTGCTTGACTCGGGCGATATGTTCGGCCTTGCTGTTTATTCTGCGTGCTATCGTCAGCGCGGTGTTGGAGTCGATGCCCAATGAGGCCGCTTCAGCGATAAGAAGTCGCTCCTCGTGCTCGTCCATCCGCCATTTTCGCAGGTGAGCCCATACAATCTGTTTATAGAGATCCAGGGCTTCCCGCGTGGCTGTCGGAATTCTCACTTCTCGCTGCGGAGCCCCTGCAGCAGTCTGCCCGCTTAGCTTACGATTGTATTCTTCTCGACGTTGTGGGTTCATCAGGACTACGCGAGCCCTGGCGACTTCATTCATCATCTCCTGGCAGGCTTCGCGACTGTCTCGCGATCCGGCAAGGGAGTATATGTCGAGCATATCCAGGCGCTCGTGCGCGGCGGTGTCTATTGCGTCGGCGTCGCTGCAGAACCGCTCGATCCCAAGAAGCATGTAATGGTCAATCGCCCCATCGCCCCGCTCAATCCCCAACCACTGGCTGTATCGATCATGCGCCACTACGACCTCGCGATATCCGCGTGTCCGCGTCTCTTAGTTCTTATGAGACCTTGAACTTGGTGAGTATCTCTCTGTTCATGTGCACTCTAGCCGCATCAACTCCGTCGCCGCGCCGGATGAACGTCTCGGCCCACGATCCGGAAGCAAGGTGCACAGCTTGTACGTGCAGGCGCCCGCCGGCGTCGTAGTTGAACGTAACCACAATCGGCGAGCCCTTGGGCAATCCGGGCGGGAGCGACTTAATAATACACGTGCCGACCAGCAGACAATCTTCGGCGGTTTTTGACTCACCTTCGACAATTCGCACCAATACGTGTTTCTGGTCGTCAGCTACGGTGGCGTAGCATTTGGTTTCCCGTACGGGCAGAGGAGTATTCTTTGCGATCAGCGGCGAGACGACCAGACGCCCGCTTTGCGTCTCAGCCACCACCCCAAGGGTGTGCGCATTGACGCTTGTAGTGTGGATCGATCCGATCAAAGTGGTTAACTCCGCACCCAACCAGTCCAGAAACTCTTCTCGTTTCTCGTTGTCTATCGCCGTCGTGTCGAAATGACGCTGGGCCTGTTGGTCTGGAGCCGGCGCGGGCGATTCGCATTTAAGAGCGGCGGCCAGTTCGTCCAGAGGCGATGTCCCGACGGGAGGCTCGGCTTGAGGAGCGATGGCGGCTTCGGCAAGTCGCCCCAGTTCCGTCGCAGATTCCATCTCGCCGGCAGGCGAGACCACGTTCACTTCGGCGGCAGGCACAATCTCCACCGATTCATCAACATCATCTTCACGCAACTCCTCTTGCGGCGCCTCCGCTCGCCCACTGTTGGCCACACAAACCGCCGCATGAATAGCCGCTCCATGCGCGACGGCCTCGTCGGGAGAAATCGACACGTCGGGTATCATGCCCGTGACTCTCGCGAGCATTGCCTGGACCTGCGGCATGCGGGTGGACCCCCCCACCGCGAGCACGTCGTCAACATCTCCCCAGGTGATTCCGGCGTCTCTGACGGCTCGGCTGAGACGGCTTTCAGTGCGGAAGAGCAGGTCAGCGGTCATTTCCTCAAACTGGCTGCGGGTCAGCTTGCCTCTGAGGGTCTTTCCGGCGTGATTCACTACAAACAGCGTGTGGTCCCTGCGCGAGAGATCTTTCTTCATCTCCTCGGCGGTCGATTCCAGTTGCTGTCGGCTGAGCGGGTCATCGCGGGGATCCTGACCGTGTTCCGTGATGAACATGTCGGCCAGATGATCGTACAGGCGTTTGTCCCAATCTCTTCCGCCCAGTTGCACATCGCCCGCGGTAGCCAACACTGCAAGATCGTATCCCACCGCCCGCAAAACAGTAACGTCGAAGGTGCCTCCGCCAAGATCGTAAACGACGGAAATCTCGGGCAGTTGTCCGTCCGCGTGCAGGATTTCGGTCACACCGCCCTCGGGCGTGGTGTACGAACGGAACGCGTGCGCAAGCGCCGCAGCCGTCGGTTCGTTTATGATCCCTATGAGCTCCAGCCCGGCAGAGTGCGCTGCTGCTGCAGTCGCCTGGCGACGATTCTCGTCGAAGTAAGCCGGAACGGTGATTACCGCTCCGTCAATTGGACCGAGGCGGGCCTCGGCGTCCTGGACGAGCTTCTTGATTATGATCGCGCTAACGTTTATCGGCGATATGGTTCTGCCTCGAATAGTCTTGGGGTACGACTCATCACCCATGTAGCGTTTAACGTCTTCGGCTACATTGCCCGGTTCGGCGAGCGCTGCGCGTTTGCCCTCGCGCCCGACGATAGCTGAATCATCTGACTCAAACAACACCACCGAAGGCGTAGTGAGTTCGCCTTCGGCGTTTGGGATTGTGATTGGACGCCCTTGCGGGCCGAGATGAGCAACGGCTGAAAACGTGGTGCCAAGATCGATTCCGATATAGTTCATCCAGAACATCCTCAAGTATGCGACCTGCTGATCGCGTGCTACTGAGTATACACCGCAGGCAAAGTGGTGTGAAGCAGTTATGTGCGTCCAAGCGTCCGTGAAAGCTCGCTTCTGAACTGGAGCGTAATCCTCGGCGAACAAAAAAAGCTGTCGGTAATTGCTTGCGCCCGGTCGGATGCGTATCATGTTCTCTTTCCAGACGACTCAACAGAGGCAGAGCAATGAGTTCACTTGCAGGTTCCATCGAAAAATCTGAGACAATCGTCATCCTGGACTTCGGCAGCCAATACGCCCAACTCATCGCCAGACGCGTTCGAGACAGCGGAGTCTACAGTGTTCTGGCGCGCCCGGACGTTTCAGCCGACGAACTTAAGGAAATCAACGTCAAGGGTCTGATCTTTACCGGCGGACCGTCCAGCGTTTATGAAGAAGGCGCCCCAAAGTGCCGCGCGGAAATACTCGATCTCGGCGTCCCGATTCTTGGAATCTGCTATGGAATGCAGATCTCAGCCCATCTGATGGGATCGAAAGTCGATTCCGGTGAGTCGCGGGAATACGGACGGACAGCATTGCGGATCACCGAGCCAGACGGGTTGCTAAAGAACATTCCGACAGAAACAACCGTCTGGATGAGTCACGGTGATCAGGTGCGCACCCTTGGAGACGACTTTGTTCCGCTGGCGGCGACCCCGACCTGCCCGATCGCCGCAGTCAAACATAAGACTCGCCCGTTCTACGGCGTGCAATTCCACCCTGAAGTTACTCACACGCCGCACGGAGGCGAGATATTCACCAACTTCCTGTTCGACATCTGCCAGTGCAACGGGTTGTGGAAAATGAGTTCGTTCGTCGACGCCGTGGTCGCCGACGTGCAGTCGCAAGTCGGACCGGATGAGAAAGTAATCTGCGGCCTGTCGGGCGGAGTCGATTCTTCCGTGGTCGCCGCAATGCTTCACAAAGCCGTCGGAGACCGCCTTGAGTGCATCTTCGTGGACAACGGCCTGCTGCGAATGAATGAAGTTGAGCTTGTTGAAAGCACTTTCAAGGATCACTTCAAGCTGAATCTAACCACCGTTCGGGCCGCCGACGAATTCCTTGGTAAGCTTGCCGGCGTAGCCGAGCCTCAAGAGAAACGCCGGATAATAGGGCATACGTTCATCGACATGTTCAAGGCCGAAGCCGGACACATAGAAAACGCCCGCTATCTCGCTCAGGGAACGCTTTATCCCGACGTGATAGAATCCGGCCATTCGCTCGCTGGCACAGCCGCCAACATCAAGCTTCACCACAACGTGGGCGGTCTGCCCGAACAATTGGGATTCGAACTCATCGAGCCGCTCCGTGACCTGTTCAAGGACGAGGTGCGGCAGGTTGGCGAGCTTCTCGGATTGCCCGAACATTTGGTCTGGCGCCATCCATTCCCCGGTCCGGGGCTTGCGGTGCGTTGCCTTGGCGAGGTGACGCTGGAGAAACTCGATATCCTCCGGCGAGCCGACAACATTTTCCTTGAGGAGATAGTCGCCAACAATTTATACCGCCAAACCTCCCAGACATTCGCCGTGATCCTGCCCGTGCAGTCGGTGGGCGTGATGGGCGACGGGCGAACGTACGAAAATGTAGTCGCCTTGCGATCCGTAGACACTAAGGATTTCATGACCGCCGACTGGTCGCGAATCCCCTACGATATCCTCGCCACCGTTTCCAACAGGATCATTAACGAGGTCCGAGGCGTCAATAGAGTTGTGTACGACATAAGCTCCAAGCCGCCGGCTACGATCGAGTGGGAATAGGCCTGACCAAGCCGATTAGTTTCAGCATGTGATTCCGCGCCCGTCGGAGGCCCCGATGTTCTGGCGAAGAAAATCCTATGATATCCTCCCGGCGTTGTCCATTCGCGGACCTGAGCTGCGCCGATCCATGCGCCTGGTGACGTCCGCCTGGATGATGGGCGTAGTGTGGATGTTTGCGGTGTCGGGAAGCCGCCTGAACCTCTTTGGGCGAATGCTGGGCTTTAATGACTTCCATTTCGGAATGTTGACGGCGTTGACCTTTCTGGCGACTTTCGCACAACTAGCCGCGACAATACTCGTCGAGCGCAGCGGTCTCAAGAAACACCAGTTCCTCGTGTGCGGATTGATATCGCGATTCCTGTGGATCGTTATAGCAACTATACCGCTGATTTTTCCGCTCCCGTCACAATGGGCCGTCTGGAGCATGCTGACACTGGTGCTGATAAGCTCACTGATGCTGTCTTTGGCGACCCCGGCGTGGCATACGTGGATGGGCGACCTTATCCCGAGACGAATCCGAGGTCGATACTTCGCAACGAGAAACGCCTTCACGCTCCTTGTGAAGATACCCTCCGTCATCTTCCTGGGTCTGCTGCTTGACAGTGTCACTCGCGCTCATCCCGACGGAAGCTCCGCCCCTGTAATATCAGCAGCCATACAGCCGACATTGCTCTGGTTCATCTGCGGAGTCTTCTTCGTCGCGGGTCTGTTGGGCATGGCTGACATACTGGTGTTCTTTAGGATCCGCGAGGTCATTGGGACTACTCCTGACACACCACGGGTCCCGGCGGTTGATATTCGAATAGACCCTGGCGGAAGTGATGCGGTTTTCGCCCGACTGTCTCACGCGGTACGATATCTCCGGGCTGTTTTTCGACAACTTCTGCTCGAACCGCTCGCCGACCCGGTTTTTCGGCGATACGTCGCGTACAGCGCAACGACCACCTTCGCGCTTACGGTCGCCGGGCAGTACTTCTGGCGCACCCTGCTTGAGAATTACAGATTCGGGCAGCTCGGATCGGACATGCTGTTCGTGGTCATGGGACCGCTAGCGAGTCTGGCGTCGTTGCGTCTTGTCGGGAGATTGCTCGACAAATGGGGACGTCGCCCCGTGCTGCTGCTGGGCACGTCGCTTATTATCTTCTCGATAACGCCCTATTTCTTCGCAACGCGATACACGCCCGCTCCGCAATTTGTGCTCGACTCAGCCAACTACATCGCCTCAGCAATCGGCGGGGTCTTCGGATACGGCGACTTCGTTTGGTTCACGCCGAAAAGTCCCGTGGGTCCGTGGTTGGTGATGCTAATTGCCATAATCATCGGCGGGATCGGATGGACTGCAATCATGCTGGCGCAGAACAATATAATCCTCAGCTTCGCCGACAGTCACGGTCGCAGCAAATACGTTGCCGCCCACGCTGTTCTGATTTCGATGGGCGGCGTGCTGGGCGGTGTCGTGGGCGGGGTGACGGCGTATATTACGCGAGGACTTCAGACCAATCCCATTGTTTTTGGTCCCGTGGATGAAGCAGGCAATCACACGGTGTTCATGTGGAACAACTGGCATGTCACGTTTGCACTGTCGTTCGGCGCCCGCATAGTCGCATTGCTGCTCCTGATCAATATGACCGACCCGGGAGCCAGACCCGCCCGCGACATGCTCCGCCACGCACGCCATAATATCTACAATATCTTCGGAGTTCTGTTGTTTCCCCTCCGCAGTCTGGGCCGCTCGAAGCCAGATCGCGACAATCGTAATCAGTAAACGCTACTCGGCGACGGGTTTCAGCAGAAGAATATCGCCATCACAGGGATTAACTGTGTGAGTTCGAGCTGTTTTGCCTGATGACAGGGACACTCGCGCTCTGGCGAACGTGACGGTCACGGGTTTGGCGCCCATCGGATTGTAGATGACCGTTCCGTTGTCGAATTCCCGCCGTACGCTTCGATCGTGATTGGCCCTGCCCAAGCCCTTGGGCTTTCCGAGCGATTTGTTCCAGAACGGATACCAGTTGTGTCTATGATCTCCTGAGGGCAACGGATTGGGATCCGAGAACAAACAGTATCCGTTCGAGTAAGTAAGCGACAGCGTAGTTGCCGCACGCATCAGGTGAAGATCATTTCGCGACTTGTGATACCATGTTTCGAGACAGTTTATTCGCGGTTTGCGGAGGTTCTTCTCGGCCCAGACAAGCGTCTGTGCGATCTTCTTCCAGTGATCCGCCGTGCTGGATCGGTAGCACTCCATGAAGTATCCGTTGATGAACTTCGCCGTCTTAGGAGTCGCTCGATCGTTCGGATTAGTCAGTATCAACGCGTCAGATCCAACAGCCTTCCTAACCAACTCAATCAACGCCAGCCGATCATCGTCATCACGCCACCAATCAAGCATGACTCCATCGACAACACCACTTCTCACCGCAGCGGCGGCTTGGACGGCGACATGCCTGCGGTAAGCGTCATTGGAGAAATCCATCTGCAAATGACCGCCTTCGGCCCATCCAACCATCTTCTTCCCACCCCTGTCTCGCCTCCACCACTTGTGATCCGGCGGAAACCAATTCTTGTTTGCGTCGCGATAACGTATCTCCGCCAGAAGAATCAAGTTTGGATTCTTGCCGAGCAACTTCCTGCGTCTCTCAAGACCACGCGGAACACTCTCCTTGCGAAATCGACTCGCAAGACCGGAGTACTTGTGGTCCCATCGCAAACCAAAGAATCCAACACCGTGAAACAGCAAATCGTGGCGAGCGATTGTTGTCAGCTTGTCTTCATTCTTGAGATTATCCGCAGGATTCCAAGCCTGGAACACTGAAGGAAATGCTCGGGATTCAATGCGTTTGCGGATTGATTGGGCGCCCGGCGTATCGCGCGGATTAGTTGCGCCAAGCACATGCTCGACTCCAATTGTAACAGCCGCCGCACCAATACCCAGCGTCTCGATGAACTCACGCCTACTGTACTTCCGCATCCTTGTCATCATGTCCTCTCTTCAGATTCTCTCTTAATTGTCGCACACACTCAACCTTGTCTTGCTTCCTGGAGCAAGGTATTCTCATTGTGATGAAGACAAAACTCACAATCTTAAGCACGATTTTCCTCTCCGGTTGCTGTCTCTGCGGTAAGGCCCCGCGGATCGCCAATCCCCTCTCGCCAACTGAACCGTTCCGCATAGCGATTATTCCCGATACGCAGTGGGCGTCGCTAAAGTGGCCGGGGGTGCTTAAGACAACGACAAGGTGGATCGCCGCCAATCACGAATCGATGGACATTAAGTACGTCCTGCACGTTGGCGACATGGTCGAAAACGGGCACGCCGACGGCGAGTGGAAGAACTTTAACGCGGCAATGAGCGTATTGGATGGTAAGGTCCCGTATATCCTGGCGGTGGGAAATCACGACATCGGTAAAACCGCCGACGCCGGCGGCACGACGAAGTTCAACGAGTATTTTCCCCGCAAGCGATTTACGCAACTCGCAGGATTCGGAGGAACGTATCCCCGCAGGAAGAACGACAACTCATACCACACTTTTGATGCGGGCGGAATTGTCTGGCTGGTGATAGCTCTGAAATTCTGTCCGACAGATGAAGAACTCAAATGGGCCAACGACATCGTAGCCCTGCATCCGGGCCACCAGGTTATCGTCCTGACCCACTCGTACCTGACCCATCGCGGGCGGGACACAAGCGGGGAGAATATCTGGAACAGGTTCGTTAAATCGCACGAGAACATCCTGATGGTGCTGTGCGGTCACTTGTCGACTGTACACTACGTCTCGACGGGCGATAAAGGGAATAAAGTCTACGAAATGTTGTTCGATTGGCAGAACGACAGGCAACCCGAGCCCAACAGTTATTTCGTGCTGGCGGAAATCGATCCTGTCAGCAAGAGAATATCCATCCGCACATATTCACCGCTGCTCGACAACTACAAAACCGACCCCCGTGCAAAGTTC
Organism: Phycisphaerae bacterium; assembly: GCA_030745875.1. GTDB lineage: Bacteria > Planctomycetota > Phycisphaerae > SM23-33 > SM23-33 > BS750m-G57. The sequence continues at coordinate 25,335 of JASLNT010000038.1, forward strand.
GAATTCCGCGATGTTAAATTCGTCTCAGATCGCAACGCCGCACTTACAGCGAATTGAGTCTCCGGAGCTTCGGGGGATTCTTGTCTGATTCAATCTTTGCGATCGTTTTGTCGATCTCTGCAATACTCGCCTGCATTAGTTTGGCCAGCCGCCTGTCACTGGTGAAACGGCGTTTCAATTCCTTGAGTTCGCCAACAACCCCGCGAGCCGCCCCGCCGTAGCTTGCCAGAATCTTCAGGCACACCGGCGTTCTCCGGGCCTTGCCCCATGTCTCCAGCTTAATGATCTTCATGCACAATGGAATTCCTTCGGCGATTCGCAAACGGGCGAACAGGTCCAGGCCTTTCAGGCGAATGCCGCTGGCGAACATCACGCCGCTGGGAGCCGGCTGGTCAATTGAACGATGAATCGCCTTCAGCAACGGTTTGATCTCTTCGTAGGTGAGACTTCTGTAGATCGAACTTACCGCTCCGCGTGCTCGTCCGTCGTCGTTTGTCAGCAGCTTCTCGACCGCGGGATAAAGCAGGTTCCGGTCCACGCCCTTCAGGTCGCGTGCGATCAGTCCGTTCATACGCAACGCCCCGCCGGGATAGAACAGAGCAAAGCAAAGGTAGCGCTGCGTGAATTCACGCGGATCGTCCGGGTAGTTGCGGACGGCGAGTTTGAGCATGTCGGGCACGGCCTGCCGGGCTGGCTTGCCAATATCGGACAAGGCGTATGACGCCTGAATGCGAAGCCAGAGATCCGGATGATTCAGCAGTTTTCTCAGTGCGGGAACGGCTGCGGCGCCGCGAGCTTTCATGGCCCCAAGGGCCCGGCAGGCGCCATATCGCGGTGTCATATCCTTATCGCCGAGCATTGCTATCAACCGCGGTGCGATATTCTCGGATTTCTTGTCGGCCAGCACCGCAGCAGCACGGTATCGCACCGCCGACGACCAGCTTCGCAGGCGCACGAAGAGTTCGTCTGCGCTCATTGCCCGGTAGCGATCCACGCCTATATCCCACGAGCTGAACCCCCTGCCGGCATCGATCACGCCTTTGAGGTCGCGACCGCTGATCTTCGTTTTTGCGTTGGTGTTCTTGCCCGTGATGTAGAGCTTTTTAAGCGGAAGCGCACACGAGAGGATGTGCGATCCAGTGCAGTCCCAGTTTCCGTATTTGTGCTCGGACCCCGCCGAGCCCGCACCGCCCTGGTAAGGGAAGCCGCCGTCGGCGCGTCGGCCCAGATCGTAGAACCAGCGTTGTTCCTTGAGGAACGCCGCGGCCGCCTCATCGCCAGCCCGACTTGCGGCCAGCGGACCCCACAAATAGCTGAAATAGTTGCCCGTGTGGCCTCTTTCCCGTTCGTCGTACGAAGCGGTGACCATTCGAGAGAAGAACGTGGCACCGGCGGTGTGGTTCTGTACGTCGAACATTACCGCAGCAATGGAGTTCTTCCCGTTGTCGTCGTGCACTGTCCATCCGGGCCTGTGATCGCCGTAGGGAATTGCGCCCTTGCCAATGTAAAAGCCGAAGAACTTGTTGCCGCGATCAATGGCCTTGGCGACGACGGCGTCGCGAACACCGCACTTAACCGCCAGGACCAATGATGTCTGGCAGACCAGCCCGGCCTGATTCAGCGCACCGTATCCGCCCAGGGAGCCGTGTTCTCGTCCTCCGTTGGCCTGCGGCCAGGCCATACCGTGCCCCCAGGTGCCCACGCCGCTCTGCCCCCTGGCGATATTCGTGCTTAACTCCCGAATCGCCGGCAGGACGTACTTGTCGCCGGTGGCAAGGTAGTACTCGGTCAGGAACAGATTGGTGTATCCCCACCGCCAGGCGACCATGCCCTGGCCTCCGTGGAGTTTTAGCTTCAGATCGCTCGGACCGCACTTGCGGGCGAAATCGCGGACCATGGGCAGGTATTTGCTCTTGCCCGACGCCAGCAGGGCCAATGCGTTGATCTGTGCGGGAATACCGCCCCTGAGCCCCGTCGCTGCGATACGCCGACAGCCCGCGTCGAGGATTTTCGCGGACTTAGCGCAGTTGTAGGGCGCCGTTGCGCTATAGGCTCCCATGACCGGCAGCTTGATCGTGACGGTCTTCCTTACACCCTTTCGCCAGATCGTCAGCTTCAGCGCCCCGCGGGCTGAAAGCGTTTCGGCGTGGGCTATGGCGCGGCCGAAACTCTTGCGGGCGTCGTCGGTGAACGCCGAACCCCCCGCTCCAAGGATTACGTCGCCGACGACCAGCACGCCATCGGCTGGCGAGCCGCGGTCGACTTTCGTCACGAGAATCTGTCGGCTGTTGGTGGTCTCAAGTCTCCACGACCACATCCAGCCGCGAGCGCCGGTTGGCCCGAGGTTCCAATCATGGGACTTATCAGGCCGCCCGCCAGCCGTCAGGTCCGGAACCTTGGGGGCAGTCCTGGCCGCATCGCAAAACTCCGCGCCGCCGATCAGCACAACGGCCAGCATAATTGTCAGATTGCGCAACTTGTATGGATTCTTCACGTTAGATCCGCCTTCTTGGTTAGGGTGAGACAAGACGGAAGATCATACACAAATATGCATCCCCTTGCACGATTCTTCGGTTCGATATACCCTACGGATTCGCCTCGCATATGGAGAACGTCATGACAACCAACCGAGAATTCAGGCCCGCGCCACTCCTGATCGCAGCAGTTGCGATCCTGGCCGCCTGCACGCCCGCTATCGCCAAGCCGCCAACCATCCTGCAATACTCCAGAAAAGCGACCTGGTTTGAAACTCTGACTGTAAGCTGGACAGCCCAACGTGCGAAAATGCAGGCCGACAAGTCGCTGGCGGGCAAGCTCTTGTCCAAGGACCGCGGGGCGTGGCATCTGTACTTGCCGAAGCTCTTTGCCGACTTCAACACGCCCGGAGGGTTGCGTCAGATATACCGGGAACGAGCCGACCTGATCTGGGATACATTCCTCCGGGCCAACAACGGCAAGCTGAAGACGCTGGCCGAAGGGTACGCCGCACACTGTCGCAGCGAAGACAAGGAACTCGCGGCCAGTCTCGCCGCAGCGACCAGAGACGCAGCAGACGTGGGCAAAGTGCGGAATCTGTATTACAGAGCAATGGCGTTCGAGGCGGTCGAACTGGCTGGGCGGACGATCGATTTTGTCGAGAAGTCCGTCAAACTGCCCGCGAAGCGAAAGCAGATGGACGCACTGTCGGCGAAGGTGAACTCCGCCGACAAATCCACCGACTGGCTGACGCTGTACGAACGAATTTCCGCCCTGCGCAGGCGGATCATATTCAGCCACCCCGCCCTGGACTTTCAAACGCTCCTGATCAACAAACACAGCCCGCCGCTCTACAGCCACAACTGCGACCAGTACCTCGCCCGCCACGCTCGCGGCGGACCGGGCCTGACGCTGCTGACGAACTGGAAGACCGCGCCCAAAGCCACATCGCTTCTCGGCGACAAGCTGCCGGCTGGAGATGTTAACCACCCCACGCTCTCGCCCGACGCAAAGAAAGTGATCTTCGCCTACTGCTGCAAATCGAAAAACCGCGCCGATATCGACAAGCATCCGGGCGGCTACTTCATCTACGAAGCCGCGACTGACGGTTCGTGGGTCAAACAGCTCACCGGCACGAAAGCCGACAAGAAGGAGACCATCGACGGTCGCAGCACGGTCGAGGTCGAAGACTTCGACCCGTGCTATTTGCCCGGAGGCGGGTTCGCGTTTACCTCTACACGAAGCCAGAACTACGGACGATGTCACGGCGGCAGATATACCCCCGCCTACCTGATCTACGCCGCCGACGCCGACGGATCCGCCATCCGCCCGATCTCGTACGCCGAAGGAAACGAGCACTTCCCATCGATGCTCAATGACGGGCGCATAGTTTTCACGCGTTGGGAGTACAACAATCGCAACCAGATCGCCTTTCACAAACTCTGGACGATCCGTCCGGACGGCACGGGGGTGGCGAATTTCTACGGAGTAAACTCCGCCACGCCCTGGGCGAACACATACCACGACGCTAAGGCGCCCCATTGGTACGATGACGTTCCCGCCGAGCAGAAGAGCAATATCCTGCCCTACATGATCTCCCAGACCCGCGCGATCCCCAACTCGCGAAAAGTCGTCGCCACAGCCACCGCCCACCATTGTTACACGTCCGGCACGCTGATCGTGATCGATCCCGACAAGGGCGAAGACGGTTTTGAACCGATAGCAAAAATCACGCCCAAGGTCCCATATCCCGAAGCCGAGGGTTGGGGCTATCCGGGCCAGTACATGACACCCTGTCCCGTCAACGAAGACCTGTTCTTCGCAGGCTACAGCCCCAATCCGATAAACAAACAGAGGAAGCCCACACTGTCGTGGGGGCACGGTATCGTTCTGGTCGACACTCTCGGCGGGCGCGAGCCGATCTACGTTGACCCGAGCATCTCGTGCGTATCTCCCCTGCCGCTGACGCCGCGAAAGGCCCCGCCCGTAATCCCGTCGCAGTTGCCCGAAACATCGGACGATACCGCGACGCTGATCGTTCAAAACGTATACCTCACGCGAGACGATCCCAAAGGGCTCATTAAAAAAGGCGATATCAAGTCACTTCGCGTAATCGAGATGATAAACCTCCCGTCGCGCGGATCGTTCTGGGCCGGTGAACGCGAAGACTTCGCACGCAAGATATGGGGCGCGGTCCCGGTCAACGAAGACGGGTCGGTGATGTTCAAGGTTCCGGCCCGCAAGACGCTGTACATCCAATCCTTGGACAGTAACGGAATGGCCCTTATGACGCTCCGGAGCCTGTTTCACCTAATGCCCGGCGAGAGGCGGAGCTGCATCGGATGCCACGAACCGCCCGGGACCCCGCCGGTCGCGCGATTCAGCGCAATGAAGCAACCGCCCAGGAAACTACAAGCCCCCGCCGGACCGGATTATCCCGGAGGGTTCAGTTTCAAGCGCACCGTCCAGCCCGTGCTCGACCGCTATTGCATCAAGTGTCACGGGCTCGAAAAGTCCGAGGGTAAGCTCAACCTCCTCGGAGCTCTGGGCAAGACCCATGGCCCTCGATACACCCGCGCGGGCAAGAACGGCGGATGGGCGTACATTCCCCAATACACCAACAGTTGGAAAAGCCTCATCACGCATCCGGGCCTGGTGAAGGTCGCCATACGAAAGTCAAACTTCGGACCCACGTCCGAGTCCGTCAACTCCCGCCCCAAGGAACTTTTCGCCCACGCAGGCAAACTCGTACCGCTGCTCTTGAAGGGGCATGCGAAAGTGAAGCTCGACCGCGACAGTTTCCAGCGTCTCGCCGCCTGGGCCGACATGAACTACATCCGCTACGGCGACTACAAGCAAAGAGGCAAGGTCGAATGGATCGTGCCCCACAAGAACGCCCAGGCCGCCTTGCGGGCGTACGTCAAGGAACTGTTCGGCCAGAAACTCGCCTCACAGCCCATCGAGACGCTGGTCAACGTAGCCCAGCCCAATGAGAGCCGCATCCTCAAAGCTCCCCTGCCCGTCTCGGCTGGCGGATGGGGACAGATCGCAAACGGCTATATGTCGACAAAGGGCACCCGTTACGCCAAGATGCTAAGACTGGTCGTTAACTGCACAAAACCGAAGTAGCCCGGCGGGGTCAGGGCGAATAGTAGTTGTGGCATTGCTTGAGCCTGCGATAGTTGCGGTCCGTCCAGAGGCGTTTTCGCTTCGCGCGGGGGTTGAGTGCGGTGTTGCTATAAACGTGCAACTCGGTTCCGTTGAGGACGATGATCTCCTCCCGCCAATCGCCGCTCACGTCGGCGACGTAGAGGCGATCGGCTTTTTCCGTAAAGCGCGCGACGAATTTGCCCGTCAGAGGTTCGAATATGCAGACATCTCCGCTGCGGTGACGTTCCTTGGCGCATGCGAGTTGCTGGGGCTTGCCCGTCCAGTCAATCTTGTGAATCACTTCGACGCCGCTATCTGTCCAACCTTTAGGGGCGACGTCGTCCATCTTGTAATCGAAAACGAGCTTACCTGAAGAATCGAACACAAATGGCTTCTGGTGCGTGTTGTGGCGGGACCGACACCAGATGAATATTTCGTCGGAGTTGCGTTTGAACCGTCCGACAACCGCGTTCTGCGGTTCGCTACGTTTGAAATCCTTCCGCCAGATCGCCCCTTCAGGCCCGAGCACTTGAACGCAATTGGAGCCTTCTTCAAGCAGGATTACCTCAAGCCCTTTAACGTCCGGTCTAACGTCGGAGACAAACACGCTGTCCATATGCCCGCGGAACTTCGAAGCGCGAGTTATCAACTTGCCGTCAGCGGAAAACACAGTAGCCCCGAGCACTTCGTCCCTCCCATCGCCGTTGATGTCAGCCAGGCGTGCTGCATTGTGTGCGCATGAAACGAATCTGTCAGTCTCCCACAGCGGGCCATCGCCCTTCAGGAGCTTATCGACAGCATACGCCACCAGGAATCTGCCCGTCCGATACCCGCGTGCGTTCGTAGCCTGCAGCAGGATGTCTCGATCGGCTCGGATTCCCCGAAAATCGGCGATCATGGCGACTTCCCATCGATCGGCGCCCTTGGGGATGGGCGGTCTTGCGCTGGCCTCCTGACGCCCGGTCGCACCATCCACAACATGCAGCACGGAGCCTTTCGTCAGGAATACAACTTCGCACTTCCCGTCTCCGTCTACGTCCCCGGCGGCCGTTCCGGGACCATGATGTCCGGGAAGGCCTTTAGACTCACTTTGCCCGCCGACCCCTATCGCCAATTCCTTGCCCCACAGCTTTTTCCCGTCGTTCCCATACACCGCCACATGCCCCGGTACAGTGACGAGATAGTCCATTTTCCCATCGTTGTTAACATCAGCGACAATTATCCCACCGGCTGAATCCTTCGGAGCAGGTATGTCGAGTTTGATGACTTGCTTCTTGACCGCCCCCAACGCCCCACAACAACACACGCTTAGTATGGCGACTGCGGTTAGAGTCAATCTGCTCATGGTTGTTTCTCCCTGCTGCGTTTACGGGATGCGGCTTACGGCTAATCGTATCGACGCGAGCAGCGAACCACAAGGCGGCGGGCTGCAAAACTGGCATCCGGGGCTCGGGGCCTCTATAGTACCGCCATGCCAACAGGATACGTAATTTCGGATCTGCACATGTTCGCTCGCTGGTCCAGACCGGGCAAATATATCGAACGCATGAACCAGGCGGCCCGCCAGGCGGACTTCTTCGTACTCAACGGAGATATTTTCGATTTGCGATGGAGCGTCCTGCCCGGAATTGAAGCCACCGTCGACGCGGCGATAGATTGGCTTGAACGTTTCGCGACAGACCATCCGGATTGCACGGTCTATTATGTCCTGGGCAATCACGACGACTTCACCGGCCTGGCCAGCCGTCTGACTGAACTGGCCGAGAGGATTGATAACTTCGAGTGGCGCCCGGCGTACTTGCGGATAGGCGGGGCGCTGTTCACTCACGGAGACCTTTTCTGGCGAGATGGGCGTAATCCGTTTAATCGCCGCCTTCAGACGTCCGCCGTACATATATCGAGGCTGGTCGGGTGGATTTATCATCTCATCCACACCATTCAGGCAACTCGCGTGTTCCACGCCATGTGGCCGCCGCGACGATGCGCCAGTCACATCGCCAAGTCTCTCGCCAACGCGCCGAAGGGCATGACCGAGGGCATCACCGATGTCTACTGCGGGCACACTCACGTTGCCGTTTCCGACTTTGCACACAAAGACATCACGTTTCACAATACGGGATCGGGCATCAGGGGCCTTCGGTGCAATATGTGCAAGGTCTCGAGTACCGACGGATGCGAGGTGTCCCAGTGACTGCAGGCTCCGCCGACAAGCCCCCGGCTGACTGCTATTCATCAGCCGACAGAAAACTGATGATCTGGGGTCAGGAGGTGCGCCGAAAACTTCTCGGTCCGCTGCTGTGGTTAATGGTGAAGTGTCGCATCTCCGCCGACCTCCTCACACTTGCGTCTCTTGCGGCGGGGCTTGCGTTTTGCCCGGTGTATTTCTTCTGCAAGCCCGCAGCGTTGGGTTTACTGGCGTTGCATGTGTGTCTTGACGGTTTAGATGGACCGCTGGCCCGTTACGTGGGGACGGCCTGTCGCAAGGGCTCGTTCACCGACACCATGACCGACCAGATTGTGGTTGCGGCTTCCACGATAACGCTTATCGTGGGAAAGGTCGTCTGGGTGGTTCCGGGCGCGTGCTACATCTTCATCTACACCGTGGTAGTCGCGTTTTCGATGATCCGAAATGCTCTTAAGATTCCTTACGCATGGCTGGTTCGCCCGCGATTCTTCGTCTACGCATGGTTTGCAATAGAACTATATGTCCTGCCCGGCAGCATCGATTATGTCCTCTGGGCGTTCACCGGATTGCTGCTGGCCAAAATGATCTCCGGGTTCGTTCAGATAAGAAGGCGTCTTTAACAAGGAGCGTATCCAATGCGATATACCATACTGAGCCTTTTATTCGCCGCATCGCTTGCATCGGCCGGTGAGACCTTTCAGGCGGCAAAACCTCCGGATGACTGCCCGTTCCTGAAATCGAAACTCTGCGATGGAATCGTCTTCACGGGGCGACACAAGACTTACACCACCGCAGACACATGGTATCCGTCGTGGGCCTCGGACGGGAATCTATACTCGCCATGGACCGACGGGAAGGTCGGCTCGGTCGGATCCTTTTCCGGCCCGAAGAGATGGACCACCGGGCAGGCGAAGATTGAGGGCGACGATCCTCTGAACCTGAAAATAACATCGCTCGGTCTGCACAAAGGCCCAGCCGCTCCGTACGGAGGGCGATATCCCTGCGGATCGCTCGTACACGAGGGTGTTTGGTACTACGGTACTTACTGCCTCGACAAGAAGAAGTATCCATGGGACATCATGGGGCCGTTTGTCGGTTTTCGCATCTCGAAGGATTTCGGAAAAACCTGGACCGACACGCCATGCACGCCCGCCAAACCGCTCTTCGGGGAATCGGGCAAGGCGGGGAGCAAGATCAAAATGGGCTCACCGCATTTCGTTGACTTCGGTAAGAACATGCGGCATGCGCCCGACGGCAAGGCGTATTTAACCGGGCACGGAGCCGCTCGAAAGAACGCAACGTGCAGTTGGGTGTCCGGCGATCAGATATACCTCGCCCGCGTGGCGCCCACTGTTGACAATATCAACAATGTCGCCAAATACGAGTTCTTCTCCGGGCACGATGCCCAAGGCAAGGCGATCTGGACAAAGGAATTCGCCCGCATAAAACCCTTGCTGGAATGGAACGATCGCCTTGGCTGCGTGACGGTCACCTACAACGCCCCGCTTAAGAGATATTTGATGTGCGTCACCGATGGCGGAGCGAGCGGACTGGGGACCTACAACACGATGATCCTTGAGGCCAGTCGCATCACCGGTCCGTGGAAACTCGCAGTGTTCATGCCCAAATTCGGCCAGCAGGCCTATTTCGTGAATATCCCGTCGAAGTTCATCGGTCCGGACGGCAGGACGATGTGGCTTTGTTTTTCCGACGACTGGGTTCGGAAACATCCGTCCAGTCCCGCGGGAACCAAGTACGCCATGTGTCTTTACGAAGTACGTTTGCCCGCTCCCGGCTCGAAAACTCCCGCGGTCAAGACCGATGAATCCCCACCGCCCGCCGACGCCGTTGTTATTGCATACCGTAAGGGGCTGCCCCAGTCCGAATTTGCAGTTGGACGCATCGTTAAGGCCCTCGAACGCTCAGGCAAGAAGAGCGTTACAGTCGATCTGACCAAGTCTCCCAAGGCCCCTGACGTGGCGATTCTCATCGGCGCCGATGATTCGAAGTTGGCAAAAGGGCTGTTGGGCAAACTGTCCGCCGATACAGCGATCAAACCCCAGGGCTTCCGCATCGCTCGGGGTTCGGGGAATACGCTGTGTATTCTGGCAAGCGATGCTTCCGGCGCGATGTATGGCGGCCTGGATCTGGCCGAGCAAATCACTTTCCGCACACCGCTGGCGAAGATATCCGAGAAGGTGTCGGCGCCTGCGATTTCACGTCGCGGGATCAAGTTCAACATTCCACTCGACGCCCGCACCCCCAGCTACGACGATACAGGCGACGCAGCACAGAAGAACATCGCCGAGATGTGGAGCTTTGATTTCTGGCAAGAGTTCCTCGACGAACTTGCTCTCCACCGCTACAACACGCTGACGCTCTGGAATCCCCACCCGTTCCCATCGCTGGTTAGATGCCCCGATTACCCCGACGTCGCCCTTGCCGACGTCTGCGTACCCGCTATCAAGCCGGAATACAAGTCTCGATCCTGGCGAGAACCGCAGTACGTCTCTCCAAAAGTACTTGAGAATTTGAAGATCGTCCGCAAGATGACAATCGCACAGAAGATCGCCTTCTGGCGTCGCGTATTCAAACACGCCGCCGACCGCGGAATCGATGTCTACTGGATCACGTGGAACGTCATGGTCAACAGCGCCGAGGGCAAATACGGGCTGACAACCGCCCAGGACAATCCCAAGACAATCGCCTACATTCGCCAGTGCGTGCGACAAACCATACTGACCTACCCCAAACTGAAGGGTATCGGGGTTACCGCCGGCGAAGGAATGAGGAATCGCAAGGACAAGTACGACCGCGAGAAATGGCTGTGGCAAGCTTACGGAATGGGCGTGATCGACGCAAAGAAAGCCCAGCCCGACCGCCATGTCCGGTTCATCCACCGCGTCTGGAATTCCGGGATGGACAGGATAATGGCCGATTTCGCCGCTAACTACCCCGACTCATTTGAAGTCGGATTCAAATACGCTCGGGCAAGGCTTTATTCGTCAACCAAGCCGCCGTTCGTAAAAGATCTCCTGACCGAGATGAAGACACACAAAGTCAAGGGATGGTGGAATCTTCGCAACGACGACATATTCAACTTCCGCTGGGGAGATCCTGATTACGTACGCGAATTCCTGCAGAATCTCCCATCCGCTGACCTTACCGCGGGATACCACATGGGTTCGGACGGGTACGTCTGGGGACGCGAACACACCTCCACGGAACCCGACAATCCCCGCCGGCTTGAGATACGAAAGCACTGGTACAACTTCATGCTTTGGGGGCGGTTGGGCTATGATCCCAAGCTGGATCGCGCTTTCTTCGAGAAGGTCTTGTCCTCACGCCTTCCGCAGGCCCCTCCCGCAACGCTCTACAACGCCTGGCAGGCCGCATCGAAAATTATTCCGCAGGTCAATCGATTCCACTGGCGAAACTGGGACTTCATGTGGGCGGTTGAAATATGCACCGACCAGCGAAAAGGCTTTCATACCGTAGAAGATTTCATCACCTGCCCCACCATGCAGGACGCCGGGCTGGTGTCAATCCGAGACTATGTTGAACAGACCGCTAAGGCTCAAACAGTCAAGGGAATCTCACCGCTGGTAGTGGCCGATCGCCTGTACGGCCATGCAGGCGCGGCGGCTAAGGCGATTGCCGCCATCCGGGACAAAACGTCCAAACCTGGCAAGGAACTCCGCCGCACACTAAGCGACATCGAGGCTATGAGCCTGCTCGGACGGTATTACGCATCCAAAATACGCGGCGCCGTTGCCCTTCAGAGGTTTCGCGTGGAGAAGGATGCAGACCAGCAGAAAGTTGCTGTCAAACAGCTGACCATTGCGGCGGCTCATTGGAAGCGTTACAGCCGAATTGCATCGAGTCTCTATAATCCGCAATTGTTGGCGAGGACCCGTCGAACCGACTGGACCGCCATCCAGAAAGATGTGGACAAGGACATCGACATCGCAGGCAAGAAATCCCAATAGGAGACGCTACTTTGTCTTCGGGCTGGTTATTCGTCCCATAAACAGGATACTCGCGGTCTTCTTGTCGCGAATAATGAACAGGAACGGTCGATCTGCCTGGAACGTCGGCGTGAAGGGCCTGTTCACTGGTGCAGCCGTTAGCTCCGCCATCATAACAGCTGTTGCAGCGGCGGCTTCGGTGCCCTTTTCGTTCACCTCGACAAACGCCTTGTGGATAACCCTGCTGATGTAGAGTCTAAGCCTGGGGTCTTGCGAGGCGCACATTCCGGTAAAATCGGCTCCATTGGCGCCGCGCGGATTCGTGAACGCCCGCACCATGCCCATGGCTTTGAGCGTATCGTTCATTTCGTACTTTGTCTCCAGTTTGAACTTCGGAAGGAAGACGTGCGTCTTGCGTTTCTTCAGGTTGCTGATCCACGTCGCCAGGTTCTCCGTGGTGAGCTTCTTCTCGATGGCGCCCAAACCGTCATGTGAATTCGGGGCAATAAGGACCATGGTGATATCATCGCCCTTGTAGGGCAGTTCGAGCATGGCGAAGCCTTCAGCTCCCGCGTAGAGCCCGGTCTTCTGCCCGAATTTGATCCTCATCGGCGTTTTGAATAGTGATCCGTCAGCTTTGAATGCTCCGTAGCGGCCGATCTCAAGACTTCGAGCGTTCATAACGGGCGTCTTAATCTTCTTTCCGCCCGCAAGAGTGAAATCGCGCGCTTGGGTGTTTGTTTCCTTGAAGGGGACGGACCACTGGCCTTTGAAATATATCGCATTAGTGAGTATCAGACGGAGGAGTCTGGCTTCATCGGGGGGCAACTTAGGGATAATGTCCTTGATGCGGTCCTTTGTCTGCCCGGCGACCCAGTTGTTGACCTTTACCCTTTCGGCGGGGAAGTTGTTCTTGAAGTCGGCGGGGAATATACCGCCCGTCTTATAGTGCTTGTTGATCGTTTGTACATAGCTGTCCAGGAACGGATACGTCTTCTCGCCCCAGAGAGCGTTGGCGATGCGAAGTTCGTACTGGTCGATTTGGGCTGCGGTCTTATTGAACTCGGCGGCGGCGGATCGTTCGGCCTGCGCCGCCTGACGATACTCTCGCCATTTTCGTTGCTTGAGGAGGCGCTTGGTTTTGCTCTTGAGAGTCTCCAGGTTTTTGCGAAGTACGGGGATCTTCTTCCGCGCCGCCTGCTGAGCGGGCGTGTCTTCACCCGTTAATCGGTCGTTGAGCCCAGCCATTCCAGTGTGAATCAGCGACGTGCGCCACGGCAGGAGTTGTGCGTCCTTACCGACATTCCTGGCGACTTTCGGAAAACGCAAAACTTTGCCCATTTCCATTGCAGTGGCGCCGCGTGCGCCCTCCGCCGTCATCGCAAGCGCGCTCGAAACCGAATAAGGAGAGAAGAAGAGATTCTTCCCTTCGTTCTCCGCGGCCAACTGTTTGAACAGATCGAACGCGAAGTCGCTGTTGGCCTGCACTGCATGCTTGACGCCCCCCTGTTCGGTTTCGACCGCCAACAATTCGCCCGCCCCGCCGGTCACGTCACCCAAAGGCGTTATCAGGCATACCATTCCGACAATCACGAGAATACGGGCAAGCTGTTTCATCGTTCTTCCTTTCCATTCTGAGCGGTTGAAGTGCATGCGGTTCAGCGTAGAATCCGGCTCCCGCAGCAACGGTGTTGCGATTTTCAGATCCATACGGAACTCTATCGTTGCGATCAGCGTAAGCGAACCAGGCAATCGTCGTTTGAGACCATATTACATTCTATACAATTGCCCGTCGGGAGTCGCTATTTGTCCCTATACTACAGACTCCGCCCTCGACGTGTTAATGAATTGAGTTAGCGCCCTTGCCTGGCGCCAAGACACTGCACGTGACGCACAACAACTTCTTCCACCTGCTCAGCCGCCATCGTTTCAACCGTTATGGATCGCTTTTCAGCAGGAAGTTTGCGAAGATGACGTGCGGGACAATCGTCAAGAGCATCGCCCATTGGGCATCCCGCCACAAGGCTCCTGAGAAGGCGTCTTTGGTCCTCAATTGACCCAATCTCCATAGTGTATCTCCCATGCACCGAAACATCACATCCGCCTCATATCAGTATTATACGATCATACGCGGACGATGTCAACCGCGCGACATAGTCGCTTTTCCAGATTAGAGAGAGTATTGCGATAAAACGCCCGTCGTAGGACGAATTGCCCCGCCCATACCCCACCGATAATTGCCCCGGAAAGCCGCTTGGACTCTTTGTTGCGCCCCACATCATCGCCATCAGCCCTGCCTGGTCACTCGGCGGGTTTGCTCTCCGCCGCCGAGCGGGCCTTAGCCTGCAACGCCGAAAGTAACGCAGTACTGCTAACGCCTTCATCGTCAATCACACGAAACTTGAACTTCATATCGCCCAATTGCCTCCTCAACTCAGGAAGGCGGATGGCAACCTTTCGGGGCATCTTCTCACGCCGAGAAATCAGAACCGGAGCAATCGACTGCGTCTGTCCGTCGGATGTTATTCGCCAAGCACCTATATATCGCAGTCCATATGGAGATTCGATGATGACCTGATCGGCCTTGAGGTCCGCTTGCATTGTAATCTTCCCGCCCTTCTTCCAAACGCGATCGTCAAGAGCGAAGAATCGATTCGGAGCTAGCGCCCCACCGCTTACCGGCGCCCAGTATGCGACCTGGTTGTCCTTGAATTCAACGAACTTCTTTTGCCTGGCGTGGGGAGGATCAACCAAGGTGAAGAAGCGATTAAAACGGTCGTGCCCTCGGGTCATAATATCCTGAACGTCGCGGCTGTGAGGCAGGCCGAAGGTATGCCCGATTTCATGCAGCGCGGCGCCCATGGTGGTCGACGCGTTGGCCCAGAACGTATGCCTGCCCACCGAATCGCTGAATACTTCCTTGGGATCCACAGCCGTAGCGTTCATGAATGCAGCCTGGGCGCAAGAGATACTGTCGGGCCAGCTAAAAAGATCGCCCCCCCCAAACAACGCCAGATATCCGCCCCCCAGCGCCGTATGCGCCCCAACCTTGCCCGTCTCAGGGTCAAAACGCGTAAACGCCGGGATTACAAGATTCTTGGCTCGCCGATGGGGCGATTGTCTCTTCAATTCCAGGACCGCCTCAGAATACAACTGATTGCCCGTGAGCTTCTGATAGTAGCTCGCCTCCCGTCTACCCTTGAGAATATGAACTTTCACCCGCCCGCGATCATCCAATTCCAGATTAAACGTCCGCCTGCCCAGCCCCAGGTCGCCCAGCCGCTCGGCAGTGAACGTCTGCATAAGCTTCATAGCCGTATCCAGCTTGCCGCGCCAGTTCTGAGGATCGCCCTTCAAGGGCGTCTGAAAACGCGTGTCGCCCGACTTGTCAACGAAGTAATGCACCCGCACAACGTACGGGTTAGTCTGCGGTTTGTAGTTTAAAGACAGATTGACCTTCGACGCACCGGCAATGATGGTGAGCTTGTTTGCGCCCGGTACAAGTTCCGCCAACACTTTGAACCGTCCCGCTCGCGCCAATCCAGTCCACTGACCGGTTGGCTTCGATGAGTCGTTTCTCGCAGTAACAACGCCCAATTTGGCGTCAGACACCTCGCCCCGAATCAGAACTACAGGGAAACGAACAGCTTCACCCGAAGAGAAATTCGCAACGCGAATAGCAGGTTGTCGCGGCGCAGCCTGGCTGGTCCCGGCGATAAACGCCGCACACAGCACACCCCCAATAATAAATCCAAACGCTTTATGTCTCTTCATAACACGAATATAACAGATCGCAGCCCTCAACTGGTAATGCCTATTGGTTAACGGTGAGGCAATTGTTATTATTCCCGCATGTCAACCGCACAAACGCTTGTGGAAATGTACGAGGCGATGCTTGCCCGGTTCGGCCACCAGGGATGGTGGCCTGGCGATGGGCCGCTTGAGGTCTGCATTGGAGCAATCCTAACGCAAAACACCAATTGGAAGAACGTCGAAAAAGCTCTCAACAACCTCCGGGGCGCTCGGGCGGTGAGCATTTCCGCTCTCCACCAGATGGATCATGAAACACTGGCCGGGCTCATCAGACCCGCCGGATACTACAACATAAAAGCCAAGCGCCTGAAGAACTTCATCGCTCATGTATACGAAAGCTACGGGGAGGATATCGAGGCGTTCCTTGACCGGAGCGTCTCCACATTGCAGCAGGAACTGATGCCCATAAACGGAATCGGGCGTGAAACCGCCGATTCCATTATCCTGTACGCAGCCGAAAGACCTACATTCGTTATCGACCGCTACACCTGCCGTATAATGGTCCGCCACGGACTTGCGTGTCTCGAAGACGACTACGAACAAGTAAAGGATATGTTCGAGACGTCGCTGCCCGAAGAGCTAGATCTCTGGAAAGACTACCACGCGCAGATCGTAGCAGTGGGCAAACAATACTGCCGCCCCAAAGCGAAGTGCGACGGATGCCCGCTGGAGTCATTCCCGCACGATCCCGCGGCTGACCAATTCATCCAGTAGATCGGATCGCTCAGGAGTGGACCTCGATATCCATCATCTCGCACTGGCCGGACCAGTGCCCATGCGATGCATTGGCTGCTTTTAGCTGCTGTTGTCGCATGCGGAGGCGTTTTTCCCGAGGCATGTCGCTGAACTTCACGACCCGATCGCGTCCTGTGTCTTTCGCCAGCAGCAAGGCCTGATCGGCGAAATATGTTAGCATCGTCGGCGCGGTTATTTCTGCATTGTCGGGAAAAGTAGCCTGGCCGATCGAAACGGTGACATGAATATCCTCGCCGAATACGGTGAACTTCCGCGCGCTCACTTCCTGACGTATTCTCTCGGCGAATATCACCGCCTGTTCCTGATCGGCTTTGGGAAGCAGAATGCAGAACTCCTCCCCGCCTGTCCGGGCCACGACGTCAGACTCACGCACCGACCTTGTCAGAATCACAGCGAGTTCCTTCAGGACGTAGTCGCCGCTATGGTGCCCGTGTGTGTCGTTTACAACTTTGAAGTGGTCGATATCGAGCGCCAGAATGCTAAGCGACGTGTTGTATCGTTTGGCTGACTTGAATTCATGCTCGAGTATGTTCCCGAAAGATCTCACGTTCCTGACGTGCGTCAGAGGATCAGTTGTGCACTTGGCTTCAAGCGCCTTGTTGTCTTTTCGCAAACGGATGAGGAGTTTCTGCTCGCGATCCAATACCAACTCCAACGCTTTTCGCGACGAATCCAACTGGGCGTACAGATCCTTTATTCGCAACATCGCCCGGACTCTCGCCCGCACTTCCACCGCAGAAGTCTGCTCGTGAATCACGTCGTCGGCTCCGCTGTTCAGGAAGCGACACCTCTGCGCTTCGGCCGAGTCCGCCGACATTATCATGACCGGGAGGTACGGCATGGGAGAGATTCTCCGAAGAACGTTCGGAAGATCCGCATCGATGGAATCGTCGAGGGGCATGTGCAGAATTACAAGATCGACGCCCTTTCCCCTGACCGAAGCGAAAGCGTCTATCTCGTCTTCGGTGGCGGTGATCTTCCATTCGTCGCAGTGGAGGTCCGGGCACGAGGCCCCGGTCTGCAACACTCCCATTGAGAACAACAGTATGCGTGAGTCGTCAATTCGATCTTTTCTGGTCATATTCGGGTCTTTGTGGGCCTCGATGGCCTTCTGCGCGTTACTCACCGGCTGTATGCAATTTACACGCTAACCGCATCTGCCCCAACGGCGTGCAGTAACACCGTCCGCTTAGAGCTTAAGATACGCTGTGTCCCCCAAACAAATCTGACTTCACATTCCTATGGCAACGCAGCGTGACGCACGAAAGACGATGTTGCCTGACAGACGCAAATCACTATAATAACTGACGCTGCCGACGATGTTGGTCGGCAATGACCTACCTACCGCTACAGGATGTAAACCATGCCTACACTCAAGGGAAAAGCAGTTGTCGCACAATCAGGCGGACCGACGGCCGTAATTAACTCCAGCGCCGCCGGTGTCATCCAGACCTGCCTTGCCAATCGAGATGTTTTCACCGGTGTTTACGGTAGTCTGAATGGAATTCTGGGCACGCTGAAGGAGGAACTGTTCGATCTGTCAGCCGAAGCTCCCGCAGAGATCGATCGTCTCAGGCGCAGCCCGGCGTCCGCACTGGGATCCTGTCGCCATAAACTCAAGGATCTCGACGCCGACCGCGCCGATTACGAACGAATCCTGGAAGTCTTCAAGGCGCACGACGTTCGATACTTCTTCTATATCGGCGGCAACGACTCGATGGACACCGCCGCCAAACTCGGTCAGCTCGCCAGAGAAACCGACTACCGGATGATCGCCCTTGGAGTACCGAAAACAATAGATAATGATCTGGCCTGTACGGATCATTGTCCGGGCTACGGATCGGTAGCCAAATACAGCGCGATATCGGTTATGGAAGCCGGTCGCGACACCGACGCACTGTACACGCATGACACTTGCACGGTCCATGAGGTAATGGGCAGAAACGCCGGTTGGATAGCCGCCTCAACCGCCCTGGCCAGCCGCCGCGAGCAGGACGCTCCGCACATAATCCTGCTTCCGGAAGTGCCCTTTGTTATAGAAAAGTTCGTAGATGACGTACGGCGATGCATGACCGATTACAAACGGTGTTTCATCACGTGTGGAGAGGGAGTGCGAACTCCTGACGGACAGTACCTCGCCGACGCAGGCGGTCAGTTCGTCAAGGACTCTTTCGGTCACACGCAATTGGGCGGCGCCGCAGAGGCTGTCCGGGCGATTGTAGAGTCGCAGGTGGGCGTTAAAGCCCGGACAAATCAGCCCGGGACAGCACAGAGGGTGGCGATGCACTTTGCGAGCAAGACCGACGTGGATGAAGCCTATCTAGCCGGTCAAACCGCCGTGACAGCCGCCCTGGAGGGCGTGAGCGGGAAGATGGTGACGCTGGTTCGCACCGATGACTCGGGACGATACGGATGCACAACCGGCCTGGCCGATCTTGAGGATGTCGCCAACGGTGAGAAGATGCTTCCGCCTGAATTCATCAATGACTCCGGAACGGGCGTCACCGAGGCGTTCCGCCAGTACGCACTGCCCCTTATCCAGGGCGATGCTCCGTTGGACGTCGGACCCGACGGGCTGCCTTTGTACGCCTGCCTTGAAAGAACGCTCGTTACGCAGTTGACATCGTCCTGGGGCTGATATCCAGTAGCATCAAAGCGATCCGCCAGGTCAATGAGTCCTTGAAGTGATCGCCCAAAACGGTTATTAAGAGTACAGCATGATACAGTTTGAGGTATACCACGACGGGACACTCGCCGAAGATATGGATCTGTCCGGGGCCTATGTTTTCGGACAGGATTCAATACCTGTGCGCGCAGACATCACGGTTTCCAAGGGACTGATCAGATGCACAAAAAGAGTTCCCGGACCGGCGGGGCTTTCTGTCCTGTGGGATGTCGGAAAAGCCGGCAAGTTCATGCTTCCAACCGTACGACTGCCCGAACGCAAAAAACCATACAACCTGCTGGTCGAAATGGCGCGCGCACAGTTATTCAAGGTTATCCAGAAACGCGAAGATTGGGGCCTGTTTGATTTTGACGATGCAGCCGATCTGAACGACGCTTTCGATAAGATACGCAAGAAGTTCCTCGCAGCTCTGTATGCATCCGACCCCGCCAAAGCCGCTGAGATCGGCGCACAGACGCTTTCCGACGCCATTACCCTTGGTGAGCGTATGGCGTTGTTCCACGCAGACATCTTCCTCAAACGCCGCAAGGCGTCCGCCCAGGCATCCGCGCGCACAAGCTTTGGAACGACCGTTGACCTCTCTGCCACAAATAAACCCTACAATTCTCGCCTTCAGGAAGTCGCTGACTTCTTCGATATCCCATTGGCGTGGAAGAACATAGAACCGAAGGAACAGGTCTACGATTTCAAGCAGACCGACAAGTGGATTGATTTTGCAGCCCGCGCTCAGCGGCCTGTGCATGCGGGCCCGCTTCTTAGCTTCAGCAATCTCCACCTCCCCGAACGCCTGTACATCTGGGAGCACGATTATGAAGCGTTGCGAGACCTGATCTACGAGTACATCCAGAATGTCGTCGCACACTATAAGGACAAAGTCAAAGTTTGGAACGTAGTGTCCGGCATCCACGGAAACAACACGTTCAATCTTAGTTTTGACCAACTCATGGAGCTAACTCGCATGAGTTGCCTGCTGGTTAAGAAACTCGCGCCTCAATCCAAGGTAATGATAGAACTTGTCATGCCATGGGGCGAATACTACGCACGCAACCAACGATCGATACCACCGCTGATGTACGCGGACATGGCGGTGCAAAGCGGAGTGAAGTTTGACGCTTTCGGCGTGCAGATTCTCATGGGCGTACCGAGAGACGGCCACTACGTTCGCGATCTTCTCCAGATAAGTTCGATGCTTGACGAGTTTGTCGCTTTCGGAAAATCAGTACACGTAAGCGCCTGTCAGGTCCCCTCCAACACAACCACCGATTCAGATGACGCATGGGAAGGTGAAGCATCCGTCGGTGAGGGCGGAAAATGGCACGCACCATGGTCGCCGCGGCTTCAGGCCGAGTGGCTGCAGGCGTTCTACCGCATAGGAATATCAAAACCATTCGTAGAGTCGGTTTGCTGGGGAGATCTGGCTGACAGGGGAGAACAGGTCATACCTCACGGCGGATTGTGCTCCGGCGAAATGGAACCGAAGCTCGCCTTCCGGGAATTGCGAAATTTCAAAGCCTTCATCTACGGCAACGGGGCGTCGAAAGACCAATCCCGCCGTTCGAAATAGCATGCCACACCAGCGTAAACCCGATTTAGCCTGGACACGTTCGGATCTTGGGGCGGTCATGTCGCTACTGCTTGTCGCAGGCGTATGGCTGGGATTGGAATCGGCGCATCAGCGGATTGAATTCTCCGATCAACCCCCCGCCCAGACCAGGCGAGTAATCGCAGCCAGAGAGCGAATCGATCCAAACACAGCCTCCATCGCTTCCATGCGGCGCCTCCGGGGAATAGGCCCGGCCCGGGCCGCCGCGATCGTAGAATATCGAACCGCCCACGGACCGAACGCCTTCAAGGTTGTCGGCGACCTGGTGAGCATCAAGGGCGTCGGACCGGGCACAATCCACGGAATCTCATCGGAGTTATCTCTGCCCGAATGAAGCAACCACTATTGTATTTACTTCAGCACGGAACATAATGCTCTCATGCCCGCCCGAGCAAGGCAGTCAAAACAACACGAAGACGGCTACCTGCGGGACACTCGCAAACCGCTCTACTGCCTTGTCTTTGTCCTTCCCATGCTTATTGCTTTTCACGTCGTGACTCGAAACTACCGCATGGGTCTGCTGGTATTGAGCTATTTCAGAGGATCCGCCGTCTATCTTCCACCGCTGGCGCTGTTGTCGGTTCTTATAGGCCAGCACTTGTTCAGGAAGGACCGCTGGAGCATTCGCCCCAGGGTGCTGGGCGGGATGGCGGTGGAGTCCGTACTCTGGGTCGCCCCGCTGATAGCAATCTCGCATGTCACCACCAGCATTTTTCTAAACGCCGGCGCCCCGAACGAACCGAGTCAGCTTGACTCGATCATCATAGGAATGGGCGGCGGAATCTACGAGGAGTTCGTTTTTCACCTTATTGGCATCGTGCTCATTATGGCGATTTTTGTCGACGGGCTGACGCTGCCCAAAATACCCGTTGCGATTGGAGCAGTCGCGGTCACAGGCGTTCTCTTCGCACTGTCGCACATGAACATTCCCCCATTCTATGGAATGGAGACGTTTTCACCTGAAGTCTTCACATTCCGAATAGTCGCCGGGCTGTACCTCGGCGCGCTGTTTATTCTGCGAGGTTTCGGTATCGCCGTAGGCGCACACGTCATGTGGAATATCTTCGTGTGCGTTATGTAACGCCCAAATCGGGAGCCTACTACTCCCAGGCGAAATCTCTGCCCGTCAGACTACAGTACGCCTCGATGTACTTCTCGCGGGTCATCTGGACTATCTCCGTGGGCAACGGAGGTCCCGGAGGAGTGCGGTCGAACTTGACCCTGTCGAGGTAATCGCGCACGAACTGCTTATCGAAGCTGGGCTGGCTCTTACCGGGGCTATATCCGTCCGCCGGCCAGAACCGCGACGAATCCGGTGTAAGGATTTCGTCTATAAGAAGGATTTCTCCGTTTTCATCTCGGCCCCACTCGAATTTCGTGTCAGCCAGGATAATTCCCCGTTCGGCGGCGTATTCGGCCGCACGCTGATAAATGGCAATCGACTTATCGCGGAGGTCGCTCATCAACTCGTTACCGACAAGATCGCAGGCCTGGTCGAAGGAAATATTCTCGTCGTGTCCGTGATCGGCCTTGGTGGACGGCGTGAATATGGGCTCAGGCAATTTGGAGGCTTGCTTGAGTCCGCTCTCAAGTTCGATACCGCAGACCGCCCCGCTCTTCTTGTAGTCTCGCCATCCGCCGCCAGCCAAATATCCCCTGACGATGCACTCAATGGGCACCACCTGGGCCTTTCGGCAGAGCATTATGCGCCCGTCGAGTTCCTCCATATCGCGCAGTTCTTCAGGCAGATCCTGAACATCAGCCGACAACAGATGGTGTCTGGCCGTGTCAGCCAGCAACCCGAACCAGAACACCGATATCTGTGTAAGGACTCTTCCCTTATCCGGTATTCCGTTGGGCATAACCACGTCGTAGGCGCTTATGCGGTCAGTGGCGACCATGAGCAGGGCCTCGGGCAGTTCGTAGAGATCGCGAACCTTGCCTGAACGTTTCGGATAGTTTTCCAGCGAGGTTGTCAGTAGTGCAGTTGTTTTCATGGTATTCAGTTTCTTCCTTGAAGCGTCGTTAGCAACATATGCGCTCAATTGAAATACATCGGGGTCACTTTGTCAAGTAGGCAGTGACGGCATTCGCCACCGCATGCGCAACGGCCCGTTGGTGCGATTTGGAACTCAAGAGTCTGGCATCGTATCTATTGGACAGATAACCCATTTCCAGCAGAATCGCAGGACACGTCGTACGAAGCAATACGCGATATCCCGCCGCTCGAACACCGCGGCTGGTCGTATTCGTAGTCAGCATCGATTTTTCCATAGCAGAGGCCAATGAACTTGTCTGACTCATACGGTTCTCAGGAGCATAGATTGTGAAGCCCCTGGCCTGACGATTCCGCGCCGCATCGCAGTGCAGGCTCACAAACAGTTTCGCCCGCGTAGCCTGAGCGAGCGCCGCACGATCATTAAGTTCGATGAAAGTGTCGTCGCTGCGAGTCAGGCGAACGTCGACACCGGATGCTTTCAGAATATCCGTCGTCAGTATCGCCACATCAAGCACAATGTCCTTCTCGCGGCATCCGTTATGCCCGGCGCCCGGGTCCTTGCCCCCATGCCCGGGATCTATAACCACCGGCCCGTACTTCAACCGGGGTTTCTTTGCTGAAGGCGGCGAACGCTTCACGGGTATCCGGCGTTTAACGGGCGGGATGTATTTGGGGCGGGTCCTGAGCGAAAGGCGAATGTCGCGTTCGAGAGATTCCGGTATATACAGCGTTCGCCCCACAGTCGCCAAACCGCCCTTTTCACCAACTGCTCGCCCGTTGACATACGCTACTCCGCCGGGATCGGCGAAGAACACGACCGAGTTCAATCCGTTGCTCAGAGTCGCACTGTGAGTTGAACTCTTTAGCACCGTCAGGCCAAGGCGCCTGCCCATCTCCGACACTGCAATAGTTCCGGCGGGCCCTACGGTGAGCTCTTGAGGCCGCGAGGTGTTCGGCTTGCTCGGGACACACCCGCCCAGGGCGAAACTCATCGCACAGACTACGACGATCATAAGGCCGCCAGTACTGATTCTCTTCACGTAATGCTCCGCTAAAAATAACAGTTAACAACGACTGCGGGCTAAGCTCTTCCGCCATACTGGCAGTAGAGAAGAAAGACACACCATCCGACAAATATCGCTATCAGTATCCCAATCACCGCCCACGAAATCGACGCCCTGCGGTCGGGAATCCCGTCGCTGATGTCAATCGGCTCGGGCGGAGGCGCCTGTTTGGAATCTTCGCGGGAACCGGCGGTCATTCATCAAGCCTCAAATTCATCGCCACATTAAAAGCGTCGTCAAACGAATAGACATCGCGAAAGTCCTCTATGCTGTCGTCGTCAGTCTTTCGCATGAACGAGTTATTCACAAGCAGGTAAACCATATTGCCCAAGTCGATCGTGGCGTGGATATTCCATTTCGCCAACACGGGTCTGGCAAGGCGTCCCCACCGTTCTATCGCCAGGTCACGCATTGCCTGACACAGTTGCATTCCTGAAACATGGCGCGCCGTTTCGCTGTCGGCGTCGCGCGAAGCCGAGGCCTCGGCGCCATGCACCGCAGTAACCGCGTGATTCAGAGCGTCATGCAGGAAAGCGAACGCCTCCAGCGGATAGCGACCATCGCTGCGGATGACATCTTCCATTGATTTACCAGACTGCCCTACCATTACTGCTTCCTCGGAAAAAGCGGTTCCGGCTTCATTACCTTCAGGCCCGCAGGCAACTGACCCCACTGACCGGCGTCGCTTATAGTCTGCTCGGACGGCGCTTTCCAATCAAGCTGCTCCAGCCCGGCGGCCATTGTCTCTGGCATCAGCGGCGAGAGGTAAGTCAGTATTATCCTAACGGCTTCGGCGCACGTATACAGTATGGCGCCCAGACGCCCGGATTGCGACTCATCTTTGGCCAGTTTGAACGGAGCAGTCACCTCGATGTAGCGGTTGGTGGCGCCAATCAGGTCGGTCACCTTGTCCAGATACAAACCGAAATCACAGTTTTCCATCGCGCCGGTAGCCGATTGTCGCAGATCATCAGCCGCGTCAAGAACCGCCTGCTCCTCCGGGCCCGCATCCCCGCCGGACGGCAGGACTCCGTCGAAATACCGATTAATCATATTCAGGGTGCGGTTCAGCAGATTGCCCAAACCGTTGGCCAGTTCGTTATTGTACCTGCCCTGCAGCGCTTCGTGGCTGAAGTCGCCGTCGGCGCCGAACGTGACGGCCCGCAACAGGAAGTAGCGGTACACGTCAACGGAGTATTCATCGCAAATCTCGGCGATGGTCTCGCGCGAAATGAAGTTGCCCAGCGTTTTGGACATCTTCTTGCCCTCGGCGGTCCACCATCCGTGCGCAAAGACGCATCTGGCCACCGGCTCATCCAGAGCCATCAACATCGCCGGCCAATAAACAGTATGGAACCACAGGATGTCCTTACCGATCAAGTGAACGTCGGCAGGCCAGTATTGCGCCCCCACGCCGTCATGCTCGTCGCCGATTTCAGGCCAGCCAATCGCCGTACGATAGTTGCTCAGCGCGTCGACCCAAACGTAAACGCTGTGTGTCGGATCGTTGGGCATCTCTATGCCCCAACCGCCCAGTTTCTCCTTGAGACGCGAGATGCTCAGGTCGTCGACGCCCATTCTCAGCTTGCTCAGGACCTCGTTGCGACGGGCCTGCGGCTGGATGCAGCCGGGATTGGCCTCAATGTACTCTATCAGCTTGTCAACCCAGTTGCTCAGGCGGAAGTAGTATGTAGGCTCCTGGTATCGCACCAGGGGCTTTCCGTTGACTGCGCTCTTGAACTCCGTCTCGGCCGCCGCAGACTCGGTGATAAACTCCTCCTGCCCTTCATCATACCAGCCCTCGTACGCGCCGAGATATATCTCATCGCGTTCGATCAACCGGGCGATAATCTCCTGGACACGTCGTTCGTGCCGCTCCTGGCTGGTGCGGATGAAGTCGTCATTCGTGATGTTCAGGTCCTTCCAGAGTTCCTGGAACCCGACAACCACCTCGTCAGCCAGCTCTTTAGGGGACATGCCCCGCTCGCCGGCTGCTTTGACTATCTTTATACCGTGCTCGTCAGTCCCGGTCAGGAATCGCACGTCCCGCCCATCGGCGCGGAAGTAGCGCGCCAGCACATCGGCTGCAATAGTCGTGTAGGAGTGCCCGATGTGGGGCACGTCGTTCACGTAGTAAATCGGCGTTGTAACGTAGTAAGGCTTACTCATGGCGTCAGTAGCATCCATTGGCGAGACGGAAATATCAAGTACGAATCGAATTCGAATCGATCGAAAACTACATTCGCGATCTCTCGAAATCGATAACCTGCTGCAGCGTTTCCTCCAGCGGGACTATCGGTTCGTACCCGATCAGGCGATTAACCTTGCCCAGATCGGGCTTGCGAACGAGCATGTCGTCGAAAGGCCGCCCGTAAGCCTCCTCGTAACTCAGGGACTTCTTGTCGCTGGTCGATCCTGTCATTTCGATAATCTTGTCGGCAAGCGCGGATATGCTGATCGACTCAGTCGTGCCCACATTGATAACCTGCCCGACCGCGTCAGGACACTCTACAAGTTTGATCAACGCGCCGACTACATCGCTCACGTTGCAGAAACATCGCGTCTGGTCGCCGGAACCGTAAATCTCAATGGTCTGCCCGCGAAGCGCCCTTTGGACGAAACGCGGTACAACCATACCGTAAGTACCGGTCTGACGCGGACCAACAGTGTTGAAGAAGCGGCAGACGATCGTTTCCAACTCGCATTCCTGGTGGTACGCAAGCGCCAGAAACTCGTCAATCATCTTGCTGCATGCGTAGCTCCATCGCGTAAAACGCGTAGAACCCAGCGTTGTGTCGTCATCTTCGCTGAAGGGAGTCTTGGTGTTCTTACCGTAAACTTCGCTGGTCGATGCAACCAGGATCTTCCGGCCAAACTTGTTGGCGAGGTCCAGCACGACCTCCGAACCGTGGATGTTGGTCTCGATCGTGTGCACGGGCTGGTCAACGATCAATTGCACTCCGACCGCAGCAGCCAGGTGATACACCAGGTCGCATCTGTCGATCAGCGACGTCATTGTCGAAACGTCCCGGACCGACTCGCGTACGAAGCGGAACGACCCGTCGCCCCGGACGCCCGCCAGATTATCCAGCGACCCGGTCGACAGATCGTCCACAACGGTTACTGTGTGCCCGCCAGCCAGCAGGGCTTCGGTCAGGTGCGAGCCGATAAACCCGGCGCCGCCCGTAATTAATACATTCATGAGCTCTTCCTTGTCGCTAGTGCAAACATTAACAGGCCGTAGAGGATAGTCATTCACCGATCATCTAGCAACCGCAAACCGCAGATCATATTGTGATACACCGACTTTTGACCGCACGGCGGCGCCCGCCATGTGACCCGCCCGCCGGGAAACCACAGGGCCCGAGACCATCGGAATCACGGAGGTTCACATTTGGTTCACACATTCCGAAATCCCCCGCCGCGGACCAATGGCCCGTCTCAACGCAAGTCGCAAGAGACGGTCACGGTATCCGGCGGGGGCGACATCACTTATGATCCGCCCGTACCCACCTGCCCAACACAATCGCAGCGCAATCCCCCCACCTGACGACGCAACCTGTGAACCCTAAACACATATCGACCATTACTCATGCTTGTCTCGCGCCGCCAGCGTAACCGCCGCCCATACCATTACTTACAACGACAGCCCTGCCGACGAACGCCTCTCACAACTTCTCTTGACGCCATCGCGCGCTTCACAGGCGATTAACCCATTGATATGCAAGATGTTATCGATGACACTCGTCCTCAATCCGCCCGCATCGTCGCATGATTCGCCTGACGGACGCACCCAGACCGGCCGCCAGCGCCCGTTCAGCAAGCACATCGTCCGCCAACAGCGATGGCAATCCCGGCGTCACGTGTTCAAGACCTCCCCCAAGCCCAAAGGCCTAATATCGTGGTCTGCCTGCCCCAGGCAGGTTCGGCATCAGGAAGCGTATTGCTTCCCCTCTCCCCAAACCCCTCACCTCCCGCGCCACCCAGGCACGTACACGCGATATCAAGTCTCCTATCAGTTATCGTGCCACACATTCTGGTCCTGGCGAATACGGCCCTTGGCGCGATGCACCCCGACGAAGTAGCATATAAGGTTGTGTTTCCAGTAGTTACGGGAAACAGGATCGTATCTCGTGGGCATGCGGGTAAATAACAAATCGTTCACGGCGCATATGCCGCGGGAATACGGCGTACCACGTGTTGACAGGCGGCAGTGAAGATTCGGGACACGCATATGGCATACATCGAAATCAGAGAGAACGGGGAGCGGGCCGGTAGCAAGACGTCCGCCGGCTCGATGAGGGGTGAAACCGATGGATAAGCACTCCGATTTCGATCCCGACAAGACAGTTCCCGAAGAATCTACAAACGGGAATCAGGCCGCCGACGCCGGACAACCGGAGGGCAATAGTCATTTCGCAACCATCAGCGATTCCGGCGATGCAGATGGATCTGTTCATCCGGGAGAAGCGCCGCAGATTGACGGCTATCAGATCACCGGGAAGCTCGGCGAGGGCGGTATGGGGACGGTCTGGCGGGCCGTGCAGTTGGGCACGCGGCGCGAAGTAGCGTTGAAGCTGCTGGGGAGCGGGGTTTTCGGCTCGGACAAGGCCCGCATGCGATTCGAGCGGGAAGTTGAACTCGCCGCTCGCCTGGAGCATTCGAATATCGCCCGAGTGTACGAAAGCGGCCTGCACCGGAATGTACACTACTACGCCATGGAGCTGGTCGACGGCGTGCACCTGGATGAATACGTCGAGGCCAACGATCTATCGCCTCGACAGGTCCTGGAACTGGTCAAGATCATCGCCCAAGCCGTCCAGCACGCCCACCAGCGGGGAGTAATCCATCGCGATCTGAAGCCGACAAATATTCTTGTAACCGAAGACGGCCAGCCGCACGTCCTGGATTTCGGTCTGGCCAAGACATTCCTGGACGAAGACGCTGGTGTGACAATCTCGATGCCCGGGGAAGTCGCAGGCACGCCGGGATACATGGCGCCCGAACAAGCCGCCGGCCACGTAGACCAGATCGACACCCGGACGGACGTCTACAGTCTCGGTGTGATTCTGTACCGGCTGCTGACCGGCCGGTTCCCCCACGATCTGTCCGGAACGCGATATGAAGTATTGCGGCGTATCGCAGAGGACCAAGTCAAGCGGCCGCGCGATGTCTCCGGGAAGATCGACAAGGAACTCGAGGCCCTTCTCCTCAAGGCGTTAGCCCACGAATCTCACGATCGCTATGCCTCAGCCGGTGACCTGGCCGCGGATATCAACAACTATCTAACCGGCGAACCGCTGACCGCCAAGCCGCCAACAACAATGTACTTCCTTCGGAAGCGGATCATTAAGCATCGCGTTCCGGTCGCCATTGCTGCAGCCGTATTGACCGTTTTAGCAGGCCTGGCCGTATTCGCCTATATCAACATAACCTGGGAACGCAATCGTGCTTTGACAGCAGAGGGAGATGCGACGCAACAACGCGATATTGCCCGCAAGGAGACTACCCGAGCCGAGTTTGAGATATACCGTTACGGTATATCTCAAGCAGACCGTTTGTCACAGTTAGAGATGTACAGTGACGTCCGGGAAGTGTTGAGCACATTGGAGCCCGGTGTCCGCGGATGGGAGTACGGACACCTCATGTGTCTGTCCACAAAGGTGTTGCTCACGCTCAAGGAGGCGGGGGGTCGTGTCGCCTTCTCGCCCGATGGCAAGCACCTGGCTGGGGGAAGCATAGACAAGACCATCAAGCTCTGGGACACAACTACCGGTAAGGAGTTACTCACCTTCGAGGGGCATTCGGCCCCGGCGCCTTCCGTCGCCTTCTCGCCCGATGGCAAGCGCCTGGCCTCGGGAAGTATGGACAAGACCATCAAGCTCTGGGACGCAACTACCGGCAAGGAGTTGCTCACCTTCGAGGGGCATTCAGGCGGCGTGATTTCCGTTGCCTTCTCGCCTGACGGCAAGCGTCTGGCTTCGGGAGGCGAAGACGATACGATCCAGCTCTGGGATGCTGTCTCAGGAAAGGACCTGCTAACGTTCAAGGGGCATTCAGGCGATGTGTATTCCGTAGTATTCTCGCCCAATGGTAAGCAACTGGCTTCGGGAAGCTTTGACAATACCGTCAAACTTTGGGACACAACTACCGGGAAGGAACTGCTAACGCTCAAGGGGCATTCGGGCGATGTGCTTTCCATCGCATTTTCGCCCGATGGTAAGCGTTTGGCCTCGGGAAGCTTTGACGAGACCATCAGGCTTTGGGATACTGCCACAGGAAAGGAAGTGCTCACGATCAAAGGGGATTCACGCTGGGTATTGTCTGTGGCCTTCTCGCCCGACGGCGAACGCCTGGCCTCGGGAGGTCTGGACCACACTATCAAGCTCTGGGATACAGCGACAGGGGAAAAGCTACGCACTCTCAAGGGACATTCAGAGTGGGTGCACGCTGTCGTCTTTTCGCCCGATGGCAAGCGTCTGGCCTCGGGAAGCCGGGACAAGACTGTCAAGCTCTGGGATATTGCTAAAAGGCCACTTCGTGCGTTGAAGGGGCATTCTGAGAGCGTACAATCCATAGCCTTCTCCTCGGACGGCAAGCGCCTGGCCTCGGGAAGCTTTGACAAGACCATCAAACTCTGGGACACTGTCACAGGAAAAGAACTGCTCACGCTCACGGGGCATTTGAACTGGGTGCATTGCATCGCCTTCTCGCCCGACGGCAAACTCATCGCCTCGGGAAGCGAAGACAAGACCATCAAACTCTGGGACACCGTCACAGGCAAGGAATTGCTCACGCTCAAGGGGCATTCACACGCGGTTTCTTCCGTCGCTTTTTCGCCCGACTGCAAGCGCCTGGCGTCGACAAGCTACGGAACCACCAAGCTCTGGGACATTGTCGCAGGAAAGGAACTACTCATGTCCAAGGGACTTGAAGGCGGTGGTGGTTCTGTCGCCTTCTCGCCCGACGGTAAGCTTTTGGCATCGGTAAACCACGACAATTCCATAAAGCTATGCAACGCTGTTACAGGAAGGGAATTGCTCACGCTCAAAGGACATTCAAGGTGGTTGTCTTGGTCCACTGAACATTCACGTAGCGTAGCGTCCGTCGCCTTCTCGTGCAACGGCAAGCTCCTGGCCTCGGGAAGTGAAGACAAGACCATAGGACTCTGGGACACTGTCACAGGAGAAGAACTGCTCACGCTCAAAGGGCATTCAGACGGAGTGACTTCCGTGGCCTTCTCGCCCGATGACAAGCGCCTGGTTTCGGGAAGCAGGGATGGGACGATCAAGCTCTGGGACACCGTCGTCGGAAAGGATCTGCTCACGCTCACGGGGCATTCAGGCTTGACGGGGAACGTCGCCTTCTCGCCCAACGGCAAGCAGCTGGCCTCGGGAAGTATGGGCAATACCATTATGCTCTGGGACACGGTCGACTGGACTGAATCCTCCGACCAACTCGACAGGGAGACACGCGCAAAGCGATAACCTGACTCTCATTCATAGTGGTGCAGAAAACGGGGAGGAGACCATCTGCCCACGAGCGATCGACGCGGATGCGCGCGGCTGGGTGAACGGGCCCGACTCTGGCGGTGAATTCTCTCGGCGACAAGCAGTTACGAGCCCCCGAAACAATTTACGCCATGATCTTCACTTTTCGCGTTCGGATTCGGTGGATATCCCGCTCAGTACGTTGAAAGGACGAAACCATGAACACAGACGACACCAAACCGACGAACAGAACAAACACTAACGCAGCTTCATTAACCCCAAGACGCAAGGAAACCATCATGAAACGCATCGGCTACATTATCTCAATCGTATTATTGTGCGGCCTGGCCGTGGAGAAGGCTTCGGCCCTGAGCTACGTGCTGTCCGACGCAACTATCAAGAGGCTTGAAGGCGAGCACAATGCGCTGATCAAGCAGCGACAACAGACCCAAGCTGACATCACCAACTTGTGCAGCGTGCTGTCCAACCCTCAAAGGATGTACGTATACAGCCTGAACGGCTCGAAGCGTTGGGAATGTTGGACGACACAGCAGGTCGCCGATCGGCTGGGACAGATGAACTACAGCCGGGCGCAGTATTATGGGTGGTGGAACTACCTGCAGGCTCAGCACCGGAACTACTGGCGCTACGCTCGCAACCAACTTCTGCCCAGCCTGCAGGCAAGGCTCAAACAGATCGACGCCCGCCTGACCTACATCGCCCGCACGCTGTCCAGCTCCACGCCTGATGACAGAACCGGAGGACTGAGCAACGTGACGGTCAACATGAGCCCGATATACGTATACGTGTGGGACCACGGCAAGCTGCAGGACGGCGACGTCGTAGAGATTTTCGTCAACGGAAAACTCATCCGACAGGTCAGCCTGACCAGGAGCAAGACCAGGATCAAACTGCCTCTGCCTTACGGGAATCATCGCCTGGAAGTGCGGGCGTTGAACACGGGCGCCTCAGGCCCCAACACCGCCTCGATGAGCATAACCGGCGTGGTCAAGGGTAACCCCAAGCAGTCCTGGAACCTGCAGACCGGAGAGCGTGCGACGATGTGGATCACCGTGGGACGCTAAACCGGGATAGTTGGAACTTAATCTGACATATCCTGAGATACTGGACGTAACCGCATGGTGTTGCAAAGGCCAGGCCCAGCCAGGCCCGAGCAACACCATGCGGTCGTCTGTAAAGGCTCGCAGTTCTGATGCAACGAATTCGAGACATGGAGCAAACGCAAAATCGTCATCCCAGTGCAATGCAATGACGTACGAAGAGAACTAATCTGTCGTCTCAACTGGTATAACGAACATCGACCCTGCGAGTTCCCAGTCCTTGAACCAGACGCAAAACTGGCTGGACCGGAACTCCCAGCTTGGTCGATATGGACATAACCTCAAAGCTCAGGGTCGCGGTCTTCCCCCGCCCGCCGGAACGCCTGGTTAGCAAGCCTGTCACGATACTCCACTGTCTTTTCCTTCACGTCATCGCATAAGGACCTGTAGCTTGAATCACGATCAATTGCCGCGAGCTCTGTGATTGCTTCGAGGATCTCTCCGCATTGCTCTACGGTGGCCCCGTCATTGCCGTAGAGTACGCCGGCAGGCCATTCATGGATTGTATGCGCCAGCCATCGGGCCAATAGCTCCTTGTGTCTGCCTGTGGCCCAGTTGTCATCCGGGCACAACGCCAGATAACGCCTGATCAACTGCTCTTCGCTAATCCATTCGAGTTCGCGGTGTGCAGACCCGTCTGAGTACAGATTCTGAATCGTCTGGATCAGGCACTTTATTGCGATTGGGTTGCCTTCCAGGTCCGCCTTCACGAATGGCAGGACAATACCGGACCACAGGTGATAGTTGAGCCTGTCTTCAACGCCTTCGCAAATCGAAACTACGAAGTCGGGGTTGGGATCATTGCTGTAATCCACAACAACCTGCTCGGCCGCACGGTTCGCTTCCTTGCGAAAACCGGATTCTTTCAACTTGCAGTATTTTGCGTAACTTGTGTACATGGTTCTGCAGGCTAACGTCGCAATTCACCTGCGTCAACGTAGCAGAGCGGAGTTGACGTCTGGTGCAATTGCCTTGTTAGCTGTCTCATTCCGGCTACCCAAAATCAATATCGAGTCGGTCTGCTGTCACGTTATCAGCTACGGTGTAGGCATGCTCCCGCGGCAACATTTTAAGGGCTGACCCCACTTACACACCATTGATGCCTTAACATCTAAACTTAGCGGTCCCGACGTACATCAGGATCTGCTGGATCGCCTCGTTATCGTCAAGAAGCATCGGAATATCGAAAAGAGAACTCAGAAAATTCAAGGATCAACTCTTGCCCTGAGGCAAAGAGAAGACTCTGTTGGTATCGGTCACCACACACAGTAATCTCAGTACACATAATATCGTCATCTCCATAGGTCGCCGTACCGTTGTGCATGGACACATCTACTGACTGGACAACGACAGCATCGCCATAGCTCAGGAAGATCCGGCGAGATGCTCCGTAGAAATCCGTTTCGATTTCGGCAGTGATCCTCCGCGAGTCATGAGCCATGTTGCGGAGTTTTCCGTCATGCAGACAGATCTTGCTGTCGAAGTGACAAAGATCATCGGGAAGCTGCCAATCTTGAATCTCTTTGAGCGAGTCAGGGAGAAGATCCCAAATCGAGCGACAGTACGCAGCATATTCGCTGTCGGCTTCCCCAGATTGACATTTGTCATCAGTGAAGTATTTCATTTCGATAACTCATTATTCCACACAGAATCTCCTCCAACCGGAGAATAGGGCTCAATCGACCATTTACGGTACCCGTCGGCCCCGATGGCATCAAGCAAAATCATGACGGATTTCGGCCGGTGGCAATGTGATGGAGGACAAGTTGGCTTGGGTGTCATCTTGATATAATCCCTTCCCCTGACAAGAGCTAGCACATCCTGGCTCTTGCCTTGTGTTGCCCGCCAACCGCCAACATGATGGCTGCTAATGGGTAATTCCGGGAACACAGATCCCGGACGGACCAACACACCGGCCGCTGTGCTACAACAATCGCATAGGTTGTCCCTCAATGACCCAGAAGATGACTCCCCATATAAAGACACTTACTATCGCAGCGAGAACAACGAAACCGGGATGAAGCAGCCCGTCCGTTCTGGTCTCCGCGTCAAGGTCTTTCCAGAATGCAACGGTGAATACAAGGGACAGGCAGGATACGCCCAACACGGGGAGTATTCCCAGCAACCCCCAAGCCATTATCGCCAGAGAATCCTTCGTCATAACCGCCGGTTCATCCGAGGCCCCGGAAAAGTAGACAATGGGGATTATCACGTGAGACAGAGCAAAGAGTATCCAGACCGCTGTCCGGAACTTCTTCAGCCCATTCCTGTTCATCTTGAAACCCAGCAGGAGGGCCGTTATCACCGCCATATATAAGAGAACCGCCAAAAGCATGAAATTGTACATTCGGATCCCTGACGTTTCGTGTCCCCATTCCGGTCCGCTGACAAGGCGAGTCTCTCTAGGGCCCTTTTGGCATCCTGGCGAACAGTCGAATCTGGGGCGGTGCTTAGAATATCAGGTCGCGGCGTTGCGGTCAGCACCTATTTTCCATTTTACGGGCTGGTTCGAATGCCCCCTATCGCTGCCCCGCCCCTGATCAAACGCGTGTGAAACGGGCGTTCGGGGTGGCGGATATTTCTGTAGATTTGATGATGTTTTCAGATAAGCGTGCTAGACTTTTAAGGAGACTTTAACACCGGGCCGCCTACCCCGGGCCCGCTATCAGAGCTCCTGTCAATACTAGTGATGTAAGTGGCGACAGTTTCCCGTACTAAGTCGCCCTCCGATCCGTGTTCCCCTAAGAAAGGAGAACGGAAAATGACACATTCGACACGATTCACATTGATCGCCCTGCTCGTGCTGATAAGCGTTGTAGCGATGGGATTGCTGGCCGGATGCGACGAGCATCGCGTGCGCTGCAGGCACGACAGGTACGACGACCTGAACCCGCGCTACTACGATCCCCCGCCACGGCGCTACAGCCGACGGTTCCGCGCCCCTCCGCCTCGCCCCATCCGGTATCGCGGTGAAGACCGCGACGACTTCGAAGACCGTCTTGAAGACTGGGAAGACGACTACGACGACTGGAAAGACGACTACGAGGACTGGAAGGACGACCAGGAAGACCGCTACGACCGCTAGCCTTCGACAATATCCGACCTCGACACACCGGGCCTCATGACCGGGCGCACCGTCTTGCGCTGAGCCGCCAAGCGGGGGTGAACTGGGCGGAACTGCTCTGATTGGCGGGTGGGCATTGGGGTCGGGACATTGGCAATCTTGCTCATGGAACTTCCGATGTGCTCTCCCTACCACGCCTGTGTCTTCTTTCTGAAGTCTATCTGCCCCCTGTATTTCACCCTGACGCGAACAATGCCTTCCAGTGACAGGCCCAGAGTCTCTGAGAAGATATCTTGGATCAATATGCCAATTCTCAGTGCGTCGGCTTCATGATCCTTGATCGGGATCACCGGGCCTTTCTCCAAGTCGCTCTCACGGCATGCGATACCGTTTCGTTCCAACAGATCTTTTATGTTTTCAATTCTCTTTGCATCCAGGACCTCCTTGCGAAAACTCAGTTGGAAAGACATCTCTTTCTCGACCCACGAAACATGTCGAACCAATTCCACCCAGAACTCAGGCCGATCCAAACTACAGAATCGGACAGTGTAGCCTTTGGTTCTTGTTCGAATAGCCGTGCGAATCGCCGCCGGCGCCATATCGAGAGTGAGTTTCGCGCCGGTGGTCCAACTCCATATTGCCGCAAACCAATCGAACAATACACAGAGACCTATAAAACCCATTATCCAATATATGTATACTATAATCTCACCTATGGACTGCACCTGTAGCCAGCGGCATGGCGATCAGGCTTTTTCTTATCGATCATTTTCGTAACGTAATGGATAGAACCTTCATCTTCAACCACAATTCCGGGGTCACCTTCTTATCAGCGTAAAGATCTGAATAATCGGGCGGCAAGAGAAGTCAAACCAGGAGACATATCGAGTTTTTTGCTTGACATTCCGTCAATATATGGTATAATGCTTCGGCTTGCTCAACGCTGTTTGCTTGCTCGCTCAATACTGATCCAAAGCGTTGTTTCGCGGATCATACGCTCGCTCGGTGATCCCCACGCTCGGGTTCGCCGAAGATAGCGAATAGCGCCGATTTGAGGAGGCTCGGCGGAGCAGTTCCGCCGCCCAGTGCAGACCGCTGCCCCAGTTCGCATCG
The DNA here is from genome assembly GCA_030745875.1 of Phycisphaerae bacterium. Lineage (GTDB taxonomy): Bacteria > Planctomycetota > Phycisphaerae > SM23-33 > SM23-33 > BS750m-G57. The sequence continues at coordinate 61,822 of JASLNT010000038.1, forward strand.
GTCAGTCAGGTTTGCACGCTTATCTGTAGCCGACGGCATGACAAGAAGCTCACTCATGTTTTTCATGCCCCAGGCCCGGCAGGCCGACGCTGCACAAGTTCGGCCGCATAAGGAGTTTGACGATGGCGCACACTCGAAACATCTCACTGGCTTTGACGGCGCTGGTACTGCTGGTTTGCGGTATGGGAACATCGGCTCGCGCGGACATCATCCCGATTTATCAATCATCCGCCAACGATGCGACCTGGACTCATCAGGACAAAGGAGTATACACCGTCCCGCAGAACGCCGAGGACTACCCCAACGAAGTTTGGGAACGCCCGATCCAGGACGACAAGTGGTTCGAAGACGGGACAACGAGGACCTCTGGCACAACGGGCGGAGGCGGGGAGTACTGGGCCTACAGCGATTTGAAAGCCGCAGCCTGGGGTGTCGGCGCCAGCGAAGGCAGCGATTACCTGTTCGTACGCTGGGAGGTGGTCGGCGACTTCAAGCACATAGCCGGTGAAGACGATCCGGTGACCGAAGAACTCAAGGCCCACTACTACTTCTACGCCGAACCGGTCGGCCGCGACGCGTTCGTAATCGAAGTGCCCGCGGGCAAGGATCTGGGGGCGTCCTACGGCTCGGGAAAAGTGTTCATATACTCCGAGTCAAACGACGACAGCGTTCCCGGCTCGAGCGACATAACCATCACCGAAGAAGGCGGCGACTCCTTCAAGGACGTCCAGGTAAAGGGCGTGGGGCGAACGAACACTACCACTTACGTAACCGAAGTGGCGGTGAAGCTAAGCGATCTCGGCCTGACCATGAACGACTTCACCACCGAAGTCGACTACGCCTACGCCGGAGTGGCGGTGTCTAACCCGTCGGACCCGAACACCGACCTTTTCGCCAACGATCACTACCCCTACGCCATGGGCAGCGGTCAGGAGTACGACACGGTCCTGTTCGACGGAGGAGCGTTGATCCCCGAACCGGCGACGCTGAGCCTTCTGGCCCTGAGCGCGGTGACGATCCTGCGCAAACGCCGCAGACAGTAACGCGAGAATATGCGAATCATGCGGCCGGGCCGGATCACATTCCAGCCCGGCCGTTTTCTCTGCGCCCCAGCCCAATCATCCGAGCTATCGAGTGCGCCGCGTGTATGTGGACCGCCCGATCGTTCGCCCGTATTGACCGTAGCCCACCATCACGCTGGGATTCTCGGAGGAGATATTGAAACGAAATTGTCTCTTCCAATCGGGTTCGCGCCCGTCATTGTAGCGGCTCAAGACCTGCCCCTCGTAGATCCAGCGCGACACCCTCTGCACTCTGTAGGCGATCTGGCCCGTCCTGAATCCTCTCTCGTGCGCCTGCTTGTTAACGCTGAGCAGAGCCCCGTAGTACCATCCGCGACTCAGGTGGAACCGCAGTTGCGGATGAGTGCCTTTCTCATTCCACCAGTCGCCAACGATTGTCAGCCGACCCGTCGGCCAGGCGTCTGGTCGAGGCGTCTCCCCGCCGCCTGAATCAGGCGGTACAGGCGGCATGAGGTCCCAGGTGTCGCTCCTGTCGCGGATAGTCCCACTCGGCGTGAGTGTGAGCCCTCCCCGTTGATCATCATCCGAACGGAAACATCCGCCGCTGAGCAGAGCCAACGCGATCAGCGCTGCGGTTATACTCAGACGCCTCAACAAAACGTGTATCGTTTCCATGCCCTGACTCCTTACCCGGAATATCCATGTGTATTTCCGCCCACGTCGAAGATCCGCCGCCGCGGGATCGTCTCACGCGATTCTATCGCATATTCGAAAACTGTCAATATCTTATTGCTCACACTGACCCGGGGCGCATTGAATTCCGGGGGGCGTCCCCGGCGACATTCCGGCGGGGTTGAGGTCAATGGGTCAGTTCGTATATGCGGACCTGGAGTTTCTTTAGTTTGTCAGTGAAGGCTCCGGCCTTGACGTCGATGCTGCGGTCCTGGCCTGCGACGCGAACCGTTCGCACTTTCTTGCCCACTTTGAAAGTCGCCTCGCCGTCTGCGTCACCGTTGTTCACCGCGAATATGTAGCTCTTGCCCTTGTAACTCCGCGCCAGCCAGTGCAGCCAGGTCGGTTCGCCCGGATCGGTTCGAAGTTCAACCGCAGGCGCCGGGTCGATCGACAGGAGCATTGGCGCGGCGCGATCGATCTCAGCAGCTATCTGCTTGAGACCGGCCCATTGGGTTTCGAACGACACGTCCGGATTGCGCTTGACATCGAACCAGGAGTAGAAGACCAGCCCGGTCGCTCCGTTGCAAATGCACTGCCACGCCATCGACCGCACCTCATCGCGCGTTGGCGTGCGACAGCCTTTCTTCTCGGCGGCGGTTTTGCGGTAGTTGGCCCAGTTGTGGAGTTGCGGGACCTGCCAGACCGCCCTGGCCCGCCCGGTCTGGCGAAATGTTTCGGCGGTCCATCGCCCGGCCATAGACGCCGGACTGCGCCCGATCGGGTACGGGTCGGTCCCGATCACGTCGAACGTTTCGATGTAGTCGGCGACCTGGCGGTACTGGAACAGCACCACCCACGCCGGATGATTCGCATCCTCCCGGGCGACCCACTTGTGATGCGCCGTAAGGCGGGGCATATACGACTGGGGCAGTTCATCATTAAGATACCACGCCAGCAGCGCCGGATGATCTCGGAATCGGCGAACCTTGTCCAGGACCGCACGCTTCTCGTCGGCCAGCGTCTTTATGCTCGCCGGGCACCACTTGCTGCCGGCGTAAAAACCCTTGACCGAGTAGATCACCTTGATCCCGTACTTGTGGGCCAGGTCCATCTGAGCCTTCGTAGGCGCCCCGTAAGGCATAATGCAGTTGAACTTGCCCGCGGAGTACGTTTTCAGATCCTTCTCGCTGATGCGAGACCAGTACATGCCCAGCGGGAAAAACGGCTTGCCGCGCACGATAAGGCGCCTGTGCGAATCGATAGTGCAGGTCGGCGCGAAGTCCTCAGGCGTGCGCACGAGATCGTGAGACAGCGTCTGGATCGCCTTACCGTCCCGCCCCAACAGAATAACCAAAAGCCTATACCGCCCCGCCGCCAGATCGCCGCAGCGAACTGATATCACGAACGGCGCCTTGTCGACCGGCTCGTGCGTCGCCGAGGCGAAACTCCTGTCGCCCTTGTCGGAGACGATCCGGGCGGCGACCTTGACCTGCTTCGGCGTGAGATTCAGGTCGTCCAGATTCAGCCGCACGCTCGCACGAATATCCTTGGGCCCGCGGTCGGTGATCCTCCCGCGATAAACCGGCGACAGCAGCATGGTCTTCATGGGCTTGTCGTCGATGCGGACCAGTTCGACGTCGTCGAACCACGCCACGCCCGTCATTCCCTTGCGAACGTAGCAGCTCAGGCTGAAGCTCGCGGCTTGGGGCGGAATGCGAGTGACACCCTGGATATTCGTCCAGCCGCGCGTGCCTTTTACGCCTTTGGGATACATCCCGCCCAGCCACTTACCGTCCGCCCCGGACCATTCCAGACAGATCGAAGCCCCGGAATCGTCGCCGGCGATGTTCTGTGTTTTCACCCACACGCTGAAGCGACATTTCCACCCGCCCTTGAGCTTCACCGACTGCATGCACAGCTTATATCGCCCCGCATCGGTGTTTACGTATTTCAGAGACGCCCCGCCGGTCCGCGCGACGCTTGAGTCCCGCCGATAGACCACCTTGTCGACATACCACCGGCGGGCGTTGGCGGCGTCGCCTCCGGCTGAGGACTCGAATGACCCGTTGGCGACGAGATTCTTCTCCGCGCCCGACAGGTCGGCTGTCGAGAGCGCGAGCATTACCGCACACAGCAGGGCATGCACACGAAATGTCCGCAGATCAACCACGAGAGTCATTCTATCGACACGCCATCGACTCTTCCATCCTGATATTGCTTATTGACCGGTTATGCGGAATACTTGTTTGAAGATCGCCGCGGGCTACAATGATCTCAGCCCGCGGCGAAACGATACCCCGGCGGGAAGGGAGCTTCGAGATGAAACGTACGCTGAGAACCTTACGGATTGTGCTTCCCCTCGTATTGCTGGCGTCGACGGTTGGCGGGGCTCAAGCCGGGGATGCGACGGACACCGCCATCGCCAAACATAGAACCGGAACAATCGTGATTCGCACGAAGCCCGGCGCGGCGGTGAGCGTTACGCAGAAATCGCACGAGTTCCAGTTCGGAACCGCGATCGCCCGGACGATATTTCGAGACATCTCGTCTCCGGCGTCGAAGAAGTACCTGGAGATACTCAAAGCCAACTTCAACTCCGCGGTTTGCGAGAACGCGATGAAGTGGTACGGTACGCAGCGAAACGCCGGACCCCCGGACTACTCCGACGCCGACCGGATGGTCGCCTGGTGCCAGGCCAACAATCTCCCCCTCCGGGGCCACTGCATCTTCTGGGCGTCCCCCCGATACGTCCAGAATTGGGTCAAGGCGCTGGACAACAAACAGCTGCTTGTCGCGATGAAACTGCGCAACGACGACCTGCTGAAACGCTTTCGGGGCAAGGTGGGCGAGTACGACGTGAACAACGAAATGGTTCACGTGCGTTACTACGCAGACCGATTGGGCGACGACATACGCGTGCGGATGTTTCACTGGGCGCGAAAGGCGGACCCCAAGGCGATCCTGTACGTAAACGACTACAACATTCTAAGCGGACGCGACGGGGACAAGTACGTAAAGCACATAGAGAAACTGATCGCAGCCGGGGCTCCTGTCGGCGGGATTGGCGTTCAGGGGCATTTTCACAGGCGGATCAACATCCCTCACGTTAAGAAAACGCTCGATTCGCTCGCCAAGTTCAAACTTCCGATCAAGGTCACCGAGTTCGACATCAACACATCGGACGAAAAAGCCAAGGCCGCCGATTTGACGGCCTTCTACCGCGCGTGCTTCGCGCATCCGAGCGTCGAGGGGATCCTGATGTGGGGATTCTGGGAAGGCAGACACTGGCGCCCCAAAGCGGCGCTCTGGAAACGCGACTTCACACCCGCCCCGGCGGCCAGGGCGTATCGAAAACTGGTCTACGAAACATGGTGGACGCGATGGAGCGGTAAGGCCGACGCATCCGGCCGCTGCCAGGTCCCCGCGTACTTCGGCCGTCATATCGTCAAGACGGGCGGTAAGTCAATGGACGTCACCCTGCTCCGCGCCAAAGGCAAGGTCGAACTGGACACCCGCAAGCCGGTCGGAAAGAAATCAGAAACCCGGTAGGAATTCCTTTTCGGCGTCGAAGAGTTCGGCGGTCATTTTTCTGATCTCCGACGGGCAGCAGACGGCGGCCGTCAGGGGGTCGAGCATGAGGGCTTGTTCGGCGGCGGTGCGGGACTTCTCGACGCACGCAATCGCGGCCAGTTCGAACATGCCCATGTTTGAGCGACACAGCGCCGCCAACTGCGCCGGCAGGACTCCGAAGTTCGCGGGCGTCACACCGTTGCGATCGACCAGACAGGCGACCTCCACCACGCCGTCTGTGGGCAGATTCTCGACCAGGGAATTGTTCAGCACGCTTCCGTATATGACGCCCGGGCGGTTGGTCTCCATCGCCTCGATTATCCGCGAGGCGTATTCGATGCTTCGACCGGACTTGATCTCGACTTTCCCGGCGAGGATGTCGCGGCGGCGGGCGTCGCTTGCGGCGCGCCAACCGGGCCACTGGTCAGCGTAGAATCCGCTCTGGCCGAGATACTCCTGGCGACAGTATTTGGCGATCAGTTCCGGGCGTTTGCGGTAGTAAGGCACGTACTCGCTGTGATGCCCGCTTGACTCGGTGACGAAGCAGCCGAAGTGCAGCATCATGTCGAACCGCACGGGGTCTTTCTCCCACAGTTCGGCGTCTGATTGCACTTTTTCGATCAGTTCGGGATAGAGGTCTCGCCCGTCGTGCGACAGTTCGGTGAACCACGCCATGTGGTTGATCCCCGCGCAGCTCCACTTCAATTCGCTAAACGGAACGCCCGTGTATTCCGCCAGTTGGCGACTCGAGCCCTGCACGCTGTGACACAGCCCGACAACTTTCGCATCCGACGCCATCGCGGCGGCAAGGCACATGATGCTCATCGGGTTGGTGTAGTTCAGCACCCATGCGTCGGGGCAGAGCGCTTCGACGTCTTCCAGCACATCCAGAAAGACGGGTACGGTCCGAAGGGCCTTGAACAATCCGCCCGGTCCTGTCGTATCGCCGATGCACTGGTCCACGCCATAGCCGGCCGGTATGTCGTTGTCGAAACGAACGCAATCGACCCCGCTGACTTCTATGCAGTTGATTATGTAGTCGGCGCCACCCAGCAGTCCGCGCCGGTCGGCCGAGGCGGTCACCGTCCAGTTCTTGCCCGTAAGCTCAACAATCCTGCGACACAGTTGCTCGCCAAGCTTCAGTCGCTCGGCGTCGATATCAACGAGCGCCAACTCGCCGACGTCAGCGCCGGGGATCGCGAGTATGTCGATAAACAACCGTTCGAGGAACCCGCTTCCGGCGCCGAGGAACACAACTTTGATCGGGCGCCGCACTGAATCGCCGGCGCCGAGTTCCTCCAATCGCCTGCTGTGTGCGAAGTGGCCTTGAGAGTTGTCAGTCTCGCTCATGATCGGTTCCCTGGCTGGGCGGTGCGGTGCGTGTCGAAACGTTCAGTCGTCGAATTTCACCGAAATCTCCAAAGAAGTCAAGACGCTCGACGCTCGACGGGCCTACAATGGGCAACCCGACGATTCAACAATCGCTTGACTCCCGGGGCTTTCGGATGTAGATTGTGCGATTTCCAACACAGCCAACGAGTTACCAGAATACTGAATAAGCAAGGAGATACCTCATGGCGGTTATAGATTTCGGCGGCGTCAAAGAAGATGTTGTCATGCGTAAGGAATTCCCGATGTCCCGGGCTCGCAGAGTCCTGAAGAACGAAGTGATCGCGGTTATCGGTTACGGCGTGCAGGGACCGGCCCAGGCGCTCAACATGAGAGACAACGGGTTCAACGTTATCGTCGGACAAGCCAAGAAATACAAGAAAGACTGGGACCGCGCCGTAGCAGACGGATGGAAGCCCGGAAAGACTCTGTTCGACATCAAGGAAGCCGCCAAGCGCGGGACTGTCATCCAGATGCTGGTGTCCGACGCGGCGCAGAAAGCGATCTGGCCGACAATCGCCAAATGCCTCAATCCGGGCGACGCCCTGTACTTCTCGCACGGTTTCTCGATCGTTTACAAGGATCAGACCGGCGTGATCCCGCCCGAAGACGTCGACGTGATCATGGTCGCCCCCAAGGGTTCGGGAACGTCCGTCCGCCGCAACTTCCTCTCCGGCGCGGGAATCAACTCCAGCTTCGCCGTCGAGCAGGACTTCACCGGAAAAGCCAAGAACCGCACCATCGCCCTGGGCATCGCAGTCGGCAGCGGGTACCTGTTCCCCACCACGTTCCAGAAGGAAGTCTACAGCGACCTGACGGGCGAGCGAGGCGTGCTGATGGGCGCCCTGGCGGGCATCATGGAAGCCCAGTACCAGGTCCTCCGCAAGCACGGGCACAGCCCCTCGGAAGCATTCAACGAGACCGTCGAAGAACTGACCCAGAGCCTCATCCGCCTGGTCGACGAAAACGGAATGGACTGGATGTACATGAACTGCTCAGCCACCGCACAGCGCGGCGCGCTTGACTGGAAACCCAAGTTCAAAAAAGCCGTCCTCCCCGTCTTCAAGGACCTCTACGAGCGAGTATCCTCGGGCAAAGAGTGCAAACGCGTCCTGAAAATCTGCGGAGCCTCGGACTACAGGAAACGCCTGACGAAGGAACTCAAGACCCTGGGCGATTCGGAGATGTGGCAAGCCGGAGCCGCAACACGTTCGCTGCGCCCGAAAGAAAAAGCAAAGAAGGTCACCAAGGCCACCAAAGGCGTCGCCGGACGCAAGGGGAACTAACGCCCCGTCGCGACAAACGCTAAACAAATACTTATTAACGCCCCGAGCACCAAAAAGCCCGGGGCGTTATATTGGCGCACGGCGCCCGAGACGCGATCAGGAATCCATATAGAGAATATCAGGTCCCGTTAGAACAGGAGCAAAGTAATGGTTGATGCGAAACGCAGGATTGCGGTGTTAGTACTGTTGGCGATGATGACAGGTTGCGGCGGTGGTGCGGAGGAGGAAAAGGATCATGTCCGGGCGTGTTCGGCGAATCTCCATAATATTGCCAGCGCATGCACTACGTATTCGTCCATGAATCGCAAGTATCCTGAAAGCCTGCAGAGCATGCTGAAGGAAGGCAAGGAGATGTTCCCTTCCGATTTGCTCAAATGTCCCGGCGACAATTCCCAACGAGCGTGCGGTTACTTCTATGTCGCCCCTGAACAAGAGGCCGACAATATGACATTGATGTTGTGCGACCTCCCGGGCAATCACAAACAGGTGCGGTGTGTGGCGTTCAAGTGCAGGGTCATTAAGCAGTTGACGAAAGACGAATTTCAAGCTGCGCTGAAACTGCCTCACAACGCCGCATTTGCAGCCGCACTTGAGAAAGCAGGCGGTTAGTTCGAATACCGATGCGTCTTCATTTCAGGAGTTCTTTCCAAAGCGCCTTTTCGGCGTCGGTGAACTTCTCGAATGTGTTCTTGATCTGCTCGGCGATATTCTTGAGTTGCGGGTCGTCGGCGGGAATACCGTCGGGGTGCGCAGCCGCGAGGCCTTTGAGCTTGGCCAGCGCCTGGTCGAGCTGCGAGGCTCCGTCGGAGAACGATCGCGCCGCATCGTGAATGTTCCGCGACCGCTCCTCTTCTTTCTTGGGACGATAAAGCAACCGCCACGGGTTCCGTCTTATCTCCTTGCTGGCCGACTTCAGGTTCGATGCGACCTGGCCCATATTGTCGATCATCTCGTCGATATTCTCGCGGTTGACCGACATCATAGCCCCGACGCCTCCGGACAGCTTGGCGAAATCGCCCCCGATCTTGACCACGTGTTCGCTTGCGGTGTGGATGAGCTTGAGTATCTTGGTGATGTCTTCTTTGGTTAGTTTATTCAGATTGTCGACAAGATCTCCGGCTCCGGTAAGAAGTTTGGCCACCTTGGGCTCGGTGGCTTTGACCATTTTATCCATGGTCGTCAGCATCGAACTGACTTTCGGTTCGGCGTCTGATGCGATCCTCTGCAGGCTGCCGATAGTCTGGTGAATCTTGGCGATGACGGCGAGTTTATTGCCCGCGTCCAGTTCTTTTCTAACGCTCGCCAGCGTCGCTTCCAGCACATCCATCGTCGCGTGAAGCTTGTGCATCGCCGAGTTTGGTTCGGCTTGGTTCATCTGGTCGGAGATATCTTTCAGCAGATCGGTGACCTGTTTTCCGATAGAGTCGAACTTCTTGTCGATCTTGTCGACCACGGTCTTGGCCTTATCGAGCATTCCAAGCTCGATTTTGGCGGGATTGTTTCTATCGGCGAGTTTCGCCTTATCTCCCCCCCCGCAATGCAGAATCTGGAGCGTCGCCCCACCGCCCACCAGGGCGGCGCTTACGCTTGCTCTGGCGTTGGAGTAGATCTTCGTCCGAGCGTCGAATAGTTCAACAAGGTAGTAGGTTCCTCCAGCATCCCGGTCCAGTTCCACCACGGATATCTTCCCCACCTCAACGTCAGTGATCTTGACCTGGGCTCCGGGCTGCAGACCTTGCAGGCCTCTATCGAACTTGACAAAGAACCACGCTTTAGACGCCGCCGGCTGGAAGATATCGAGCCCTCCAAGCCAGAACACCACGCCCACCAGAAGAGCTGTCGCGAAGATAGTGAAAATCCCGGCCATCAGTTCGCTGTGTTGTTTTCGTGCCATTTGTACTGCTCCATACCGACGGGTGAGTCCGTCGGTGGTTATCTTTCTCCGGCCTGGAGGATATCCGCCTCGAATTCAACGCCCACCTGTCTGCGGGTCAGCGGTCCGGAGGCGTCGCCTCGAAGGAACTGGCGGATCAGATCGGTTGTTTCGTCGCCTGTGGGCTCGCCGTCGCGGATGGCTTCAAACTCGGACCGCGGGCCGACTTTCAATATCACGCCTGCGTCGAGCATGCACATGCGGTCGGCGATTCTAAACGCCGAGTCCATTTCGTGGGTGACAACAAGCGTAGTCACACCGAGTTTTCCGGACAAATCCATCATCAACTGGTCTATCTGCGTCGACGTCACCGGGTCCAGCCCCGCTGACGGTTCGTCGTAAAACAGCACTTCCGGATCCAGTGCGATCGCCCTGGCCAGTCCCGCCCGCTTTTTCATGCCCCCTGAAATCTCCGCGGGCATACGGTCGATTGCGTGTCGCATGGAGACAAGGTTCAACTTGATGCGTACGATAATATCGATAGTCGCCGCGTCGAGTTGTCTATGCTCTTTGAGCGGCAGGGCGACATTCTCGCCCACGGTCAGCGAGTTCAGCAGCGCTCCGGATTGAAACAGCACTCCGAATCGTTTGCGGATTTCGTCCAGTTGACCGAGCGAAACGCTGCAGATGTCGTGCCCGAACATTTCCACACGTCCGCTGTCAGGCGTAAGCGAGCCGATCATGTGACGCAGCAGAGTGCTCTTTCCGCATCCGCTTCCGCCCATTATCACCATTGTTTCGCCCGGATACACTTCCAGGTTAACACCGCGCAGGACGCGGGTCTCGCCGAAACTCTTTGTGAGATCGACAACCCTGATCACCGGCTCGAGTTTGTCGGCGGGCTGAATCATTTCAAATCCGCAATTACAACCGGTTCGTCACAAGTTGAATCGATAGAAACCAATAGTGAACACTCCGGACGATACTATTGTCGCAATCAGCGAATAAACCACAGTGTTGGTCGTGGCGCGTCCCACGCCTTCGGCTCCGCCGCGTACGTGAAGGCCCTCGTAGCAGGCGATCAGGCCTATGAGGATACCGAACACGCCCGCCTGGACCAGGCCGGTTACAAGATCGGTAATGGTGGTGTCCCTGCTGACGGTTGTCCAGAACGCAGCATAGGCGTCCGGTCCCAACGCCAACTTGCAGGCCAGGAACGCCCCCAGGCATATCACCAGATCGGCGATGACGGTAAGCAGCACGAGCATTATCAGCGTGGCGACAACTCGAGGAACAACGAGGAAACGTATCGGATTCATCGCCATCGCCCGCATGGCTTCGATTTCCTCGGCGACGACCATAGTACCGAGTTCGGCGGCGATGGAGGCTCCGGCGAATCCGCTGAGGACGACGGCGGTTATGATCGGCCCGAGCATGCGAAAACCGCCGATTCCGATCACAGTGGCGATACTGTCGAGTTTGCTGTAGTCCTCAAGCGTAGGCGCCAGTTGCAGCGTCATTATCATGCCGATGAAAAGTTGCACCAGCACGACTATCGGAAGGGATCGTATGCCTACTCGAACCATCTGACGGGCCAGCGCGCTCCACCTGAACCGAACGCGTCCGGGAAGAACTCCCCTGGCGGTCGCGCCCAGCACGCTTCCCAGCAACAATGACATTCCACCAGCATATCGAAACACGCCCAGAACGCAGGCTCCCAGGCCCTCAATCGCATTTCGACCGCTACGTTGCTCGGTATCGCTCACTCCAGGGCCGCCTCCTCGGAGTCAGATATGTTGAATACCGTATCGAGACGTGTGATTTCAAACAGGCCTTTCAGCATTTCGCTAAGCGCAACCAGGTGCAACTCCACGTTCCGCTTTCGAGCCCTGCTCAGGAGCTTGACGAAACTCGCCAGACCGGCTGAATCCATGTACGCGACGTTCTGGAAGTTCACCACGATTCTCCCGGGGCTCTTATCAAGGAGTTCCAGGACGGGCTGCTGCGCGGCTGCGGCGCGGGCGGCGTCAATGTCGCCCGTGATTCGCACAACAACATCCTCGTCAATCCATTCAATATCTACTTTCGGCGGTGAAGAATGATCGGTCATCCGGTTTTCCTTTCCTCTACCGGTGGGGATTTCTCTGATTCAACTTTCCTGTCGTCCAACCATCTACGCCATTTCTTAACGGACAAACTCCGCGCAGCAACGTTGTCGTAGTGGCGGTAATCATGCGTCAGGCCGGTAATCTCGTGAAGCGCTGCTATCGCAAACATTCGCACTTCCGCTTCGCTGTCGGTCAGGCGGTCGACCAGATAAGGGGTCGCCGATTCGATCTTCTCACGCCCCGCACGCCGAATAGCCGCAATCCGTATCTCCGGATCCTCATTCTGGAAATCTTTCGCAAGATCACCGCGAGCATCACACCCGACCAGGAAACAGGCCGCGGGAACTGTCAACAAGATGTGTAACATCAAAAGCTGTTTCATTGATTCTCGCCAACACAAGCCGGCGTCCTGAGCAACGTCCAAGCAACTGTAAAGTATAGCCTTCGGTAAGTCCACCTTCAAAACATTACCCTTTCGACGTGATTCGGCTGACCAACTGGTGGGCTCTTCTCGTCGGTTCAGGCAGTCGCACGCCTCGCCCGCAACGAAGCGTCCATGCTATTGCGTCTGCAAGGGTTACGCGGTGCCCGACCGAGATGTAAAGCGGCTTGACGCCGGTTCGCGTGCGAACCACCGCTCCGACAACCCTGTGATCATAAACCAATTGCGTTCTGCAGCGGCGATTCGCGCCGGGGGTGCGGTGTGTCCCGCAGAGACGACTTTTGGCGACTCCTATTGCAGGGACATCCAACCACAACCCCACGTGAGACGCCAACCCCAAACCGCGCGGATGCGCCAGACCCTGCCCATCGCACATCAACAGGTCCGGTCCGCGGGACAGTTTCTTCACCGCTGCAATTACCGCCGGGGCCTCACGGAAGCTCAACAGGCCCGGAATGTACGGAAATTCGCACGGGCGGATGACGCTGGCGGACTCAAGCACTTCCATGGATTTCGCATCGCAGAGCACGGCGACGGCGGCGATCTTCCGCCCGCCGTCCCGAAAGGCGCAGTCCGTCCCGGCTACGGTGTTGACAGCGCCCGCCAGCGGTTTGCTGCTGACTTGTCCGGATAGACTCTGCTGAATTGCAATCGCGCGAGTCGGCGAGATGTTCCAGGAATGCTTAATCAAGTGTAACGCCTTCCGATCTTCCTGCGGTCGCTGAGCATAAAGGGACCCCGTCGGTCGATCAACCGCAAACTCCCGACGCCGGAGTCCTAATCGCGTGGTTGTTCCAACGCTCCGAACAGATATAATCCCTCATATGGACAATACACACACTACGCGACGTGATTTCCTTGTCAACCTTTCGGCTGGGTCGATGGCGGCGATTACTTTGGCGGCGGCAGCCGCCGCCCGAGCGGCCGACGGTAACAAACTCAAATACGCATTCGTTTGCAGCGGCAACGGAGGCGTCTGGCGGTTCACTCGGGACGGAAAGCGAAAGCAACTGGTCAAAGCTCGCAAGGTGAACGATCTGACGGTGCTGCCTGACGGGAATGTGCTTTACGCCGACCGCGATTTCGGCGTGCGTGAAGTCGACGCCGACGGGAAAGTTGTTTTCGAGATGAAGATCGACGGCGAGGTCCACGGCGTGGGGCGATTGGCTGACGGGACGACCGTTATCGGAGAATGCGGAGCCAGGAAGATCCATCTTGTGGACGCAAAGGGCAAACCCCTGCGCAAGCCGCTGCAAATACAGTCGGCTACGAAGAACTCGCACCGTCACATGCGCAACTTCCGCGTGCTTGACGACGGTCACTACCTGGTCTGCCACGAGGGCGACTCACGCGTGCGCCAATACGATCCGAAGGGCAAACTGGTGCTCGACCTGAAAACCCCGACTCCGTTTTCCGCCCTGCGCCTGAAGAACGGAGGAACGTTGGTCTCCGGCGGTCCGGGCAAGGTCAAGATCACTGAATTCGACAAGAAACAGAAGATCGTCTGGCAGCTTAAGAACGGTGATCTCAAGGGAGTGAGAATGGGCTACGCCGCCGGTCTGCAGGTCTTAAAGAGTGGAAATATCGTGCTCTGCAATCACTCGCATAGAAAAGGGCTCATCCCCCTGCTGGAGATCACGCGGGACAAGAAAGTCGCATGGAGCTTCGACGACAAGGAGATGAAAGAGCTAAGCTCCTGCCACTTCTACGAGCTCAAGAACGTCCTCAGGTGACCGTCGCCAACTGCGCCAGGCGTTCGACAAGAGTTTCGATCTGCCCGGGCGTGTGCGACGCACAAAGGCTTATCCGTAAGCGGGAACCTCCAGGCGGAACGGTAGGCGGGCGAATCGCCGGTAGGAGGATGTCATTCTCAAGTAATCTCGCCGCAATATCCGCAGCCCGCCCCGCATCCCCGATTATCACCGGAATTATCGGCGTGGCTGCTTGGGCGTTGACGCTAGGAACGTTGAGCCCGGCGTCTCTGAGGCGATCCCTCAGATCGGCGGCGGCGACAAGCAACTCCTCGCCCCTTGCCGGAGAAGCGATTATCAGATCCAACGCCGCCATCGCAGCCGCACAGCAACTCGCCGGAGGAGCCGTCGTGTAGATATACGCTCTTCCAGTGTTGCGAATAGTGTCAATCAACGCCTTGCGGCCTGCGACAAACCCGCCCATCGAACCAATGGCCTTGGAGAGCGTGCCCACCGTAGCGTCAATATCTTCTTCAACACCGAGCAACTCAGCGGCGCCGCGACCGGTGGGGCCCAGCACGCCCGTCCCGTGCGCTTCATCGATGAGCAACTGGGCGTCGTATTTCTTCTTCAAGGCGACGATATCCGCCAGCGGAGCGATATCGCCATCCATCGAAAACACCGAGTCGGTGACGATAAGGCAGCGTCGCACGCCCCGCCGATAACGCCCAAGGAGCGTTTCCAGGCGATTGGCGTCGCAGTGGAGATAGGTGCGGAGGGCGGCGCCGGAAGATCTGGCGGCATCCAGAATCGACGCATGATCGAGCTTATCGCAAAGAATCAGATCTCCCTTGCCCGCCATCGCACAGACGGCGACACGATTGGCCATCCATCCGGTGGAGGTGACTACGGCGTCAGGGGTGCGCTTGAACGCGGCTAGTTTTCGCTCCAAACGCTCATGACAGGACGTTCCCCCGCAAACCAGGCGCGAGGCTCCGGTCCCGACGCCCCATTTTGCGATGGCTTCGCTGGCGGCCTGGCGGACATCAGGGTGATTGGCCAGAGACAGGTAATCGTTTGAACAGAAACACAATACGTCTCGCCCGCCGATATTCACCACCGGACCGCACGCCGACTCCACCGTTACCGGTGAGCGGAGCAAATTCCGGGCATCGAGGGCGTTCAGGTCGTGCTGCATTTGCTGAAAGATGTCCATAAAATGTATTTTTCTTGAAAGGTTGCTTGCAGTCAATGCGCTCTGACGATTAAATTTATTAACGGTAGGCAATTGCCCACGCCTGACCGGGAGCGGGCATTGTGCTTTTTCAATAACGGATTACTGACAACCAACCACAGATTACGACAAAAACGCCATGGACGACAAGATCATCTCCGAAGGGATCACTTTTGACGACGTTATCCTCTTGCCCGCATTTTCAGAGGTAACCCAAGACGAACTGGATCTCTCGACAAACCTCACCCGAAACATCCGCATGCAGATACCGCTCGTATCGTCGCCTATGGATACGGTTACCGAAGCGGCGCTGGCGATCGCCCTGGCTCAGGAGGGCGGGCTTGGAATCATCCACCGAAACCTCTCGATCGCCGCGCAGGCGCTCGAGGTCGAAAAGGTCAAGCGGTCGGAAAACGGGGTAATCGCCGATCCGATCACACTTGGACCGGAAGAATCCACCGCCACCGCCGAAAGCGTAATGGCCGAGCACAGCATCTCCGGAATACCGATCGTAGACGACAACAACAAGCTCGTTGGAATCCTGACGCGACGCGACATGAAATTCCTGGCCAGTCATTCGGCTATACGGGAAGTAATGACGCATATGAACCTTGTGACCGCCCCGCCGCAGACATCGCTGGACCAGGCGGAGGAGATTCTCAAGGAACACAAGGTCGAGAAGCTGCTCCTGGTGGACGACAACTACCATCTGACGGGAATGATCACAATGCGGGACGTCGATAAGATCCGCCAGTTCCCGCTGAGCTGCAAGGACGACCGCGGGAGGCTTCGCGTGGGAGCCGCCGTAGGCGTCATGGACTTCGATCGCGTAGAAGCGCTTATTGACAAGGATGTTGACGTGCTGGTTATCGACACGTCGCATGGACATAAGCGTGTGGTGTCCGAAACCATCACGCAGATCAAAGCCTCGCACGACATTGACGTCATCGCCGGAAATATAGCTTCAGCAGCCGCAGCTCGCGACCTGATAGACGCCGGCGCCGACGGACTGAGAGTGGGAATCGGACCCGGGGCGATCTGCACTACGCGCGTTGTCACCGGAGTGGGCGTTCCCCAGATTACCGCAGTGTATGAAACCGCAAAGGTCGGAGACGCAGCCGGAGTGCCCGTAATCGCAGATGGCGGGATACGGTTGAGCGGAGATATCTCCAAGGCGATAGCGGCCGGAGCGTCTACGGTTATGATGGGCAGCCTTTTCGCCGGACTCGAAGAATCGCCCGGGCATCTTGTGATATACAAGGGCAGGCGGTTCAAGGTCTATCGCGGAATGGGCAGCATGGACGCAATGCTGGCCGGATCGGCCGATCGATACGAACAGGCCGGACAAACCGATCGCAGCAAACTTGTGCCCGAAGGCGTGCAGGGGCGTGTGCCCTATCGCGGGAAGCTCGGAGACTATGTCTACCAGCTTCTGGGCGGACTGCGCAGCGGAATGGACCACTGCGGGACTGCCGGAATTGAAGAGCTGAGAACCAAGGCGAAGTTCCTCCGGGTTTCGGCCGCCTCCGTGCGAGAATCCCATCCGCATAACATCGACATCACCCACGAATCACCGAACTATACGCCATCGTACGATGACGAAGAGTAGAATGCGTCGAAGGACCTGGCGCCAAGAATCGCCCTTAACCGGCGAGAGGATTTCTATCATGTTACGACACTGCATGTTCATTTTAACTGGAATTGCCGCTTCGATCGCCTTGGTCGGCTGCAAGGCGGATGTTGCTTCGGGCACGCGACTGTCGCTGGGCGACGTACCCTACAATGAGGCCCACGCGGTCGCGCGAGAGGTCATGCGCAAGCATTTTGAACTGGCTCCGAGCAGGCCCGGTGATCAGGTCATTGCAGCCTTGCCCAAACCCGTAGACGCTCGAGCCCAGCGGATTCTCGGTGGCAAGAGTCCCACAAGACAACTTGCAACGCTTCGTCTCCAGGCCCGGAAGGGGCACGTAGTCGCCAACGCCTCGGTTCACCTCCAGCGGCAGGGGTCGGCGAGTTACGAACAGTTCGGGGCCAGCGGGAACTACTCGACTATTCCCAACGACACGCCCTCGCAGGGAACCGCCGCCACCACTCCCGAGCAGAACGAGGCATGGGAGACGCGTGGTCACGACGCCGCCCTGGAAAGAACGATCCTCCAGGAACTTTACGATGCAATGCATCCGGGTAAGGCCAAATAGCTCACCGGTCTGACCCTGAGATATTCGACGAAATCCAGATTCGGAGAAATGACATGTCCGAGAAGAAAAAGTCTGCGCCCCGGCCCAAACTCAAGAATGCCCCAAAGGTGAAGCTCGCCCTTGTCGGCGTCAGCCGCGATTGTTTCTCCGAGGATCTGACCAGGAACCGTCTGAAACTCCTGGCCCGCGCCCACCGTGACGCCGGGGGACGACCCTATACCTGCAAAACGATCATCTCGAATGAAACCGAGGCGATGACCGCCCTGGGCGAGGTTCTGGAAGCCGGATGCAACGCAGCGGTGATATATCTGGGCAACTTCGGGCCCGAGGGACCGCTGGCGATTTTTGCCGAGGAGTTTCCCGGACCGGTTATGGCGTGCGCCGCCGCCGAAGAGACAACCGCGTCGCTGGCCAACGATCGGGGCGACGCGTTCTGCGGAATGCTCAACGCATCATACAATTTCAACCTTCGCAGTCTGAACGTGTACATTCCCGAAGCTCCCGTCGGTCTGCCCGACCAGTTGGCGGCTGAAATAACCCACTTTGAAACCGTCGCTCGAGTGCTGCTGGGCGTATGGGATCTCAAGGTCTTCTCGTTTGGTCCGCGCCCGCAGGATTTCTACGCCTGCAACGCACCGATCAAACCGCTGTACGATCTTGGCGTGGAGGTGATGGAGAACTCGGAACTCGACCTGCTGACGCTGTTAAACGAAGTCGACCCGAAAGACTCCGCTGTCCGGCGCGTCGAGAAGGCGATGGCGGCCGAACTGGGCGAGGGCAACACCTATCCGGACCTTCTTCCGAAACTCGCCCGATACGAAGTCACACTCAAACGATTCGCCGCAGCCAATCTTGGTTCGCGCCAGTACGCCGTCTTCGCCAACAAGTGCTGGCCGGCGTTCGAACCGAATTTCGGTTTCGTCCCGTGCTACATTAATTCGCGAATGTCGGCACAGGGGATACCGATCTCGTGCGAGGTCGACATATACGGAGCCTTCAGCGAGTACCTGGGCTATCTGGCTACCGGTTTGCCTGCAACGCTGCTGGATCTGAACAACACTGTCCCGCCCGACATGACTCCGAAATCCGCAAAAGCCCGCGCTGGCGCCGCGCCGGAAGACCTCTTCATGGGCTTCCACTGCGGTAATACGCCTTCGTCGTGCATGAAGAACTGCGCCCTGAACTATCAGGTGATAATGCATCGATTGATGGAGGACCCGGACCTTCCGCCCAACATCACTCGCGGAACGCTGGAAGGCCAAATCGCCGCCAGCCCGACCACCGTGTATCGAGTGCAGGGAACCGCCGATGGTGATCTGGCGGCGTATATATCCCAGGGGCAAATTCTGGACATAGACCCGTGCACGTTCGGCGGGCTCGGGGTGTTTGCGATACCCGACTTCGCACGATTCTACCGACACGTCCTGATCGAAGGAGCTTTCCCGCACCACGCAGCCGTCGCGTTCGACCATGCAGGAAAGGTGCTCTTCGACGCTATCAAGCTGCTGGGCGTGGACAATATCGGGACCCCCCTGCCCGCTGCGGTCCCCTACCGGACGGAAAACAGGTTCTAGTCTTTCCGGTCCCTGTGCATCTGGGTTAGGTTGGATGGCGATGACGGCAGCGACTTGATCTTCGGAAGCGATATTCCGAACCTCATCGCCAGGAATCGCAAACCGCATGTGATCAGAACACAACAGGCTAATTGTGCGCCCAGGGGCAATCCGGCGTATTCGGCGCCGACGAAACACGCGCCTCCGCAGATGGCGGCCGTTGCGTAGAAGTCCGTCCGGAGGATCGCTGGAATCTCAACTACAAGTATGTCGCGGATAACTCCGCCGCCTGTTGCAGTTACGCCCGCCATCATTATCACGCCCACGGTTCCCAGCCCGCAGGCGGAGGCTTTCGCCGCTCCTATCGCAGCGAATACGCCCAGGCCTATTGCGTCGGCGAACATCACGCAGTCCCATCGGCGTGCGATTCTCCCGGCCGCCAGAAACACCAGAAGCCCTCCGGCCAGGCAGACCAACAGGTACGTCTCGTCCTGGAACGCAGCCGGAGGCGTGCTGCCCAGGATCAAATCTCTGACGCATCCCCCGCCCACACCGGTAGCCACCGACAACACGAGCACGCCAAGGAGGTCCAACTCGTATTTAACGGCCCGAAACGCGCCGGAGATCGAAAACACCAGCGTTCCAACGATATCGAGGACATACAACAGCGTCATGATTCAATCACTCCGAGAGCTAAACGTACGATCCGACGCGAAGATATTACCCCGACCGGTCTCATTCAAGCCAAATCCCATAATCGCACTTCCGTCGCTCGCCTCCGTGCGGGGTGTGAGAAGTTTTTCTGGCATCATGCTGCGAGGGCGTTTTGCAGGAGCCAGTAGGCATTCCACTGGCCAGTTTGGTCAAGAGCGGCCAACGCCATCATCCCTTCGGCGTTGGGTGAGTCCCATCGCATCCCGCTG
>JASLNT010000039.1 GCA_030745875.1 Phycisphaerae bacterium
GCAGCGGGATGCGATGGGACTCACCCAACGCCGAAGGGATGATGGCGTTGGCCGCTCTTGACCAAACTGGCCAGTGGAATGCCTACTGGCTCCTGCAAAACGCCCTCGCAGCATGATGCCAGAAAAACTTCTCACACCCCCGTGCGAGGGGGAAACTGCTTTTAGTTCAATAGGGCGGCTGATAGAATCGTTGTACTAACTGCAAGAGACCTAAGGAGACCGGATAGATGATGAACAGACGCGATTTTTTCAAGACTGTCGGATTTGGCGCCGCGGCGACTATGTTGGGAGGCAATCTCCCAGCCGCTCCGGCTGCTTCAAAGCGAAAGCCCAACGTTGTGCTGATACTTGTGGACGATCTGGGCTGGACCGACCTGGGTTGTTTCGGAAGCAAGTACTACGAGACGCCGAATATCGACAAGCTCGCCGCCGGCGGGATGAAGTTCACCAACGGTTACGCCGCATGCGCCGTCTGCTCGCCCACTCGGGCCGCGGTCATGACCGGGCGGTATCCCGCGCGGCTGGGCGTTACCGACTGGATCCGCTCGCGCTTCCAGGGCGGGAAGATACCGGCCGACAAGAAGAACCCTTCGGGCTACACCGGCGGCAGAGACATCCAGTGCCCGAAAAACGCACTCTGGATGGAAAGCGAAGAAATCACCATCGCCGAAGCGCTCAAACCGGCGGGTTACGTTTCCTGCCACATCGGCAAGTGGCATCTCGGCGCCGACGACTGGTATCCCGAGCGACAGGGGTTCGATCAGAATTTCGGCGGGTGCGATTACGGCCAGCCCCCCAGCTACTTCGACCCGTACAAGAACAAACGCCTTGCCAATATCCCCACGCTCAAGCCGCGGAAGGAAGGGGAATATCTAACTGATCGCGAAGGTGACGAGGCCGTCGGTTTCATTCGCGCCAACAAGGACAAACCGTTCTTCCTTTATCTCGCCAACTACGCAGTCCACACGCCGATCCAGGGCAAGAAGAATCTTATCGAGAAGTATTCCGACAAAACGCCGACCAATCAGAAGAATCCCACGTACGCGGCCATGGTCGAGTCCGTCGACGACTCGGTGGGCAAGGTAATGGCGGTGCTGGACGAACTGAAGCTCACAGAAGACACGCTGGTGATATTCAGTTCCGACAATGGCGGGCTGATGGGCCCCACGAATAACAAACCGCTGCGTTCGGGCAAGGGTAATCCGTACGAAGGCGGGATTCGCGTACCGTACATTTTCCGCAAGCCCGGGCTGATCAAGGCCGGCAGCGTCTGCGACACGCCGGTGATCAGCGTGGACTTCATGCCTACGATCTGTGCGACTGTCGGTATCGCCCCGCCGGCTGGACGGGAGATCGACGGTGAAGACCTGACTCCGCTTCTGACCCAGTCGGGCAAGTTGAAGCGCACGGAGATTTACTGGCATTTCCCACATTTCCGAGGGCGGATCATGCCATACAGCATCATACGCCAGGGCGACTGGAAACTGCTGAAACGCTACGCCGGCTCGCCGGAGTTCGAACTGTTCAATCTCGCCAAAGATCTCAGCGAGACAAAGGACCTCGCCCCCGACATGCCCGAAAAGGTGAAGGACCTCAACGCAAAACTCGTCGCCGCGCTGAAGAAGCAGGGCGCCAAGATCCCGCGCCCCAACCCGAATCCCAGACCCGCTGGAAAGAAGAAAAAGAAGAAATAGGCAGGACCCTCCAAATGAAGAGAAATATCAAGCGTCGCGACTTCCTTAAGACCGCCTCACTGGCCGCCGCCGCTGCGGTCCTGCCCCGCTCAGCATGCGCTGCGGACAAACCTTCCCGCCCGAATATCGTTTTCATCAACATGGACGATCTGGGTTGGAAGGACGTCGCGTTCATGGGCTCGAAATTCTACGAGACGCCGAACATCGACAAGCTGGCGTCGGAGGGAATGATATTTACAAACGCCTACTCCAACGCCGCCAACTGCGCTCCGAGCCGGGCCTGCGTAATGTCCGGGCAATACGGACCGCGACACGGGGTGTACACAGTCGCCAGTTCGGCCCGGGGCAACTCCAAGACTCGCAAACTCATCCCAATCAAGAACCGCACCGACCTGCCGGACGACAACGTGACACTGGCCGAGGCGCTCAAGCCCGCAGGTTACCGAACCGCGACGATGGGCAAATGGCACCTTGGAAAAGATCCGAAAACCCAAGGTTTCGACGTGAACGTAGCGGGCGGAACCGCGGGCAGTCCGCGGAGCTACTTCAGCCCATACAGAAATAAAACGCTGAGCGACGGGCCCAAGGGCGAGCACCTTCCCTATCGCCTGACGACCGAAGCGATCAAATTCGTCGAGGCCAACAAGGCTCGCCCGTTCTTCCTTTATCTCCCGTACTTCTCGGTCCACACGCCGATACAGGCTCCGAAGGACATCACCGCAAAATACAAAGCAAAGGGCCCCGCAGGCGGGCAGGGCCACGCAACATACGCAGCCATGATCGAAAGCGCCGACACCAACATCGGACGCCTGATGAAGAAGATCGACGCACTTGGTCTGCGTGAAAACACGATCGTTGTTTTTACGTCCGACAACGGCGGGATCGTCAAGATTTCCTCCCAGGCTCCGGCCCGTGCGGGCAAGGGTTCGTATTACGATGGCGGAATTCGCGAACCGCTGATCGTCCGCTGGCCGGCGAAGATTAAAGCGGGCGCCAAATGCGACACGCCGGTTATCGGGATCGACTTCTACCCGACCTTCCTCGAGGCGACCGGAGCCAAAAAGCCCGAGGGCAAACTGCTGGACGGCGTGAGCCTTATGCCATTGCTCACGCAAACCGGCGAGCTGAAGGATCGGGCGTTGTTCTGGCACTTCCCGATCTATCTGCAGAGTTACAGCGGAGCCGACGAAGCGCGCGATCCGCTGTTCCGCACGCGTCCCGGTTGCGTCGTGCGAGTTGGCGACTGGAAACTGCACGAGTATTTCGAGGACGGCGGGTTGGAGTTGTACAACCTGAAAGACGATCTCGGCGAGCGGAACAACCTGGCGGGCAAGATGCCCGACAAGACCAAAGAACTCCACGCGATAATGCTCCGCTGGCGGAAAGAGACCAAGGCGCCCGTACCGACTGAGAAGAACCCGCAGTACGACCCGAACTACAAACCCGGCGCTGGAAAACCCAAACGCCGCAAAGGAAGAAAGAGCGAATGAGGCGTCGCGAGTTTCTCAAAACCGCCGGACTGACCGCAGCCGTCGGACTGACAGCAACGAACGCCCCGGCCGCCAAGCCTGCAAAGCAACCGAACATACTTTTCATATTCAGCGATCAGCAGCGGTGGGACACCGTCGAATGCTACGGTCGCCCGATTTTCAAGGGCCTGACGCCGAATCTCGACAAGATGGCCGCCGACGGGGTGAGGTTCGCGAATTCGTTCACCTGTCAGCCTGTTTGCGGACCGGCCCGCGCCGCTCTGCAGACCGGGAAATACGCATCACAGACCACCTGCCACACTAATGGAATATCCCTGCCTCGCACCGAGAGGACTCTTGCGCACCTTCTGTCGGCCGCCGGTTACGACGTGGGGTATCTCGGAAAGTGGCATCTCGCCTCAGACACAAAGAAGACCCCCGGTGTAGCCGCGTTCAATTGTCGCAGCAAGCCCGTACCGCCCGAGAGGCGGGGCGGGTACAAGGATTTCTGGCTGGCGTCGGATGTTCTGGAGTTCACCTCGCACGCGTACGACGGGCACATGTTCGACGGAGCCGGACAGAAACGCCTGTTCCCCAGCAACCGATACCGCGTTGACGCCCAGACCGACTGGGCGATCGAGTTTCTCCAGTCGCGCAAGGATCAAACCAAACCGTTCTTCCTGTTCGTCTCGTACATAGAACCGCATCACCAGAACGATCACCGCCATTTCGAGGGTCCGCGCGGATCGAAGGAAAAGTACAAGGACTACCGCATACCGGGCGATCTGGCGGGCACGAAAGGCGACTGGAAGAAGGAGATGCCCGACTATCTCGGTTGCTGTGCGTCGCTGGACGACAACGTAGGTCGCCTGCGGGCCGAACTGAAACGTCTGGGCATGGATAACAACACCGTGGTGCTCTACACGACCGATCACGCCTGCCATTTCCGCACGCGGAACGGAGAGTACAAGCGATCCTGCCACGACAATTCCATCCGCACGCCGCTTATCGCCTGCGGGCCGGGCTTTGCGGGAGGGAAAGTGATCGACCATATGGTCTCGCTTGTCGACCTTACGCCTACTGTCCTGACCGCGGGCGGGGCGAAACCGCCCGACTATCTCCAAGGCCGCCCGCTGCAGACTCTGGTTGACGGATCGGCGAGGGATTGGCCAGCCGAAGTGTTCGTCCAGATAAGCGAATCCCACACCGGAAGGGCGATACGAACAAAGCGATGGAAGTATTCGGTCCGCGCCCCAGGCCGACGCAAACCCTCCGGCGGGAGCGAAGTGTACGTTGAGGAGTTTCTATACGACCTCCAGGCCGACCCGCACGAACGCAACAACCTTGTCGCCGATCCCAAACACGCTGCGGTCCGCGCGAAACTCGCAGCCTCCCTTAAACGCCGCATGGTCGCAGCCGGCGAGAAATCGCCCGCCGTCAATCCCGCCGCCCAATCATAAAGCACGAGAAGGAGCGGATCTTCGGCGGGGCCTGGGATTTGATTACCCTCAGGCGGACGCTGGAGACCTTCTGCGGTTTGAAGCGGTGAATCCATTTGTGCCCGATGACCGCGCCTTTGGCTAGCTCGATCCACTTTCCGTCGACGAGGCCCTCGACTGCATGATCGCGAACTCGCTCACCGCAGGCTATTTGTTCCTGAAGGACTACCTGGTCGATCTCCTGCGGTTTGGCTAGCGGCAGGGCGATGGTCTTTCCGCTCGCATTCGACAGCGAAGCGACCGGTTTGCTGAACTGCTTGCGCAGCAGCTTTCCGAATTCGATGAGCGACTTGGCGTCGGCGTCGGGGACCGTTCCGTCGGGCTTGACCACCACGCCGATCACTAGATTCCCATTACGTCCCACGGAGGTGTAGTACTTCTTCAACAACATCCCGGGCGGGTATACGATCTTGTCCTGTCCGGGCCTGTAGAACCAGTTGTGACCGCGAAATCCCCGCAGCGGAATGTCTACTATTCCCGGCGACCAACATTGTCCCGCAGGATCGCCCTTGCCCAGCAACCGTTTCCACGTTTTGCTGTTGTGCGAGAGCTTTCCCGTTTTTCGCCCCGGCATGGTCGCGTAGCAGGGGACTCCGGCATGCCCCTGTTCGTTGCCGATCCATCTGACATCCGACCGCAGCGAGCTGTGGTAGAATATCCCGTTGGGTTGGTTCTTTTCGAAAATCGGAAGGAGGTTTCCTCCGCCTTCGTCGGGCGTCTTGTTCCCCGCATCAAACCACACGTGAAATATCTCACCGTAGTTGCCCGTCAGTTCGGTGAACTGTTTTTCAGCGATCCGATTGTACGTTTCCTGCTCGGGAGAGCCCTTGCCCTTGCCCCAGTTTACGTAATGTCCCCACACCGTCTGATACACATTGCGATGCGTGCTGAAGAACAGTCCGGGGAGAACTTTGGCCTTTCGACACGAGGTTACGAAATCGCCCACCACGTCGCCCTTGCCCCCGCGCCACTTGCTCTGCTTGAGCCCGTAGGGATACGCATCGCTCTGCCATTGCATAAACCCGCTGAAATGAGTGGCGGTCAGCAGGGCGTACTTCGCTCCCGAGGCGGTCGCCAGCTCCAACCATTTGTCGGTGTCCAGTTTGGCGGGATTGTATTTGTTCGGGTCGACCCGTTTGCGGTGCGTGTTGTTGGGCGTGTAGATCTCGGCCGCGATCGGCAGATCGAAACAGAACAGCAGCCCGATCTCGCAGTCCTGCCACACCTGCTGGGCCTTGGACGGGACGGGGATTCTGACCGGGGTCTCCGCCCGTGCGGCGGGAGGCGTTGTCAAAGACGATACGATCAGGATTGCAGCGGCGAGCAGTTCAGTTGTTCGCGTCATTCAGCTATTCCTTGTTTCCTGTGATCGCGATTATCACCCGACGGTAACCGAACAGGCTGGGTTGTCCGGAGTCTCGCAGTTCCAGGATTATGTGGAGGGTCTTTCCCGGTTCGTTGGGAGCCTTAAAAGCGATCTTGTTGCTGTTCTTGTTGGCGATATTAACGCTGCGGGCGCTTCCGGCTTCGACGTACTGGAACCATCGATAACTGATCTTGTCGCCATCGGGATCCGAAGAGCCCGCAGCGTTCAGCGTGACGGTGTCTCCGGCGCGTGCGGTGATTGAAACGACGCTCTTTCCCTTTACTCCGTTGACGACAGCGGCGGGGTGGTGGTTGGCGTCGGAGCGTTTGGGGTTCACGCACCAGTCCATACGGGCGGCGAAATCGTTCTGATAGGCCTCCCGCCATCGCCAAACGCTGGCGTGCGGAAGACTGTAGCTCTTACCGTCGACGACAACCGTGTCATCGCTGTTGGTCCAGATCGCCCGCGTTTCTCCCTCCGGTTTGCTGAGTTTGTAGCGTCCGCCCCAACCGCCGTAATCCGGGCTTACATCGCCCGCAAGACCGTTGTCGATCAGGTTAAGGAAGGACGGTGTGTCGCCTTCCATTATGTACTTCCATTTGGGATACATCGCCCCGAGCGGGCCGTGTCCGGTGATTACGTTCCTGCTTAACCACTCATTGCTGATCCAGGCGAAGTAGCGCGGCGGGGCGGCGAACTTGTATCTGCGCTCCCCGGATATCCCGGTCCATGTCGCCTTGCGATACTGTTTGTGCCCCTGGTCGCTTGGCGTGACCACATAGAAGAGCCTGGGGAACTCCTTGCGCATCCAGGCTCCGCTGTCGTCCTGGTCGCTTATCGTGTAGACGCGTATTTTGGCTACGAATTTGTCGACTTCCGTCTTGCTGCGCGTGTTGCGAACTTTCCACAGGGTCTGGGCCAGACAGTTGCTCCCGCCCCAGATGGTGACCCACACCGGGCGTTTGTCGGGTTTGTCGATGACGGAGATAAGCAGTTTGGAGCCCGCGGAATCCTTGCCCTCGCCCACGCCGCCCATCCCGTAAACCGGCAAGTGTGAACTGGTCACCGACAACAGGTGATCGGGCGACGGATAGCGATTGTCGTGTTTGATCAGGTTCGGATAGACCTTCTTATACGCGCGGACCTGGGCCTGGATTTTGTCCGGGCGCGTTTTCTTTCGCAGCCAGGTGGAGGTTGTGGCGATCATCGCCTCGACTTCATAGTCGCTCGAACTGACGAGGAAGCGCACCAGCGACTCTTCGTCGTCGGGTTCGTTGGTTATGTCGGTCAGGACGACTGCTCGCGGGCGGGCGGCTCGGGACGGGGCGGGGAACGTTAGAACCACTGCAGCCAGCACGATTGCGAACGCGTGTTTCATCCGGTATTCCTTTTACGTTGGCCGATGCGGCGATCGACGCGTTATTGCTTGTCCGTAGAACCGGTCAGCAGCGTCACGTTTTTCGGTGAGAAGAACCCGTCGAAGTCGCCGTAGCGGCGGATGTATTCGTTTACGATAAGCGTGTTTTCCGATGGGGTGGAGAACGTCTGTTTGAGACCTTCTTCCGGCGAGCCTATCAGCCCGATCAGGAATTCCATTCCCCGCTCCTTCAACCGGGTGAAGGTCTCTTCGATCTGTTCGGTTCGAAACGCCATGTGATGCACGCGCGGCCCGTAATTGTGCAGGAATTTTTCGGTCGGGCCGGATGTTTCGTCCGATTCGTACGGGCGAATGCCCGACGTGAAGACCAGTGCGAAATCGTCGGCCGATAGTCGCGATACGTTGGTGATCGAGTTGAACAGTTTCACGTAGATCGAGAATTCGAAGTTGTAGTTCGTGAGCGTCATGAACTCCAGGATCGCCGCGTCGCGATCCCTGGCAGCCACCCGAACGGCTGCATGGTCCAACTCCTTCACATTCGACAGGCCCGGTTCGCATTGCGATGCGATGTCCGTTTCGAACGGCCGGGCCGATCGGCTGCGGTAATCCCGCCCGGGTTCTAACCACTGGACGAATCCGATCGAAACGTCCGTGAACGTTGACGGGATCGTCTGGATGAACAGGTGCGTATCGGAGGCGACGGGCTCGTCTGTGAGGAACTCAACGCCTCGCCCGCGCTGGATTCTCACGTAACGCTCAAGATCGGTTGTGTTGAACACGAGCGTTTCGAGGCGAGTGTTGGGCAGGTGTGCGGCGTGGGGATAGTTCGTCGTCGATGGAAACGGATTGTCGCCCTTGCGTGAGCGGATCAGAAAGTCCGCAGAACCGCTCGCCTTCAGGACCAGCGTTGTAAAACGGTCATCCTCGAATGCGGTATCCAGCTCCATACCGGTGAACCTGAGCAGTTCGGCGGCGGCGGATTCCCGCCGGTCCGGTTCGGTGTTGATTATCACGCATTCGAGCCCGCCGACCAGCCCTTCGATCCCGTCGGCCTTCCGCTGGGCGATCACCTTCGGGGCCTGGTTAAGCAGGAACTCATCGCTATTGCTGAAATCGTAGCATTCATCTCCGCAGCCGGAGCAGACATGCGTTTCGGCCTGTTGATAAACGGCTAGACACTTTTCGCAGATCAACTTCCGCATAAGACAATTCTTCCCGTGCTGTTCGAGTAACCGCCAACCGCTGACGGGCAGTATCCCCGCATCACAGGAATCTGTCAATGTCTCGGAGTTGGGGCGCTATGATGTATTCAACAGTATGTAATCGCCGGAACGGACGGAGGGGAGGTAAAGCGCGTGTCGCAGGGTTTGTATGACAGGGCGTTCTTTGATTCGCAAACGGGCGTCGGGGGTCTCTGTTTCCGGATTGTTTTCACACTTGTCGTCATGATCGGATCTTACGCGCACGCCGATACGGTGAACTACACGCTGGATAACGTTATTCTCAGCGACAACAACGCGCAGATGACCGGAAGATTCTCATGGACGTACGATAATATCGACGAATTTGGCGACGGGCGGGGGGCGTTCAGTTATTTATACATACCCTTCACATTGCACGACCATACTGACCTGGAGGCCAGCTTCGACGTTGGAAACTCCATCGAAATCACCTTTCCGGGCAACGTTCACGACGATGGTGTGGATATAACTCTCTTTCTGGTCGAACCGCTAACGCCTACCGGGTCTGCGTCGGTGGACCTGGTCCGAAGCAAGTTTGAGATCGGCGGGAACGGGTTTCACGACGGGGTGTTTCTCAGCGGAGTTATCTCGCCAGCCACGTCGGGCGACACCGACGGCGACCATGACGTCGACGATGCGGATTATGGCAACCTGGTCGCACAGTTCGGCGGGGCCCCGGGCTTCGACGGAGCCGACTTCAATAATGACAACAGGGTCGATCTCCGCGACTTCGCAATCCAGCGCGCCAACTTCGGTTTTGGCGTTACGTCGGCGCCCGCGTCCGTGACGGTTACAACGGTCCCGGAACCGGTTGCGCTGATACTGACCGCGGGGGGGCTTCCTCTGCTGCTGAAGCGGCGGCGGTTGCGACTCTGTCGCCAATAGGCGGGCGCGTGAGTCGCTGAGCTGGACGCGCCGTTCTCTGTGTTTCTGTTGTCGAACGCTTCTTTATCGCGTTTACAGGCGCCACGGCTCGCGCATCGCCGTTTCAAGCATGCGGTTGGCCGCCGTATCCTCGGGGAAGGTCTCTTTCTTCGGGTCCCATTTCAGGGCTTTGCCCAGGTCCATCGCGATATTTCCGATGTGGCTGATCGAACTGCAGCGGTGCCCGACCTCGGCGGGGAAGTACGGGTCCTTCCGCGTCTTGAGGCAGTCCAGGAAGTTGCGGTGCTCGCCGGCGGTGCAGGTGAACAGGTGCGTCTCTTCAGCGCCGATCTTGCTGGTGAGGATCTTCTTGGAACTGGCTTTCACGGGCCCGCCGAACCTGTCGTTTCCGACCCAGCCGTCGGAGCCCTCAAACTTCAACCCCGTCCCGCCGCTGTCTACGAACAACTCCACCCCCGAGGCGTAGACGTACTTGAGGTGGTAGGTGTGGTACGTGTCGTACAGCCCGCCTTTGTGCTTCTTGCCCGTTCCGGACACGCTGATCGGACCGGTGCGTTCGGTGTTGTTGGTCCACTGGGCTATGTCGATCTGGTGTGCGCCCCAGTCGGTCAACTGACCTCCGGAGTAGTCCCGCTTCCATCGCCAATGGAAGTGCGCCAGACCGTTGCGGTAGGGCGCCTTGGGAGCCGGGCCCAGCCACATGTCCCAATCGAAGCCCTTGGGGATCGGTTTGGGTTTCGGGTCGCCTGCGCGTCCGGGTCCTGCGGGCAACTGCACGCGGATTCGCTGCAGCTTGCCGATCCGACCGTTGCGCACCAGCTCCGACATACGGTGGTAACAGCCCATCGACCGGTCCTCGGTCGACGTCTGGAAGACCGCCTTGTACCGCTTGACCGCGTCAGCCAGGATCCGACCCTGCGGGATGCTGTAGGTGGGCTTCTCGCAGATGACGTCCTTTCCGGCCTTGATCGCCGTCACGCTCATCAGCACGTGCCAGTGGTCCGGCGTAGAGATCATGACCGCGTCCACGTCCTTGCGCGCGATCACTTCGCGCCAGTCAGCGGTGGCGGGGCACTTGTAGTCGGCTCCGAACTTGCCCTTGACGTGTTTCATCGCCTTGGACAACTGTCGCGGGTCTACGTCGCACAGCGCAACGGGCTGGGCGTCGGACTGGTTCAGGAACATCCGGAGGTTTCGCCCGATCCCATGGCCGCCGACGCCGATAAAGCCCATCGCCACACGATCGCTGGCTGGCGGGACGGCGCCCTTGCCCAGCGCCGTCGACGTTATCACGTACGGAACCGCCGCCGTCGCTGCGGCTGTGAGGGAGGCGTTTTTTAGCAGGCTGCGTCGCGTCAGTTCACTTCTGGCCATGAGAAGATCTCCATGTTCCGGGTTGTCGGATCGGCGAGTGTGAGAGAATTCTATCACGGTGAGCCTCCGCATGAAAAGATTCCTCGACGGAAATCTTCCCGCGCACCATCGTTCGTCACCGTCTCAGGAGGGCGCCGCGGTCGCCTCTCCTTGCGGCCGGGCGACATCAATGGTAGGCTCTGGGCTCCGCCGCCGCCGCGAACCGTAGTATTAGAGAAGGGAACAACTCATGACATCATCGAAAGATACATTCGGCGTTCCGTGCAATCGTAGAGGTTTTCTCCGCTCGCTCGGCGTCGGGGCGGCCGCCCTGGCGGTGTCTCGATTGGGCCTGGCGGCCCGACCGGCCAGACGCAACATTATCCTCGTGCTCAGCGACGACCATCGCTACGACTTCATGGGGTTCATGCCCGGGGCTCCCGAATTCCTCGAAACCCCCAACATGGACCGGATCGCAAAACAGGGCGCACACATCGCCAACGCTTTCGTCAGCACCTCCCTGTGCTCGCCAAGCCGGGCCTCGATCCTCACCGGACAATACATGCACCGCCATCGCGTGGTCGACAACCAGCGACCCGTGCCCAAGGGAACCGTGTTCTTCCCGACGTACCTGCAAAAAGCCGGATACGAAACCGCATTCGTGGGCAAGTGGCATATGGGGCACGATCACGACCAGCCCCGACCCGGATTCGATCACTGGGTCAGCTTCAAGGGGCAGGGCGCCTATTTCGATCCAACGCTCAACATCAACGGAAAGCGAAAATCCTTCAAGGGATACACCACCGATATCCTGACCGACCAGGCGCTGAAGTGGCTGGAGGGGCGCAAGGACGACGACAAACCGTTCTACATGGCCCTGTCATTCAAAGCAGTCCACTACCCGTTCCAGCCGGCCAAACGACACGCCGGGCGATACGCCAAAGCCAAAGTCAAACGCCCCGAGACCATGGGCAACACTCAGCGGAACTACCAGACTCAGCCTCAGTGGGTCCGCGACCGTCGCTACAGCATTCACGGAATCGACCACATGGAGACCGGCCAGTTCGACAACGATCCGGTCCCGTCGTTCGACGCTCTCTACAAGCAGTATTGCGAGACAGTCCACGGTTTGGACGAGAACCTCGGGCGTCTCATCAAGCGCCTCGACGACACCGGTCTGAGCAAATCGACGCTCGTGTTGTACATGGGCGATAACGGTTTTGAACTGGGCGAGCACGGTTTCTACGATAAGCGCGACGCGTACGAAGAATCGATCCGCGTGCCCATGCTCGCCTACGCACCGGGCCTGATCAAACCGGGCTCCGCGGTGACGCCCATGGTGCAGAACATCGACATCGCACCGACGCTGATGGAAGCAGCGGGCGTTCCGGTCCCGAAATCGGCCAAGATGGACGGGCGATCGTTCCTGCCGCTGCTTCAGGGGCGCAAAACGCCCTGGCGCGACCATATCCTGTACGAGTATCATTGGGAATGGAACTTCCCAGCCACTCCCACGCTCTTTGCGATCCGAACCGATCGCTACAAATACATTTTTCACTACGGACTATGGGACCGCGACGCTTTTTACGACCTGAAGACCGATCCGATCGAGCGGCACAATTTGATCGACACGCCGGCCTATCGCGAGAGGATCGCAGCGCTGAAAAAGCAGTTGTTCGACGAACTGGAGGCCTCGGGCGGTCTGCAGATTCCAGTCCGCCGCCCCGCAGGCGTCCGCCTTGGCCAGCGGAAGCTCAAGCGGTGAACAAACACGATCAACAGTCGATGGTACTACTCATACCGGCTCGTTTTCCCGCCGATAAACACCTATAGGCCGAATCGCCCCATAGTGTGGAAGCCCCGTTGCGCCACCGGCGGGATGTTCGGGCGGAAACAAGCGGAGGAAAACGACCTGTGAACTCAAAGAAGACAGTATTTCCGATAGTTAAGGTTCTGACGGTAGTGGTCATTCTGGCGGTCGTGGGGGCTTGTGTAATCCCCCAGTTCCGCTGCATCTGCGACATGGGCAATGCGAGGATGTTGAATCTGGTGTCGAACCTGCAGACAATTCGATCACAGTTGGAGCTGTACAGGGAGCATCACAACGGAACCTATCCCGTCGACATCGTCCAGGCGCTGACCAGGAAAACCGATATCGACGGGACGATCAACCCCTCGGGCTATTACGGTCCGTATTTGCGTCAGTTCCCGGGCAATCCGCTGGTTGTCGACCCCGTCGCCGCCGTAAAGACCACCGGCGCGCCCGGGGAGGGATGGAATTACGACCCCGCTACAGGTGTCTTTCTAGCCAATGAGGATACACACGTTTGCTACAAGCGTATCCAACCGGTGGACAGGGAGTTGTTATTTGAGGCTCCCCCGAATACCGCCAAGCAGCAGTAGCCCACCCGTCGCCTGCTACGATCCGCTTGGGGCGGATGCGATTCCTTCTTCCCGCCAACACCTGTACACCCCGTCGCTGACCGCTCCAACCACAGCTCCCAGGCAGCCTCCGCACACCACAAACGAGAGCGTCCCGATCAGGAAAATCCAGGTCTCCTCTTCGCCGACAACCCGTCCGCCCAGCGCCACGCGCATTAAGTACCCTCCGATCAGCAACATCACCGCCATCCCGATAGACGCACCGACGCGCGACCATTGGCGGTATCTGCGAACGCACATCGCCAGCACCGCCCCGGCGACAACGCCCAAAACGATCCCCATGAACCAGATCAGCCCCTCGTGGGTTGGCTGGTTTGACTGCATTACCGGTCTGGTCAAAGAGAGCAGCACCAGCGACCCGCAGGCGCCCAGGCTTAGTGTGAACGGATAGGAGAAATTCCGCCCGATTCTTGCTCCGCTCAGAAGCCCGCACAATCCCACGAGGCTGGCGCCTAAGGCTCCGACGGTCACCCCGCATATTATTCCCTGCTTCAGCGCTGCTCGCAAGACCACCCGCCTGAGGATGTCGTCCATAACCGCACAGCCTGCGCAAAACGCAACGAGCAGGGCAATTACCCACGCGTAAAAAACAATGCGCGGAGATGTTCGTATGGCGTCTCGATCGCTTTCCGTGTTCATGTTCGCCGCCTCCCGGATCTTCCATCCTCCATATATTTCGACACAAACGCCCCGACCCTTAAACGCTATAACATATCGCGGGCGCCGGTTTCGCCTCCCCCCGTTCATTTGGAGATTGGATAACTGTCGGCGGATGGAAAGCGGTCGCCGTCGTTCACGTAATCGTCGGGCCAGCCCCTACGTCAAACCGTTGTCGTTGAAGCATTGGCTGTACTTGGTGTCCAGCCCCTTGATGTGCTCGTTCAGCCAATCCCTCAGGAACGTTGCAAGCTCCATGTTCAGGACGGCGACGCCCTGGCGAGCTCTGGAGGCGATGTCCGTGACCCTGGTGACCAGGTCGGCGTGCGCCTTTTTGTGGGCTTCGGCGTGCTCGTAACCGAACTGGTCGAAGTACGCCTCTTCATTGCTGAAATGGGTGGCGGCGTATTGAGCGAGTCCCTCCAGCAGTTCGGCCAGCGCTTCGGTTCTTTCCTGTCTGCTCAACGCCTCATAGTATCCGTCTATCATCGCGAACAGCGCCTTGTGCTGGTCGTCAATCTCTGTCACGTTTACGCTGTACTCGTCGGTCCATTCGGCAAATGCCATTGTGCGCTCCTTCGGATGCTATCCGTATGCTCTGTGCCCGTTGGTTTGGGGATGTATCGGACGATCCGACCTTCCCGGTTGTTAGCATTATAGGCGTCCCGCCGACCGCTATTACGCGCGTTCGGTAAAAAAGCGGTGATTCCGCCGGCGCTGCTCGGCGGCGTTTCAAATTTCTGCTTACGACTTTTCACCGCACACTGGATATTATATCGTGCTGTGGCGAGCCCGGCTGCGAGGCGGTTGGGCGATTTGGCGGATCTACAGGAGAATGGAAATGGCGATTCTTGAAGCTAACTTTAACGGCGTTCAGCATATCGGCGTTCCGGTGACTGACCTGGAGCGTTCCAAGGCGTTTTACTCCAGGCTTGGGTTCGAGCAGGTTATGCTCAAGTCGTTCGAATACAATGGCGATACGGGCTGGTGCTGCATGATGAAACGCGGGTCGGTGGTGATGGAAATGTACCAGATGCCGCCCTCTGAACTTGAGGCGATCCGCAATCGCGACAACGGACACATCGATCACGTCAGCTTCGACGTTAACGATATCAATCGGGCGTTCAGCGAACTGAAAGACGCCGGATTCACCATCGACGAGGATGCGCCCTTCCATCTGGACTTCTGGGACAACGGATGCGCCTGCTTCAACGTGATCGGGCCCGACGGTGAAAGGCTCGAGTTCAGCCAGATACTCTGATTCGGCGAATGATGAATGATGAAACAGCGGGCGTAATTCCGATGAGACAATATGCCCTTGCCCCCCGCGGTCGAACGAGACCCGATAATTGAGTATTGCGTCTCCCGGATTCCGATCTGATAATGACAGTGGTGAAATGAGGCGGGGCGTAGCTCGCTTCCCGCTGAACGGTTGCGTGAACGTAGTCTCGAAGGAGATGTTATGCGACGACAGATGAGCGTTTTGGGAGCCCTCTTCATCTGCCTGCTTGGCTGCGTCGCCGGCGGGTGTGCGCCCCTTACCCCGCCCTTCGACGCAGGCAAGGCGGAGGTCCAGTTGCCGCTGTCGGCGATCGTCCAGCCGGCCGTGTGGGAATCGGGCGCCGTGACCGCCGCCTCCCGACAGGGCATGCAAGGTTACTACGCCCCTCAGCCCGAGCAATTGCTGGAGAATCTCGCCAGGCAGCGCGGGACATTCGCCGTAGTGTCCACCAGCCCCGTGCCCAAAGATCGCCCCAGGCCCGTCTACGTTCGCGCCCGCGTCAAGGCGATGCGCGCCGAGTGGGATATGGGCGACAGCCTCGTCGGAGCATTCACGTTTACAGGATGGGTCGGGTATCAATACAGGTTCTACACCGACATCTCAGTTGACGTGGAGGTCTCGGCCAGCAGTGGTGAAATAGTCTATAAAGCAAGCCACGCCTCGGGGCAAGTCACCCATAAATCCAACTTGTACCAGACAATGGAGGCTACGAAAGTCTTTGTGACCCACGAGTTCTCCAAGGCCTTCAAGCAATGCCTTCAGAAGATAGAGGCCGACAGCGAAACACTACTGGCGTCACTGGATCAATCCGGCGGGCCCGCGCCGCCGGTCTATCGTCCGCCCGCGCGCAAGCCTGTTGGTCCGGTGGCGCAGCGTTGGGCGGTCGTTATCGGCATCAGCGAGTACGCTCACAAGAATAAGAATCTCACGAACCTGAAGTACGCCCACAGGGACGCCGAGAAGCTCTCTGAGTTCCTGAAATCCAAAGCGGGGGGGAGCTTTCCGGCCTCGAATGTCAAACTCCTGACCAACAGGCAGGCCACGACCAAGGGAATCCGCGACGGGCTGTTCACCTTCTTGAAGAGGACCGTCAAGGAGGATCTTGTTGTCATTTTCTTCTCCGGTCACGGGACACCGGACCCCGACAAGCCCTCCAACCTGTATCTCGTTGCTCACGACAGCGACCCGAACAATATCTCCGCCACGGGTATTCCCATGTGGGACATTGAGACCGCCCTGAAGAGGACCATCGCCGCCGAGCGCACAATCGTGCTGGCCGACACCTGCCATTCAGCCGGTGTCACCGAGGGTGTCAAGGGCGTGAAGATCGGCGAGCAGTTCAACAAGTATTTTGCGGCATTGGCTAGAGCCAGGCCCGGACGCGTGATTTTCACCAGTTGCGAGGGATACGAAGTCAGCCGCGAATCCAAGAAATGGGGCGGAGGGCACGGTGTGTTCACCTGGGCGCTGCTGGAAGCCCTTAAAGGCAAGGCCGACAAGGACAAGAGCGGTATCGTCACGCTGGGCGAGGTCCTGGACTACGTGGACATGACCGTGCGTCGCGAGACAGCCAACGAGCAGCATCCCACCAAGACGGGCGTCCAGTTCGACAGGAATCTCCCCATGGGAGTTGTGAAATGACGCGGGTGGGATTTCTCATCGCCGGCGCGATGCTGCTTCTGGCCGGTTGCACGGATCCGGCGCTGAAACCTGCGCCTCCGATCCCCAAACCCGCCACCAGGCCCGCTGTTGCGGCGACAACGAGACCCGCCAAGCCCCGCAAGCCCGCGCTGACAGAGCGTCTTGACAAGGCCTGGGCCAGGCTCGCCGAAGAGTTGGGCAAGGGAGTCGCGGGTAATAAGCGCGTGGCGGTTCTTCCGTTCGCCGATTCCGACGGCGGGGTGACGCGGTTGGGCGGATTGGCTGGGGAAGGCCTGGAGCGTTGTCTGCTGAAAGCAGGCTCCAGACTTGTCGATCGGGCTCACGTGAACAAGCTGTTGAACGAGATTGACTTCCAGGGGGCGGTCAAGGGCGACGCGAAGGCTCTCGGGCGGGCGGGGGAAGTCTCCGGGGCGGATGTCCTGATCTTCGGCAAGACCGTGGACGCCGGGCGGGAGGTGCTCCTGTCGGCCCGCGTGCTGGACGTGACGGGCAAGGTCGGGACGGTGCTGGCTGCTACGAGCAACGTATCGTTGCCCCGAGCGGATCTCGGTCAACTAATGTGGTATGTCCGGCGCCCCGCAGCCGAGGGCTCCGGAGGTCAGCTTCCCCCGCTGGCGCTGAGATACGAACTTTTTTCACCGAGTTCCGGACGAGAGGTCCGCCTGGCCGACGGATCGACAGTTCGCAGCGGGCAGAAATTCAAGATCCGCCTCCAGGCAAACAGCGATTGCTTCGTGTATGTGCTCCTCTACGACAGCGCAGGCGACGCCGGCGTGCTGTTTCCTCACCGCAAGATCCGGATCGGAAACAAAGTTCGAGGCGCTGTGAGTTACGAAGTGCCCGAAGCCGCCAAGTGGTATTGGTTCGACGACAAACCCGGAACCGAGACGTTCTATCTCGTCGCAAGCTACACGCCGATGCGGAGCCTTGATGCGATCGTGGCGAAAATGGAGCAAGTCGGCGGGCGGAGGGCGCCGCTGGCCCGTTCCGCTCGCAAGGAGATCGACGAGGTTATCGTAAAGGGGATGTCGTCGACAGGTTCAAAGGGTTATCGGCCCAAAGGATACAATATCGCAGATCGCGGTGTGGGCGGAGTAGTTGATGTCGGTTTGGGCGGTCCGGCGCGGACGGGCGCAGGCGCTATCGACAACGTAGTCACCGGCCACGCCACTGTTGTAAAGAAGATCACGCTCCTGCATCGCTGACGGGGCGGAGCTTTTCTCTGCGTCTTCTTTGCCTGGGTAAATCTCCTGGTGATCTTCGCTCGGGCCGTTGAGGTTTCACGGACTCTGAAATGCGGTTCAGGTTTTGTCGTCCGGAAGCACTTCCATCAGCTTCTTCTCCAGCTCAGCCGTGTTGTAGGGCTTCTGGATGAATCCCGCCAGACCTCTTCCGTCGAAACGGCGCGTAGCATCCTGCTCGCTGTATCCGCTGCAAAGAACCACAGTAATGTCCGGTCGGATGCGGCGGAGTTCGATAAAGGCCTGCTCTCCGTCCATGCGGGGCATGGTCAGATCCAGAAGCACGCAAACGATCGCGTCGGCGTTAGCGCTGAAGATGTCTATGGCCTCCTGACCGTCGGAGGCGGTCAGGACGTCGAAACCCATTGTGCGGAGTATCTGTTCGGCGACGTCGCGTACGGATTCCTCATCGTCGGCGACCAGGATCGTCCCCCGCCCGCGCAACGCTCCGGTCTGATCCGCATCGCGTTTCCGGGGCGCGGTCTTGCTGGGGTATGACCCGCCAGCCGGGAGAAGCACCGTGAATGTCGAACCGGCGCCGACTTCGCTCTGGACCTTGATTGCGCCTTTATGCCCGCGAACGATGCCCAGGACAGCGGCCATTCCAAGTCCGCGACCGGTGAACTTGGTTGTGAAGAACGGGTCGAAAACCTTCTCTATGGTCTCGGCGTCCATACCGCAGCCCGTGTCGGAAACTTCGAGATAAACGTACGGTCCTTCGCTCAGCGGTTGTTCCAGACCGGCGAGCAGGGCGTGGTGAACGTCGTTGAGGCTGGCGCGGTCGCAATCGACCACGCCTGTCGAAAGTCGAATCACGCCGCTCTCGTCGCCAACAGCCTCCGAAGCGTTGGTGATCAGGTTCATGATGATCTGGCGGATCTGTGCAGCGTCGCAATCGGCGGTCGGCGGATTCTTGGCGAAGTTGTATTTGAGTTCGACTTTTTTCGAGATCGAAACGTTCAGGAGGTGGGCCATGTCCGCCACGAACTCATTCAGGTTCACCGACTCTACAACAAACCTGCCCTTACCCGAATAGGCGAGCATCTGTCTGGACAGTTCGGCTGCACGCCTGGAGGCCTTCTCGATTTCCTTGATGTTGTCGCGGGCGATGTCGGGCGTAGACAAATTGCGCATCGCCATATCCGAATTGCCCAGTATAACCATCAGGAGGTTGTTGAAATCGTGCGCGATCCCGCCGGCCAACACGCCCAGGCTTTCGAGTTTCTGTGCGTGCTGCACTTGGCGCTCCAGGCTCAGTCGCTGCTCCTCGGCCTGCTTTCGCTTGGTGATGTCAACTCCCAAACCGCCGACATAGCGCTTCCCGGACCCATCCTGAAACACGAACTTGCTGTTCAGCCACCACGAAGAACTCCCGTCGGGATTTGTAGCCCGTTCGACAATTTCAATGGTTTGTCCCCTTTTCAGTACTTCCTGATCGTTGCGATGGAATTCCTCAGCGATTTCGCGAGGCCAGAGTTCGAAATCAGTCTTGCCTTTCCAATCGTTGAAGTCGACCTGGAATTGCTTCTGAAAGTTGTCGCTCAAGAAGACATGTCTACCGTCTTCATCCTTCATCCAGGCGATAACCGCGCTGTTTTCCAGAAACGACGACAACCGCATTTCGCTTTCCTGCAACGCCTCCTCAGTCCGCTTGCGCTCTTCGACTTCCCCCTCCAGCTCTCGCGAATACGCCTCCAATCGCGCAATAATCGGCTTGCCGACACGGAAGAAAAGCGTCGTTCCGACAAGGACAACGAGAAGGGCTACTGTTGCTGCAGACAGACCGGACCTGATGAAAGGCTCGCGAATTTCGGCCATATCCATTTTCGCCACGATCCCCAGGTTCAGCGCTGGGACCGGTTCGTAGGCGGCTAGGACTGTTTCGCCCCGATAATCGAGTTCGATAACCGTTCCGGACATCCCCTTGAGCGCCCTTCGCATAGGTTCGGCGAGATCCGAATCGAAAGGCTCCGGCGCGGGTCGTTCGACAGCGCCGTATCGGTACCTCAGGATGAAGACAATAGAGTCCCCGTCGCGCCTGGCCAGCATGAACTCCCCGGTTTCTCCAAAACCGTCGTATGGCTCGTAAGCCTTGGCGATCTGCCCCAGCGACTCAGCGGCTGCATCGTTATCCGGATCGGCATTCCGCAGCAGTCTGGCCAGGTCGGCGTCATGGCGTGCGACGGCTTCAATGAGGCGGACCTGGCTTTGGGCGGTGACTTGCAGCATCTCTCGATGCTCCTGGATGTGATGTCGATACAGCACGATCGTCATGACGCCCATGACCGCGGCGCAGGCACCGACCATGATCAGAATCAGGAAAAGCAATCTCTTTTTCGGGCTCATGGACTTGCCCGTACGTCCCGCTCCGGTCAACAGTATCATTGGAAGGGCGTCCGGTCCGGAGGCGCACACGATGGCGAGCCCCAACAGCAGGAACGCCAACGCCGTCGTAAGCGCCATCGGAACCGTGGCGCCGTGACCGTAGAGCAGAGGACTTCCATAAAGATACGCCAGGCAAAACAGCAGGCTCGTGCCCAGCACCAGGGCGCCCAGACAGCCGGCCCAATGAACCAGGCCAATTCCCCGCCCGGAGGTCCGGCGCGACCGCAGGATGAGGGCAAGGGCGCCGAGACCCGACAGCAGGAATACGCCTCCGGTGGACGGAGACATCCGGGCGATAGGAATGTTCCCAAGATGCCCGGCAGACGGTACGAGGGCGTCCTCGAAGTTGAGGTCCATTCCGGTGAAGTGCCCGACGACTTCAAGCCCGCCAAAAATGGAGACCAGCACCGTAAGGGCTCCGAGAACAACGAGACTCGCGCCAGACAGGGACCGAACAGTCAACGCAGTCAGAATGCCTCCAAGCAAGATGAAGCTGACGGCGGTGCTTGGCGCCATGGGGATGTATCCCTTGCGAACGCTGCCCAGCAACCCCAGGCCGGGCACGTAACCCATTAGTCCCAACAGGGCAATTACTATAGCTCCGACGGCGGCGAAAACCGAGAGGCGCATTCGGAAAACGCCCCGGGCTTGATTCTGATCGGATAGCGCCCGGGTAGGGTCATGTTTCGAGAAGGGACCTCCCCCGGTCTCATGCGGGCCGCGTTCGACATCACGTTGCTGTTTCATGTTCAACCTCTTCGAGGGATGGTACACGCAGCAAACAGATCCGGACTGATGAGCAAGGTGCGCCCGGATGTATCACCAGGCGACTCACAGCACAGTACAGTATAGTGTCCGCCGCTTGGTGTCTATCAGGATATTGCAGTTTTTCAACCACAGTTCCGTATCGACGACTGTCGGTGATTTGTACGGTGTGTCTACGGGGATTGCTCGGGTGGGGGATTGTCCGGATTCATGCCATTGACCGCGTCGGCCATACTCGTCAAGAACTTCCTAATAATTGTTTGACAAAGATGCACAGATAGCCTAGTTCTTATGTTCTCGATCCGATCCTTCGCGATCGGATCGAAAACAAGGAAGGCTTGGTCCCCCCCCCGCCAAGCCTTCCGCTTTGCGCTCACTCGGACACCATGCCCTAGTTACGATCCGTGTTCGACTTCTTCCACCCGATATGCAGCATGCGCGACGGTGAGCAATTCGAGAATCTACGGAACGGGTCGGTGGACTGATGCTCGGAAAAGCGAGAATTGCCCTCACCAGCTGTACGCAGTGACGCCGTTTCGGTTCCATTCAGGTCCAGGCGGCCGTGCTCCTCCGAAGCATGATAGATCGCCTTCGATTGCATATTGGATTCCCATATCCAAGTACACGACTAGCACCTTGGCGCCTGCCCCTGTTTACAGAGATTGCTTGTGAACAGACGACAGGCGGTTTTTGTATTCCGGAGTTTCAGAATTAGCTTTGCAGAAAGCCAACACTAGCTTATCATTACTAGACTTACAGATCGTATAGGCCCTGTATACTCGGCTTGAAAGGACATATCGTGGCTCCCGGCGACAGGACAAGCATGGGCGGGCAGAACCGCCGCTTTGAGACAACGCACTGGACCGAGATATTCTCCGCTCGCACACTTGATCAGGCCCGACATCGGGAGGCGATTGGAGTAGTCCTGGCCAGATACTGGAAGCCGATGTACTGCTATATCCGCCGCAAAGGCTATAACAACGAAGAGGCAAAGGATATAGTACAGGGCTTCTGTCAGAAGATCGTTCTGGACCGCAGCCTTATACAGCAGGCGGACCCTGAGAGGGGGCGATTCCGCACATTCCTTCTGGTATCGCTAAGCCGCTATGCTCTAAACATTCAGCGAGACGGCGCAACCCTTAGGAGATCGCCCACCGGAGCCATGTTCACTCTGGACGATTCCGCCTCGATGGACATGCCTGAATTGTCTCAAGAACTGACGCCGGATGAGGCGTTCAACTATGCTTGGGCTTCCAAACTCCTCGATGACGTGCTCGCCGCTGTTGAAACCGAATGTCGCGACAGCGGCAAGGATGTCCACTGGGAGGTTTTTAGTGATCGAACGGTGACGCCGCTGCTAGAGAATACAAAGCCGCCCCCTCTCTCGGAGCTCTGTGAGAGACATAGCATCCTCGATGAGACGAAGGCCTCCAACATGATTGTTACCGTCAAGCGCCGCTTCCGGGCCGAACTCGCCCGGCAGGTTCGACTTGCCGTATCCTCCGACGCCGATGTAGATATGGAAATTGCCGACTTGATGAAAATCCTTTCACGCTACGGCGCAAGATTGTAGCCAAAAGCGTGTATATACGTATGTAACATGGAGGCGGGCGGACACGCCGAACTGTATGAAAACAGCTCGTCGCTGAATGGCGTACGGCATATTCAATCTCCTGATCTCTGGTTCTGGAGCAACACTGTGGCAACGAAATCAACATTTGGGCTATGTCCAAAGCTACTTGTGACACTGCTGGACGCTGGCTCGGACGGTGAGGACAACTGCAGTCAGTTGCCTGCACCTCAGGCCGCCGCGGAGCTCATGCGGCGGCGCCTGGTCAGCCCGCTGCAGATCACGGAACGCTGTGTCGATTCACTACCCGACGTTCTGGACAGATCTTGCCCGGAGATGCTGTCCATAAAAGGTTGCCCACTTGGTGAGATACTGCTGGATCCCAACACTCCGCTGGCGATCCTTGAGACGCTTAAGCAGTATGGTAAGGGTCTCGCAGCTCGATGGGACGAGGGCTCCGAACATGTAGCGGCTGTCACAATCTACTTCGCCGCCATTGCCGCCGCCCTGGGTTCCCACCGTTGTAAGATTACTACTCGGTCCTACGGGGAACTGGCCGATTCGCTACGGTTGTTGATGGCTGATCGATGGACAACACCTGAACTAGCAGGGTTATTCGATACCGCCCGAACACTATGTGAGGCGGAAGAACGATGAATATGTTGGACGCCGACGCGGCTATGATGCTGTTGTCGCCTCAGCAACGATATTCAAAAACACTACCGCGTGGGGCTCTGCGGGGGGGAGCCCCATGTGGGGGGGGCGATCAGGACGGTGCAATACAACAAATCTTGATAGAGTATTAGCATATCATCTAAACGCACGATGCAGCTTTAAAGGCAACCATGAGCGGGGGGTTGCTATAAGAAGAGAAAAGGTTTAAGTTTTGATTCGTTGGGGGTTCGTTTAACCAGGCTGAGAGGACGGTATTGATGAATCTCAAACGCTATCATCCTGACATTACTCGTATTGCAGAATCGCCTTGCGA
The DNA here is from genome assembly GCA_030745875.1 of Phycisphaerae bacterium. Taxonomy (GTDB): domain Bacteria; phylum Planctomycetota; class Phycisphaerae; order SM23-33; family SM23-33; genus BS750m-G57. Next base: position 23,878 of record JASLNT010000039.1, read on the forward strand.
CTATCCCAAGAGTCAATTTTCCGGCGCCGGCATCGTCATATGCGCCGGTGGGCGAACGTATTTTACGTGTGCTTGGGTCTTGGTAAACCTGCTCCGCCGTCTGGGCTGTAGGCTTCCCATAGAAGTCTGGTATCGCGGTCCTCACGAAATGAGCGACGTTATGCGACGGACAATTGAATCCGTTGCAGACGTCCATTGCATGAATGCCGCCGAACAGGGCGATCGCCGCCAGCTGGACGGCTGGGAGGTCAAACCCTACGCTATTGCTCACAGTAGATTCGAGGAGGTGCTGTTCCTGGACTGCGACAATGTGCCCACGCGCGATCCCTCTTGGCTTTTCGAAGAAGACGCATACCGCCGCTTCGGCGCCGTGTTCTGGCCTGATCGTTGGATGGGTGAAGGTGATCCGGACAGCTGTCGCACAATCTGGCCCCAGGCATGGGAGGCCTGCGGCGTCGCGAAACGCGACGAGCCGGAGTTCGAGTCCGGCCAGATGGTAATCCACAAGCGCCGCTGCTGGCGAGCGCTCCAACTGACCATGTTCTTCAACAAACATTCCGACTTCTTCTATCGATGGCTTCTGGGCGACAAGGACACATTCCATATGGCCTGGCGCCGTATCGGCCAGCCATACGGAATGCCGATGTTCCATCCAATGCAGGACTCGAAAAATGGTCCGGTGCTGTACCAGCATGACTTCCAGGGGCGTCGCTTCCTGCAACATCGCAACCAGGACAAATGGAATTACGATGGAGACAATCTCCGGATACCGGCTTTTGCGCATGAAGAGGTCTGCCTGGAATTCCTGCATCGCCTCCGACAGCGTTGGGACGGTGTGGTGCGTCGATATCCGGATGATTACACCGATATCGAGCAAGACGCTGTCCAGCGGATAGCCGGCCATCGCCTCTTTCAATATGCTGGCGGTGGTAATTGCCTTCGCCTGATCGAAATGAAGCCAAACTTCAAGGTCGGCTTGGGAAAAAGCCGCTGGGAGACGGCTTGGGACGTTGAGCAACGCAGCCGGGGAGTCAGCCTTACCTTACACAACGGCAACCGCAAGATGTGCATACTTGACCAGAGTGGACAGGCGACCTGGCGGGGCCGATGCCTGCATTTTGAGAAATCGCCTATCACAATCGAACCAATCAAACACCTGCCCCCGAAACAACGAACTGTCGCCGAAGAAATCAGAACACTGCTCGGGGAATCTCCCGCATCCGGCGGGAATGAAATCAAACGCATCGCAGCCGCTGGCCCGTTCCTGTATCGCCGGATCGGTCACGACCGCCGACCAATGGAATTATCTAGCGATCACACAATCACCCGTGGTGCAGGCGGTCTTGAGCGATGGTGGTTCCTCAATACTTCCACGGCACCGTTCAAACTTCAAGTTTGGGGAGAGTCAGGGCTTACATGCGATCTTGAGCGTCACACAGATGGGATATGGAGGGGCAACTGGCGCATGCACGAGAAAATGCCTGTGGAATTGATCCCCGCGGCCCAAGCGTCAGTCGTTGAAGATTCAATCCTCAACAAGGCAGTCTCGGACGACACGAGTGATGCGACTCTGGAACCGTACTATGGCGCAAGCTCGATTGTAACAGCCAATGGCGCCAACGCTTCCTATTACGGCGACGTCTCCAACTTATCGAATGACAGCCAACACGCTTCCGATTACTATGGAAGCAGTTCTGGTCCGACATAGTCCGCTGCTTCACAGTGTAAGGGAGGCCGATTTGTAGTCGGATTGGGAGCATTTTCTATGGATGTTACGAAACTTGTCTTGGCAATCATGACAGTGGATCGCGATCCGCAGTACGTACACCAGACGCTCGCAAGTCTGTTCGCGGCTGACCCCCTGATCCACGAGATGTCGTCCATACACCTTATGATTGACGCGAGCGACGCCGATTACTTGCGGGACTATCGTCATCACCAGAGGCTCTCGTTCCATCCTCTCAGGCAAGCGGAACAGGACCGGATCGCTGATTGGTCTCGCCACCGAAGATTCTGCCGCAACTACGTCCGCTGCCTGAGCCTGCCGATTCCCGAAGGCGGAGGCATCTGCGTCTGCGAAGACGACGTTGTCTTTCGTGACATGTTCGTCCAACGCCTTCTGACGACGGTGGATGAACTGGAGTCGCATACGGAAGCATCCGATTACTGTCTGGCTCTCTTTACCGACTGCGATTTGGAGCAGGACGCATCCTTCTACCGCGGACTCTACTTCTGCAGTTATGCCTGGTCTTTCCGGGGAACGCAGTGCATGTATTATCCGCGCGGCGTGGCCGAGGATATCAGAGGGTATCTCCAAGAGCACGGAGTGGACAGGACCGATGACTGCGGCGATCTGCTGATCGGCAAACTGTATGCCGACAGGATGTACGCCAGCCCACGTTCTCTAGTGAACCACATCGGGGACGTATCAACGGGCTTGGGAGGCATGCCGCCATCGCCGACTTTTCACCGACCATACGTGCCGATCAGCCGTGACCAGTGGGGCAGTGCATCTGAATCCATTTAACGAGAACGTGTGATGCAACTCATACCAAGAGTGTTTCATCAGATATGGGTCGGGCCTGAGCCATTGCCTGCGACAGCGAAGGACTACGCAGCCTCATGGCAAGAGCAACATCCCGACTGGGATATGGAACTGTGGACAGATCAGAACCTGCCTCAGGGGCAGCTCAACCGGGATATCTACGAACACACGGAAAAGCCGTCACAGAGGGCGGACATTCTGGCGTACGAGGTGCTGAACCAGTTTGGCGGCGTGTACATCGACATCGACTACGAATGTCTCCGGAACATCGAGCCTCTACTGGAGGATGTATCGTATTTCCACGGCGAGGAACTCCCCGGACGCCCGGCCTTGGGCATCCTTGGAAGTGTGGCGGGGCATCCCTTCTTGCGCTCGTGCCAACTGAAGATTCGAGAACGCTGGCCTTGGCGAGCGGGCAAGATACTTGAGGAAACAGGTCCGGATTTCTACAACAGGGCCGTGCAAGCCTATCTGGGCGAGCACACCCAAGTCCCATACGTTGATTCGCTTTCGGGCAGACAAGCTGGAAGCAAGCTTGCACCCGCTTGCCGATTACCGTTGCATGCGTTCCGGACGTGGGTTCTGTATCCGTACTACCTTGGCGAAACGTGGGAGCCCCAAGATCATCCGGATGCGTACGCCGTTCATCATTGGCAGAAGAACTGGGAGTTTTGATCCATGGCGACACAGGCATGGCGGGATGGGACAGGCGACATAGACAAGCAATTCAAGTGTCACGAGATGTCGGCTGATCCGCCAAAGGTGCTGATGATCACCAACGTTCAGCAGTTGGCCCGGCGTATGGACAAGAGCGTGTACTACCGCAGTCGCGCGCTGTCAGGCCACAGGAACGTGACCGTTACCGGACCTGGGTGCGACGCGTTTCACAGAGGCATGCCAGTGCAGGATCTGTTGAATCGATTTGGGCGTCCGGATTTTCTCATCCATGGTCTGGATCTCGGTGCAACGGGGGTACCTCTGGTCTCCGGTCTGGCGGATCTGGACATTCCAACGGCTATGGAGATTGAGGATCCGTGGGAAGCCCAAGAAGTCCGGCAGCGTTTCCTGCGGGAGAACTGCTTCGATTACACCTTCCACACCACGCGCCCGCTGGAGGCGGCATACCAAGAGGCATGCCCTAGTACTCGGTTCATCTGGACGCCGGTGGCGGTCCGCACTGACATCTTTCGAGACTATGGTATAGAGAAGACAAATGACATTCTATTCTACGGCGCAGTGCGTGACGCCTACCCTCTGCGTGTTAGACTGCTTCGGCTGCTCGAAGATATGGGCCGATCCGGCGGTTTGCGGGTGAAGATCATTCCGCATCCCGGATACTGGGACGATGGGTATGTGACTCAGGATGCGCACTACGTTGGCGAGAAACTGGCCCAAGAGATCAACAGATCTTGGATTACCATCGCCACCGGCAGCGTATACGGCTGTCTGTTCGCCAAACACCTTGAGACCGCGGCCGCCAAGTCATTTGTGGCCGGGAGCTTGCCCGATGCGATACGTCCCTTCTTTGGACGAGGATTCGCTGATCTCGACGCAAAAGAAGATGGCGAGATCGTAGACAGGCTCCATGCATTACTGGGCGACAAGGATGAACTCACCGCTCGCACGGAGGAAGGATATCGGCGGATACGCGCCGACTTCTCTGTGGAGGCCTACAGCAGGAACATGGTTGATCTCATCGACCGTCTTGTCTCGACGGGCAAGCGGAGATCTGGAACGCCCGCCGCTGATGTTTCCAGTTGATGCTTCTTGTCGCGTCGACCGCTGGAGAGACACTGCTACTTCGCTGGTTCGAGTCGTCTGATAGCGATATCATCAAAGACGGACGCGGACTCCCAATTACCTAGGCCAAGGGGCTGGAGAATGGTCCATGGGGGCGGTGTGCCCGTCTTGTGCTTCGCCAGGGAGAGGTTGATTATCCTGGCGTCATCTATCCAAACTGTGATGTTGGTGCGTGTCACGCGTAATCGAATGTGGTAACAGCGATTGTCGTCGAACGTCATGAGTCGGGTTGTGGGGTTCTCCTTATCGACAGAGGTAAACCCGTCGACTCGATCCAGCGCAACAACAGTTCCTTCTACCCCATCTCCCCTGACACCCCCGACGTTCAACAGACAGTACGAGTCGTCAACCGGGAAGACCACGTGGCAAAGACAGCCATGTCCACCGGTGCGCATTGCATTCAGCTTGAGTTCGTAATTCGTTCTCGGTAGCGTGAAACCCGTCCAGGAGATGCTCGTACTCCTCTCGCCGGCCTGTTCCAGCACAATCTGCCCGTCCCGGCCGTAGACCTTGCCGGGTAGATCGCAGGGAGCCTCCGTTAGCACACGCCAGCCTGTCAGCGTCTTGCCGTCGAAGAGATTCACCCAAGGGCCGGGAGTGAAGGATTCAACACCGGGCAATACGAACAGGCCCACACACACCCCGATCATCGCCAGAAACAGCAGCGCGGCCAGCAGGAACGTTTTGGGCCTCCGGCCTACTGCTCGGCCGATGTGTCTGAACACAGTCGCTCCAGAGGACGAGACTCCAGAGTCAGGCACCGCCGGAAAGTCTACTTTTTCCAGCGCGTCCAAGAGGTCCTCGGCGGTCTGGTAACGGTCTGAAGGTTCCTTCTCAAGAAGACGATGAATAATTCGAGCCAACGATGGAGGCGTCCCGGGAGACACGTCCGTCAACGGGGCTGGCTTGGCTTCAAGGTGCTTTGCCACCAATTCAGTGCCGATCGCCCCCGTAAAGGGCGGCTGGCCTGTGAATACCTGGTAGAACATCGCCCCCAGGGAATATAAATCGCAACGTGGATCATATTCCTCGCCCCGAAGGGCCTCCGGAGCCATGTACGCCGGTGTGCCTAACAGGAATGTCGGACGTGTGACGTCGAGATCAACGTCGGGCCTTTTGGCCAGACCGAAATCAGCAACCTTGGCCCATCCTCTGGCGGTCAGCAGAATATTCGACGGTTTTATGTCTCTGTGAAGAACTCCCACTCGATGTGCTTCGGCCAGCCCGCGAGCCACGTGCCTCATAAGCACCAGAGCGCTCGCCGGAGGTAATGGGCCGTCGCGGTCCAGAATATCGGCTAGGCTTCCACCATCCATATACTCCATAACAATGTAGTGCCACCCGCGATCATGACCTGTGTCGTACACTTCGATAATATTCGGGTGACCGGCGGCTGCGGCAGCTTGGGCTTCCCGCGTAAACCTGGCGAGAGAGGATTCGTTCCAGGCGGCGTCACCGGTAAGCACCTTCAAGACCACAATGCGATCCATATTCGGCTGCCGGGCGCGGAACACTGTGCCCATTCCCCCTTGCCCCAGGCGACTGATGATTTCAAAACCTCCCAGATCCCGGGGTGGGCTCACTTCGCTGTCAATTGACGTAGGCTGCTCTCGGCGCCCGCCATCCCGCCGCGAACCTGCATTGGTTACGTCAAGGCGCCATCGCCTCCGACAAGCCTTGCACTGCCACATGTGATCCGTAACGGCCGCCTGCTGCTGGGGCGTCAATTCGGCCGGCCTTCTTACGGACATCAGTTGCTCTATGTCTCGACAGTCCATGTCATGCCCCTGGGCCATGTTTGAGCAACGCAATGGCGGCACACCTGAGGGGCTGCTAGCTGCCTGCGTCGTCACCAGTAATCAGCACGAGATCAGTTGCGTCGTCTAGATCGACTCCTCCGACCAAGCTTCGTTGGACGATTACACTATGCTTTGTTCGAATTCACTAGACCCGATTCATTTGGGAGAATGTCGTCTATCCATATTGTTGCACTAGGATTATATGCTGGCGATTCGATCCATGCAATCTTCGACTGCTCTGAACAACAGTCATCGTCCAATGTCTGGTCCATCATTGAACTCGGTTCAATCAGCCCTCAAGCCGGACATAGAAGCTCTTTGGATCGGCACTGACCGATAGTCGTCGAATCACAAAATAGCGTTCACTACGGGGGGCTTGGGGCACCGCGCTGTTGGGCGGAGTTCATCTGTTCATTGCTAGCGTAAATATCTTCGTAGTTTTCGTCCGGGCCGCCGAGTTCTTTCACCACCTGGGTTTTCAGGTCTTCAGACAGTTCGGTCAGGCTGTTGTACAAGGCGATCGGGTGCAGCGGTTTGGTTTCGTTTTCGTCGTCGGCGGGCGGTTTGGGCGGGTGCTTGGCGGATTGCTCGGGCAGGGCGAGCATGAACGTTTTCAGCAGGAACTCGCGACATTTGCGCGCGGTCTCACCATCGCCTTCGAGGGCGACTTTGATGTGCTTTGTCAGGATGGACTTCATCCACTTGGCGGCCATCCTAACTGTTTGCTGGCGGTAACCTTCTACTGTGGCGGCGATTTTGCGCTGGAGGTCGGGGCGTGAATGGTTGTTTGCGATCGACCAGACCGTGCGTCGCGATACTCCGGCGCGGGCTGCGATTTCGGAATGGGAAACGTCGCCGGCGGCGATTAGTTCGACGAGTAGGTCTTCATCGTAGGACATGCGGTAACCTCGGGTTTCAGGTTTTGGGTTCTTGGGGTGTGCGATAACGACAACGACGTCGCGACTTCGTCGCGAATAGGTCGACTCGGGCGTCGATCGCTAAACGGGGTGTCGAGACATCAACAGCGGAATCAGCAACACGTTCGATCTTCGGGTTTCAGGTGCTCGTTCCACTAGAACCTGGAACGTGAAACAGGGTCCCTTCCTCTTCCATGAACATACTTACTGGCGAATGGGGGGTGGTTTTGGTCACCCCGCGAAAAACTTTTTTGTCCAGAGGAAATGTGAATCATGCAACAGTATGTACGACAAGTTGTTACGCGATTCGATCGCAAGAAAGAATTTTCAATTTCGACCAACAAAATTTCGAAAAATCTTTTCGCGCGCAACGAAGACAAGAATGTGTCAAGCGAATATCAAACAAGTAATCGACACTCCGTTTAGCTCATCGACGCCCGAATCGACCTCGTCACGACGAAGTCGTGATGCCTAAAACGTCGTCCCCAATTGCCAATTGCCCATTCCCAATTGCCCGCCGTTGTGAACCAATTGTGAACCTCAGTCGATCGCGGGCGGTCTCTTGTAGATCGCCCAGACTGCTGCTGTTATGCATATCCCGAGCACCGGCGCCATCGCCGTCACATATCCTTGTGCAAAGGACCCAGAGGCGGTGTGGATCGATTCGCCCGCCAGTCCGGCCAGCGGGCCTATCATCAGGCCCAGACCGATCATCGATTCGTGCCCGCCGCCCGCGTCTACAGAGGCCTCCTTGACGACCATCGCGCAGTACATGGCGGACGAATACGACATCCCGGCTGCGAATCCGAACAGCATCTCACCGACGATAACCACAGCGATATTCGAGCCCAGAATCACCATGAAAAACCCCGCCGGAAGGGCAAGCATCGTAACGCCCAGCCATCTTGCTCGCCCTCGCCATCCCCGCCATAAGCCCAGCGATACGAATGCGGCGAATCGCATGACGTCAAGGAGGCCCGAAGTGGCTGGTGCGAGTTGGCGCGAGCATCCGAGTTTCTCGAATATTCGCGGAGCGAGCGGTGCGAACACGAATACCGCTATGTAGACCGCGAGCATGATCCATCGGCTGGCGACGAGCAGACCGGTGAGGTGTTCGGGATGCTCGTGTCTGGCGCCGCCGGTTGCGGGCGGAAGGGGCGGGGCGGGATTGGCTGGCAGGAGAAATGTCATGCCCAGCCCAACCAGCGACATTGCGCCTCCGACAACGAACAGCGCGGTCGGATGGATGCTTATCAGCGGTCCGGCCGCCGCCAGGGCCAGCGGTACCGCCGCCGCCCAGGTTATGTTGAAGCGACCCATGACCTGTGCGGTCCGTGCGGGGGTGAGTCCGCTGGCGAGAAAACCCTCCAGCACCGGCCACTTAGCGCCATTGCCCAGCCCCAGCAGACCCATCGCTACGAACATCACCAGCGGTGAGACGAAGAAATACAACCACACGTGCACGCAGACCAGCAGGGCGATAACGATCGTCATCTGGCGCCGCTCACCGATGAGCGACGCGAGCCAATGAGCCCTCCATGCGGCCAGGACGTATCCGGCCCCGAACGTAAGGGCTAACCAGAGGTTCTCAGCGGAGTCAAACCCCAGCCGCTCCTTGCAGAAGAAGTAGACGCCCCGCTCGTCGAGAATCGTGACGAAACTCTCGAAGAACGTTATCAGGAGCAGTATTGCGATTCGGTTCATTGGGTGTGTCCGTGTTTGGAGGGAGTGTATTGCGGGCTTGTGGGCTGTGCAAGCGCAGCTTTCCGCTGGCCTGTGGAGCGGTCAGATGGTACGATCCCAATCGACGCCTTATTACACAGGAGAAACACCATGTTCTACGACCAGACGCGGCGGACAAGAGTGTTGAGACGATTCGGGGCTCTTGCGATATTGATTTCGATGACGGCGGTTCTGGGCGGATGCGATTCCACGCGCCCGTTCGGAGATACTATCCTCGACGGTTTGGGGACCGCCGGAAGGGCGACCGTGGGCGGATTGGAAACCGCCGGCCGCGCCACCGTGGGCGGATTGCAGTGGGCCGTCGACGGCGGCGAGACCGGTATTCGCGGAAGGACGCATGGGACCACCCCGCAACCGTTCGTGCTGGTTACGGGCCTGCGTTTTCCGGGCATCAAGCTCGAAGAACTCCGCGTGCTGTCGCTGTCGGCCGTTGACGGGAGGGGCAAACCGCTGGGCTGGAAAGAAGGAGCCTGGACCAAGAGCAAGTACGGTCCGGCCCTTACGATAACGGTCGAGCCCGAACAGACCACCCGTGTTGTCGATATAACCGCGGTGCTGATCTACCGCGGCGGTCGGTGGACGCTGTCTGCAAGATGCGTCGCCTCGCCGTCCGATCCGCAAGGCGGGCTGTGGACCACCGAACTGCTGACCGTTACCCGACAGTAAACCCGAAGTTTCCCGTGATTCGATGCGATTTGCGGCGGTTCGGTCGGACAGGCGTTTAAGCCTGCGACCGACCGCCGGGACTATCCAGACCATGCCCCAAAGCTCCAAACCCGTAAGACCCTTTTCGCTACTCGTAAAGCCCGCCTCGGCGGACTGCAACTTGCGGTGCGAGTACTGCTTCTACCTGGACCGGTGCGAACTGTATCCCGACGCGAAAGTGCACCGCATGAGCGACGAGGTGCTTGAGGCGATGGTGCGAACGTACCTGGCGACCGATCAGCCGCAGCATTCGTTCGGCTGGCAGGGGGGCGAGCCCACGCTGATGGGGCTCGAATTCTTCCAGAAGGCGATCGGATTTCAGCGTGCTTACGGTAACGCTTCGCGGGCGATCGTCTCCAACGGTCTGCAGACCAACACCACGCTGATAGACGACGATTTCGCGCGGCATCTGGGGAAGTTCAATTACCTGGTCGGCGTCAGCGTCGACGGGCCTGCGGAAATCCACAATCACTACCGACACAACATCGGCGGCGCCGACACGCACGCGGCGGTGATGAAGGGGCTGGCCGCGCTCAAGCGGAATCACGTCGAATACAATATCCTCACGCTGGTCAGCCAGTCGAACGTCGCCCACGCGGCTGAAGTTTACAAGTACCTCTGCGGTATGGGCTGCCTCTACCAGCAGTACATCCCGTGCGTCGAGTTCGACTCGGACGGGAATCTGCTTCCGTTTGCGATTTCCGGCGACGAGTGGGGCGAGTTCATGTGCGAGATATTCGACCAGTGGTATCCCCAGGATACGCGAAAAGTGTCGATCCGCATGTTCGATTCGATCCTGACCAAAATGGTCGACGACGTCTACAATGTCTGCCACATGGGCCGCGACTGCCGGCAGTACTTCGTAGTCGAATACAACGGAGACGTCTACCCGTGCGACTTCTTCGTAAAAGAACCGCTCAAACTGGGCAATGTGCTTACCGACTCATGGGCCGATCTCCAGGAATGCGACAAGTACCGCAAATTCGGGGCGATGAAACCCCAGTGGCACGAAGACTGCGACAACTGCGAGTACCTGAATTTCTGCAGCGGAGACTGCCTGAAACACCGCATCGAACAGCCCGGGGGCAGTCCGCAGACGCTAAGCTCGTTGTGCTCGGGATGGAAAAAGTTCTACCCGCACACGCTCAAGGCGTTCAGGAAACTCGCTGACGACGTTCGTCGCGAGCGGGCCGATACGCACCGTCAGGCCCAGGCCGAAGCGACGGGAACAACCGGCCAATCGGTAGGGCGGAACGAACCATGCCCGTGCGGCAGCGGTAAGAAATACAAGAAATGCTGCGGGCGATGAATGGAGCTTGAATCAGATGGCGTTCTATAAGGAAATGACTCTGCGGACCAGTTACATAGGCAAGGGCGCCCACGGAGGCGATCTCCTGGGCGAGATAACCGATTTCTGCAAGGCCCGCGGGATTACGCTGGGACGGGTCGAAGCGCTCGGGGCCTTGGTGCGGGCGAAGCTCGGATACTACAACCAGAACTCCCGCCGGTACGAAACGCTCGAGTTCGACGAACATCTGGAAATCACGAACCTCGTGGGAAACGTGTCGTTAAAGGACTCCCAGCCCATCGTCCACGCGCACGTTACGCTGGCCAACGACCGGGGAATCGCTTATGGTGGTCACCTTGTGCCCGGATGCGAGATATTCGCCTGCGAGTTTGTTGTCCAGGCGTTTGACGGACCGCAGCTTAACAGAGGCTTTGACGAGCAAACGGGCCTGCCGCTTTGGAACGAAGAATAAACTTATGGTGCGCCCCATTCATCGCTCGGGCGCTCCGGATATTGAAAGGATTGAAGCTATGTCACAAATCTCCGCAGCAGACCGCCTGGGCGTATGCAGCTGGTCGCTCCAACCGTCAACCCCTGCCGAACTGATCGAAAAAGTAAGCGCAATCGGGATCAAGAAGATCCAGTTGGCGCTGGATCCGCTGGCGACCGACCCGGAGTGGGCTTCAGCGCCGGCGATGCTGGCCGAAGCCGGTGTCGAAATCGCATCCGGTATGTTCGGCTGCATCGGCGAGGACTACAGTTCGCTCGACGCGATCCGCGTAACAGGCGGGATCGTGCCCGACGAAACATGGGAAGGCAACTGGAAGAACATCACCGCCGTAGCCGACATTACCGCCGAGCTGGGCGTCTCGCTGGTTAGCTTTCACGCGGGCTTCCTTCCGGAATCTTCGGGCGATCCGAGCTACGCGAAACTCACCGAACGGATCCGCCAGATAGCCCAACTGTTCGCCGGAAAGGGAATCGACCTGGCGTTGGAGACCGGGCAGGAGGACGCCGATACGCTGAAGGCCTTCCTCGACGACCTCAGCGAGCCGAACGTGGGCGTTAACTTCGACCCGGCCAACATGATCCTGTACGCCAAGGGCGACCCGGTGGCGGCGGTTAAAACGCTGATGGGCTACCTCAAACAGGTGCACGTCAAGGATGCGTTGCCCACCGATACGCCCGGAACGTGGGGCAGTGAAGAGGTCGTCGGGACCGGAGCGGTGGACTGGGATGCGTTCCTGGCCGCGTTGGACGAGGGCGGTTTCGACGGCGCCATGTGCATCGAGCGAGAGGCCGGAGACGACCGACCGGGCGACATCGCAAAAGCACGCGATTTCATCACTACAGCGACCGCGAAGGAGGGCGAATAATGATCCGCGTAGGAATCATCGGACTTGGAATGATGGGGCGTTGTCACCTGGAAGGGTGGGGCAAGGCCCAGGGCGCCGAAGTTGTCGCAGTCGCCGACGCCGACCCGAAACGGGCCGCGGGCGACCTGTCGGGCGGATGGGGCAATATTGACGCGGGAACCGAACTGATCGACATGGACCGCGTCACCGGAACCACCGATCCGCACGAGCTTATCGCGATGGCGGATGTTGACGTTGTGGACGTTTGCGTGCCGACACCGTTCCACGCGGAGCTGGCGATAGCGGCGTTGGAGGCGGGGAAACACGTGGTCTGCGAGAAGCCCATGGCCCGCACCGCCGAAGATGCACGCCGAATCGCCGCCGCAGCGGCCGCGTCGCCCGGAATGTTCATGCCCGGAATGTGCATAAGATTCTGGCCGCAGTACAAGTGGCTGAAAGACATAGTCGACAGCGGAGCCTATGGGCGCGTGCTGGGCGCTACGTTCAAGCGAATGGCGTCCATGCCGCCCGGATGGTTCGGCGATTCCGAGATGTCCGGGGGCGCCGCCCTCGATCTGCATCTGCACGATACGGATTTTGTCCAGTATCTGCTCGGAATGCCTAAAGCTGTCGCCAGTTGCGGATACTCCAAGACCACAGACGGCGTGGACCATATCGTAACGCGGTACGTCTATGACGATATTCCCGTCGTGACCGCCGAGGGCGCCTGGTGCATGGACGCCGGTTACGGGTTCAACATGAGCTACATGGTCAACTTCGAAAACGCCACCGCCGACTTCGACTTCTCCCGCGGCGACGAACCGCTGCTGCTGTCGACCGGCGGGGAGAAGCAGGTTGTCACCTGTGAAGGCAGCGACGGTTACGAGGGCGAATTGGCGTATTTCGCCGAATGCATCACCGCCGGAACGCCTCCGACGATAGTAACCGCAGAACAAGCCGCCGAGTCGATCAGAATAGTGGAAGCCGAAATCGCCAGCATCCAATCCGGCGCGCCGGTTAGTCTGTAGAACCGACCCAAGCCGGTGAGCGTCCGGGCGTTTAGCATCGCCCGGACGCTTTCTTGCGCCCCTCCGCACACTTCGGGATTAAGGCTCCTTTCCGAGTTCGCTCTTCAGCGAGGCCGCGGTCTGGCCGCTCTGGCCGATCAGCGGCAGGATTTTCTTCATTGCACGCGTGGTTCGGGCATAGGTGGCGACCGCCGAATCGATCTGCCCGGCGGGGACGGGGAATGACTTGTTCGGATCGATGAGCCAGACACCGTCGACCAGGACGAGTTCCAGGGGATTGGCAGTGGGCGTGCCCTGGGTCCGCGCCCGATTGCCTTCGACGGTGAACTGGACCGTTCGCCAGCTGGCGGGATCTCGGATCTTGCGGAATCGTGCAAACCCCGACCAGTCCGGTTGTTGGAGAACGTCTTGTCCGTACGCCTTGACCATTCGATCCCCGACTTCAGAGGCCGTAACGATATAGTCCACGAACGTGCCGATGGAGTCCTTGAGAGCTCCTTCTCGATGGAACAGAGCGGTCGCGGCAGGGACGTTATTGGCCGCCACAGCCCGGCGGAAAGACGCCAGCGTCCTTGTGAGTATCTTGCTGGGAGCGAATCCTGAGACCGGCGGCGGATTGACTGAGCGAGGTTTCGTCCGGTTCGCCAGAGCCACAACCGGAGTCCTATCTCTCAACTTCCGGAGCGGATGAGGCCAGTCGCGGCCGTCCGAGGTGGTGAACGTAACGCGAAATCCCTGATTGCCCGCCAGGCGAATCAACACGCCGCGCCCCTTGCCCGTGCCCACAACGCCCTGACGATGTTCTTGACGCCAGCGGAACTCAATGCGATTGTCCCCAATCACACGTCCATCCTCGATTACACCGGATCCTGTTTCGGATCCGGGGTGCGTGGTGGTGAATGATCCTGTGACGTTGGCGTCATCCGTTACGTCAAACTGAAGCGAGGGATGCGTGCCATCCGCACTTCGCCATATCGTGCTGTTTAACAGAACCGCCAACTCGTGCTGAGTTTCCGACAGCTTGCTGACCACAGCGGAACCGCCGCCGGTCGGATCCGCTGAAGCGCCCCTGTCCCGCAGGACGAACCAGTATAAGGCGGCCCCGCCCGCTACCAGCAGCAACAGGACAATCGCAAGGAGAACTCCACGCGCTCCCGAGTTGTCGGCCGATTGGCCTGAAGATTCGATGACATCGACATTGACGAGTTCCGCAACAGGCGGCGCTGTGGTGTTCGGAATCTGAATTAACTGATCGCATTCCGTACAGCGAGTCCTCTTGCCCGCATGGTCCTTCGATACACGATACTGCTTGCCGCACTTGGGGCAGGTGAATTGAATTGGCATGGCGATCTCCTTGCACCAGGGCTTCCAAATCGACATTTTCCGGATCGCATCTCCCCATCCCGATGAACTCCTATGTGCTTCGGGGGCGGCGTTTCTGCTCCAGCATCGGGAGATATCAAGATCTCAGTGTACGTGGAAGGAGTTGGTCATGCAACGAATGACAGTGTCTTTTTCACTGTCGACTATACTGATCGGCTGGAGTGTAATCTCACATGATCCGAACGCCGGTAAGTTGATGAAGCGGATCGGCGCTATTCCGAAGACCATCGAGGCGCGCCAAGCGGTAAACAGTAATAGGGCGTACGCGGAATCAAGTTGTCAACCAGCCTTCCGGCAGGCTGGTTCCCACGTCTTTTGCCCTTGCGATTGGCTTATCAATCATTGACAATACCAGGAAGCCCCGGGAATTACAGGGCGGACAGGGTACACGTTTCTCGAAATGAGGCGATCGAAAATGATTGAACTACTTCCATTTCTCAAGAAGATTCTGATTACACCATGCAAGGAGACGTTCATGTCAAAACTGAATCTGAAGCAACCGATCAAGGGAAACCTGGTTGGAAGGACGGTCTTGTTGCCCCTGCTCCTGTTAGCAATGCTTCCGGCTGCCAGGCCGGCGCAAGCTGCGTTCTGGTGTCATGATTATACGTTGTACTGCGTATCAAAGCAGATCGCGGGGAAAGGCGTAAACAACAACCGCACCCATCCGAAGGACTTGATAAAGTATTTGGAGGAAAACGGCTATGTGAAGAAGCTGATCTTCTCATGTGCGTTCACTGAGAAGAGCACGATAGAGGACGTAACAGATTTCTGGAAAAAGACAGCGGAGTCTATTGATAAGCAGAAGCTGCTGAAACCGGGGGATGTGATTGTCTGGAACTGGCTGCCCCCGAAAACCGGGCCAGGGAACGGGCACTCCGGATTTGTTGACGCTGATCGTAAAATCTCGCATTTTATACGACAGGACAAGGATACCTTTGACCCCGGCAAGCCGCCGCCCCCAAAGAAGGGGGGATTCGCAGGCGGCGGGTTCAGGAAGGGAGAGACATTCGTAGCCTTTGTCGGCCGCAAAAAGAGACCGTCGAGAGCTTCAATTGTTGTGTACCGAAAACGCTCTAAGGTCAACTACAAGTGGGTGCTCACAAAAGACTCCCCGATACTGAATCGCGACGAGAAGCAGCTGGATAAGTCGAGCGAGGGGACATTTCGAGATGATCTCAATAACTGGCACAAGAGAAAAGCCACAGTCCAAGAGTCCCTCGTCACGATTCATGAGCAATATTACAGGAGACTGGACAAGCAATTTGATTGGACGTTTAAGTTCACCATCTCCGGCAAGCCGCCGGCGGAACTCAAGGTGGATGATAATTTTAAAATGGGCATCAAGGCCACAGCCAAAGGTACAAATAAGCCCAAGAACGACGCCATGAACGTCGCCACAATGGGCGTTAAGGTTCGCGGTGTGCATTTTGCTTGCGATAAACTGAGGGCATCCGGAAGTTGGAATTCACGCATAACAGTTGGTCGACGCAGATCGAGTGACGCAGTGAATTATAGAATCACGGTGAAAGATTCCCATCCGAAGGTAATCACAATTCTATTTCATCTTTTCCAGTATGGTGACGCTATTCGATACGTCTATAAGCGCGTTCCTATCAAGAAAGAGTGAACCATTGCGACCTACGGGCCGCCCACGATCGCACGATGATTAGTTAACGTCAACGGCGTTGAGATCGGAGTAGGCCTGCTTGACGCGCTCGACGAGACCAATCTGACCCTTGCGCAGCCATGCGCGCGGATCGTAGAATTTCTTGTTCGGCATGTCCGGGCCTTCGGGGTTTCCGAGTTGTCCCTGAAGGTAGCCTTCGTTGGCCTTGTAGAAGTCAAGGATGCCTTTCCAGGTGGCCCACTGCGTGTCGGTGTCGATGTTCATCTTGACCACGCCGTAGGAGATGGACTCTTTGATCTCGGCCGGGGAGGAACCGGATCCGCCGTGGAATACGAAGTTTAGCGGCTGGGCGTCAACTTCGAACTTCTCGGAAACGTATGCCTGGGAATCACGCAGGATGGTCGGGGTCAGTTTAACGTTGCCCGGTTTGTAGACGCCATGTACGTTGCCAAAGGAGGCCGCGACAGTGAAGTTCGGGCTGATGTCGCTCATCTTCCCATAGGCGAAGGCCACGTCTTTGGGCTGAGTATAGAGCTTGGATTCATCCATGTCGGAGTTGTCGACGCCGTCTTCTTCGCCACCGGTGCAACCGAGTTCGATTTCGAGAGTCATGCCGATTCTGCTCATCCGCTCGAGGTACTTGCAGGAGATCTCGACGTTCTCTTCGAGTGATTCCTCGGAGAGGTCGAGCATGTGGGAGGAGAAGAGCGGGCGGCCTTTGGTTTCGAACCACTTCTCGCCTTCGTCGAGCAGGGCGTCGATCCACGGCAGCAACTTCCTGGCGGCGTGGTCTGTGTGTAGGATCACCGCAACGCCATAGGCCTCGGCCATCGCGTGCACGTGCTGGGCTCCGGAAATTGCGCCAAGGACCGCACCGTTTTCCAGGCCCTTGCCGGCGGTGAATGCAGCGCCGCCGTTGGAGAATTGAATGATAACGGGGGAGTTGATTGCGGCGGCGGCTTCGAGAACACCGTTGACCGAGTCCGTGCCAACGACGTTTACCGCGGGCAATGCGAACTTGTTCTCCTTGGCGATCTGGAAAACCTTGGAGACGTCGTCACCGAAGAGAACACCGGGCTTAACAGCGTCAAGAACATTAGCAGACATAATATTTCCTTCCTGGTCTTGGGGGCATTGGGGTCCAGTCTTAATTCCGGAAATCACTTCTTTCTTTCCAGGAATTCCAGAATCAGCTTTTCGCTAACGGCGCCTCCGGCGTTGTGGCCGGCGTTAACGACTTTGTAGTGAATAACTGCTCCGTCGAGATAACTGAAAATCTCCAGTTTCCCGTCGGTTCGAGTCGGCTTGGTCAGCTTCTTTCCTTTATACCCCATGTGCTTTGCCCAGAGGAAGATGGATTCTTCAGCGTCAACGAACCGCAGCTTGCCGCCTTTGGCCGGAATGTGCTTTGAAGGTCCGCCTTTGTACGGGACAAGACTATCGTTAACACCGGAGATGTTCATCAGTCTTTTTCCGGTCATTGGTTTGGCGATGACCTTGTAATTGTTGTCATCACCCTTCACTTTGAAGTTAGCACCATCATGCTGATAACCGTTCAACGGGCTGACAGCCGAGATGTAATTCCTGATGCCGGCGAGCCTGGTTTCGCAGGCGATCTGATTAACCAACGCCGCCCCATTGGAATTCCCCATGATGCTTATATTGTCTTTCCGGACATTGTCGTATTTCGAGACATCTTTAACGATCGCTTCGATAAAGCCCAGGTCATCGGCTTTTGAGCGTTCGGAGACAATATTCCAACTCGCCCGGTAACCGTTGGGGAAAATCATGATGTACTTCTTCGCCAGCATGCAATTGGGCCTGGCGTATCTGCGCATCGAACCCTTGGCGCTCCCGCCATTACCATGCAGGAACACGAACACAGGCAACGCTTTCTTCTCGGCGTCGGCTGGAACATTCACAAAATACGGCCGCTTGTAATCAGTTTCCTGCGACCAGGATTGCGTTATGAAATACTCTCCCGACTGCAGCTGTTTTGCAGAACGCGAGCCGTTCGCTGAAGATGCGTCAGTTTTTTTTCGGGATTGCGCAAACAGCCAGTCCAGCAGCCCTTCCTGAGCCCAGGCCTTACGGGCGGTTGAGGCGTGATTCGCTCCTTCGAAAATGGTCGTTCGAACCGAAGTTGATCCCAGCTCCTTGAGCGCCTTGGCCATCTTCGGGATTCCGCCGGCGCGCCGCCGGTCTTTTGTTCCAACCATCGCCCAGATCGGCAGATCCGTCATGTCTTTGAGTTTGCTGAGATCAGCAATGAAAGCCACCGGGATTATGGCCGCAAACCGCTTGGGCGACGACATCGCCCATTCCCAAACACCCTTGCCGCCCATGCTGTATCCGATGCAGTAAACGCGGTCTTCATCAATGTCGCTATTGGCGGATAGTATGTGGTCCAGCATCTTGCTCAGGGAGGCCGGATCCCAAAGACTGCGGCTTTGCGGGACCAGGATTTTGGCTTTGTACTTGCGATTGGCGGGTGTCATAACCCATTTGACGTCTCTGTTCACTTTGAAAGAAGATATGTCGGTCTTCCTGGTTCCTCCCGCCCCGTGAAGGAGAATAATCAGCGGGGTCTTGCCTTCAGGCTTCTGGATCGGGTGAAAGAGCAGGGCCTGCTTGTTTAGATCCTTGAAGCCGGCCTGGACGCCCGGGGGAAATGTCACAACTTCCAGACGCAGGTTTCCTTGTCTTCCGGACCGGTCCGGTGTCTTACTCTGCGCTGCTCCAACATCAGCGCTCGCCAGAATTGACAGAGCGGCCAGAAGTAAGGCGGGGACTCTCATGGTATTGTCCTTTGCTGGTGACTGATACTAACAGGAAGGCGGGTTCACATCCGGAACCTTACTTTATTGCGCCTTTGGCTTGAACGCAACACCGTGCTTGCGTTTTGTCCCCCGATCCCCGGGTTCAGAACTTATGACAGGGTCGACCCGGGCGCCTCCCACCGCACCCAACGGCGCGTGGCGCGGGTTTGCTATTCCAGTCGGAAGCCCAGTGTTTTCAGGAGCTTTTTGCGGTCCTCCGGGGATTCTTGCATTATGAGTACTCGAAGCGTGTATCCGCCTCGCAGAATACCATTTTCCACGAACATCCAATCGGTAAGTTCTTCGGGCCTGACGTCCACGATCTGGCCGAATTTGACCTCTTTCGTGCTTACCGGATTGTTGTCGACGGTCCCTCTGAACTTCTCGCCATCGAAGGACACATTCGAAAGCCATATGTGTTCGCCTTCGGGATCGTCATCGACGAGAAAGCCCCTCTTGACAGTGAAGTTAGTCATGCCCGGGGCGGGCCGGGCCAAGGCTGCGGAGAATTCCTTCCAGGTAGCCTTGGCCTTGGCGACAGCATCAGTCATGGCCTTTTCATCATACTGGGTTACAAAGTCCGGTTCTCCATCCCGACGGACAACGCCGTCGTCCTTTCGATCCTCGCAATCGGACGCTGCAACCAGGGCGCAGGTCAATACACACTGCAAGTAACTTCTATATTTCATTCTCTCTCCCGAACCATGGGGTGCTCAACTTGTAGTCCACATAATAGCACATGAGTCGCCGAGATGTTACGCTGCGTTGGAAAGTTGGGGCGTAGAGAGTTGAAAGTTTGAACAGGCTTGCTTATCCTCCAAATCGCCATAGAATTGATGTGAAGGTCGGCGATTGTCGCGGTCCGAGAACTCGAAAACTGTCAGGGGAATCTACGATTAGGAGCCAGGCCATGGACAACATGAACATGAATCTGTCGCGAAGAACGCTTATTGGCGGTGCGGCGGCTGCGGCTGCAGTGTCGATCATGCCCAGAGGCGGTCATGGTAAATCACCGGTTAAGGCGGCGGTCAAGCCCGCGTCGAAACCGAATTCGGTGTTCGGCGGAGTGCAGATCGGCGTGATAACGTACAGCTATCGCAGCGTTCGCGGCCCGGCGAGCGACATGCTGAAGAACATTACGCAAAGCGGCATCAGTTCGATCGAGCTTATGGGCAACGTCGCCGAGGCGCTGGCTGGGGCGCCCAAGAGTTCAAAACGCGACCGAAATGCGCTTGCCAAATGGCGCCTGTCGGTTTCGATGGACAAATTCAAAGCCGTGCGCAAAACGTACAACGACGCCGGAGTGAATATCCATATCGTCAAGTTCGGAAACATTGGCGCCGGGAACATGTCGAAAGAGGAAATGGAGTATTACTTCAAGGCCGCCAAGGCCCTCGGCGCCAAAGGCATTACTCGCGAGTTGTCCGGTGGGGCGGCGAAGCACGCTGGAACGCTGGCTGAGAAGCACCAGATCGCGATAGGAATGCACAATCACACGCAGATGACGCCGACGACCTACGATGAAGACTGGTTCACCAAGAACAAGTACATCATGATGAACCTGGACATTGGTCACTACGCGGCGCGGAATAACGAATCGGCGCTGGCGATGTTGAAGAAGTATCCCGGTAAGATTCTCAGTCTGCACGTCAAGGACCGCAAGTTCAAGACCAACGGATCGGCCAACATGCCGTTCGGCCAGGGCGACAGTGCGGTCGCCGAAATACTGCAATACATGAAGAAGACCAAGGCGACGTTCCCGGCTGACATCGAGTTGGAATACCGAGTTCCCAAGGGCTCCGATGCTGTCAAGGAAGTCACGAAATGCGTCGAGTTCTGCAAGAAGGCGCTGGTGTAGGATCCCGCATCGCGCCTCTCGAATCTAATGTTTGTTTTAGGTTCGAAGATCCGGGAATGCATGGCTTGATTACGCCTTTAGCTTGGATGAAATGCGATGTTTGCGTATTGTACTCGTCGAATTGGCGGGGGACGGCCAACGGCGGATGTCGGTTTGGAGGCTAGCGTTCGGGCGGTTCCAAACGCCCCTTTCGATACCGAAGTTCTCCTGCTTCGCTTAGCTTAAGGACGCGTATTATGTGTTTGACGGCGCCGACGGTGTCGCCCCTGGAATTGGTGCGCCAGGCAACCTTGGCGCAGACTACGTTATCCCCGTAAACGCGAAGCACGACCATTCCGGAATCCTCCTGCGGGACCATCCACATGTTCTTTGCAGGGGCCTTCAGCTTTCCAGAGAAGTACATATTCCCACCCAGCGTAAGATACACCATGGCGATCAGCATACAGCCCATGGCGATTCTATTGGGTGCCGGGAGCGGAACTCCGAACAGGTTGTTTCTGAGGCCATCCTCAGGCTGATCCTGATCTTTGGGTGCAATGCACAGTTTATGGATCATCGCTCCTATGACAGCTATTGCGGCGATATTTCCCAGAGCGAAGTACGCGTAGTCCCAGGCGATCTCCCACGCGTGGAATCTGCATTCGGCCCAGATAAACAAGACAAGAAATGGAACGCAACATCCCAACACCAGTGACACGACGCCGAGCCATTTCACTCCGGTGATACTCGCAAACGTTTTGTAACGCCGTCTTGCCAAAAGGAGGAGCAGATAAACGGTTCCGAGCAACGTCGCCGCCAGGGCGTACACATAGGTCGTATTGAGCACATGTACGGGCGTGAGTTGAATCAGCCTCATTGGTATAAGAACATTGACAGCGAAGCCCAATTCATACATGAATGCTCCCCAATAACCCGCTGCAGTAACAATCGCCAACAAGAAAGCCGCTGACAACCAGGGTTTGTCGTTTTGTTTCCTGGGGACAGGTGACTCACCGCCGTTGTGATTTGGATCGCTATTGTCGTTTGGCATAAATTCAGGCTCCCGAGTTGACAGATGAAGAAACCCGCATGGACAGACGCCGAAACAGCAAGAATATCGTGTGGTTCTTCCCATTGTCTAGAAAAACAACAGAATTTCGAGGACGCCGCCCTTGATTGGTTGGGTCTGGGCGCACATCCGTTCAGTGTCACCGCAGTGCCGACAGACACTTCCGCTGCATTTCCGTGCCCCCGATCTTCGGTCTTTACGCCCAGGCTACGTCCAGAGGTCAACTCCGTAGTCTTCCCAACCGTTGCGGACCGGTTCCTTGACGAACTCGTTGAGTTCCTTGCGGTTGGTGACCTTGCAGTTCTTGGCGTCCCATTCGATCTTCCCACCGAAACGTTCGGCCAGGACGCCGAGCAGGCATGTTTCGGTCAGGCGGGCGGAATACTCGAAGCTTGAACCGGGCTTGGGACCGCCCTTGATGGCTCGAACCCATTCTGCGTGGGGACTTCCGCCCTTGACGCGATCGTACTTCTGGGGAATCTTGCCCGCTTTCTTGAGCTCTTTGTATTCCAGCATCGCCGTCTTGTCGGAAATTCGCGGGTTGTTCGATCGTTCGTCCAGGTAGGCGTTGTTCTTGCTGCCGAAGAAGAACGAGCCCTTATCCCACTTGCCGCCGTACGACCAGTCCTTGGGCTTCTTGATCGGCGTCCCGCCGTTCTTAATACCGTCGTACCAGTACATCGTGCAGGGCTTCTTGTCGCCGCGCTTGGCGAACTCCCACTTGACGACGCAACTGTTCGGGATCACGCCCTTGATGTTTTCGTTGATTTCGATCCGCTCGCAACTGATCGCATCGTACAGGTCCAGGACCCATACCGGGCCGTCGCCGATATGGCAGAACCAGTCGCCGAGCATGCCCGTACCGTAGTCCCAGAAACTACGCCATTTCAGCGGGTGATACGCCGGGTTGTAAGATGTCTTGGGCGCCGGACCGACCCACAGGTCCCACTTGATATGGTCGGGAGTCTTCTGCGTGGGGTAGGGCAGTGATTTCGGGGCCTTGGCGAAGTAGTGCGACCCGAGACTGGGACCGGGAAAACCGCAATGGACTTCAGTAACGTCACCGAGAAGTCCGTGCTGGTAGAGCTCGGCCATATCGCGAATACCGTTGTAGGTGTGGCCTTGGTTGCCCATGTTGGTGATGAGTTTGGGATACTTCCTGGCGGCCTTCAGCAGCGTGCGCGCCTGCCACAGGTCGTGGGTTAGAGGCTTCTGGGTGCAGACATGGTATCCGCGGCGCATGGCTTCTATGGTTGCGCCGAAATGGGTATGGTCAGGAGCATTTACGCAGACCGCGTCGATCCCCTTGCCCATCTTGTCGTACATTTTGCGGTAGTCAGTGAATGTCTTCCCCCCGCCGCGTTTGAGTCTGTTCTCATCAATGTCGCAAACCGCGACGACATTCTCGCTCCGAACGCCTCCGTAGGCCATCCCGGCGATTCCTCCGTTGCCGACCATGGCGATGTTGAGCTTGCTGTTGGCCGAAGGGCCTGATTTACCGATGCTGAATTGCGGTGCGACGAAAGCGGCGGTTCCCGCAGCGGCGGCCGATGTTTTCAGAAACTCACGTCTCTTCATCATATTCTCCTTGGAAGGATGTTAATTCGGAGGGGCGCGTCGATTCAACAGGCACAATACTCAACTATTCGCTTCTTGTCAAATCATGCGGGGCGTCGGTGAGCTGCACAATCGCGACGATTGTGGGTGCGCATCTGGATGATTCGCCCGTCAGCAGGCAATATTTGTTTCCATCGCAGTGCGTGGCAGTTACATAACTTAGGGGATATTAGGATATCTGGGAACGTTTTTTTCTTGACGTATTCAAACAAATGTTTAAAACTTTTGTTTATTATGTGAATGGAGATTGTTGAGGAAAAAATGCCTTCCCGAGATACTGAAAAATCGACGCGTCAGAGGCTGCTTAACGCGGCCGGAGAGTGCTTCGCCGAGCATGGATTTCACGGAACGCCCGTTCGCGAGATTTCCCAGCGCGCCGGAGCCAACGTGGCGGCGGTGAACTACCATTTCGGCGACAAGTTCAAGCTCTACGAAGCGGTGCTGCTGGAAGCAATCAATTACGCCGAAGACCGCTTCAGCGCGCTGCGCGACCAGGCCGACACGCTCGAAATCGCCCGGCGGCTGCACGACTTCGTAGGTTCGCTGCTGATGGGCGGTCTGGACCCCGAGAGGCCTGAGTGGCATTGCAAGCTGTTGTGCATGGAGATGGCCGATCCGGGCCCGGCGGTCGATACGCTGTTCGCCCAATCGATCGGCGGTCGATTCGCCATGCTTAGAGGGATAGTCTCCGAGTTGCTCTGTCCGCCGGGCGACGAGACGGAAGCAACCCTGTACGCATGCAGCGTTCTCGGTCAGAGTCTGTTCTACCTTCAGAATCGCCACGCGCTGCCGAAGATCCTCCCGAGTTTCAAACTGGACATTGACGGTCTCGACGCCCTGACGACGCATATTACCGAGTTCTCGCTGGCGGCGATCGAAGGACGCAATCGTCGCGCCAACCGATCGGACGGATAATCGCCATGAACAAACCATTGAAATGGATGCTGACTACGCTGCTTGCGATGAGCCTTGCGTTCTGCGGGTGCCGGCCGAAGGTTCGTCAATCGGATGTGAATTCGGTGATCGTCACGCCGAAGACGTTTTCGATGTCGGGTGCGGGCAAGACGCCTGACAAGTGGTGGACCGTTCTTGGCGACGCCGAACTCAACAAACTCATCGATACGGCGCTGCAGGACAATCTCGACCTGATCGCAACATGGGATCGCCTGGCTGAAGCCCGTGCGGCTGCGGTCAGGGCGGACGCCGGACTTTATCCGTCGCTCACTGGAACCGGCGCGGCGTCGCGCACGCGAACTGAAACTCACAAGGGACCGGGCGGGATCGGCGCTCCGCTCGGGACGACGTACGCCAGCAGTTTCTCTCTTGGGCTGGCGGCTGCTTATGAGGCGGATTTGTGGGGCAGGGTCCGCTCGACCAGCGATGCCGGCCGGTTGGACGTACTGGTTTCCCGGGAGGATCTGGACGCTGCTGCAATTACGCTGACCGCTGAAGTCGCCGAAACGTGGTACCGTCTCATTGAGAGTCGCCGGCAACTTGCGCTCCTGGATTCGCAGATCGAGACGTCGAAGCAGATTCTCGAGCTTGTCGAACTGCGTTTCGGGCTTGGCAAGGTGCCTGCGATCGATCTGCTCCAGCAGAAACAGCAACTCGAATCGAAACGGGCCGAGAAGGTGCGAACTTACTCGGCGGTGAAGGTGCTTGAACACCAGTTGGCGGTTCTGCTGGGCAAGGCTCCCGGAGCGTTCAAGGCGGCTGGCGGAGTTCTGCCGAACAAGCTGCCCGATCTGCCGGAAACCGGTTTGTCGGCGGATCTTATTCGCAGGCGTCCGGACGTTCGCAGCGCTCATTATCGAGTCGCCGCCGCCAACAAGCGCGTCGCAGCCGCAATCGCCGACCGCTTCCCGCGAGTGAGCCTGTCGCTGCAGTCGAGCACGTCAACCACCAGGGTTCGCGACCTGTTCGACAACTGGTTTGCAACGCTGGCGGCGAATCTTACGGCTCCGATTCTCGACGGAGGTTCGCGAGCGGCGGAGGTGGATCGCACCAAGGCCGTCGCGTCGCGACAACTGCACGCCTACGCTCAGAAGATACTCAAGGCGATAAAGGAAGTTGAAGACGCGCTGGTTAGGGAATCTCGCCAGCGCGAGTACATCGACTCGCTGGGCAAGCAGCTTGTGTTTGCGGCCGACGTCATCGCCAAGACCCGCCAGCGCTACGCCAACGGCGACAAGGCGGTCGATTACCTTCGGATCCTTGCGGCGCTTGAATCGCACCAACGCCTGGAAAGGACGATCCTGCAGGCCCGGCGCGAGTTGATTGATTTTCGGATAGGTCTCTACCGCGCTCTGGCGGGCAACGCAGCCCGCAAAGCCAACACCGCCGGGGAAGCGAACGAACACGAGGTGGAAAAGTGAGCAATACACCCCACGAAACACCGGACCACAGCGATCGGCCGCGACGAAAGAGAACCGGGATTAACAGAGTGCTCTTTACGCTGCTTGGAATAATACTGCCCATCGCCGTCCTTGGCGGAGGGATCTGGGTTTGCGTTTATTTCATCCGTACGGCGCCCAAGGCCGAGCAGGAAGCTCCGCTCCGCGAGGCGCAGTTGGTGGACGTGGAGGTCGTTCGACGGGGCGATCACCAGGTGGTGGTCAAGGCGATGGGCACGGTCGTACCGGCAAAGCGGATAACCCTCCAGCCGCGGGTCAGCGGGCAGCTTACGGAAGTCAGCGACAAGTTTATTCCGGGCGGGTTGTTTGACAGCGGTGAGACCATCGTCAAAGTCGATTCGGAAGATTACGATCTCGTTGTCAAGCAGCAGGCCGCAAACGTCGTCAAAGCAAAGCACGACCTGAAGATCGAACAAGGCCAGCAGGTTATCGCCAGACGCGAGTTCGAACTGATAGGCAAGACCACACCCGCCGGATCGGTCGACAGAGATCTGATACTCAGGAAACCGCAGCTCGAACTGGCTAATGCGTCCGTCAAATCCGCCCAGGCCGCTCTCGACAAGGCGATGCTCGACCAGAAACGAACCACGATCACCGCTCCGTTCAACGCAGTTATTCTCGATAAGCAGCAGGTCGATCTCGGCTCGCAGGTCTCGCCCGTTACGCAGATTGCGATGCTCGCGAGCACCGATGAATTCTATGTCCTGGCGTCAGTTCCGATCAGCAGCCTCAAGTGGATCGGCCTTTCCGAAAGCCGGAAGCTGCTTGAAGGCTCCGAAGTGCGGATATTCAACAAGACAAGTTGGGCCAAGGGCGACAAACGCATCGGCCGCATTGTGGGCCTGCTGAGCACGCTGGAGACCGAGGGGCGCCTGGCTCGCGTGCTGGTGTCGGTCAAAGACCCGCTGTGCCTGAAGCCCCGCGATCCGAAGCTGCCTAGGCTGCCGAAACTGCTGGTGGGCATGTACGTGAGCCTTGAGGCCGACGGGATCGAAGAGAAGAACGTTATCCGCATCAAGCGCACATCCCTTCGCGACGACAACACGGTTTGGGTGTACCGAAAGGACAACACTCTGGGCATTCGCAAGGTCCAGGTCGTCCGGCGGGCCCGCGACGAGGTCTACATCGGCGACGGTCTGAAAGACGGCGAGCGAATTGTAACCAGCGATCTGGCCGTTCGCGTTTCCGGCACGGCGCTGAAGATAGACGCCCCGGTGTCCCAAACGGGAGATGAGCCCAAATGAGCGAGAAGACGAGAATAGGGCGTTCTCTGCAGAGAGGTCCCGTCGCCTGGATGGCGGGCAATTCGGTGGCGTCCAATATGCTCATGCTGGTCCTGCTGATCGGCGGGTTGATCTACGCCTTCAAGATCAAGAAGGAGTTCTTCCCCGAGTTTGAATTGGATCTGGTCAGCGTGACCGTACCGTATCCCGGCGCCAGCCCCGACGAGGTCGAGCAGGGCATTGTTCTTGCGATAGAAGAAGCTGTCCGCGGTCTGGACGGAGTTGAGGACGTCGGCTCGGTCGCCGGTGAAAGTTTCGGCCAGGTGATGATAGAACTGCTCCGCGACGCCGATTCCAAGAAAGCCCTCCAGGACGTCAAGCAGGCCGTCGATCGGATCATAACCTTTCCCGAGGAGGCCGAAGAGCCCCAGGTGACGCTGCTGGTGGCGAAACATCGTGTGCTGTCGATCGTGATATACGGCGACTTCGACGATGCGACTCTGAGAGCGCTTGCTGAGAAGACACGCGACCGCCTGCTGCAACTGCCCGAGATAACGCAGGTCGCCCTGGGAGGCGTCAGACCGCTCGAAGTCAGCGTGGAAGTACCGATGGACACGCTGAGGACCTATAACCTCACGCTGGGGCAGATCGCCCGGAAGATTCGCGAGACTTCGGTGGAACTGCCCGCCGGAAGCGTGAAGACCGCCGCCGGTGAAATACTCGTCAGAATGAAGGAGCGGAGGGATTTCGGGCGCGATTTTGCTGACATCCCCATCGTCAGTACGAACGACGGAACCGAAGTGCTGCTGGGCGACATTGCTGAAATCCGCGACGGTTTCGCTGAAACCGATACGTTCGCGACCTACAACGGCAAACCGGCCGTCAGCCTGGAGGTTTACCGTGTCGGACAGCAGTCGGTGCTGGATGTGGCGACAGTAGCGCACAAGTTCGCGAAGGAATACGCGGCGCAGCTACCCGAGGGAACGGGCGTGACGATTCCTGAGGCAAGCGATCTGTCGGTTATGTATCGCCAGCGAATGGACCTGTTGGCGAGGAATGCGAAGATCGGCCTGATACTCGTGTTCGTGCTGCTCGGGGTGTTCCTGGAGGCGAGGCTCGCGTTCTGGGTGACGATGGGAATACCGATATCATTTCTGGGGACTTTCATCTTCATGCCCATGTTCGGGGTGTCGCTGAATATGATATCCATGTTCGCCTTCCTGATAGCGCTGGGCATAGTCGTTGACGATGCGATCGTGGTTGGTGAGAACATTTATGAGTATCACCAGAAAGGATACAGCTTCGCAAAGGCAGCCGTCCTCGGAGCTCGCGAAGTTGCGATGCCTGTAACCTTCAGTGTTCTAACGAACATAGTTGCGTTCTTCCCGCTCATGTTCGTCCCGGGGATAATGGGCAAGATATTCGTGGTGATACCGCTTGTGGTGATTTCGGTTTTTACAATCTCGCTGATCGAGAGCGTGTTCATTCTTCCGGCCCACCTGGGGCATCACAAGGACAAGGCCCGGCGGGGCATAGGGCGCGCGATCCATCAGGCCCAGAGCAGTTTCAGCAACTGGTTTTCGCGTTCGATACGGCGATACTACGGACCGTTGCTGGACGCGTCGCTGCGCCATCGTTACCTGACGGTGTGTACGGGGCTGGCGGTGCTGGTCGGGACGGTCGGATACGTAATGAGCGGACGTATGGGGCTCGAGATGTTCCCGAAGATCGAGTCGGATGTGGCGACTGTGACCGCGGTCCTTCCGTACGGCACGTCCGTGACCAAAACACAGGAGGTCCGGGACTATCTGTTGAAGACCGCCAACGAAGTGATCGACGAGAACGGCGGTGAGAAGTTGGTCAGCGGGATATACGCGCAAATCGGCGGGATGGCGGGCGCCGATCGCAGCATTGTTCTCAGCAGCGGAGGCTCGACGGGCAACACAGTTGAGATATCGGTGATGCTGGCGATGCCTGTGGAAAGTCGCCCGATAACAACGGGGCAGTTGACCGATCTATGGCGTGAGCGTACGGGGAAGGTTGCGGGGCTTGAATCGATTTTCTTCCAGGCGGACAAGGGCGGACCGGGGTCCGGGGCGGCGCTCACTGTGGAACTGAGCCATGGCGACATCAAGACGCTCCAGGCGGCCGGTGAATCGCTGGCTGAAACGCTGAAACGATTCCCCAAAGTAAGCGACGTCAATGACGGTTTTGAAGAGGGCAAGAAGCAGTTCGACTACAAGCTGCGCCCCGAGGGCAGGAGCCTGAAGTTGACAACGCTGGACGTCGCCCGCCAGGTGCGCCACTGCTTCTACGGCGCCGAAGCGCTCCGCCAGCAGCGCGGACGCAACGAGGTCAAGGTCATGGTCCGCCTGCCCGGGGCCGAACGCGCCTCGCAGCACACTCTTGAGGAGCTTCTCATACGGACGCCCGACCGGATGTATGCGCCGCTGGACGAGGTCGTAAGCTACAAGACCGATCGTGCGTACACCGCGATCACCCGGCGAAACGGAAGACGAACGATAAGCGTCACCGCAGACGTCACCCCCAGGAGCCAGGCCGGACGGATACTCGCTTCGCTTCACGACAAGAAGCCTGGGATGATCAGCAAACTCATGAGCGGCATGAAGGCGGGCTACCGGAAGTTCTCAGGCCAGCCGCCCGAGGCCGTTAAGGTCGATGAGCCCAAACCGCTGGACGTGCTGACCGAGAGATATCCCGGTCTGGTCTATTCGTTCGAGGGCAAGCAGGCGGATATGAAAGAGAGCATGTCGTCCCTGATGGGCGGGTTCGCCTTTGCTATGTTTGCGATATACGCTGTGCTGGCGATACCGTTCCGGAGCTATGTCCAGCCGCTGATTATCATGGTCAGCATTCCGTTTGGGATAGTTGGGGCGGTTATCGGGCACGAGATTATGGGTTTCTCTCTGAGTGTAATGAGTATGATGGGGCTGGTGGCGCTGGCGGGCGTTGTAGTCAACGATTCGCTGATCCTCATCGAGTTCGCCAACCGCAAGCACAGGGACGGGCTGCCCGCCCACCAGGCGGTGCACGAGGCCGGCGTACGGAGATTCCGCCCGATCATGCTGACAACGCTCACGACGTTCGGGGGGCTGGCGCCGATGATCTTCGAGACGTCCCGGCAGGCCAAGTTCCTTATACCGATGGCGATCTCGCTCGGATACGGGATACTATTCGCGACGGCGATATCTCTCCTGCTCGTACCGAGCCTCTTCCTGGTCGTGGAAGACATACACCGTCTGGCGATGGGCAAATCCCGCCACGACTAGCGCATCGACGCCTGGTCGGGCCGCCAAGCCGGGAGTATCGCCCCGGCGGGCTTACCTTTTCGGCGGGGCGGTTTCCCGGACCACTGCTCCGTAGCCCTTGGCGCCCTTGGTGTCTTCGCTGAGAATCAGGATCGAGAACTTTGCGACCTGGTCCAGTTCGTTGGTGTTCAGCGAAGTGTAATCGAATCGGCCTCTCAGGTCGGTGTATCCGTCCTTGTAGAAGCGGATCTGTCCGTTGTTCATCCGGGCGTAGACCTTCACGTAAACCTTGGGAAGAGGCTTGCCTGTTTCTGCGTTGGCGATCTTAACCTGCCCGTAATTGCTGATCACCTGCACTGACATCGAATTTGCGAAGTAGGCGTCGGACTTTCTTACGCCCGCCGCGACGATCTCGACCATAACGTTTTTGGTGGCGTATTTGTCAGGCAGCTTGAAGCTGTGTTTGCCCAGCTTGCCGTCGTCCACTTTCGGCAGGGCGACTTTGGCGGTCATATTCGGGCGTATCAGCGAGAACTGTCCGCCGTGCTCCTGAACGAAGGGATTGCGGCTGAACAGCAGTTCGATGTCCATCGGGTAGTAGTTAACCGTGCATTCGGTGAGGTTCTGGTAGTTCAGCGTTACCTGATCGTCAACGATTTTCAGCTCAAAGCCCGGCTGGGACGCCGCCAGTTGGGTCTGGGTCTGCGTGCGGTCCTTGTCGTCTATGATCTTGATGTCCTCGCCTTCGAGTTCGTCGAGTTGGGCGGCGACGGCGGCGAACAGTTTCCGCCAGCGATCCACGCCGTGGTCGGCGTATTTCGTGGCGATAGCCCGCGCGACAGTGGGTTTGTCGTTGAAGAAGTCCATGTAGGCCGTGAAGTAATCGTATTGCAGAACGGTCTTGAGCTTCTTGATGTCGACAGCTTTGAAGAACTTGCGGGCTTCTTCGATCCTGTCCTGCAGCAGCATGTAGTAGGTGATCGCCATTTCGTCATCGTCGTCGAGTTTGG
Organism: Phycisphaerae bacterium; assembly: GCA_030745875.1. Taxonomy (GTDB): domain Bacteria; phylum Planctomycetota; class Phycisphaerae; order SM23-33; family SM23-33; genus BS750m-G57. The sequence continues at coordinate 55,329 of JASLNT010000039.1, forward strand.
CCCGATAGGCCAGGATGTTCATCAGACGGTGATACTGCTGGCTGAATCGTTCGTTCAGTATCTTGCGTCGTTGGCTCAGGCGGTGGGCCCGGGCGTTGACCAGGGGAGAGTATTCAAGGTGCTGGTAGTAGTTGCGGACGACCGGGTCGATGTTGACCAGTTCGGATACTATGTACGGACCGCACTGGCGAAGGAACGAGTTGCTGTGCTGGAGATACTCGCGAATTACGCCCACGTCGTTGTGGCTGATTCCGTACGACCAGAGCGTGTGATGGTAAACGTGTCTCCGGGCCAGCAGCCCGATGATCTTCTGGAAGAAGTTCTTGTCTCCCATCCGCCAGGCGATCTGTTGGAGATCAACCCTTCCGATGTTTGCATCCTTGAGGAATTTGACGACGTCGTCCTGCGTGCCGTTTTGCGATATCCAGGCCCACGAGGTCTTGTCGATCTTGGTGAGTTTCGCCACGACGTTCAGCTTCGGGGCCTTGGCGGAGGTTACGAGTCGCCCGTTCTTGGCTACGTGTACGGGGAACTGGTCGAACTTGCCCGTGGCGGGGAAGTAGAAGAAGTAGTCGGTGGTCTGAGTGCGGTATGGTTGGAGGTCCACGTGGAGGCTCCTGGTCTTCTTCCCGTTCAGGACCGGTATGGCGCCGCGAGGAATCTGCAGAAGAATATCGAGCTTCTGGCGCGACGAAGTGGGATTGGTGACCACGACGTGGCAGCCGTATACGACGTACCTGAGGAACTCGTCGGTGACGTATTTGTCGAGTTTCTCACCGTTGACGTGCTTGTATCGCTCACCGTAACGGTAGAAATTCTGGCTGACGAGAATGGGCACCTTCGGTCCGTCGATCGGTTTGGCTTCCTCGATCTCCTTGTGGAAGATAATCATGTTTCCGGCGGTTTTGAGGTCGAGGCGCCCGGCGTCTCCGTGCTTGGTCTCGTGCTTTCCGCTTTCAAACGGGATGTCGAGCACGGCCAGCGCGAACATCATCTCGGGGAAGTTTCGCGTGGCTTCGGCGAGGTTCCTGGATACGAACGCCTTGTTTCCGCCCGCGTCGTGTTTGGCGTAATCTCTCCAGAATGCGTTTACGGTGATTAGCGAGGCGTTCTGCGACTCGATGGGCAGATGGTAGTAGTTGTTCTCGGCCCATTCCATCGTCTTGTCGAGTTTGCGGTACAGCTGTCGGACTTTGTCGCGTTTCCTGTTGTCTTTCGCGTAGTAATCCGCGAACTCACCCGGTCTGGCTGTCGACTGGGGTTTAGCCTTGCGCATGATGGATTTCTTGCTGGCGGCTATTACGGGTGGTTTCGGCCGTGGGGCTCTGGTTGGTCTCTTCCCGGGGGCCGCCGTGCCGGGCGCCGTCCTGACCATTTCCGAGTCGGCTCCCATTGCTTCGGTCAGTTTGTCGCCTATCCCCCGCCCGCGGTAACCCCTCCCGGCCCTGGTCCGTGAGGCCAGGGTCTTTTCGGCGGCTGCTATCAGACCGAGCGCGTCTCCGGTCTCGAGGCTGGATCCTTTCAGGGCGGTTCTGAACAGGTGGTTGAAGTGTTCGATATTCGGCGGGAGCAGATCGAACATATCGCCTACGTGGCGTGCGGTGTGGGCTCGCTCGGCCCGAATCCGCTGGGCCAGCAGTATTCGCTCGACCGTGTTAAGCTGCGCGAAGGCCCAGGGTTTGAGATAGGCGTTGACATTGTCGCCGATCAGCCAGCGATCCATGAACGTCTTGTCCTTCTTGTTTCGCAGATACGGCTGGATGGTCTTCTTGAAGAAGTCCGGGTCCTTTCGCATAAGGAAGTAGTTAAGCTCGTGGCAGGCGTACTTGGAGTAGAGTTCTCGCTTCTTGTCGGCCTTAAGCTTAGGCCAGCCCAGGATGAATCCGAATTCCTTGAGTGTGGAGTTTCCGCTCAGGGTAACCTGCAGCCCGTAAACCTTGCTCAGCGTGTCGTATAGTTCCATGGGGCTGGTGGCGATGTCGGCCAGCACGAACTTCTCGCCCTTCAGCAGCGACGTGATTCGTTTCTGCTCGGCGAAGTGTTTGGTCGGGTCGAGCGCGACAATCAGATCCTGCCTGCTGAATTTCGGTCTAGTCTCCGCCAGCGACAGTTCGCGGTAGACCGTGTTTTCCGGATCGACCGCTGCGATGCGGATATGCTGCCTTCCGCCGAGCGCGTCCAGCGGTATGGTCAGCACGCCGTCCTTGTCCGGTTGGAGGTTCAGCAGCACCGTCGATGCGTCAGCCAGGAAGTTCAGATTCGCGAAGTTCCCAGCCGGAAGGGCCTTTTCTCCCTTGCCGCCCGTTCCGAAGAAACCCGAAGCCGGTCCGCGTCCGTCGGCTCCGAAAGACGTTCCTCCAGCGGCGACTTGTACGCCGGCGTCGGTTTTGCGAATTGCCCACGGATTCAACAGAAGCGCCGGGCGTTTGAGCATGTTGCCCGGGAACTTCACCGCGTATTTGCGGTCGATGATGTATCGGTACTCGTCGCCGATATTCCGCCCGGTCAGATAGAGCGAGTCGAGTTTCGAGAGCTTCGCTCCGCCGGGATTGACGTATCCCACCCGCGTGAGCTGCGAGTAGAGGGGGTATTCGGGCATGTAGCGTGCGGCTAGAACGTGGACGCGAGTGTACTTGCCCGAGTTCGCCAGTCGCACCGTGATATTCTTCTTGTCGGCCTGGGTGGAGATGATCTGCAGCGGTTTGGCGTTGATGACCTGGAGTTGCCTGATGTCGCCCAGCACGTACCCCTGGTCGATCCTGCCGGCGGTCAGGCTGATTTTGACGTGCTGCTGTGAGTCTTTGAGCAGCAGATCGTAGTCGCCCGCAGGCAGGTCCTGGATAACCAGCATACCGTCCTTAATGCTCGCCGCCGCCCGCCGGTCGGACAGATACGTTGAGCCAATGGTCTGCAGCAGGGATACTTCGCCCGCCGCCGCCGAAGTTGCTTTGCCCATGTAGGGCAGATAAAGCGGTTTGCCCGCCTGCCCGTGGACGACGTCGGCCTGTGTGTGACGGTCGCCCGGGAACCGCCACGTATGGCTCGTTCCCGCTGATCCGCGCGCTGTAATGTACGTGATCTCCGGGAGCCCGCCGAGTTGTATCCGCCCGGCGTCGTCGGTTTTCAGCGTGACGTTGACCGCCCGCTTGAAGTCACGGTGTTTTATGGTCAGATAGACAGGCTGGTCCATCTTGCGTTCGGCGGTTTTACCGCGCACTTCGAGAATGTACTTGCCCGATACGGTCATCAGGTGGAGGTCCTGGACCTTCTCGGTGGCGTCCATTCCGTTCAGCGAGAACGACGCTCCGGCCGACAGGTTGTTCTTCTTGGCTTGCGACTTGTTGGCGACTTTGGCGGTCAGCGAGAAGCTGATCCGTCTGAGGTTTTCCGCCACGCGGAATTCGGTGGACGTTTCGCGATCTTCAAAGAGTTTGTAATCCTTGAATTTCTTGGTCGACGCCACACCGTCCTGGTCGACCGTTGTTATCGTAAGCGCCACATCCTCCAGGACCGACAGCGTAACCGGAACACCGTTCACGCGCAGCATCGGACGAACCATTACGTTTGCTTTCTTCTGCTGGAGGAGAGCCTCCCGGTCGACGTAGATCCCCGCCGTCAGGCGGTAGTTCTCCGAGAGGTGATTGAATGCGTCGAATGAGGTGAAACCCTTGTGGGCGATGATTATCTTCTGGCGTCGGGGGCTGTTCGAGAACGGAATGGTGATCAGACCGTCTTCGCCAGCGAGGTATTCCTGCCCGCCGAGCAGGATCTTTGCGCCGTTTAGCTTGCGATTATTCTCGTCGAGGATGGTGAATATCTGTCCTGCGACTGATGTTCGTACGAGGAAACGCAGTTTGCCCTTTCGCACAAGGAGGCGGCTGTTGCGGCCGTTTCCGATGAAGTCGATGACCCATACGCCCCGTCCGGTGAGCTTGTCGAACGTGAACGGTCTGGCGACGCGATGGAACGGGGGATTCTTGTATGGAATGACCCTTTCCTCGTTTGCGACCAGTCCGTCCAGGTTGATGTCGGTCGTCACCTGCTTGCCGTACTTGCGGTAGTAATTGTCGGTGTTTACCTGGTAGACCTTGACGATCAGGGTCTTTACGTTCTTGATGTGCATTCCAAGAGAGACCTTGTCGTTCGGTGCGAAGAAGGTCTTGTTGGTGTAGGCGAAGTCCAGATCGATACGCTCCCTGAGGGCTTTGATCTGCGAAGGGCTCAGCATCTTCTGCCACTTGGCTGCATCGCCGATGTTATTAACGATCTTTGTTTCGGCGAAGACGTGCTTCAGATAGCTGTCGAGCAGGTACGTCAGATAGGTGTCGTAGGAGTCGGCTTTGACGAAGAAGTGCATCAGATAGCTTCTGATCAACGGTTCATCGTTGCCTACGGTCGGAAGGAGGGTTTGAGTGAAGAAGTTGCTTGCGAGGTTGATTCGATAGCGGCGGTTGATTTCGGAGTTGTAGTATTTGTAATTGGCGTACGAAGCGCTGCGGGGCAGCTTTATGTAAGTCATGAAGCGGTCGGCGTCGAACTTGCCCAGAGCACGGTCATGCACGAGCCTGTGGTGCAGCACGTGGGCCTTCAGCGAATTGAACGCGGGGGTCAGGCGGCTGATGAAGCTCCAGAGGCGGTCCAGATACGCCTGGCGGGCTTTGGCGTCGTGGCGCCAGTCGACGTCTACGCCGGGGCGAAGCTTGGCCAGGTACGCGTAAACGAATGATGTCTGCTTCAGCAGATCGGGCTTGAGCCTGATGCATTCGTCGAGTTGGGCAAGCAGCATCTGGTTGTGTATCTTCAGCGAACCGAAACTCCTGGAGTAGCGTTTAGTGCTCAGGTCGTCGACGACGAGTTTCGGCAGGTTTGGATAGTCCGGGCGTTTCAAGCGGGCCAGGAGGTAATGGCGGCGGATCTCGTTGAGGTTGGTCGCGATCAGCCAGTCCAAGGCGCGGTCTTCGAATCCGCCCAGAGAATCTCCGTTTTGCGCGTAAGCGATCCTGGTAAGAGCTCCCCTGGAGATCAAACCCTCATTGAGCTTCGATTTGAGATTGGTGGTTGTCTGGGCGGTCTGGCGTCGGTGGTTGAACAGCAGCCCCAAACGGCTCTTGATCAGGCGCAGCGAACCCTGCGGATCGTTCTTGTACTGCAGCAGCGCACGCCGGTTCTCCAGCATGACCGCGCGCGACGTCCGGCTGCCCTTGTGCTTGTCCAGCCAGGCCTTGAACGTTCTATCGAACTGGGCTTTCTGCCCGGTGTTCTGATAGTGCAGGCAATGGTAGAAGTAATAATCATCCGTTCCGGGGATAAGCAGCTTAAGGGCTTCGGCTCGATCTTTCGCCAGGGCGAAATCTTCGACGTATCCGATCTGCCCGGCCGAGCACAGGCTCGAAGCGAGCGATACCATAACTAGCGCGATAGTAAGAGCTTTGGACATTGCTGTCTCCTTTATTAACACCAATAGTTAATTGGTTAGATGCGCCTGGGGGCGACAAGTTCCATTCTCGCGGTAAGAAAACCAGTTGCAAGAGAGTTTTTCTTGTCCGGGAATTTGCCCGGTCTATTTCTGAATCTTAGCATACAGGTGTCTGAGAGGCTGTTTGGATTGCATCTGCGGCGGGCCGGTTTCTCTCCTTTCCCGGCTCGCCGCTCCTTTTTTATCTTTGGAGGCTGATGGGTATGAGCGACGCAAACAAACTTCGGTTTTACATCGATCAAGCCATCATGACGCGCGATTATGCGGCGCTGGCGGCGTTTGAGGACCGGTTGGCGATGATCGAGGAGTCCGGTTCCGGATTCCGCCAGGACGACGAAGGATCACCTGAGCGGTGCAAGCCTGAACAGGCGACATGGTTCAGTCTGTTCGGCGCCGAGTCCAAAGTGAATCCGTGAAGTAGTCACGTAGATCGCCCCGTCCGGCCCGATGGCGAAACTGTCGGGCCAGGCCAGACGCTCGTCGGCGACCACAGTCTCCAGAACTCTATCGGGGGTCAATCGCCTTATTGCGCTGTCTTCAATCGCCGAAAGATACAAGTTCCCATGTGGTCCGAACATTATCGCATCTGACGCTCCGCTGGCGCTCACCGGTTCGACTTGTGCGATCAGCTGGTCTTCGGTAAGGCGTTCGTCCCTCAGCCATTTTGTCTTAATCCTGTATAGATTCCGTCCGGTCAGCGCCTGGTAGTACAGATACTCTCCTTCGGCGTCGAGCGCCAATCCGTCGCAATGGACCTGCGGGCGAACCCCGCCGGGAATCCACTCCTTGCCCGCGATGGTCAGCGTGATGTCTTCCGACGCTGTCGAGTGGTGTGTGTCGAGCATGCGTCGGGCCTGCCCGGTCTTAAGGTCCACAACGACAATGGCGCCCACTCCGGATTCGCTGAGATATGCTGTTTTCAGTTTCGTATCGACGCGTATGTCGTTCAGATAGCTCTTGGGCGGAGCGATTGACCGGTCGAACCGTATTGTTTGGGCGATTGTGTCTGTTTTCAGATCGACCTTGAGCAGCTTGGGTCCGCCCTTAACCACTCCGGAGAAGTTCGGATTGCCCGGATCCAGAATCCACAGGAAATCATCCCGGTCAACGTAGACGCTCTGGACGCACACGAAATGTTCGCCCGGGGGATCCGACGGCGTCCATGCGTTCCATTTCTTGTTTGGATAGGGTATGATCTCGCCGTCGGGCGTAATCTCCCCGACTGAGATCGGGACCGAATCGGACCATCGCGGATAGTTAATGAATATTCGCCCTTCTTTTGAGATCGCAACGCCCGTCCACTGGCTTGTCGAGGCGGCTACCTCGGTGAGCGCCACCCGACCGGGTTCCAGTACGATCGGTCCTGATTTACAGCCGGTCAGCAAGACGCACAGAACCGCAGGAGCAACGACCGCCTTCCACTTGAATGATCTGATACTCATAACGTGTCCCTGATTCCAAGGTGTTCGATCGAACATAGCACCATTATGCCCCGGCCCGGGCTTGCAGACAACAGGATTTTATATCGCCTGACGGAGGAAAACTGTTCCCCGTCCAGATGTGGGCCGATATACTATCGGACGTCGCAGAAGACTCCGTCGCAGCCGTTCCTTAGGCGCGCTGGCGGAACAGTTCCAATCCGGCGTAAAGGACCTGACATGCGTTCGAACCTTTGTCTTGTGAGGCTGGCGGGGCTGTTGCTGTCGACCGTTCTGGTTGACTGCTGTATTCCATCCGTCGCCCGGGCGGAAGATTCGCCGCCCGGCAGGCATGTTCTCCTCTTGAATTCCTATCACCAGGGATACATCTGGTCGGACAATCTTGTTGGAGGCATACGATCCGCGTTTGATGAATCGGACATGGATGTCGAGTTGAACATCGAGTACATGGACACCAAATACCATTCTCTGGACGAGGTCATCCCGAATCTCTTGAAACTGTTCCAGTCGAAATGGGTCGGTCACAAGTTCGACGTTCTTATCTGTTCGGACAACCACGCTCTGGATTTCCTTCTGAAGGTCCGCGGTGACCTTTTTCCGGATGTTCCGGTCGTGTTTTGCGGCGTCAACAATTACGACGATTCACTCATAGAGGGGCACGATCCGATAACCGGCGTGGCTGAAGATCTCAGCCAGAAAGAAACGATCGAGTTGATGCTCAGGCTCCATCCGAAGACCAGGAACATAGCTGTCGTCAGCGACAACACGACCACCGGTCTGGCCAACATGGCCCGTCTGCGGAAAGTCATGGGCGATTTTAAATCGGTGAAGTTCATCGAACTGGAAAACCTGACCACTCCGAAGCTCCTGGACGGACTGCGATCCCTGCCAGCCGATACGCTGATCTTCCACAACGCCTTCTACCGTGACTCTCTGGGCAACGAGTACACTGTCGAGGAAATAACTTCGCTGATTGCGCGGAACTGCGACCTTCCGATCTACTCTACGTGGGATTTCGTTGTCAACAGGAACGTTGTCGGGGGCGTCGTCATCAGCGGGCGATCACAGGGGCGTCATGCGGCGAATATGGCGCTTCGGATAATGGGGGGGGAATCGGCGGCCGATATCCCGGTGCTGCGAACCAGCCCCAACGTTCCGATGTTCAGCTACAATCAGTTGGAGCGGCTTGGGATAGGCGAATCCGACCTGCCCGAAGGGAGCATCATCAAGAATCGCCCGTTTTCTTTCTATGAAACGTACCGCACGCTGATCTGGTCGGTCGTGGGCGTTTTCGCGATGATGCTTCTGGGGATTATCGTCCTGGTGGCGAACATCATTAAGCGGAAGCGCGCCGAGGTCGCGCTGGTTGCTTCGGAAGCGAGATTCCGCGCGCTGGTCGAACAGGCCGGTGATGCGATATATCTGCATGATTATGACGGGCGGTTGGTGGATGTCAACAAGGAGGCCTGCAGATCGCTGGGATATACGCGGGCTGAACTGCTGACCATGTCGGTCTCGGACGTTGACCTGGACTTCACGCTTGAAGACGACGGGCGACTGTGGCGCGACCTGAGCGAGAAGGGGCCCGTTGTTGTCGAGAGAATCCTGACACGAAAAGACCGGAGCACCTTTCCCGTAGATTTGTGTTTGGGGTCCATAGAACTGGGCGACAAGACGCTCATCCTCACAATGGCTCGAGACATTACCGACCGCAAACAGGCCGAGGAGGAACGCCAAACCCTTCAATCCCAGATACAGCATACGCAGAAACTTGAGAGCCTGGGCGTTCTGGCGGGGGGGATAGCGCACGATTTTAACAATCTTCTCGTGGGAATTCTGGGTAACTCGGATCTGGCGCTCATGGAGCTTTCCGATTCTTCGCCCGCCAAGGGGCATATCCGTGAGGTCAGGGTCGCCTCGAAGCGAGCGGCCGATCTTACCAACCAGATGCTCGCGTATTCCGGTAAGGGCCGCTTCGTGGTCAGGGGCATAAACCTGAGCAGTCTGGTCGAAGAGATGGGTGCGCTGCTCAGAGTCTCGATCTCCAAGAAGACTGTCGTGGAATACGATCTTGACGACGATCCGGGCGTGATCGAAGGCGACGTTTCGCAGGTCAGGCAGGTCGCGATGAACCTGATTACGAATGCGTCGGACGCTATCGGCGAGAAGAGCGGCGTGCTGACGATCAGAACCGGAAGTCTCGAGGCGGACAGAGCCTACCTTACCGAGACTTTCCTGGATGACAACCTTCCCGAGGGGCGCTACGCCTTTCTGGAGGTGCAAGACACCGGAGACGGGATGGACGCTGATACTCAGGCTCGCCTGTTCGATCCGTTCTTCACAACGAAGTTTACGGGCAGGGGCCTGGGCCTTGCGGCTGTTCTTGGTATCGTCCGCGGACACAGAGGTGCGATAAAGCTCGACAGCGCACCAGGTAAGGGCACGACATTTCGCGTACTGTTCCCATGCAGTGACAGGATTCAGGATGCGGATGATTCACCCGACGATGTTCAGGATGAAGGTCTCGGGCGGGAACTGATCGACGCGGGCCAACTCGTACAACGAGGAAACGTGCTGGTGATTGATGATGAAGAAACCGTGCGCAAGTTAGCGGAGAAGGTTCTCCAGCGTATCGGTTTCACGGTCTTGACCGCCTGCGACGGGCGCCAGGGCGTGGCGCTGTACGCCGAGCACAGCGATGAGATTGCAGTTGTGCTGCTGGATATGACCATGCCCGGTCTCAGCGGAACCGAGGCATTCGACCGGATCCGTGAGATACGCAGCGACGCCAAAGTTATCCTGTGCAGCGGTTACAACCAGGCCGACGCCGCCAGCTGCTTTGTCGATCAGGGTCTGGCGGGGTTCCTCCACAAACCGTTCCGCGTAAACGAACTGGTCGCCAGGATCATGTCCGCATGCGAATCGTGATGCTGATCGGTCCGCCGGAATTCGTTTTTCGATCATCGACTTCGGGGATGAGAATTGCACCATAGACGGCCCCGTGCGACAATGTGAACTATGAAAGAAACGACACACGACAGCGGAGCCGACAGGAATGTCGTCTGGGAAGGCGACTACGTTCGGGCTGTCACGCACGGGCGATGGGAATTCGTCGAGCGAAAGAACATTACCGGGATAGTCGGAATGATCCCGGTTACCGACGACGGGAAGCTCGTGCTCGTCGCCCAGCATCGTCCGGCCGTCGGGAGAACCGTAATAGAGCTGCCCGCCGGACTGGTTGGCGACATCGAAGATCAGCGCGACGAACCGATTGAAAACGCCGCCGCACGCGAATTAATCGAAGAGACCGGTTACCGCGCAGGGAAGATGGAGCGCGTTTGCTGCGGTGCGGCTTCGGCGGGGATTGCGAGCGAGGAGATGACGTTTTTCCTGGCTACTGAACTTCAGAAGGTTGGACCGGGAGGCGGGGACGACAGCGAAGATATTGTCGTTCACGAGGTGGCGCTGAGCGAGGCGCCTGCATACCTTGACGACTGTCGCGACAAGGGAATGGTGATAGATCTGAAGATTTACGCAGGACTCTATTTCTGCAGCAAGTGTTTATGAGAGAATCTCATAACTGAAAGGATACTCCATGACTACGACGAGACTAACCGCGATTGCGTGTTTGATTCTGTGCCTGTCGGCGATGATTGCAGTTCCCGTTCAAGCGGCGCCCAAAGCAAAAGGACCGGTGAAGGTGTTCATTCTGGCTGGGCAGTCGAACATGGAAGGCAAAGCCGCCCCGAGTACGCTGGAGCCTGTGCTGGCCGATCCGAAGGAGGCTCCGAAGTTCAAGCATCTCAAGAAGGACGGCAAGTGGGCGGTTCGCGACGATGTTTGGGTGACGTTCCTGTCCAAGAGCACTAAAGGGCCCGGTGGGAGCAAGTCGCCGCTGCACGGTCCTCTGAGCGTTTATTTCGGATCGGACAAGAACGCTCGCGACGCCAAGGGCAAGAGGGTGCAGGTCACTGCGTTCGGACCGGAACTGGGGATAGGTCATGTTCTGGGCGACAAGCTCGATCAGCAGGTGCTGCTGATCAAAACGGCGTGGGGCGGAAGGAGCGTGAAGCGAACTTTCCGCCCACCCAGCGCCATGCCCGACGACACCGAGGTCAAAGAGGCGTTTGAGCAGGCCAAGGTCAAGAACCCCGACATCAAGCTCTCGGAGATCAAAGATTCCTACGGGCGGGACTACCGCGCCATGGTCGCCGAAGTCCGCAAAGTAACGGGCGACATCAAGAAGTACTTCCCAGCCTACGATGAAAAACAGGGCTTCGAGATCGCGGGATTCATCTGGTTCCAGGGCTGGAACGACGGATGCGGTAAGGGCAACCCGAAGTACACCGAGCAGTTGGCTTGCCTGATCCGCGATCTGCGGAAAGAACTCAAGACGCCCAAACTTCCGGTTGTTATCGGCGAATTGGGCATCGACGGCGCCAAGCCGATGGGCTGGATCGAGACGTTCCGCAAGCAGCAGGCCGCGGTCGCTGCACTGCCTGAGTTCAAGGGCAATGTCGTGCTGGCCAAGACGTCGCAGTGCTGGCCGCCATGGTACAAATCGCTCGACGACAAATGGCGGGCGTTTAGAACAAAGAACAAGGAATGGATGGCGAAACTGCAGGCCGAAGGCAAAAAGCCCACCAGAGACGAGATCAATGCGTTCGGCGATAAGCATTGGCGCAATCCAAACAAGAACACCATCGCGCGGATGTCCGACAAACGCTACCACTATATGGGCTGCGGGCGGACCTATTACCTGATGGGCGAATCCATGGGCAAGGCGATGCTCGAATTCTTGAAGTAAACTACCGCCCGTCGTTCGTGAGGCGAACTTATGGCCATGACGTCGAGGCAACGTGTTGTCGCCGCGATTGAACACCGCGAACCTGACCGCGTGCCGATCGATTTCAATCCCGTTCCGGATTTCTACCTGAAGCTGAAGGAACATCTCGGTCTGGAGATTGAAGAGAATCTCAACTTCGGGTTCATGGAAGAGGCGATTCCGCATCCTAGAGTGCTCGATGCGCTGGGCGCGGACATTATTTCCGTCAAACTCGGATCCGCCAAGACCGCCAAGCCGCCGTCGACAGGCTCCGACACGGTCACCGACAGCTGGGGCGTTGGGCTTAAGCGTGTTTTTCAGGGCTCGGGCGGAAGTTATCTCGAACCCGTTCATCACCCGTTGGCTGAGGCTGGTGTCGACGATCTTCAGAAGTATCCCTGGCCCGATCCGAGTGCGCCCGGTCGCGGAGAGGGAGCATATGCGACTGCGAAAAGGCTGTATGAAGACACCGATTTGGCGCTGGTGGGGCGGTTCGGAGGTCCGATCGTTCAGACCGCCATATATATGATGGGTTTTCAGCGCTGGTTGGAGTGTTCGGCCTACGAGATCGAGTTTGCGGGCGTGCTGTTGGACAAGATAACTGATATTTCGATCGCGGCCGATCGTGTGGGCCTTGAAGCTGCGGGCAAGTACTTGCAGATATTCAAGGTAAGCGGCGACGACTTCGGCATGCAGACCGGTCCGCTCTACTCGCCGACAACATTCAGGGAGTTGATTCTCCCTCGCATCGCCAGGCGATGGCGGGCCGCAAGGCAATATCTCGACACGGTTAACCCGTCGGTCCAGCTTATGTTCCACAGTTGCGGAGGTATTCGTCCGTATATCGGCGATCTGATTGACATCGGCCTGCAGATACTCGATCCTGTCCAACCGTTGGCCGCGGGAATGGATTCAGCGGAACTCAAAGCCGAATTCGGAGACCGTCTGACGTTTCACGGAGGTGTCGATGAGCAGCACGTTCTTCCGTTCGGATCACCGCGGGACGTCGAGGCTGAGGTGCGTTTGCGGTTGGCGGCTTTCGGTGCGGGCGGGGGGTATATTCTGGCGCCGTCGCACTATGTTCAGGCCGACACATCGCCGGAAAACATAGTCGCCATGTGTCGTGCGGCGCGGGAGTTTGGGCGGTATCCTATTGATACGCCGACCTGATCAGCGGGAGTATCGCAACATCGGATGCAATGAGCATATTCATATTGCGTTTAAATGGTTTAGCGGTAGTGTGGACGGGCGGTTTGCGTGTAAGGAGACGCATGTGATGGGTAGAAGTTTTTGTAGATATGTGCTGCCTTTGCTGTTGATCGCGTTGTCTGCAGCCTGCTACGCCGCTGACGAGACCACCGAAACTGAAGCTGAGGCAACGTTCAAATCGCTTTACGGCCAGGAAGTCACCCAGGCGATGAGAACGATTTCGACCCTTGACGATGTGAAGCTTGCGGGCAAGCTTCTGGAAGCGGCGAGCACTTCACGGAACGAACCGGAACTTCTGAAGCTGATCTGCGACAAGGCCTACGATCTGGGCAAGAAGAACTCCACAGGATTCGATGTGGCGATCGAGGCGATGAACGTTTTATCGGCGAATTCTCCAGACGCCAAGATCCATTGCCTCGACAAGATCGTGGGAATCCACCAACTTCGCTACACTCGGACCAAACTCTCAGATCGCGCCGCAGCGGCCGGGACGTTGCTGGACGCTATGATGGACGCCTGCGACGCCAACGCCCAGGCCGGGAACATCGCCGCAGCCAAACTGCAGTGCCTCAAGGCATCAAGGCTTGCGACAGTCGCACGTCTTCCGCAGAAAGAAGCTCTGCAGGCCAAGTACAAGGAACTGGTCGTCGCTGAGCGGTCGGCCAGGCTGGTGAAAGGATACGAGGCTCGCCTGAAGGCCGATCCGTCTCATATCGCCTCGCGCGAGGCGTTGATCAACATCTATCTTATCGAAAAGAACGATCCGGCCGGGGCGTCCAGGTGGCTCAATGAAGACTGCGACGAGCGCCTGCGGATGTTCATACCAATGGCCGCCGGAGACATCAGCGCTATCGCCATACCGACGCTGATGGAACTGGGCGACTGGTACAAGTCGCTCGCAGCCGCCGCCCAGCTAGCCAACAAGGGCGGCCTGCTGATTCGAGCGCAGACGTATTATGAGGCATTTATCGCCAAGCACCCCGCCGCCGATCTGGCCAAGACCAAAGCAATTCTCGCACTCAGCAAAGTACGGACCGATATCAAGAAATACGGTGTGAAGGTTCCCGAACAGGTCATCGTAGCAACGGGCGTTAAAACTTCAGCGGTAAGCCGCAAAGTTTCAGTCCGCAACCCCGCCAAGATACCGGGAGTTAAGGCCTGGACTGTCGAGATACGCGATTACCTGGGCAAGTTCTACGACGTGGAGTTCTCCGAGGATTCATCGCAGATGATCACCGCCGGTCAGGACGGATCGCTCCGCTTCTGGGATGTCGAGACGGGCAAGTTGCTCCGCGTACTTATGGGGCACGATGGAGATGTCAGGTCTCTGGCGTGGTCCGGAGACCGCAAGATACTCGCCAGCGGATCCAGCGACAAAACCATACGCCTGTGGGATACGGTCGAAGGTAAGGTTACGAAGATTCTCAGAGGTTCGACCGGGTCCGTCAAACATCTTTCATGGTCTCCGGATTCGCAGGGATTAGCGTCTTCCAGCGGCGGGCCTTCGGTGCGGATATGGTCCTTGCGGACCGGTAAGCTTGCAGGCAGCTTGAAGGCCGCCGACTACGTTTACGACATGGCTTGGGGGCAGACAGGCTCCCTTGCGGCCGGAATCAGTAATGGTAATCTCTCCTTGTGGAACGTCCGCAGCGGCAAGCCGTACGGGCATTACCCGCTCGACCAATACAAGTATAAGGGTAAGCTCAGAGCTCACTCCATTCACGCCCTTGCCTGGTCGCCGGTCAATCCCAGGTTGATGGCGGTGGGTTTTTCCACCGGGACCATCAAATTGTGGAGAACCGGTACGAGAGTTTTTCCACAGACGATGAAGCCCGAGAACAAAGACAAGAAAGGACGAAGTCGAATCGGTCCGCCCAGTTGCATGGAGTGGTCCCCGAACGGGAAGATGTTGGCTGTCGGTGATTCCGGAACCTACGGGGGATATGTCTGGTTCTGGAACATACCGGGCGGGACGAAGAAGCTTAAGATCGACGATCATGCCGGAAACTCAATAAGAAACATAACCTGGTCGCCCGACGGCAAGTTTGTCGCAACAGCCGCCGACGACGCCACGTCGAGCCTGATCGACGTCGAGGCCGGCGAGGTCGCTCGCAAGATTCAGGCCAATCGCATGAGAGGTGCGGCCCGTCCGGATTTTTCGGCCGATGGAACGCTGATGGCGTTTTCATGTCGCGACGGTACGATACGTATCTGGGATATCGTTAAGTGCAAACAGGTCTCGGCGATCACCGCAGATCCCAAGGGCGGATACGTTACGGCGATAAGGTGGTCTCCCGACGCTTCAAAGATAGCATTCCTTGGTTACGGCAGCGGTTCGGTTCAGATTCTGGACGTTAAGTCCGGCGTAGTGGCTGCGAGCCTTCCGGGCGGAGAGACCAGGATATACGATATCGTCTGGTCGTCCGATTCCAAGAAGGTTATCACTTCGCAGGGCGCGCGTTCGAGAAAGCAGGTCGGGGACATTCGAGTATGGGACGTCGCGACGGTGGGGGTTGACTTCGCCCTGTCCGATAAAGACATCTCCAGCCATTACCAACTCGATATAAGCCCCGACAACAAGACGCTGGCCTCCACGGCGTCTCGTGGAAGAGTGAATCTGTGGTCCATGGAGGAGAAGAAACTTATCCGCACGATCCCCGCCGACGGGCGAACGGTGCGCGAAATCGCCTTCACGCCGGATGGTAAGAAGCTTGCATCGTGCGGAGAAGAGAGCACCGTCAAAGTATGGTCCGTCAGCACCGGTCAGCCGGTGTTTGGTCTCAGAAAACACGAAACGGAAGTCCATCGGGTGGACTTTTCCCCGGATGGGACTAAACTCGTTTCTGTTGACGCGCGATACAACATGGCCGTTTGGGACATGACCACCGGGAAGAACATCGCCTGGTTCAGAGCTTCAAACTGGCGCATATGCTGGATGAGAGACTCAGAGACTGTCGCCGCCGCCAATGGATCAGGCGTTCACTTCTACAACGCCTCCGACGGAGCCAGGAAGGGCTCTTACTTCCCATTACCGAAGCGACAGGGTCTGCTGATTGCATCCAGCGGGCACTATTCGGGAACATCCGACGTGGAAAAGAGTCTATTCTACCAAGCTGTCACCGTTTCCGGCCAGAAGACGCTAAGCCCCGAAGAGTTTACTGAGCGATTTGGATGGAAGAACGATCCTTCAAAGGTTCGAGTGATCGAGGGCGCCCCGGCGAGCGATAAAACACCTACAACTGCGCCCAAATGAAGCATTGTGCTAATCAGAGAATGTCAGACCGGGCTCCAACATAGGGCCGGACCCCGGCGAAAACACAGTTCACGATACGGCCCGCGGGAGAATGCAAGATGAAGCGAATGAATTTGTTATTGTGTGTGTTGATCCTGATGTTTGTCTCCATGCCGGTAATCGCCCAGGAAATCGATACGTCGGCTGCTGCGCCTGCGGCGGCTGTGCAGCCCGCAACAGGAGAGGCGATCGAAGCGCGGATTAAGGTCCTGAAGAAGCAGGAAGACGCCGCCGAAGCCAAGCTCTACGATATCCGCAAGAAGATCGCAAAAAGCGACGCGGTCGCCGATCTGAGAACAGCCGCCGACGACGCCGATAAAGCCTATCAGGACAAGAAGGTCAACGACCCGAAGATCATCGCCGCCAAGAAAGCCGATCGCGACGCATCGGCCGCTTTCAAAGCGGCGGTGCTGGCCGAGGTGAAAAGCGGTGTCGAAGGCGCAGCGATACTGAAGGAAATATCCGAACTGGAAACCAAACGCGCTGACCTGAGCCTGCAGGCCGCTGTCGCCGAACTGAAACTGACGCACAAAGATTCCCCCGTAGCCCGCGCTCTTGCCGCCGATCCCGTCGTCAAGGAGTTTTACGCGGCTTACCAGTCGGCCGAGAGGGGCGCCGTGCGAGATAAGGCCCGAGCCGATTACTACAAAGTAAAGCAGGCTGCACTGGAGAAACTACCGCAAGCTATAGATCTTATCGCCGAGATCAAAGCAGCCGACAAGGGCGCCGACGACGCCGAAGCCGCCATAGAAACCGCCGAAGATAAACTCGACAAGCTGTACGACACCGTCGCAGACAGCGACGATCAGGACATAGTAGTCGCCAAAGCCAAACGCGAAGCCGCGCGCAAAGAGTATCAGCAGGCGTATTACGGAGGCGAGATGCAGGCGGCGCGGGATGCACGCGCTGCGGCGCAGAAGGCTTTGTCGGCGAAGGTAAAGGCGTTGTCCGGGCAGGATCCCGCGGCAATCGAACTGAAAGCTACGCTTGAGGCCCTGGACAAGGAAATCGACGAGTTGAAGTCCAAGGCTCGCGCGCTTCGCAAAGAAAGCAGCGAGTAGTCGCTATTATCTTCGAGGCGTGATGGGCATGGTCGGATCGGGCGGGGTCTTGGGCGTTGCGATCGGATCGTTGTCGGGGGGCATGGACTTAACGTCCAGCCTGATCGCATCGATAACTCCGAACGGATCCGGGATGTTCAATCGCAGAAATCTTGCGGGCGTTTGCCTGAGTATGGCGTGCCCGGCCAGGACGGCTAGACGCGATTGGACGGCTGTCGGATCGTTCGATAGCTTTGCGCGGGCTTCGTCCGGACCGGACAAGACCGCCGGTGTCGACAGTTCGGAAGGCTCGGGGAAAGGAACCCACGCTAGGGGCTCGGCGGGCTGCAGGTCCGGGTATTCGCCTGTGCGGTAAGTCTCCATCGGACGTTCCGCCAGTATTGTCGAACGCACGTGGATGGTCCGGAGTTTCCGGGTCTTTGCGACGGGTGCTTCATGGCCCGGTACGGCCGGGGGGAGAGGCCAGTGTTTGGTGTTTGGAACTATGGTGTCCACAGTGCGGGGCTGAGGTTTCGTCGCCAGCGACTGGGGTATCTGCTTCATCCTGGTGTCGCCCCGGTAGACCTTTCTCGCTGCGGCGTAGCGGTCCTTGGGCTGGGCTCCTCCCGCCGAGAGAGCCCATGCTGCGACGATTCCCGTCAGCACGCACGCGACGGCGGGGCGGATGAGTCGAGTTGCGAGTCGTGTGGAGTTATTCATGGTAGGGCCTTGATAATGAGTTTAACTTCCGTGCCCACCGGAGGCAGGATGCTCTTGTTTGTCTCCAGTTTCAGCAGCGATTCTTCGGCCAAGGTCATGTTGCTCTGGAAGACCGTTTCGTCGGTCACCGGGAAGATGGAGATGAGTGTTCCGCTCATGTCGGCTCCGAATGTGAGGTCCGGTTTGTTGGGATCTCGTTTTCTCATCGCCGATCCGGTGTAATGCCATTTCAGCGGGCCCATTGGTCGTCCGGTCCTGGTGTCCAGAAGCGTTTTTGAGATTGGGATCGAACGCGTCTTGCCCGTAATGCCTGCGAATTCCAGCGAGATTTGCACTTCTGGTCCCTTGGCTTTCGCGTTAACGCCCGAGGCCGGCTTGCCCGGTTTAAGACCGAGCGATTTCATGGCCTGGTGTGCTTCGCTGGGCTTGATATCGTAGCTCAGGACGGTTTCGT
This sequence comes from Phycisphaerae bacterium, assembly GCA_030745875.1. GTDB lineage: Bacteria > Planctomycetota > Phycisphaerae > SM23-33 > SM23-33 > BS750m-G57. The sequence continues at coordinate 73,784 of JASLNT010000039.1, forward strand.
GGGCCTTTTGTCCGCGAGGGTACGGTAACGATGCGATAACCTCCAGCGGGTAGATCTCCTTTAACGTTGGAAGCTTGCGCATCGCGATCCTGCATGGAATCGCGACTTGTCGGGCCTCTTTGTCCACCGTTATCGGTTTGCCCAGGGCGGTCACCCCGGCAGGTTGGTCCGAAAGGCAAACGACCACCGAAGGCTGATCGGTCGCGCCGTCCAGATTGCATGTCGCCACGTACAGATTGCCTCCGTGAACCACCGGCGAGCCGAATACTGTTCCGCGAGCCTGGACTGACGGGTCGGCTCCGATGTCGAAGACCCAGCGTCTCTTGCCCGTTGTCAGGTCCACCGCGTGTACGATCGATTTCAGATCGGCAGCATAGACCACCTTGCCCGCCAGCGCAGGTCCGGCGAAGAACGGGGTCTTGGCGTCGTATGTCCAGGCGAGTTCTCCGGTGAGAAACTTGCGTGCGTAGATTTTACCGTCAGTACACGTGTAGATCGCCAATCCGTCCTTGACCGCGACCGACGACAACACGCCTCCCGTGGCGGGCTGGCGCCACAGCACGCGACCGTCAGCCACGTTCAGGGCGACCACCTCACCGGTTGCCTTTGGGATGAGCTTCCTGTCGAAGCGGATTGAACTGCATCCGACGAGAACGGCGTGTCCGGCGACGGTCGGTCCGGCCCATGGGTTCAGGTCGAGTTTCGCCTCCCAGACCACCGAGCCCTTGCTGGTTTTCAGGCAGAGCAGGGATCGTTTCCCCACTTTCTCGGCGTCCAGGTAAGCCGACGCGACGAAGACGTATTCTCCGACGACGGCGGTGGGTGCGTCAACGTGCCACTGGCCCTTGCCCGCCTGCCAGCGGAGCTGCGGAACGGGTTTGGGCAGGGCGTCGGCGCTTGGAGGGATCGCCAGTTGCGGGTTCTTTTTCTTGTCGCGCTCGTATGCGGCGGTCATTTCGGACCATTGTTTGCTCAGAATCGGTATCACCGACGCCACTGACCGGAGCTTACCATTCAGCACCAGGCGCGTCGTGTCCACGCAAATCACGCCAGCCGCTCCGGCTCCGATGTAGACCCTGCCCCGATCGACGGTCGGCGCGCCTTCGATATGAACGAGCTTGCCCGGAACCGAGAAGCTCCAGACGGGCAGGCCGGTGTCGGCTTTAACGCCATACAGCAGGGCGTCGTCGGTCTGGTGCATCCCGTCGCCGAATATCACCAAACCGCCGGAGACCGCCGGAGCGCAAACCGTCGGACGCTTGATGTACGGGGCGATCTTCGACCAGGTGACTCGTTCTGTGGGTTTGTGGTCGGAGGAAATCGCGTGAAACACGCCCGTGTTGAATGCTCCCAGCCCGCCTGTGTATATCGCTTTGTCGCCCGGCACGATGGAGGCCACGAAATGCTCGGGAGACTTATACACCCACAGGACGTTGGGATCCTGCGGGCCTTCGGAACCATCACGGTTCCCCGTACGCTCGGTGTTGCCCCTGTGCGTCGGCCAGACCCACTCGGGATCAGCCGCTATCGACGCCGAAGCTATCGACAGCGCCAAACACGCTGACACTATGGCTCTTACCGCTGCAGTCATACCAAACCTTTCGATCTCTGATGGGATTCGTTCTCGCTCAGCCCGGCTGCCGCCAGATGCGCTCGCGTGTGACGGACAACGCGGAAAACCACGAGCCCTATAACGATACTCGCGGCGAGGACAGCGATTAACCAATAAAGAATCGAGGCTCCGCTTTTCTCGTTCACGTCAGTAGGGGCGGCGGTTGTGACGGCTGTTTTTACGGCTGTTTTGACGGCCGGTTGGTCCGCCGCAGCAGTCGGTGTGCTTGTAACCGCCGACGTGATCGGCGCGGCGGGCGGTGTCGAGGCGGTTTTGGGTGTTTCCAACGCCCATGAGGGATTGCCCAGAAGCGCGACAGCGGCTTGCCCTTCGTTGTTGAACACGAGATCGGGCATGTCGTCGCTGTTTATATCTGCGATCCCCACGCCGCACGTATTGTACATGTGATACATCAGACCGATTGCTTCGGTTTCATCCTTAAACGTTCCGTCGGCCTGGCCGCTGAAGTAGCGGTTAGGACCCTTCAGGCATCCGACGAACAAGTCCAGCCGCCCGTTCTTGTCGAAGTCGACCCAGGCGGCCGCTCCGGCCCATCCGATCGTTGCGGCCAGGTCGCCTGAGGCGCCCGTCACATCGGTGAACCGCCCGCGTCCGTCATTCTTGAGAAGCTTGCATTTGCCTTTCTGGGCGATGAACAGGTCCGGATGTCCGTCTCCGTTGTAGTCTCCGAATATCGGCGCGGTGCGTCCGGGGATGTAGTTTATTCCAGAGTCTTTGGAGACCACGAATCCCTTGGCGGTGTTCAACAGCAGCATTCCGGTCCCGGCGCTGTACAGGACGTCCATCCGCCCGTCGCGGTTAACGTCGGCGATCGCCAGATGATCGCCCTTTGCGCTGGCTCCGATTCCCGCTTCGCCCAGGCCGACGGCGTCTGAGACGTCGACGAACAGGGGCTTTCTCTCCGGTTTCGCCGGAGCGGTGGCGGTTTGGCCTTTCGGGATTGTGTTTCGGTACAGCCGCAATCCGCGGAAACCGTCAGCCAGCAGCAGATCGAGCTTCTTGTCGCCGTCATAGTCGATCCAAACCGCTGCTCGCGGATTGTTGTACGTATCCAGGGGCAGGTCCGCCGTTGCGTCGGTGAACTGTTTTGTGTTGTTGCGGAGCAATTTCGCACCGCCGGACGAGGCGACAAACAGATCGATCTTACCGTCGGAATCGTAGTCGCCCCAAACCGCAGCTCTGGCGCCCCCTCGCACGGGAAGCGTCTCCTCGCCGAGTATGCCTCCGTCGTTTTTCAGCAGCGACATCTTGTAGTCGCCGAAAACAAACAGATCCGTCTTACCGTCGCCGTTGAAGTCCGCTGGCGCGACTCGGCCTGCGCCCGGGCTGAATTTGCCGATGCCTGAATAGTGGGTAAAGCCCGGCATGCCCGCGATGGGTCGGAACTCTTCGGCTCCCCAGCCGACGAAATCTCGCTTCTGATCGTAATCGCCGATCTTCAGGCTCGCCCGGAGGCGTTGGACTTTCGCCGTGCGGGTCTGTATCGCCATCTTGTCGCCGTCGACCAAGCAGGGCACGATGACCTCCTGGCCGGCCAGCATCGCCGTTACGTAAGTCGCCAGTTTTGCCGGCCTGCCTGCAAAGGCGCGCAGAAAATACGGTTCGGCGTGCGTCATTGTGCTCCAGCCTTTGAAGCCGGCCTGGTACCAGTAGTTGTCGATGCACATTTCACCGTGCCCGCCGTTGGTGAAGAACAGCGCCTGTTTTCCAACGCGCGCCCAGGCCATTACGGTTTTCCATTCGCGCGGGTGGAATCCCCGCTGTCCTATCACGTGCTTGATCTCGCCCTCGAACGTTCCGCGTATGTCCCTGACCTTAGTGTAGATAATCGTGTTCTTCTCTCGGTCGACTGCTTTTACGCGAACCATTACGATGGTGGTTGAACTGGCGACGATCTTGCCCAGAGAGTGGGGAGCCTCAACGTAAGCCCGCGCTTCTTGACAAGGCGCACAAGCCGCCAGTGCGATCGCAAACATGCAAAGATGTGTTCGCCAACTGCGATAGATATTCAAGATTCTATTCTCCGCTGGACGTTTCAGGATTTCTTTTTCGTGGGCGGCGGGGGCAACTGCGACAGTTGCTTTTGGGCCTGCTGAGCCCATTTGCTCTTGGGATGGTCCTTGATAACCTGTTTCCAGGACCTTGCCGCGTCGTCGGGTGTCTTCATCGCGGCCTGCGCTATCCCGGCCTGGCACCACGCTTCTGCGGTGCATTCGGGATAGTTGTAAGTGTATGGTACAACCAGGAACGCCTTGGCCGCTTCGGCGTATTTCTTCTGCGCCATGTAACAGTAACCGATGCGAAGTCGCGCTCTGGCGGCTACGGCGGCGGCTGTTCTGGTAGTTAGTGTACCGTAGTATGACACGGCATTGGTGTAGTCTTTGGAGTTTTCCCGCGCCCAGGCGGCTCCGAACTGGGCTTCGTTAATCCAGGGGCTTTTGGGCAAATACGACGTGATAGTCTCGAACGCTCGCCTGCTTTCCCCCCAGTTTCCGGTCTGTTCGTAAGCGTGCCCCAGCCGCAGCAGGGCGCGGTCGGAAATGCTGTACGACCTGCGGTAGCTGTCGGTGTCGCGGAAGACCTTGAGGGTCTCAATAGCTTTGGACCATTCCTTCTGGAGAATGTACGCCTCGCCGGTGAGATACTTTACGTGCCCGACCTGGTCGCCTTTGGCCTTGGCGGCGATCAGTTTTATCAGGGTCATCGCCCGTTTCGGATCGTTCCGGTCCAGCAGGCATCCGACCACTCGTATGCGCGCCAGTTGCCCAAGCTCCTCGGGAGGGTTGTTTTCCAGGATAGTTTCGAGGAGTTCCACAGCCTGGTCGTTCTTGCGACGGTGCGCGAACATCTCAGCCAGTTCGAAACGGCTGCGGGCTGCAAGGGGAGCCTGGGGAGCCAGGGCGATCAGTTCTTCGTAGAGCTTAATCGCCTGGGCTTCGGACTCCTGGACGGGCAGGTCTTCAATCGAGATTCTCGGCGGGCTGAGTTTCGGTGCGGTCGATCCGCTTGAACTCGACCGGAGCCTGGCTAGGCGCATCGCGTCTCTCTGGAGCGATCGCCTGGCCGAAGCGATTTCTCTCTCGCCAAGTATCCGATAACACCAGGCGGCCTCGTATATCAATCGCAGTTGCGCCTCGGAGGCCTTGGCGGTTTTGGCGACAGTTTTGGCTTGTGCGGTAAGCTGCTGTGCGACCGTCGCCACGCTGGTGTAGGCGCGGGTCAGGGCTTTGGAGGTCTCGGATTCGTTGCTGGCGGAGGGACCGGCTTTCCTGGCGGCGTCGATTGCGGCCAGCAGTTCTCTCCGCTGACATTGCCCGGCCCGCCAAAGTGCGTTGACGCCTTCAGGTTTCTTGGGGTACCTCTTGGTCAGAGATTCGAACATTGCCCGAGCGTCCGGGAGTTTGCCCGTGTCCATCAGCGCCAGCGCGTGTTCGTACTGCAGGCCGCTTATCCAGGCTGCGCGGCGCGGATCTTGAGCCATTGCCTTTTCGTGCAGTGCGCGACATTCTCTTGCGATTCTCTCGGCGTCGATCGCCCGCCCGCTGGTCCTGAGCAGGCTGGACAGCTGCACTACCGCAAGCGGAGCGACCGGCTTGCTGCGGTAAGGGTCTCGCTGGAAACGATCCAGCTCATTTATCGCCGACTTGCTGTCGCCAAGGAGCACCATGCATTTGGCTTGCTCCAGCATCGCCGTGGGCACAAGCGCGTCTTTGCTGTAGTTCTTTATCAGGCGGGCGTATGCGTCTCTGCCCTGGGTGTGCGCGGTCTTCCTGGCTGCGTCGTCTGCGACGACGGATCCCAATCGCTGGTAGCAGTACCCCAGTTTAAGCAGCGCGTCGGGAGCCTTGGGGCTCTTGGCTTGAGCGGAGGCAAATCCTTCGAGCAGCTTAGCCGCCTTGGTCGCCTGGTCCATGAGTTTTGCGGCGGTAAGGGCGTCTTTCGTGGTTGTCGGGAACGTTCTGATGTGGCAGTCGGCTATCAGATACGGAACCGCAGCCAGCCTGCCGGTGCAATCGGCGGTGGGGATCTTGGCGACCGTCGCCATGGCTTCGTTATACCAGCCCAGGCGGTATTGCGCCGTCGCCAACCCGTATCTCGCCAGGTGCGCTTCGCTGAAATCCGGGAACTTGTCCAGCAGTCGCTGGTAGCGAGTGACCGCCGTTTTGAGTGTTTGATCGATATCGTCTTTGCTCCTGCCGTAACCCGAGCGTTTGGGTCTCAGCCCGTCCATGAGCGCGTTTTCAGCGCTTCTAAACCAAACGGCCGGAAGGAGCGTGCTCTTGGGGAACCGTTTCTGGAAATCGCGGCATGTGCTTTCCGACCGTCCGTAATCTCCGCTCAGGTGATACGCTGTGGCCAGTCGCTGCATGACCTCCTCGGTGCGATCCGAACCGTACGAGAAGACCTTGTAGTATGTTTCCGAGGCGTCCTTGTACTTGCCCGCCAGTTGCTGTACGTCGCCCAATTCGATCTGGATGTCCCTTTCGAGCACGGCTGCGTTTCGACTGTTTCTCGCTGAGTTATGGGCGCTTGCGGCCGCCGCCTTCAACTCGTTTATCGCCGCTTCCAGAATCTGGGCGTATGTTTGGGGGACCTCCGGATTCGCCATACCCACGCGCGCCCGGGCGATCCACCAGCGAGCCCGGTCGGCGTGTTTGGGATTCTTTCGCATTGGGTCGAGAGTCTTTATCGCTTCATCGTAACCCCTGAGCTGCAGTTGGCAGTATCCGAGGCGCATCCGGGCTTCCGGCGCCAGCGGGTGCTTGGGATATTGCGTCACAAACGTATTGAAACCGCCAAGAGCGTTTCCGAACTGACCGCTTTCAGCCATTCCCAACGCCGAGTAGAACATCGCCCGTACGATGAAAGGTTTCGGTGGGCCCGCAACCAGCGCCGCCGCGGCTGCACGCTGATCGGCCGGTAAGGAACGGTAGCTGCTTCTCGCCGCTGTGGTTGCGGCGGCTTTGCGGGCGGTGTAATCGTCCATGACCGCCTTGTAAAGCCCCGCAGCTTCGGGCATGTCGCCAGCCAGGTGATGTGTTCTGGCCAGCAGATATCGTGCGTTCGGACCGAAATTCTGCTTGAACGGAGCCAGTGTGCTCAGCGTTCGCCCAGCCGCCGCGTAATCCTTCAACGCGAAATACGCGTATCCCATATTATATGTTGCCTGAGGTCCGAACTGCTTTGCTGTTGCTTTATCGTTCAAGATGCCCTTGGCGAGCATGATCGCCTGTTTGTATTGTCCGACACGCAGCAGAACGTCGCACTGGTCGGATCTTGCCCGGGCCGCCCAGATAACGTCCGGATGGACCGCCGGGGCGGTCGTCGGGGGCGACTTTTTGCTTCTGGCGATGAATGCGTCGGCGGCTCCGGCGAAATGTCTAGCCGCCTCCTGGCGATAGGTCTTGGCGTTTGAGGCGCGGTAGTCGCTGCCTGAGGTCACCTTCTGAAGGAGCGTGCTGGCGGCCAGATCGCGCAGTGATACGCCCAGATAGTAAATCGCAAGCGGTCGGTTGGCGAAGTCCATCCGCCCCGACGCCGTTCGAAACGCCGTCACCGCCGCGTTGATATCGGCGTGTTGCCCCTTCCTCAGCAGGGCGAGCCCCATACCATACGAAGCAGCTGGGATTTCGGCGTGGGAGGGATAGCTCCTGATGAAATCTCCGAAGCGTTGGGCCGCGGTGTCGAACTGCGCCGAACGGTAAGCCCGCCTGGCGCTGTCGAGCATCAGCCCAGCCGCCCGGTCTTTGGTCAGCTTCTTGGGCTGGGAGTATCCCTCAGTTGGGATCGCAACTGCGATCAAGAGCGGAAGGAGGTAAGTGACGGCGGAAACGGGTTTTCTCATTTGGAATGCTCCGTATACTGCTGTGGTTGGCTGTATTATATGGATGAGTTATAGTATAGTTAAACGGAAATATCAGCCGGATATTTTCGTTTGTCAGGATAATTCACAACCGCCGGAATCTCCGGCTGGCGACAAGGCGGCGAATATGGACCACACCCTGGGCGTAGTGCCGATTTTCGTAAATGTAGGAGCGGCAGTGTTTCCGGCCGTTATTGCAGCCGTCGGCAGCGTGTTGGGTGTGTTGTTTCGTCCGCGAGAACTTTTTCGGTTTTGTGTCCGTCGTCCTCTGGCTGCGCTGCTGACGGCCGGAGGTGTCGGGGCGATTGTCGCCCTGGTGGTGCTGCTGCCGGGGGCGACGCAGTCTGGGGCGCCCCGCAGTGCGGCTGGCGTGATTGACTGGAATGAAGTCGCCCTGCGGGTCATCGCCCGCAACAGGATCGCGGCCCGCGGGGGACCGACGACGGGTCCTGCGACAGTTACGACAAACAGAGCCTTCATTTTTCGGGGCGGACCGTCGCGCTGCGGTTACGACGGCGGGCCGGCGCCCAGGAAGCTCGAGGCGCTGTGGTCTTACAAACCGCCCGACGCGATGTGCCTTTCATCACCGGCGGTGCTGGGCGGGCGCGTGTTCGGCGCTACGGTTACTCTCGATCCAACGGGCAATTTCGGCAGCATATTCTGCATCGACGCCGCCAGCGGTAAGAAAAAGTGGGAGATCGATTGCTACAAGGATCCCGACAGCGGGCAGGAGGAAGTGCTCAAGGGCTTCTTCAGTTCGCCTGCTATTACCGCCGACGGGAAGTTTCTCGTGATCGGTCAGGGCCTCCACGACGACGCCGATTGCGCCCTGATCTGCCTGCGGGCGGAGACCGGAGATCTGCATTGGCGGATCAAGACGCCTCTGCATATTGAAGGTTCTCCAGCGATATTGGGCGATTTGGTCGTCGCCGGGGCCGGGGCGATCGAAGGGCCCGGCGGGCGACCGAAAGGCGATCCGGGCTTTGTTATCGCCTCCAGAATCTCAGATGGGAAGGGTAAGGAGTTGTGGCGCTGGCCGGTGAAGGATCCGGAATCATCGCCCGTCATTGCCTCCGATGGAGTCTGTTATGTCGGCAGCGGCGTGGGCGGGTCCGAACTGATCGCGCTGCGAACCGCCTCCGACGCAGACCTGAAATCCGCCGGTCTGAAACGCGAACTCTGGTGCGCCCGGACCCCGCACCCCGCCACCGGAGCCGTTACGCTGCACGATGATATCGTGATAATCGGCTGCGGTCGCGGAAACTACGTTCAAGCCGATCCAAATCCTGCCGGCGCCGTGATTGCTTTTGACCGCCATACCGGCAAGCAGGCGTGGTCTGCTGCGATGCCCGACGCGGTTCTCGGGGCGGTTGCCGTTGATGGTGAGAAAGTGATTTGCCCCGTTCGAAACGGAGAGGTGGTGGCGTTGGAATTGGCGGGCGGAAAGGTGCTGTGGAGGCGTCGCGTTAACGACAACTCGCCGGTCCTGGCCGGTCCCGCACTGGCCGGTCCGCTCGTCTACGCCGTCAGCAGGAACGGATACCTTGCCGTAATAGACGCACAGAATGGGAAGGTGCTCGACAAGCATTTCATAGACGATCGGTCCAATCCGGGCGAGATGGGCTTGTCGGTGAGTTCTCCGGTGGTCGCCGGCGGATGGGTTTACGTGGGCTCTGAGACCGGCGGGCTGAGATGCTTTGCACCGGCGGGGGACCGGAAATGACCCAAACCGTTTACTTCTTTGGAGACGGTGAGTCCGAGGGCGATCCGGATCGCAGAGACGTTCTTGGCGGAAAGGGTGCGTCGCTGGCCGAGCTTACCCGCGCGGGCCTGCCCGTACCGCCCGGTTTTACGATATCTGTCGAGTGCTGCGAAAGTTACCTTGACGCGGGCGGGGCCTGGCCTGGGGGCCTTAGAGATGATATTCGAGATGTGATGGACCGTCTTGAACTGGCGTGCGGACGGAAGTTCGGTGCGGGCGATGATCCGTTGCTGGTGTCGGTTCGCAGCGGGGCCGCGGTGTCCATGCCGGGCATGATGGACACGATTCTCAATTGCGGGCGACCCGATGCGGGCGATCCGTTTGAGACGCTGCTGGAGTGTGTTGAATCGGTGTTCAACTCCTGGAACTCTCCCCGCGCGATCGCCTATCGGCAAGACCGGAACATACACGGTTTGTCGGGAACCGCCGTCACCGTCCAGGCGATGTTCCCGTCTCGCGTTTCGGGGGTGGCGTTTACGGCGAATCCGAACAATCCCGACGCGGGCGAAATTGTAATCGAGGCGTCGTACGGGCTTGGCGAGGCGCTGGTCTCGGGCGAGGTCGATCCGGACAATTTTGTGTTGAGTCGCGATGACCTGACCGTTAAGAGGACTTACATTGGCAGAAAGGACCGCATCATCCCCGCGGCGGGCGATACTTCCGCTCCCGACTCGGACGCGGCGTCCCTGACAGACGACCAGATAAATGAAATAGCGCGGATCGCCCTGGGGGTCGAGGAACTGTTTGGTTTCCCGGTGGACGTTGAATGGGGCCTCGCCGACGGGCGTTTCGCCCTGCTCCAGGCCAGGCGGATCAGGCCCTCGCAGGCCCAGTCGCAACAGTTGCTGCTGCAGTCGCTGCGAACCGCTTTGCATGCGGAGATTCGCGACGGGCGCGGTCCCTGGGTCATCCACAATCTTTCCGAGACGCTGGGGCATCCGACTTGGCTGACCTGGAGCGTTCAGGAGCGGTTCATGTCGGGAGGAGGCGGATTCGGAGCTATGTACAGGCTCGCCGGATTTGCTCCCTCCGAATCGGTTCGCACTCGCGGACCGGTAAGGCTTATCGCGGGCAAGATCTACATGGATACGTCTGTGGCGTCGGAGTTGTTCTTTGAGAACTACCCGTTCAAATACGATATGAATCTGCTTCGGTGGGATCCGGACGCGGCGCAGAGTCCGCCGACCGTGCCCTGCGGTACGTTTCGATCGCGAGCGGCCGCGGCGCGCAAAGCCGCGCGCGTCGACTGGCGCCTGCGTGAGATGGCCCGCACGCTGGATAGTGAACTCAACAATCGGGTCATTCCCGAGTTCGTCCAGTGGTGTCGCGACGAGAAGCAGCGAACGCTCGGAGAGATGACCGGTGAGGAACTCGCTGTGCTGTGGAGATCGCGGGAACATCGCGTTATGGACGAGTTCGCGCCGCAGTCGCTTCTTCCGAGCCTGGTCACCGGGATGGCGCTGGCTGAACTGCGGGCGTTCATTGCGGAAAACTTCTGGGATGCGGATGAGGACGCCGACGAACTGGCCGGTATGTTGTCAGCGGCTCCGACGCCCGACAAGACTCTGCAGGCCAATGCGGGCCTGTTCGCTATCGTCGGCGGAGAAGTCACCGTCGACCAATGGTTGGAACAGTACGGTCACCGCGGACCGGACGAGTTGGATCTGATGTCCCGGCGTTGGCGGGAGAGCCCCGAAGAGGTCGCCGCGATGGCCGCTCGTCTAAAGGGCGGGCAGGACCCGATGGAGCTTCATCACACGCACGTAGAGCAGATCGCCCTGCGAACCAGCCAGTTGCGCCGAAGGCTCAAGGGGCGGAGGCTCGAACGGTTTGACGATCTTATCGGACTGCTCAGGCGGTACATACCGTTCCGCGAGGACGGCAAGTACTACCTTATGCTGGGCTACGATCTGCTGCGCGATGTTGCGCTTGAAGCCGGGCGACGCCTGA
>JASLNT010000040.1 GCA_030745875.1 Phycisphaerae bacterium
GCTCCAGGTGCTGGAAACCTACCTCGCTGACGCATCGGTCAAGGCAACTGCCGAACAGGCCGCACTCGACGTCGTCGATGGCATCAAACGCAACAGAAGGCAGAGGAACGTGATCAAGCAGAAGAAAAAGGAAATCCTGGCGATCGCCAAGAGCATCATGGACACCAGCAAGAACAAGAAGAACGCTGCCCGGGCCAAGAAGCTCTACAAGGAATTGGGCGGTAAGTAATACGCCCCCGAAAGCCTGACCCCTCCGCTGGAGCTTAAGGCTTCAGCGGAGTTTTTTTTGTCGAAAGAACATTACTCGGCGGCGAGGGCGAGGATTTCGTCCGGACTGGCCGTGCCGGTCATTCGGAGTTTGCGAACGGTTACGCAGGCGGCGAGGTTGGCAAGGCGCGCAGCCAATACCGGTTCACCGCCACCGCCCAGCACGGCCGCCAGTGCGGCCGCTACGGTGTCACCGGCGCCGACCGAGTCGATCGGCCCGTCGGTGCGGATACCCGGTTCGACGTGCATCCCGGCGGCCTCGGCGACGATCAGTCCGTCGGCGCCGCGAGTTACGAATACCGGGCGACCCGACCGGTCGCATGCCAAACGAGCCAACTCGCACGCGCGATCGGCAGAAATCGCCGTCGACAGGTCAACATCCTCCCCCGCCAGAGTGGCCGCTTCGTGTGAGTTCATTTTCAGGAACCCTCCGCGATAGGCACCGGGGCGATGGCGGGAGTCTATCACAAACACCTTGTCCCCACGACGCGCGACCAGCACGTTAAGCTGCTCAATCATCGCCTCGGTCGATACGCCCGCGGGCACCTGCTGGTTCAGGATGATCGCGTCGGACCACCCCGCCGCGGCGTCCAATGCGGCCGCCAACGCCTCGATCGATTCCACCGAAGGAACATTGAAGCCGCCAAAATCCACGCGGTTCTGCTCCCGGTCGTCCAGATGCGGCTTGGCGAACACCTGGGTCTGCCAATCGCTCTGGCTGGCGATCATGTCGGTGGTGTCGGAACCAATATCTCCCAGTTGCGCGAGCAGTTCCCGCCCGAAAACATCATCGCCGACCATGCCCACCGCCCGCACCTCGGCGGCGCCCAGAGCGAGAAGATTCGCCACCACATTCCCCGCCCCACCCAAACCGTAATGCTGCTTGAGTACGCGGCGTACGGGCAGCGAAGTCTCGACTGAAAGTTCACTCTCGTCGGGATCGATCGTCCAATAGGCATCGAGTGCGAAGTCGCCGAATACGGTCACGCGCGCCCGGGCGGCGAGGTCCAGAGCCCGCCTGGCCCACTGCCCCCCCATCGCTGTATTGTGATCCTGCATGGTTTCACCGCAAACGCCCCGCGTGGGCGATCGTTACTTGCCCTTGCCAAGCATTTTCAGCATCGCGTTGGCCATCGACCTGCCGATGCGGTTGTGCCAGATCGCGCTACCGAGGTAATGGCACGGAATGTCCGAGCCGACCCTGACCCACTCCTTGTGGTGCTTAGGCCAGTTGGGGAACAGCCTCTCTGCTTCCTTGTCCGCCAGCAGATCTGTTCGGAACGCCTTGACGTTACCCTTGAACTCCGGTACATCATTCATCGCGAGTTGGGCGTTGCGGACGGTAAGCATCCCGCCTTTGGCCGGCTTCGATCCGTTCATACCGAGCGCGGCGATCACAAACGGGAGTTTCGGGGCCTTCAGGTCCCTGCGTACATCCTTGATGTAGTGCTTCATGTTCGACTCGTACTCGGCGGACCTCTCGGGCGACTGGTCGCTGAAACCCTGGAACCAGAGGAAACCGGCCAGTTCGAGCTTCTTGCCCTTTAGCGCGGGGAAAAGCGTTTCGTAGTTGTCCAGGACGTTTTTGACCTCTGACAGCATGACGCGATAGGCCGATCCGTAGGGCTTCTTGATATCGTCCATAGTCGGCAGGGGATCGTTGCGTTTGTGCTTTTTGTTGTTCTGTTTGACCCTCGCGCGAGCCTGATCGAGGTCCTTCTGGAGCTTCTTATCGCTCGGAAGCCCGGCAGAGGGCGGGCGGGAGCTCTGATACAGGTTGCAACAGCAGCCGGCCTTGATCAGCAGGACCGGATCGTCGAGGTTATTGCCCATAACATTACCGAACTCGAATTCCACGCCCGTGCGGTCTCCCCATCCATAGCCGATTGTCAGCGGGCCCTTGCGCTTGAGGAACTTGATGAACACGTCGTCCCGCACGATCCACTTGCCATCCTTGCGCAGGTGCTTGAACAGGTTCTTGGTCTTGGGGTCCTTGGCCTGATGGTCCAGCAGGAACCTGCCGACCGTACCGCCCGCATTGGATTGACCGTCCAGGATGAACACCTTCACCGTTCCCTTGGCGGCGTGCAGGGCACGGGACGGTATCGCGACCACCGTGGCCGAGAATACCAGGAACAAAACCAGGATATTGTGTCGCCGCGCCATGTTGTGATCTCCTTCACGGATCATTAACGCCTACGGGCGATCGAATATCAAGTATCAAGAAATTGTCCGGCGCTATTTTACCCGCGGAGCAGTTGGGGCTTTCTCTCTGGCGGTTTCCCGGAGACGTTCTTTCGGGTAAGATGCTTTCGAGTGGAATAGGTTAATGCGATACTGACACCGGCAGAGGACCGTATATGAGATTCTTTCACCGTTTTCCCAAAGTGGTGCTGTTGCTCCTAAGCCTCTGGTTTGCTTTGACCGGCTGCGTTAACCAGACCGGTTCAAACGTCAAGGCACCGGGAAACAACGCACTCGAACCCGCTGTGGCGGAGTCAATGACCAAAGGCGCCAAGGCGCTGCTCCAGCGGCAGCACGCTGACGATGGTTCGTGGGGCGGCGACGATGTCAAAGAGCAGACATCGCACAAGAGCGACTATCCGGTGGCGATCTCCAGCCTGGCTTACCTGGCGCTGATGACAGTCGCTCCCGATGATAACGCATCAGTGCAAGGGCGAGCCAAAACCCTTCGTTTCATCCTCGAGACCATCATCGACGATGGAAAAATGAAGAACACCCGCGACAACACGCCCAAAATCCACGAGCGAAACGTATGGAGCCAGGGATTCTGCACGTTCGTATTCGGGCGGGTCCTCCGAAGGGGCAATCTCCCGGGAGAGATGCAAGAACAGATTCGCACCAAGGCGAGGGCAATGGTCGCCGCCCTGCAGAAGACCCAGCAGCCCGACGGCGGATGGACCTACGACAAAGGCCCCAGCGAGAGTTTCCTGACCGCGACAGTCCTGGCGGGCCTCATTTCGATTCAAGAGGCGAAAGTAGCGATCCCCCAGACCATGATCGCCAGATCCAAAGCCTTCCTCAAAAGCCAGAGCAATCCGGGAAACTACGTTGCTTACCAGGGCGTGCCCAAAGTCCGGGACAGCGCCGCGAAGATACGCGATTCGGCGGGACGGTCGGTACAGTTGGAACTGACGCTTCTCCAGGCAGGAGACGGTTCGGTCGAGAGGCTCACCGCTGCCGCCGAGACCTTCTTCAAGTACCGCGAGCGTCTCGATAAAGTACTCCGTCTGGAGAAAGGATGTCACCAGAAACCCTATAGAATAGGCACATTCTACTGCTTTTACGCCTACTACCACCTCGCCCAGGCCCTGGAGCGTCTGGGCGGAGACGTCCGCAGAAAATACCGTCCGATACTGGTCGACCACTTCCTGAAACTGCAGAAAGCCGACGGGCATTGGATCGATTCAAAGGACCACTGCGGCGAGTCGTACGGTACGGCTATGGGACTTCTTGTGTTGTCAGCCCCGGCGTGGGCCGATACAACCCATTGACATGGCCTTGGCAATGTGAAGACAATGGTATATTGCGGTCCGCGATGATCGCGGGCGAAGGAGAGCAAAAATGAAATGGTATAGAGTCGTGGGATTGGTAGCCTTGCCGCTCGTGGTGCTTTGCGGCGGGGTCCTGGCGGCGGCGCCGGAGTTTCGTCCGGGAGTGCGCCTGCAGGCCGACGGTAAGGATATCAACGTCAGGGTCGGTCACCTCGTGCCGGCCGTCATGGATTGGAACGGCGACGGGAAGAAAGATCTCATCGTCGGCCAGTTCTCCGGCGGAAGGATCAGCGTATATCTGAACAAGGGCTCCGACAAGGTACCGGCGTTCAAGGACTTCAGCCTACTGCGGGCGGACACCAAGGAAATCCGCCTGCCGGCTGGGTGATGCATCGGATCTTATCCACAAGGAGTGGATTGGAATAACGATGGAAAAATGGATCTGATCTCAGGCGACACCAAGGGCAATGTGTGGATTTACATCAACATCGGTACCGCCGGAAAGCCCGAACTTGCCGCCGGTAAGCAAGTCGAAGCCGACGGTAAGCCCATCACCGCTTCGCGCAAGACCTACAAGCGGGTCAATGGACGCTTTACGGTGGACAAAGTAATCCCGGGCAGCAGCAAGCTCGCGGAGGTCTACTCCAAGATCCACATGGCTGACTGGGACGGAGACGGTCTGAAGGACCTTCTTATCGGCCACGACAGCACGATAATCTTCTACAAGAACGCGGGCACTAAATCCAAACCGGTCTTCAAGGCACCGGTGACGATCGATCCGCCCGAGGTTAAATTTGCTTCGCGCCCTTCACCGTACGTGGTGGACTGGGACGGCGACGGAAAGAAAGATATGCTGGTGGCGACCGAACCGCGGCAGATAGCTTTCTACCGTAACGTCGGAACGTCCAAGGCGCCGAAACTCGGCAAGGCCGTCATTCTGGAGTTGACCGGCGACGGTTTTGAGAAGGGTTATCGCAATCGGATCGAAGTAGTCGACTGGAACAACGACGGCAAGCTGGATATCCTGGTCGGCAACTACTACAGCGACAGACAGACCAGAACCAGCGGCGGAAATGTGTGGTTGTTCCTGGGTAAATAGCGACAATAGACTCCCGCCCCGGGCAGACTGCAATAGGCGACATTTATTTGGATAGCGACGGTTAAGAGGAAGGATATAACGATGGCGGCAGAACGAACACAGTTGACGAGGCGCGGGTTTCTGGGCACCACGGGCGTGGCGGCAGCAGCGATCGCACTTCCGCAATTCATACCAGCCGAGGCCTTGGGCAAAGGCGAGAAGGCCGCCCCCAGTGAGCGGATAACTTTCGGCGTTATCGGACTTGGCGATCGCGGACCGAGACACTGCCGGATGGGCGGAGGCGCTGGTCAACTCGTCGCCGCATGCGACACGTGGAAAGACCGGCGCGACAAAATAGCCGCTCAATATAAGGTTAAACCGTACGCCGATTTCCGCGAGGTGCTGGCCGACAAGAAAATCGACGCGGTGGTGATTACCACGCCGGACCACTGGCACGTTCCGCTGGCAATTTTGGCGGCAAAAGCGGGCAAAGACATCTTCTGCGAAAAGGCCCTCGGTACGAGCGTCGAGCAGGACCTGGCGCTGCGAGCGGTGCTCAAGCGTTACAAAACGGTGTTCCAATACGGTCCGCAGCGACGGGCGTCGCACAAGTTCCGCCATGCCTGCGAGCTGGTCCGCAACGGGCGCATCGGTAAAGTTAAAGAGATTCACATCGTGACGATGACTTACGGAGCCTGTGCTCCCAAGAAGATAGAAGTCCAGGCGCCGCCCAAGACGCTCGATTACGAGATGTGGATGGGACCGTCGCGACAAGTACCGTACGTGCCCGGACGATGCAAATCGCGAGGGTGGTACACCATCTACGATCACAGCATCGGCTGGATCGCCGCATGGGGCTCGCACGTATTGTCCATCGCCCAGTGGGGATACGACATCCACAAAGCCGGTATCACCGAATACCAGGGCACCGGCGTGATCACCAACGAAGGCCTCAACGATAACCTCATTAAATGGGACGTTAAAATGCAGTGCGCCAACGGCGTGAAGATGACGCTGAAGACCGGTGGTAACAGCGTCAAGTTCGTCGGAACGGAAGGTTCGGTCTGGGCCGCCGACCGCAACCAGGGCTCCGACCCCGAATCGCTTTGGAAAGACGCCGTCAAGCCGGGCGAGAAACGCCTGAAATCCGCGAATCTGGGCACGGACTTCATCAAGTGCGTCAAGACTCGCGCAACCACCGTAGGCTCGATCGACGACGCGGTATACTCCGACATCATGAGCCACATCGCCGACATCGCCATCCGCCTCAAACGCCCGGTAAAATGGGATCCGGCCAAGGAAGTAATCGTCGGAGATGCAGAAGCGACCAAGATGCTCTCTCGCCCGATACGCAGCCCCTGGAGCATTTAGTACTAGACAGCACCGCATTCAATCGTCGCGAGTTTTCCGGGACGCAAGCAGCCGCCAGCAGTACCACTGCATACGCGGCAGGTGAAACGGGCCCTTCCAGATATTGCCCTTTAGCGGCACGGACACGCGTCCGTCACGGTGCAAGTATCCGAACCACTCGCCGTGTTCGCTGTCGGCGAAGTGAGCGTGGGACCAGTCGTGGATCGTCGCGTGCCATTTGGCGTATTTCTCGTCGCCGGTCAGGTGATACGCAAGCAGCGTGGCGATGATCGCTTCGTTCTGCGGCCACCAGAACTTCATATCGTGCCAATACTCTTGCACGGGCTTGTCGTGCAGGTCGCGAAAGTACAGTATCCCGCCATACTCAGCGTCCCAGCCTCTGGCCCACATCCAGTCGAGGATCGTCGCGCCCAGGCGGATCAGTTCTGCGTCGCCCCGGTATTTGCCCTCGTGCATGATGAACCACGCGCACTCGATAGCATGGCCGGGATTGAGCAGGCGACCGTCGAAGTGGTCGATGATCCCTCCGTCGGGCGACACGGTCTCCATCGCCGCCTGCAGGTCCGGTTTGAGGAAATCGCGGCGGATCTCGTCGATGCACTCGTCGATAACACCGTCATACTCGTCGGTTTCAAGCGTCTCGCGCAGGGCCTGGGCGGTGGCGATGGTTATCATGGGGGCGCCCATCGACTTGCACGGGCGACTCTGCGCGTTGGTCTTCGGCGGGATCAGGCCCGGCGCGATCATGTATTTGCGAAACAGATCCCACAGGCCGCGGGCCTCGTCGGCGGCGCGGGACTGGCCCGAAGCTCGGGCATAAGCGGCCAGTGCAATGCACGCAAACGTCTCGGTGAACACGTACCGCCGTTTTCGCACGGACCGACCGTCACGAGTAACGCTGAAGAACATCCGCCCGTCGTCATCGAAGCCGCACCGGCGGATGAACTCCACACCATGGGCCGCCAACTCCAACCATTCATCCCGCGGCTCGATGGTATTGTAGAGCGTCGCAAGCAGCCAGGTGAACCGCCCGTGAGCCCACATCCCCTTGTCAGTGTCGAGAACCGACCCGTCGCGATCGAGACAGAACATAAAACCGCCCTGCTCGCGATCGACGGCGTGGCGGGTCCAGAACGGCAGGGTGTCTTCCAGAAGCCCGTCGCGATAGCAGGCAATGAGTTCTTCGATGCGTTCAGGTGTCATGTCCTGTTTCCCAGCAATTGGTCAGAGTCTCAATCCGCCTTTATCTGGGGCGCCGTCAATGGAACGCCGTCGTTAGACGTCCTTGCCCTGAAGGCGCTTGCGCAGTATGGATAGGTCGCCGATGGCAAGGCCGCTCAGCTTCCCGACTCGCACTGCGTGCAGATAACCCTCTTGGTTCCACTGCAACCGTCGCACTGACCCGATCTGCCCCTGCCCTTACACGTTTTACAGACGGCGCTGCCCCGATACTTCAGGACCTGCGTTCCGCACTTGGGACACGCACCGGCCGACAGCGACCAGTCCGTGCGTCTCTT
Source organism: Phycisphaerae bacterium (assembly GCA_030745875.1). GTDB lineage: Bacteria > Planctomycetota > Phycisphaerae > SM23-33 > SM23-33 > BS750m-G57. Next base: position 7,749 of record JASLNT010000040.1, read on the forward strand.
GCGGATCTTGTGCATAATGCCTTTACTCTTGCATGGACGGCATTTATTGAATTCCTTGTGGTATTTTCCGGTGCGCTTGCTGTACTTTCGCGTGTAGGTTCCGCCCTTGCCGCCACATTTCGAGCATTTGACGCCCCAATGGCCGTCACAGGCCGAGCACTTAACGTGGCCGCGGCCCCGGCACGGCTGGCAGAGCACCATTCCTGTGGACGCACCTGCGACCATGCAGTCACCGCAGGCCACCTCCTTGCCCCCCAGGCAATACACGCACAACAGCGGGTCGGCGTATTCCAGTTTGGACAGTTCGGCGTCGATGCTGGCCCGCGCGAGTTTCGGCAGCGCGGCTCCGGCGCCGTCCCCCGTCGAATGAAGCTCAATTGCACGCTGGTAATATGCCCTGGCTCGCTTGAGCATCCTGTACTTAACGATAGGCAGGACGCTCCTGGCCAGTTCCTTGCGGTACCATTGGGCCAAAGATTTGCAGCCTTCGGCGGGAACATCGGAGATCGCTTTGACCGCCAGTGGAACATATGCCTGGAACTTCTGGTCGAGGTCGTCGTTTACATGCCCGGCCGCGGTCGCCGGGTCATCCAGGACGGTCAGAAGGGTCCTTACCAGTTTCGTCCGCGTTTCGACATTGTCCGGTGTGTTTTTCAGAAGAGCGGTGTGCTTGGATACATTGTCCTGGGCCCTGGACAGAGACCCCAGGATTCGAATCCGCCCCGAGATGTTGCCCCTGACAGGCAGCTTGAAGGATGAAGCGGTCCTTTTAGCCTCGGTATACGCGGCCAGTGAATCCTTCCAGTTGCCCTTTGTGGCCGCACTGTGGCCCTCCCGCACCAGCGTGCTGACGATCTTCCCGGCCAGTTTCTGTCTGTCCGCAGGCTTGGCCAGGGCGAGCAGACGGCTGTAGATGCGGGCCGTCTGAGGCCGCCACTGAGACGCTCGCCCCGGCGTCATTTGTGCGAGCATATCCAGGATCCCGAGGGTCCTGTTGCAGTCCTCTGCGGTCCCGAGACTCTTCATCCCGTACTTTAAGGCCGTCTCCAGCAGAACAAGCTTCGATTTCTTGTCTTCACCGACCAGTGAGGCCGCATCAAGCAGTTTGGCCGACCGCTCGGAATCGGTGCGTGCAGCCTTGATTATCTCATTGATGAGTGTCTCGGTTTCGTCGCTGCGGACAACCCCCACAAGAACACACGCAATGGCTGCGATCATCCCAACAAACAATATGATCCTTTTCAATTGCATCCCAAGGTTCTCCCGCCCTGCAAACAGTCATTTCCCGGATAGTGCTTTGTTTATACGATCGAACGGTATTATATCATACCCAAGGACAAAACCTAAACAAGAGAACCCGGGTCAATAGCTCCATTCCCGTGCGGCGTCATACATCGCCACGATGTTCTCGGTCGGGATGTCGTCCTGGAAGTTGTGCGTCGGTCCGAGGAAGAACCCGCCCCCTGGCGCCATGTCGTCCAACAGGCGAAAGACTCCTTTACGAATCTCCTCCGGGCTGCCCCGGGGCAGGAGGTTCTGCTCGTCGAGGCCGCCGGAAAAACACAGGCGGTCGCCGAATTCCGTTTTCAGTTCCGCAGGGATCATCCCGGCGGCTTTGACCTGGACGGGATCGAGGACATCGACGCCGATGTCGATCAGTTCTCCGATCAGCGCCCGGACAGCGCCGCAGGAATGGTGGTAGTAGTACGCACCGTGGGCCTTGGCGACGCCGGCCATTTCCCGCATGGCGCCCCCGATGCGCTGTCGCCACATCTCCGGGCCGATAAGCAGCCCGTTCTGCGTACCGTAGTCGTCGCCGATTCGGAAGAAGTCGATCCTGTCTCCGGCGGCAGTTAGCATGCGATCGATGAACGGTAATCGAAAGTCCAGCACGCGGCGGACCAGGGCGTCGAAGAACTCCGGATTCATCGCCATGTCCAGGAAGCTCTTTTCCGGACCGACCAGACACTGGACGGGAAACTGCAGGATACCGTCCGAGGGCACGCCCGGGGCGGTCATGATGGCGTAGTCTTCGCAGGCAGCCACCTGATCGCCCAGCGTGGAAAAGTCGAACCACTCCAACTCGGGCCAGGCACAGTCCCCCAGCGCCGCCGGATCGTCGCAATCTGCCAGCGGATGGCCCGCCGTCTCCCAGTAGCCGGCGGTCTCGCTGAACGGCACGTACTCGTACTCGACGCCCCAGATGTCTCGTCGCCGCCCGGTCAGCTCGTCTTCCAGAGGCGGGCCGACGTATTCGGGCCCGACCCATCGGAAATCGATATCCAGGCGCTGCAGGAGCGTCTCGAAGTCAGGGCACCGGAGGTCTTCCATCAGGCGCGCCCGGACCTCGGGCACGTCGCGGTAGAATAACGGGACGCGGTCCGGCTCTTCGTGTCGAACGGCTGCCAGGACTCGCTCTCGGTGCGTCATTGTCACGTTCCCTGCTATCCGGCCCGGACCCATTCGAAGAAACCGATGGCGTCGAGGTCCTTTCTGAGTTCGGCCTTGCCGGCGTCGTCCAGCCCGCCCAAGGGAAGGCGGCAGGGACCGACATCAATACCCAACATGCCCATGACTGCCTTGATGCTCGGATGCAGATTGTGCGCCGCCAGCACGCGGACCAGCTTTACCGAGCACAATTGCCATTTCCCGGCGGCCTCCATGTCGCCGGCCTCGAAGCTGTCGATAACCCGCCGGTAGACCGGAGCGGCGATATTGTACGTGCTTCCGATAGCACAAGTCGCACCGACCGCCAACGCCGACAACAGCATCTCGTCGTAGCCCCAGAGCACTTCGAATCGCCCTCCGTCGAAATTCAGACACTCCTGGTATTCGTGAAGCTTGGAATCCGCATACTTCACCCCGGCGAGGTTGGGCATGGCGCCTGCCCCCTGCTCTAGGAATTCGAGCATGTCCACGTCGCCGCCGGCGAAGCGGGGAATGTGGTAGTAGTAGAAGGGCAGTTCCGGAGCGGCCGAAGCTATCTCAGACATCGCAGCAATCAGACCGGAGACTGAATCGATCTTGAAATACGACGGCGCGTTAGCCGAAATCGCATGTGCGCCGCAGTCGCGGGCGTGTGCAGCCAAGTCGCACGATTCGGCCAGCGAGTTGCTGCCCACCTGCACGATCACGGGCACGCGCCCGGCGGCGTCGGACACGTAAGCCTCAGCCACCGCCATGCGTTCAGAGGCCCTCAACGACACTCCCTCGCCGGTGCTCCCGACCGTGTAAAGCGCGGACACGCCAGAGCTTATCAGGTGTTCGATAATCTCCGGCACGACAGCGAGGTTCAGTTCGCCGGCGGCATCGAACGGCGTGTGGGCGGCCG
>JASLNT010000041.1 GCA_030745875.1 Phycisphaerae bacterium
ATTGTTGTCCAACCTGCCGGAGACATGACCGCGCGTCTTGTCCGTGTCACCGGCGATCAGATCAACAACACCAACGAGGCCGACGGAATCCTGGACGGCAGCCTGGTCCGTACGATTGTAGAGGATGTGACTGTAACTCGGTCTACGATAAACATGCGTGTGAATCAGAACACGTTCACCGGCGGGGACCCCTGGCCCAACGGTATAACCAACGACAGCATGAACGATTTCACAGTTGAAGCCACCGCTGAATTCGTTATCCCCGAAGGCGACTGGACGATTGCATTCGGCACGGATGACGGCGGGATGATCCAGTTTGACAGCATCAATTTCGGTGCGACGGCCAATGAGAACAACAACAGCCGGGCCCTGACCGCCGGAGACGGCGAGCTTTATTTCGGCAATACTCGAGGGCACGGTTGGACGTCGGGTCAGTTCTCGGTACCGGCCGGCGGGGTGACCACCTCGTTCCGCGCGATAATGTTCGAGCGCGGCGGCGGCGATTCGTTCGAGGTCGCCATTCGCTCCGGGCTGCACGACAACGCCGTCAACAACACCGACTGGACGCTGTTGTCCGACGGCGCCCTGGGCTGGTCGATCCCCAACGCTCCGACAAGCGTCATCCTGCCGAGCACCACGGTGATCGCCCCTGTTGACAGCACTCTGGAACTGACCGCGCTGCCTGGAAACAGCGTTGAATTGGGCGGTGTGACGGTCGCCGACGGCGTTACGCTGACGATAGACAGCGAGGCCACGGGCATTGCTGTGACCGACCTGACGCTTGGAACCGATTCGATGCTCGTATCGACCAAAGCGGTAGGTGTGGCGGCTGATGAAGTGACGGTAACGGTCGGTGGAATTCTGCAGGGCGGCAATGGAGTTGCCCTGGTGGGCGATTACGAAGAGGACGACATGGGCACGAACCTGACGCTGGCTGACGGTTCTACTCTCGAATGGACGTTGGGTCCCGATCCGGACAATTACATTAACGTTGACGGCGGTATTGTAACGATTGACGGCGCGCTTACGATCAAGCTGCTGGACGGCGGCGGGAGCCTGGCCGGTGAAAATGTCGCCCTGTTCAGCACGTTCTTTGGCGCTTCGTTCGATCCGACCCAGATCACGATTGAGGCCCCCGCGGGCTGGTCGTGGGACACGCTTGTCGGCGGCGAGCCCGACATTCAGTACATCGATGACGAGTTCATCGTCCTGAAGAACCTGTCGACGGGAATTGTAGTTGTGCCCGGCGACACGAATGGCGACCAGATAGTCGACGACGCGGACCTGGCGATCTTCAAGGCGCAGTTCGGCGGGGATTGGAACGGTGTTGCGCTTGAGGATCCGGACTACGACAACGACGGCGATGTTGACATCGACGATTTCGTGGTGCTTCGCGCGAACTTTGGTACTGGCGTGGTTCCTGCCCCGCTGGCTCCTGATTTCTCAGCCACTCCGGAGCCCGCGACGATGAGTTTGCTTGCAATCGGAGGGATTTCCCTGATGCTGAAGCGTAAGCGGCGGTCCCGATAGGCATCGGGACCGCTTGCCGGCGGATCAGCGGTTATTCGTCGGGGTCAGGGGGGAGTGCAGTTTCAATTATGGGGGCGGAATCGTTCCGACTTATCGGGCGGTGCGAGGCGGGGTTATGTTTTGGCTTGACCGACAGAATGGGCGACGTATAATTTGCGCCAACGCCCTGTGATGTGTGCAGGGAGGAGATTACATGGTGAAGTTCGGGCAAGATAGCAGTTGCGCCGTTCGGGTCGAGATCAACCACGTCGTCCATAGGTTCGCCGAAATTCCCGGCGGAAAGGCTAACGCTGATACGAGAGTAACAGGAGAATGAAAAATGGTTCAGATTCTAGCTGGTATTGCCGGGGAAAACGCAATTCCGATGCTTGACCAGGGCGTCGCTCTGGCCGGCGTGTTCGGTTTGGGCATGTGTTTCGCTCTTCTCGGATCGATCAGCGTCAAGCTGATGCCTCGACTGCAAATCGACCAGGGCAAGTTCGGCACGCTGGTTTCGATATTCATGTTCTCCTGCCTTGTCGCCTCGCTGATCATGGGTGTCCTGGTCGACACTGTCGGTTTTAGGATCGTCGGCGTCGGCGGATTCCTGGCCACCGCGGCGTGTATATTCCTGCTGGCCAGGGGAAAGAACTTCGGGGCCGCCGCGGTAGCCTGTCTGTTGCTGGGTTTTGGGGCGATGGCGTTGAATACGATTGGAAACGGTTTGCTGGGTACGGTCCTCTTTGGAGGTGATAACAAAGGGGCGGCATTCAACATCGGAAACGTGTTCTTTGGTCTGGGATTGTTCATAGCGCCGTTCCTCATCAGTTTCCTTCTCAGGAAGACCACCTTTGAGAAAGCCCTTACCATACTCGCCGCCATACCGCTGGTGCTGACCATCATCCCGGCGTTGGCCCCGTTGGCGTACAAGGGCGGAAAGTTCGAGCCTGTTGTGGCGGGCGGCCTGGTTCTCCAGCCCGCGACGATTGTTGCGGCGCTTCTGTTGTTCTGCTATATCGCTTTGGAATCTTCGTTCTGCAACTGGCTGGTCCCGTTCGGAAAGGAAATAATCAGTGAAGAGAAGCCCGACATGGCTCCTGACGCGGTCGACGCTTCGGCCCAGCGGATGTTGTCGGTCTTTGCGATCGCCATGATGGCTGGTCGGCTCCTGAACGGATTGGTTCTGGTGGCTATCCCGGCTATATCGAGCAACTCACAGTATATTATCACCGGAGGCGGCCTCGTGTCGGCGTTGGTGATTCTGCTTATGATGAAAAGCAAGAAGTCGAGCATGGCCTGGGTTGCTGCGGGATTGGCGGGTTTTGTCTTTGCCCCGGTTTTCCCCACAACGCTCGGTCTGTCCGAACCGAAGTACAACCCGACTTACTGGGGTACTAACTTTGGTCTTATCTTCGCCATAGGACTGCTTGGCGCCGTCCTGATCCCGAAGATGATGGGCAACATGGCCGCAAAGAGCGCTGATAAGTCTATACGCGGAAGCCTCAAGCTGCTGTTGCCCCTGTGTATCGTTCTGGCGATCTTGGCGGTCGTTCTGGCTATCGCAGGCGTATCGGGCGAGGCTAAATTTGTGCCTGTGGCGAAATAGGCCGTAAGCTGAGATTTATGCATTTAATTCTGACGCCCAGTCGCCTGCGAGGCGACTGGGCGTCGGTTTTTGTTCAGGGCGAAAAACTCTAGAGCGATTGTAACCTCGGCGGGGTTTTGTGCGTATGGTATACGACGTGTATTGCGGAACCGTTGTATGCATTGAGCCTTGAACGGGACATCACGCATCGGTAATATATAGTTGGTCTTTCAGTGTTATTCGTGACTGGACCCGCAATTCACTTGACTACATAGACGTTTCGTGAAAGGACGAATCAAATGAAACAGTTGACCGCGATAATTCTGGTTGTGCTGGTTGTCGGTGGGATCTCGCTAGGGCAGGCCAAATCTGCGAAACCGGCCGACAAGCCCGCTCCCGACATCTGCAAAGGCGTAATAGATCCCTACGATATCAGTGGTGAGAAAGCTCTTTTCTACGCGGCGGCCGGAGTGGATAACGAACTTACCTCAACGGAATTCGAGGCCGCCAGGGGTAAGAAAAAGAGTTTCGTCCGCAAGTTCGATTCCTGGAAGATCCTGATCACGTTTGATAAGGACAAGAACGGTAAGATCGATTGGAACGAGGCCGGGGAGTATCGCCAGGAGACGCGGCGGAAAGTGATGGGCTCCTTCGACAAGAACAAGGACGGCAAGCTGTCGGGCGACGAGCGGACGGCCGCCAACAAGGCCCTGTCCGCTGGAAGGTTGTCTCTCGGATCGATCAGCGCCGCCAGGGAGGCGCGCAGAGCCCAATGGCGCGCCGAGATGCTGGCGAAATACGACACGGACAAGGACGGGAAACTCAACGAGAAGGAAGAAGCCGCGCGCAGAAAGGCCTACGAACAGGCTCGGAGAGAGCGGGAGGAGAGATTCCGCCAGGAGCGTGAACTCCGCGAGCATGATGCTGACAGAGACGGAAAGCTCAATGACAAAGAATCCGCCGCACGCGACAAAGATCGCGCCGACAGAGAAAGACGAAAAGCGGAGTTCATGAAGAAGTACGACACGAACGGGGACGGAAGGATCACCGGTGAGGAATGGAAAGAGGCGGGCCCGGCATTGCGGGAGGCGATACGAAAATACACGACCGATAAGTTCGACAAGAACAAGGACGGTGAACTGGACGAAGGCGAAAAGGCCGCAATGCAGAAAGAAATGGAAAGACGCCGCAACGAAGGCCGCGCGCGAATGGAAATGTATCGCTATGACAAGAACAAAGACGGCAAGCTCGACGAAGCCGAGACAGCCGCTCGCGACAAGGGACGCGCCGAATGGGCCAAACGCATGGCCGAATACGTCAAGAAATACGACAAGAACGGCGATGGGAAGGTTGATGACAAAGAGCGCCCCTCACGCGGTTCGGGCGGACGCGGTCGCAGTCGAGGCGGTCGCGGCGGGTCGAGCCGTGGCGGTCCCCCTCACGGAGGGTCGAGGCGCGATGAGTCCAGAGAAAGATAGCCCTTATCAGGGGCGTATACAGGAAAGGTCTTTAGAATGGGTTTCAGGAATATTGGCGAGCGTTCGGTGTTGGTGCTGTTGGCGGTGAGTCTGGTGTGGGCGGGATCTGTTGCGGCGGCTCGGAAGGGGGCTCGGAATGCGTCGACGACGAAACCGGCTCCAAAGCTCTGCCTCGGTGCGGTTGATCCTTTTGATCGCGCGACTCAGAAGACAGGCTTCTTCGCCATTGCCGGTAAAGACGGTGAACTGACCAGCAAAGAGTTTCTGGACGCCTCCGAGAATAAGACGTCGAAAAAGGATTTTCTCCGCTCATTCGACACTTTTGCGGCCCTCTTGCGGTTTGACAAAGACAAGAACTCAAAGATCGATTGGGTCGAGGCCGAGGCCTATCGCGTTGGATTGCGCAAGAGAGTTTTGGCGGCTTTCGATGCGAATAAGGATTCGCGTTTAAAAGGCCCGGAGCGAGAGGCGGCCAATCGCGCTCTTGCGGCCGGTAGGTTCGCTCGCGCTGGCGGGATGGAAGGCAGGCGGGCGACTTTCATGGCGAAATGGGATAAAGACGGTGACGGTAAACTTTCAGAAGCCGAACGCAACGCTATGCGGGATGAATTTCGCAAACGCGAGATCGAAAGGTACGACAAGGATGGCGATGGCAAGCTGAGCGATGAGGAACGTCGGGCCATGCGCAGGGGGCGGGGCGGTATCATGGGAGCGGCGATCGAGCGATGGCGGCTTCAGCATTTCGACCTCGATGGTGATGGGAAGCTCAGCGAGGCCGAAGAAGCCGAACGCAAGGAGTTCCAGAGTCAGTTCCAGGCAATGGGCAAAAAGCTGGACGTTAGGTTTAACGATCTCGATGGCGACGGCGAGGTCAGTATGGAGGAACGCCGCAAAATTGGACGCGAGTGGGCCGGATCGGCGTTTAAGATGATGGCGTTGGCGGCTACGTATATGGACCGCGATGGCGACGGAACGGTTTCCGCCGACGAGCGAACGGGATTCGGCAAGCGAGTCCAGAGCGGAATGGTCAAGTGGATGGAGGATTTCGGCAACGAGTTTGACACCGATACCAACGGACGCCTCGATAAGAAAGAGCGGACGGCTTTCGTAGCCGGTATCGAGAAGAATGTCGTGACTCGCGTCGGACGATTTGACGCCGACAAGGATGGTCGGCTGAACCCGTCTGAGACGATCGAACTGCTGAAAGATTTCGCCAAGGAGATCAACATCACCCCGTCTGAGGCCAAACTCAAAGCGCTTAAAGAGGGCGATCCCATAAAGGGGGATAGGAAATCCGGCGAGAAGTGACCTAAGCTGCGGTCGAGCTCATGAAGTACTCGTGAACTATCGCCCGTTCGGGTTCTCCGGGCGGGCGTAACTATGCGAGCTAAGTCTTGCGGCGCTTGCTTTGGGGGCGTGGGCATGAGAAACTACTGTTTATGGCTGGCGACGATCGTCCTGTTTGCGTGTTTGATTCCGGGTTGGGGGGGTTGACTGTCGTGCGCGAGTTGACAGCGGCCATGCCGGACGAGAATATAGTCTATCTCGGCGATTCGGCCCGCGTGCCTTACGGTACGAAGTCGCTTGAGACGGTGCGTCGGTTCGCTCTGGAGGACGCATCATTCCTGATGACGCACCGGCCGAAGCTGCTGGTGGTGGCGTGCAATACGGCGACCGCAGCGGCGATTGACGTGCTGCGGGCCAATCTTGACGTGCCGGTTGTCGATGTGATTCATCCCGGAGCGCGGGCTGCGGTGGAGTTTACCGACGGTCCGGTGGGCGTAATTGCGACAGAGGCGACGGTGGCTTCGGGAGCTTATGTGGACGCTATTGCGGAGTTGTCTCCGAGTCGCGCGGTGTGCAGCGCGGCTTGTCCGTTGTTGGTCCCGATAGTTGAGGAAGGACGCCCGGACGATGATCCGATTGTGCTGCACGTTCTGAGCGATTATCTGGGGCGGTTGCAGAGGTTCCGCCCGTCTGCATTGATATTGGGCTGCACGCACTATCCTCTGCTGGCTGGCGCAATCGCCAAGTTGATGGGCCCTGAAACCGAACTCATATCGTCGGCGCGTGCGGCGGCCGATGAGGCGAAGAAGTTCTTGCAAGGTCCCCTTGCAGCCAGTCCCGATAACGGGGCCGGAGCATTGAAATGTTTCACAACGGGCGACCCCGAGCGATTTGCTCACCTGGGGCGGAGGTTTCTCGGCCGGAGCATAGATGATGTTGAGTTTGTTGGGACAGACGAATTGGAGACTCGTTGAGAGGTTGCATCCGAGACGATGTCGTATTGAGTTAACCAACGTTGATTGAGGCCGATAGTCCATGAGAATGTTTGCGAAAACGTGTTTGTGCAGTGCGATGATCCTGTTGGCGTGCGGTTGCGGCGGGAGGGTCGAGGATGCCGGTTTCAAGGTAAGGAATTTCTTCGGAGCCTTCCGGGAACCGCACCCCAAGGTGCTGACGAGATACGCCTTCGACGACACCGTTGATCCGGATCTGAGGAGAAAGGCGATAATATCGCTGTCGGGCCATGAATGGGGCCTCACCGAAACTTACCTTGACGGTTACGACGTTATCCTCCGCGCCGAAATGCGCAAACCCAAGGATCGGCGCGATACCGCATTGATGTCGGCGACTGTCGGAGCTTTGGGCAGGGGTAAGAACCCAAAGTACATTCCCATTCTGACGTTGACTCTTAAGCTGTCGCTGTCGCAGCAAGTGCGTTGGGATGCGGCGACTGCATTGGACAGCGTCGTTGGTGAAAAAGCCATTGCTCAACTCAGCCAGAGTTCGGATCCGGATACGGAAAAGTCAGTTGATGTACGTACGGCGTGCTGTCGTGCAATGCGGCATTACCGACGCCAGGATGTTGTTGACACGCTGATAAGCCGTCTGGCCAGCGACGAGGAATTCAGCGTGCGCTATCGCGCCCGGCAGACGCTTGTGGAGCTTTGCGGGCGGGACTTCGGGCCGGTTTATACCGATTGGGTGGGGACCAAGCTGGACAAACTGACCCCCGTTGAGGTCAAAGAAGAAAAGAAGTCCATGTGGAATCCCATGAACTGGTTCAGGTGATCCGATTTGAGTTATGGAGCAATACATGCCCGGGGCGCCTGCCGCCGAGGACGTCTTGCTCCAGACGCCCTGAAAGCCGGTGATGAAAGCAATTGTCTTTGACAACGATAACGGCGTGCGTCTCCAGACGGATTACCCCCGTCCGACGCCCGGTCCCGGCCAGGTGCTTATTGCAGTTGAGACCATCGGCGTATGTAAGACTGATCTAGAGATACTGAAAGGGTACATGGGGTTTGTCGGGGTTATCGGACACGAGTTTGTCGGAAGGGTGGTCGACGGGCCCGACGAGTGGATATCCAGACGCGTTGTGTCTGAGATCAACTGCAACTGTGGAATCTGCGAACTCTGCCGCGCCGGGCTGGGCAATCACTGTCCGGAACGATCGGTGATCGGGATAGCGGGGCGAGACGGCGTGATGGCCGAACTGGCGACGGTTCCTCTGGCCAATCTTCACCGTGTGCCCGACTGTTTGTCCAACGATCAGGCCGTTTTTGTTGAGCCTTTGGCGGCGGTTTTGCGGATAGGTCAGCAAGTTGATTTGTCTGGAGCTGACGTAGTTGTGCTTGGCGATGGGCGATTGGGGCAGCTTTCGGCCCGTGCTGTGAAAACTCCGGCTGCGAGCATCCTCCTGGTGGGCAAACACGCGCACAAACTCAAACTCGCCGCCCTGACCGGTATAGACACCATGAACGTTGAGGAGTTTGCACCGGACCGGTCCGCGGACATAGTTGTCGACGCCACCGGAAGCGCAGAGGGGTTCGAGTTGGCCCTTCGGACAGTCAGGCCGATGGGGACCGTGGTTCTAAAGAGCACGTTTGCAGCCGAAAGCGGGATGAATCTCGCACCGGTTGTGATCGACGAAATAAGCATCGTAGGCTCGAGGTGCGGACCGTTTGGGTTGGCGATAAGAGCTCTGGAGGAAGGCGCTGTCGAAGTGACCGACCTGATCTCAGACCGCTTTGATCTGTCGCATGGCGTTGAGGCGCTGCGGGCCGCAGCCGATGGGCGGAATATAAAAATATTGATCGACGTCGAACCGGGAGCGTCCCCGTGAATACAATGAGCGACGATAGTGCGGGCTTCTACTTCGACCGATTGCCCGATGGGGCTACGATCGGGAGATTCGGTGTGCTTGATGCGATTGGTTTGGCTCACGGTGTGACTACTTTGCAGGGCTTTGACACCGCTCTTGCCGCTACGGATCCCGGTGCTGCGGCGGAGAGTTTTGCTCGTGTGCTGGGCCTGGACGGCGCGGCGTGGTTGGAGCAGATCCACGGAGCCGAGAGTATTATCGTTGATTCCCCCGGGGCGGCCGGAAGTGCAGACGGTCTTATTACCGAGACGCCCGGCTTGGCGCTTGTCGGCAGGAGTGCGGACTGTCCGCTGGTTCTGGTCGCCGACTCGGAGGGGAGGGCGATTGGGATGTTCCACGCCGGTTGGCGCGGCGTGACGGGCGGTATGCCCGCGTCGTTTGTGCGGAGGCTTGTGGGGCGTTTCGACTCGGACCCCGCCGGACTCGTGGCGTGTATTTGTCCGTCGGTCGGATTGTGTTGCTACGAAGTGGGAAAGGACGTGCAGGAATCGGCCGTCGCGGGGCTGGGCAAGCGGGCAGTGAAGTTTTTCGCATATCATAAAGGGAGACTGCATTTTAACATGCAGGCGTGTATCAGCGACCAACTGTTACGTGTAGGGCTGACCAGGCACAACGTGCATGTCGCCGGAGTTTGCACGATCTGCCATGACGATTTGTTCTGCAGTTATCGGCGCCAAGGAGCCGTTGCCGGGCGATTTCAAGCGGCGATCGCTCGCAGCGCGTAACACCGATGAGTTCAATTCTTGCCCAGAACACTGTCGGGAATCGCGATTATTCCGCCATTGACGTCCACACAGGCTAGAGTTGTCTCGGCTGTGGCGACCAACAGCCCGTCAGACTTGCGTTTCAACTCGTAAGCGTGGTCGATGCGTGCGCGACCGGTTCGCGTAATGCGGGTCGATAGCGTAAGGATATCGTCGTATCTTGCGGCTGCGAGATATCTTGCCGAGCATTTGGCCATTACGAACAGCACGCCCTCATCTTCGAGGTCACGATAGTCCACTCCCCGGACCCGTAGCAGTTCTGTTCGCCCCATTTCAAAGTAGACCCAATAGCGACTGTGATGGACTGCTCCGCTACGGTCTGCTTCGGGGTATCGCACACGGATTTCTATTTCGCACGATTCTATCATGATCTTGGTTCCCTAATGGCGTAGCGTCAGTAGGTTATCATGGATTCGGGCTCCGTACAAATGCAACATTCGCCCTCAGTTCCTGCGTTTGTCCGGAGGCGGCGTCCGGGTAACGGGCCCGCCAAAGATGAAAACAACGAAAAACAACGAAAAAAGGCTTGCGAGAAGCGACAAAATCCCTATCATGGGCGGGTTCTAAATGAACCGCCGCGCCGCATTTGGCACGGCCATGCAGTTAAGGGATAATTTCGAGCGATGATAAAGGTTAAGGCAAGAGGCAACGAGTCGGTAGAGCAGATGATCAGGCGCTTCAAGAAGATGTGCGAGAAAGAAGGTCTGGTGCGGGACATCAAACGCAGGAGCTACTATGAGAAGCCCTCCGAAGTCCGCCGTCGCCGCCGACGCAAGAGCCTCAAACGCGTCAACTAGTCCAGTAGATTGTAGAACTCCACCCCCACTGGCGGCGCCATTCTCTGTGGCGTGGCGCTCGCCTGACCGTATTCCCGTAGTTCTTTTAGCCCTAGAGGATATCCACCATGAAGGGATTGTGCACGATCTGTAACCGACATAAAAACGCATTACTGCTTGTGGCGGTTTTTGCAGTGATGGCTATAAGCAACAGCTTGGCGATGGCTGCTGAAGACGGCCTCGTCCCGAGCATTAAGGACATTCACTGGTTCTGGTATGTCGCGCCGGTCGGCGCAATTGTCGCCCTGGTCTTCGCTGGGAAGTTCTACAAAGAAGTCAAGGGCGCCAATCCCGGTGACGAGAAGATGATCGAAATCGCCGGGCATGTCACCGCCGGAGCCATGGCGTATCTCAGACGTCAGTACAAGGTTGTCGCGGTGTTCTTCGCTATCGTTTCTGCGATACTGGCGGTGATGGCGTTTGTGTTCAAAGTTCAGCACGAAATCGTGTGGGTCGCATTCCTGACCGGTGGATTCTTCAGCGGTTTGTGCGGATGGATCGGTATGAAGACCGCGACGCTGGCGTCCAACCGCACCACGCAGGGCGCCAAGGAAGGCCTCAATCGCGGTCTGACGGTCGCTTTCCGAGCCGGAGCGGTCATGGGCCTGGTTGTCGTTGGGTTCGGCCTGTTGGATATATGCGGTTGGTTCTTCATGCTGACATGGCTTACTGACATGGGGCTTGTTGAGATAACCGTTGTCATGCTGACGTTCGGTATGGGCGCCAGTTCGCAGGCGTTGTTCGCTCGTGTTGGCGGCGGTATTTTCACCAAGGCCGCCGACGTCGGGGCCGACCTCGTCGGCAAAGTCGAAGCAGGCATCCCCGAAGACGACCCCCGCAACCCCGCCACCATTGCTGACAACGTTGGCGATAATGTCGGAGACGTAGCCGGTATGGGCGCCGACTTGTACGAAAGTTACTGTGGTTCGATTCTTGCAACCGCCGCACTCGGCGTCGCTGCCGTTGTGTCGCTGTCCCCGAAAGATCCGATGGCCGCGGCGATGAAGCTGCTGGCGGCTCCGATGATCCTCGCCGGTGTGGGAATCTTCCTGAGCCTTATCGGAATCTACATGGTTCGCACCAGAGACGATGCGAGTATGAAAGAACTGATGGCCGCCCTTATGCGAGGCGTAATGGGTTCGAGCCTTCTGATTCTGGGCGCCGCGGCGGGTGTCTGCTACCTGTTGTTTAACGGCATCACAGACGATAATAACGTGGAGCTCATTTCATGGTTAGGCGTGTTTGGTTCGATATGTGCCGGTATGATCGCCGGCTTGATCATAGGCAAGGCCACCGAGTATTACACCAGCTATGACTTCAAACCCACCAAGGAAGTATCCGCCAACGCCGAAACCGGCGCCGCGACGGTTATCATCTCGGGTTTGGCTGAAGGCATGAAATCCACATGGATGAGCCTGCTGACCGTTATCGTCGGAATCATGGCTGCGTTCATGCTTGCCGGTGGAAACGAAAACATGCTCATGGGCCTCTACGGTGTGGGTATCGCAGCGGTTTCGATGCTGGCGACGCTGGGGATCACTCTGGCGACCGACGCTTACGGTCCTATCGCCGACAATGCCGGTGGAAACGCCGAAATGACCGGGCAGGAAGCTGAAGTCCGCGAGCGTACCGACGCACTTGACTCACTGGGCAACACCACCGCGGCGATGGGCAAGGGTTTTGCAATCGGTTCGGCCGCTCTTACCGCACTGGCCTTGATGGCGGCCTACGTGGAAGAAGTTCGGATTGGTATGGTTCGCGAAGGAAAGACCACGATCGTTGCCGTCAGCAAGGACGCACCGGCCGGTACGATGAGCAATATCGGCCACAAGAAGATCGCCATACGAAAAGACGCCGGTAAAGCCGATCACAGCTTCGACGTCGGAATGGTGCTTACCGCCAAGTACGCCGACGCCTCCAAGGGCGATTTCAAGTACGCCGAATTGTCCAAGGGCGAAATAAAGAATGCTGACCTCAGCGCTGTGGACCCCAAGACGAACACGTATACCATTGGCCTAGCGGCATCCAAAGGGAATGTAGTGCTGACCGTGGTGAACGCCTCAAAGGCGTCCCTGCGACAGTATATGGATTTCTATGGTGTCAATCTGATGAACCCGCGCGTCCTGTGCGGAATCTTCGCAGGCGTGTTGCTGGTGTTCCTGTTTAGCGCTCTTACGATGAAGGCTGTCGGACGGGCGGCAATGGCGATGGTCCGCGAAGTAAGACGTCAGTTCAAGGAGATCCCCGGAATCCTCGAAGGAACAGGCGATCCCGATTACGCCAAGTGCGTGGACATCTCCACCGCCGGAGCCCAGAGGGAAATGATTATCCCGTCGCTGCTGGCGCTTACCGTCCCTGTCGTCGTCGGCCTGATCCTTGACGTGGGCGGTGTGATGGGACTTCTGGTTGGCGGTCTGACGTGCGGTTTCGCGATGGCGATATTCATGGCCAATGCGGGCGGAGCCTGGGACAACGCCAAGAAGTATATCGAAACTGGAAACCACGGCGGGAAGGGCTCTGAATCCCACAAAGCCGCCGTCGTCGGCGATACAGTCGGCGATCCGTTCAAGGACACGTCCGGACCGAGCCTTAACATCCTGATCAAGCTTATGGGCATGGTCAGTGTTGTGTTCGCCGGTCTGATCGTGAAGTACGCCCCGCAAATCAGCGATTTCCTGGGCATGTAAGACAAGAGACTCTCGATGGCTAAAAAAGGCGATAACAATGCGGCTAGGATGCTGGCGATAGAGGCTGCAAGACTCGCTTCAGACAGCCACTGCGAAGATGTTGTAATCCTCGACTTGCGAGGCATCAGCCCGGTTACCGATTATTTTGTGGTCGCCACCGGTACGTCGTCACGGCAGATGCGGAGCGTGGCTGACGACATTGCGTTGTTCGGAAAGAGTATCGGGCAACCGGTCTGGCAGAAGGCTGGTATGGATTCGTCGCAGTGGGTCCTGCTGGATTTCGTGGACCTCGTAGTGCATCTGTTCGATACGCAGGCGCGAGGCTATTACGACCTGGAACTGATGTGGGGCGAAGCCCCGCATGTGGAATGGGCTCGTGAATCTTAAGGCTCAACTCGAAACTCGAATCAGCCAGGCGCTGGCGGACGCCGGCGCGCCGACCGGCAGCAGTGCGCTGATTGCCCGTTCGAACAAACCGCAGTTCGGACATTATCAAGCCAACGGATGTATGGCCGCCGCCAAAGCTTTGAAGGTCAATCCCCGTGAGTTGGCGCAGAAGGTTGTGGACAACCTCGATTTGTCCGACATCGCAGAACCGCTGGAAATCGCAGGCCCGGGATTCATCAACATACGCATATGTTCCGAGTGGTTGGCCCGCAGGCTCACCGAGGCCGAAAGCGATCCGAAGCTCGGTGTAGTCGCCCCCGACACTCCGCAGACCGTCGTGGTCGATTATTCCGCGCCCAACCTCGCCAAGGAAATGCATGTCGGACACCTGCGGAGCACGATCATCGGCGACGCACTGGCCCGCGTGCTCGACTTCATCGGCTACAAAGTTATCAGACAGAATCACGTAGGCGACTGGGGCACGCAGTTCGGAATGCTGATCACATACCTGAAGGATCTGATACAAAACGATCCCGAAGGATTCCAGGCCGACACCGAACTTGCCGACCTTGAGGAATTCTACCGAAAGTCGAAGCAGAAATTTGATGCCGACGAGGCGTTTGCGAATGCGGCTAGAGAAGAGGTGGTCAGCCTCCAATCTGGAGATGCCGCCACACTGGAATCATGGTGCGGATTCCGCGAGGCCTCTTTGCGCCATTGCTCAGCCGTCTATCGGCGTCTCGGAGTGCTGCTGACTGACGATGACGTATACGGCGAGAGCGAGTTTAACGACGATCTTCCCAGCGTTATCAATGACTTGCGAGCCGCGGGCATTCTTGAAGAATCACAGGGCGCACAGTGCGTGTTCCTTGACGAGTTCCGAGGCAAAGGCGAAGACGACGCCGACGTCCCGCTGATCGTTCAGAAATCCGACGGTGGGTACCTTTACGCAACCACCGATCTTGCGGGCATTCGGTATCGTCAAGACCAACTCGGAGCCGACCGCATTCTGTACGTGACCGATTCCCGCCAGGGCATGCATTTTACGCAGGTCTTCGCAGTCGCCCGTAAGGCCGGTTTCGCCAAAGACGAGTTGAAGCTTGAACACGTTCCATTCGGGATGATGCTGGGCAAGGATCATCGGCCGTTCAAGACGCGAACGGGCGGTACGATAAAACTCACCGACCTGCTGACTGAAGCCGAGCAGCGGGCGTTTGAGCTTGTCAGCGAGAAGAATCCGGACATCAACGAAACTCGCCGCCGGGAAATCGCCGAGATCGTCGGTATCGGGGCGGTCAAATACGCCGACCTCTCACAGAACCGCAGCAGTGATTACGTTTTCAGTTGGGACAAGATGTTGAGCATGGACGGCAACACCGCGCCGTACTTGCAGTATGCTTACGCGCGGGTAAAGAGCATCTTCCGCAAGGCCGATATCGATGAATCCCAGGCCGTTGGCGAGCTCGTGCTGGACGAGCCGGCCGAAATCAATCTCGCGGTCAAACTGGCCCAATTGCCCGAAACCGTTCAGAACGTAGCGGTCGAGTGTCTTCCGAATCTGCTCTGCTCGTATCTCTTCGAACTGGCCGGAGCCTACATGACGTTCTACGAAGCCTGCCCGGTCCTCAAAGCTGACGACCCCGCCGCCCGCACCAGCCGCCTGATGCTCTGCCTTCTGACCGCCCGCACCATCAAAACGGGCCTTAGCATGCTGGGTATCAATACGCTCGAACAAATGTAAACTCGTCGTGCTTCACTTCGTCCGAGCCAGGCGGAATACAATGTCGCCGGTTCCCTTGTCCTTAACGAACGCCTTACCGCCGTCGTCTTTCAGATCCGGTCCGACGCTGTAGAGTATTGCTCCTCCGTCAGAGTTGTGGGCTATTCGAACAGGTTTACCGTCGAATGGGTCGCTGGGAATCGTCTCGATGAACTCGGGCGTCAGTTTGTCAAGGCTCTCGGGCAGGGCTCCGGTTTTGATTCTATAAGCTGTTGCTGCTGCGGCAAGGCGGGCGAGATTGTGCAATGCATCTCCCTGAGCTGCTCTGGCTGGATATGCGCTGACGGCTGGCAGCACGGATGCTGTGAGCATTCCCATTCGATGCTCCATCAGCCGCTGTTGGAGATTGTTCCACTGTTCCCTGGACTTGTGGTAGGGCATGGCCGCCAGACGCTGCCATTCGCGCACCGCGATATTGTAGCCTCGTATATCGTCCTCCATGAGAAACACGCGGCGAAGAGGTATCATCACTTGAGGAACATACCGTTTCGGGATCTTGTGGTACTCCGAGTCGCCCCACGACGCGAGAAGCGATAAGCCCAGGGCCTCCTCCCCGCGGAGCGCCGAACTAACCATCCGTCCGTGCGAAAAAAGAGGATCGATTCTCAGCGACAACGGTTCAGATGCCGTCGAATCGCACTTGGCTAGTACAATCTCCAGCGTGTCGACTCCGCGCGACTCAACAGCTATCGCCACAAGAGCCGTAAGCATCGTCGGTTCACGCGTGATGTGCTCTGACATTGCGAATATCGCATTGACATCCGCTATCGCCCCTTTCATATCTCCATCTGTTGCTCGCATGCGTGCGTCGGCGGCCAGTAGTTCAGCAGAGGTTCGCATACTCGACACTTGCGGCAGCAATACGCCCACCAGATCGGTCGAATCCCAGTAACCCACGAAACTGCACTGCTCCATCGCCGCAGCCCTGCGAAGTTGCTTCAGACCCAGTGAATTGGCCTGCAGAATCTCACGGATCTTCGCATCCGAGGGGCGCGTCGTCGATTGCTTCTCCTGATCCGATCCCAGCCATTGGCACACCGGAAGAGCCCAGTCGATAATCTTGCTGTCGGTCTTCATTCCGAGCGATCTAAACGCTTGCTCGTAAACACGTGCTGCATTCTGGCTGTCGGGAGTTCCGGATGGAAATGTTGCGGCTATGATGGAACCGGCCCGAGCCCTGAGACGTCCAAGCCGATTTCGGGCGTTCAGATCAAGATTCCAGAACGTCATCAGGCTGAGTATGCAGATCGCTCCAAAAACCAGATTGAGTTTCCACCCGGACCAGCCCGCCGCACGTCGATCCTTCATGCCGCGTTGCAGGATTGCAATAGCCGCTAACGCGAATACTACGGTGAGCATCGCCAAAAAAGTGGACCTCGCAACCGGACCTATGCGTTCCCGTGAGTAAGGCCATGCAATGCCCGTTGCCCCCACCCAACAGGCCAACGGGCCGATAATCTCGATTATCGTTATCAGATTGCGGAGCGACGGTCGTCTTGATCGGGCGGCTGCTATCGTCGCCACCGCCACCATCAGGCAACTTGCCGCCAACAGTTCTATCCACAATAGCGCCTGTCCCATGGTTGGTCTCCTTCGTTCCTTTTTCTGTTTGGTCGGTGTTACGGCAGGGCGTTCGGTCTTGCTCCGCTCAGCACCATCGAATGTCGCCTGGCCTGCTCCCGGGACAGTTCAGGCAAGAGATCCTGCACCAGTCTTGTCGTCTCATTCACGTCCGTTGTATTCACGCCGGCGTCGGATGAGTAGTCCGATACGTCGACCGATCCAATCGCAATATTCATCGCCAGCAGGAGACACGCTGCGACAGCTCCGGCGAACGACCACCAGTTGTTCGATTTCTTCAACGGTGTCTGCAGTTCGGCGTGCACGTTGGCTAGAATATCTCTCCGCAGATCAGCATCCGCCTTATCACGTCTGCGATTTGCAACAGACGCTTCGAGTTCACTTAGTTCGGGCGGTAGTTTGTACTTCTGATTCATAAGTTCTATCTCAATGTTGCACGCAGATTCTCGAGTGCGTATCGGTATCTGCTGGCGGCTGTATTGGCGCTGACGCCTAGGACGGCGGCGATCTCGGCGAAGGTCAGGCCGCCATCGATCTTCAGGGCGATGACCTCTCGCTGCGGCGTTCCCAACGCCGCCAATGCACGCTCCATACGCTCGCCCTGATCGTTGGGCTCATCCGCACCTGACGCTGCAGCCGCGGCTTGGCGAGCTCGTCCCGCCAACGCGGCGGCGTTACGCCTGCTGCGGTTGCTTGTCCTTATCGCCAGTCGTCGGAGTGAAGTGAACATGTAGGCCGCGAGATTATCGACCCTCGACAACTTGTCTCTCGATCGAACCATCGCAACAAAAAGCTCCTGCACCAGATCGCGGGCGTCTTCTCTGCTGCCCGTTATCGCCACTGCCGTCCGAAACAGACGTTCGCCCAATATGTCGTAGAGCGTCGCATATGCTTGCTCGTCGCCCGCAGCCAGGGCTGGGGGCAGTGTATTCAGGCCTCGGTCTGTCATCCGGGTCTCCACTAGTACAAGAGCGTCAAACCCACGGTATTTGTCTAAAAAAACCGGAAAATCCCCCGGAGGCAACAAAAAAGCCCATGCGGCGCGATCACTCTGTCGACAACGCGGCCTGCAGGCGGCTGACATTGGCGCGCATTACGCTCAGGTAATCGTGCGGCTGATTGGGCCTGTGTTCGCACGGTGAGAACACCACGCTGACCAAGCCGAGGTCTTTCTTCAACTGTTCGGATACTGTGTCGACGGGTTGCTGCTCCCAAAGGATGATCTGCGGGCGGGGTCTGATCTGTTCGACCTGCTTGCGGATATCGGCGATTAGCTCGTTTGACGGTGTGACTTCAGGATCCAAATCGAGATTTGTGAGGTTCCATTCATATCGCCGGACCAGGTAGTTGTACGCCGGATGCGCCGCCAGCAATCCCTGGTCCTTCAACTTCTCGGACAATGTCGCCAGTGATGCGTCGATTGCATCAAGGTCCTCAGCCAGAGCGGTGTGGTTGGCTCGGAGTTTGTCGATGCGGGATGGCAGCAAACGAACGAGCGCCTTATGTACTTCGGCGGCTTGGATTTTGGCGTTGTGCGGATCGAGCCACGTGTGTCCGTCAATTCCTGCATGATCGTGCTGTCCGCCCGGGCCATGACTGTGAGTGATCGAAGTGTCGAATCCGACAAATGTTCCCGCCAGTGGACAGGCGGTGTCTATCAGCTTTGACGGTGGAAGGCTTACTTTGTCGACCCATCTGTCGAAATCAGCGCCATTGACCAAAATGAGATCGGCTTGCTGGTAAGCTGCAATCGTTGCGGTGTTCGGCATCCAGGTGATCGGGTCCTTGTCGGCGGGTAGCGGACATATGATTTTCACCAGATCGCCGGCGATCCGTTGGGCGAAGTACGTTGTCGGATAGAACGTTGTGTAGACTTCCGGGATAGCTCGCTGCTGCGGAGTTTCGGTATTCGAGCAACCGAGTATCGTTACGGCCAGCAGTATGCATGCATGTTTGTGCATATTCATTGCAGCCCGCCTTGTTACGGTTTGAACGTTACCCATACTGGAGAGGTCCAACCCATATTACCGTCGATCTGTATAATGCGGAGGTAGTAACGGTTCTCACCCTTCAGCGGTTTGCTGTCGGTGAATGTGGTTTGGAAATTCCTGGTGTTCGCGGGAGTGAAGGTCTTGTAGTTCTTCTCATTTCGCACGATGATCACCGACGCGATCGGGGCGGTGCCCTTAACCGCCATCTTCATTGTCGGTTTGTCGGATGTCTCGAAGATCTCGCCGAGCATTCGCCCGTTGCAGGAAAACTCCATGAATATCTTATCGGTCGCCGCGATTGTGCGCCTCGCGTCGGCGGCGTCGAACACGCCAGGGCGGTTGAACTTCTTGACGTAGACCCCGCCGAACGTGACGTTTGTCGATCTGTGATCGCTGCTGGCGAACACTCCGAGCTTGTGGCCGAGTTTCAGAGCGTTCTGGTAGGTTCCCGCACTTCGATTTCCGAAGTTTATCGGCTTGGATGTCGCGACTTTCGGCTGCGGCAGGTCGTTGCCCTCGTAGCTGTTGCGAGAGCCCTGGTATATCTCGACGAGTGTTTCGATCTTGCTGTCGATCTGTTTGTACACTCCCCAGTCGGTGCCCATCCCGCCGGCGGATGTGTGTTCAATAGTGATCGTTCGCATGCCCGATCTGCGCAGAATGTCCCAGACATCCCACGGCGGAAGCTGGCCTCGTTTGACGTTTTGCTCGCCCTCGGGCGGAGGGGGCAGCGCCTTGGCCCATCGCGAATTGAGGTAACGCTGGCGGGAGATGTAGACTATCGGTCCGCCGCGTTTGATGAACACCACATTGCGATGCCCGTAAGGCCAGGTCTGCTCGCGTTCGTACGCATAGAACGATAGGAATTTCGCGGGGCTATGGAACATGTCAGCGTATTTCTGACTCTGATGCCACTCGTATTCGTGGTATGTCTTGCCCGCATCGCTGTGGTCGGTGGTCGCCAGGTAGTCCAGGCCCGCGGCATCCAGGGCGTAGCGGAAATGCTCGATAATACACCCGTCGTCCGGTGTGCGGCAGTTGGAGAAATCCGTATGCCTGTGGAAATCGCCCCAGTAAAGTTCGTAGTCTGTATCGCCAAAGGTCCACTTGTGACGGTCGTTGCGATTCCTTTCGGGAGTGTTGTTGATAGGTTTTGGGGCGGTCCACAGGGGTTTGGATGCGATCTTGTCGGCCGTTGGGAATGCGGCTGCCTGGTCTTTGGTGATGCGCGCCAAGTGGACGGCGCTGAGGCCTTGCTGCTTAATCTTCCTTCCGTCGCTGGGCCAGACTGCGATGATTTGTCCCTTGGCGTCGAGGGCGGCTGAGACGCGACGGTCCTGGCAGTACGAACTTTGCCCCAGTATCAGCGGTTTGATCCAGGTCTTCTTGTCAGTGTCGTAGCGCGTGAGGGCGGTGGTCCAGTTCTTGTCGCCCGAGACGCGGTAGTATCGATAGAAAACCAACGGATTGCCCGATCCGTCAACGACGACTTCCGGTTGGTTGATTGCGCTGGAGTTCGGTCCTTTGGCCGGGACCAGTCCGGGTATGAGCGGGGCGAAGTCGCCCGCTGATGCAGTTTTGCCCGTCGCCAAGTCCACCGAAACCAAGTTGAGATGGCGCCCGTAGTTCAGTCCGCCTCCGCTGCTTCGCCATTCGGATCCAAGGTCCTTGCCCCATCGCTCGGGTCCGTCTTCGTAGGCTATCCAAAGTGTTTTTCCGTCCGGTGAGACGGCTCCGTGCGGACGGGCTTCGTAGCGTTTGGTCGCGACGATTGGCGAGATCGTTGTCTTGCCCACCGGTGTCACCTTCGCCAGATAAACATCGTAATTCCCGCCCCGGTAACTGTCGAAAACAATCAGCGCCTCATCGTTCTTTCCGAACGCCAGGCGGGGCTCCCAATCCCCGGAGGGGTGTTTTGTTACGCGTATCGGTTCGGACCAATTCTTCTTCTGCGGATCGAGATACGCTGCGTAGATGTCGTTGCCTTCCTCCCGGAACGCTTGCCATGTCGCCCAGACTCGCCCGCGGGCGTCCGTTTTTGCATTAGGGAATATGTTGCTGCCCGGTGTTTTCGAGATGGTGACAGTTCTTCCCGAGGGCTTTCCTTCGATCACCGCTCTGGCGAGTATGTCCCATCTTCCCGGAGACTGCATCTGCGACCAGACACACCATACGGCTCCGGAACTGTCACAGGCTGCCGTCGGTTGATAAACGTCGCCTGATTCGGAGATTGCGCCGCGGGAAACGAGCTTTCCGTCGAGCAACTCGGCGAATTTGACCTGGTCGGCGTCGCGCGTGTATTCAATGTAGGCGACGGTTATTTTACCGTCGGGTGAGATGCATATCGACGGGAAGTCATTCTGCACCTTGTCACCGGCCAGCGAGGCAAGCGGTTTGATGACTTCGCCCGGCAAACGGGCGGCGGGTCGATTCCTGCGGTTCTTCTTTTTCTTTCGCGCCTGCGCATCGGAAAGTGACACTACTGATAGCAGGATTAACGTGAGAATGACGGTCCGTCGGAATGCTGTCTTCATAGTGAGTGATTCCTGTTGTTGAAACGAGTGTCTTGACACAGCGATTCTACCATATTGCGTTCGGAGTCTACAGCAGCAGGCTGAAACGCACTACACACCAGACCAGCATGCCCAGCATGGCGCCGGCGAGAATCGCGCTGGCGCCCACCAGCAGGACGATCTCGCTGGTCTGGATTGCAAGGACGGTTGAGCGACTCGATCCAATCTTGCTGAGGGTCTGGAACTCCCGTTTGCGGATTCGCAGCGACAGCAGCACCACCAAAAGAAGGAACAGGCCCGTCGAGATCAGCACCATTACGAAAATGGCGTCCAGGAACTGCTTGACGCGAAATACGATGTCCATCATCGAGTTGACTATTGTTCTCGGGGCGACTGCCTGGGCGTCGGCTGATTCGCGATAGCGGGCTTTGAGGATTGTGTGCGACTTGGCGTTGCGAGGCAGGGCGACGAGAGAAGTCACGGGATACTCATCCGGCGGGCCGTGGAAGTGGAAGCTGTCGAGCAGTTCGGGAGTTACCTCGGCGTGATCCACCAGCGACGGGCTCATTACCACGCTCGTGTCGGTTGCTCCCAGCAGCAGCGACGGGTCGGTGACCTTCTGTGCGGCGGTGTGGCCGTGACCTATCCCGGCTATTATCCACGTTGTCTTGATGTCTGTCAGTGCGACCATGTCGTCGGCGGTTCCGGTCTCTTCAAGCACGCCGACCACGCGCATCAGCAGCGGATAGCTCGATGTGATGTCATAAACTCTCTCCTGGTCGGACTTTAGTCTGTCGCCCGGCGCCAGTCGGAGTCTCCTGGCTGCTGCTGCTCCGAGCACCACGTCTCCGAGCAATTGCGGGCTCGTGCCGCGGGCGACTTTCAGATTGCGGAACGAGAAGTAATCCAGAGTCGTTCCGACGAGTGGAACGCCTTCTGCAGTGTATGCAATGTGCATTGGGATGATAGTCGCCAAGCCGTCTTTGGCGGCCTCGTCGGCGCTGGCCATCGTGAGTCGCTGTTCGATTCGCCCTTTGAAATACAACGTGTTAAGCACCAGGTCGTAGGCGCTGCCTTTGGCTCCGATTACCAGGGGCGTCTGATCGGCCCGGTCGATCATGATGCGGTTGTAGTATCCGACCAGCACGTGGACGGCTGCCGGCAGGAACATCGCGATAGAGACGCATATCACGAGTATCGCCGACCGAAGGCGGTAGTGCAGAGCGTATCGAAATGCGAGCCAGAGGGCGTCTCTCATTGGAGATCCTCCAGGTCGATGATACGATCGAAGCGATCGAGCAGGGAATGATCGTGCGTGACCATAAGCACTGTGGCGTCTCGTCGAGCCGCTTGTTCGAGCAGCACTTGTACGATAGTTCTGCTGATTTGCGGATCGAGATTGCCCGTTGGTTCGTCGGCCAGGATGATCTTCGGGCCTGTGACCAGCGCGCGGCAGATGGCGACGCGCTGACGCTGGCCTTGCGAGAGGCGGTCGGGGCGCCTGTCAAGCGTTTCGGATATATCCGTGGCGTCGGCCAGCGCGGCGGCTTGGTTGCGGACTGAGGCGTTGAGCTTCAGTGCGGGATTGATGCGGTAGGGCAGGAGAATGTTCTGACGCACCGTGAGGTACTCCAGCAGTTCGAACTCCTGGAATATCAGGCCGATGTTCGCGATTCTAAAAGCGCGTCTTACAGCGTCGTTTTGGTGTGAAATCTGCGTGTCTGAGACTCGCACCGTTCCTGTAATCGGGAGGAGTATCCCCGCGGCGATGTGCAGCAGCGTGGTCTTGCCCGATCCGGACGGGCCGATGATTGCGGCGGTTTGCCCGGAGTCTATGTCGAGTTTGCCCGCACGCAGCGAAAAACCGCTGTCGGGGTACTCGAACGACATGTCGCGAATGCTAATCATGATTGTCCGACGGAGACGCGTTTGTGCCTTTGGATCTGGGAGTCGGCGATTCGCCACGCCTTTCCGTTGTGGCGGACGGTGTATACAGCCCTGTACTCGTTGAAACGCGGGTGCGAGTGGGCCATGTGCGTCACTGTTCCATAGACTCGCCAGTGGTGGCGGACCTTAAAGGCCGCTCCGGCGGCAGGCGTGATTTCCGTAGAGATCGCCTTGACTCGACGGATGCGGAATGTCATTCGTTTGTTCTTTCGTTTCGCGATAGTCTGGTGGACTTCGTTATAGACTTTGTCGAGCAAGTCGCCTTCGAGGCTCTTCGCCAGCGCATCGTATATCTCGTCTTCGGTGCGCTCATTGAAAGCTCGGTATATGCCCTGATGCAGGTCGCGGAAAATTCCTATTGCCCGAGCGTCGTCGGGCACGGCGATCGGGGTGCTGATATTGGCGGCATACAATGCGACTCCCGCGACCAGCAACGTAAGGGTCGCTATTATCGGGTGCTTCTTCGGACCGATGAATACGACGGCGACCAGTGTTCCGAGCCCCGACAGGATCACTATCCAAACGCCATGGTAATTGGTGGGCGGTGGATCGTTCTCGTGCTTCGACACTGCCTGCGGTTTCGGATTCGGAGCCTGTTTTCCGGTTCCTTTGCGGTATCGAAAGGCGATGTCACGCTGTTGCGGATCGGACAGATCGGATCGCCCCGAATCACCAATCGCCTCACCAACGATGTGTTGATGTGTGATGTCGGCTGAATCGCCCGGATCGAGCACGATTGTCACAGTTCCGGGCAGCGAGAGGTAGTTGTCGTTGTGCAGTTCGATCTCCGCCCCGCTGGTCCATTTGTCCGGATGCGGGATGACGAATCGGTAGGTCTTCGTAAACGGCATGGTGAGCTTGACCTGTTCGATGGGTTTCAGGGACGTGCGGAGCCCGTTGACGGACAGCTCCAATCCGTCAGCCAGCGTGTCGCCAAGCGAAGAAAAGTATCTTGCTTGCTCGGCCTTGGACATTCTTCCGTCCTGGTCGACGTCCATCCTGACGACTTCCAGAAAGGCGGCCGGGCGGTTCAGGGCAGTATCGTATTCGATCTTGATGTCGTCCGCCCCAATCAGGATGCGGATTTCCTGATCTACGCGGGCCATTGAGCCCTTGGCGTCCGCTGACGCAGACGAAACGCCGCAGAACAGCAGCAAGCTTGCGGCAATGAATGAAAATGCGGTCGATTTTCCGAGAAGAGATCGCATCACTTCTTCTTGAAGGTCGCCCAGACGGGCGTAGCCCAAGCCATGTTCCCGTCTGACTGCACTACGCGGATGTAGTAGCGATTCTCGCCTTCAATGGGCGACTGGTCAGTGAAGACGGTGTCGAATTCCTTTGTTTTCGGTTCGAATGTCTTGAGGTCCTTTTCATTTCGGACGATCGTGACCTGACTGAGCGGGGCGGTCCCGGATACCGCGATCTTCAGCTTCGGTTTGTCGCTGGTTTCGAACACCGTTCCCAGCAGATGGCCGTTGCAACTGAACTCGATGAACACTTTGTCAGTCCCCGCGATGGTTCGCCGTGCGTTCATGGCGTCCAGAACCGCCTTTCGCGTGAACTCCTCAACGTACACCCCGCCGAAGCTGGTGTTTGTCGCGATATGGTCGCTGCTTGTGAATATCCCAAGCTTGTATCCATTTTTCAGTGCGTTTTGGTACACGCCCTTGTTGTACCGGCCGAAGTCCTTGCCTGTCTTGACCGATCCGTGGGCGTCTGCCTTCAGTTTGACGTCTTTGGGGAAACCTACAGTCGGCTGGGGTGTGTTGATCCCTTCGTAACTGACGCGGGCGCCCTGGTAAATCTCGACGAGGTTTTCGACTGCGTTGTCGATCTTCTCGTACCCGTCCCAGTCGGTGCCCATGCCCGTCGCGCCGGTGTGACTGACGACTGAAACTTCATACTTCCAGGCTCGCAGGAGCTTCCATAACTCCTTCGG
Organism: Phycisphaerae bacterium; assembly: GCA_030745875.1. Taxonomy (GTDB): domain Bacteria; phylum Planctomycetota; class Phycisphaerae; order SM23-33; family SM23-33; genus BS750m-G57. The sequence continues at coordinate 25,166 of JASLNT010000041.1, forward strand.
CGCGATCTGAGCAGGCCCTTCGGCCGGCGGGATCATCTTGCCCCAGATTGAGTTCTTGTACAGGGCTCGTTTTATGTAGATCATCGGTCCGCCGCGTTTGATGAAAACCACGTTGCGGTGCCCCCAAGGCCAAGTCTGCTCGCGTTCATATACGTAGAACGAGTTGAAAATGCCCGGTGCATGGAAGACGTCCATGAGCTTCTGATTATGCCACCATTCATAGGGTCCGTACATGTTGGCGATATCGGTATGATCGGAGGTCCCGAGGAAATCGAGTTTCCCAATATCATAAGCGTATCGGAACTGCTCGACAACGCATCCGTCATCGGGCGTGCGGCAGGCGGACATGTCGGTGTGGCGGTGGAAGTCGCCCCAGTACAGTTTGTACTTCTTGCCGTCGATTTCCCAAACGTGACGGTCCGACCGGGCGCGTTGGGGCGTGTCTTCGCCCCAAATCGCTTTGGGTGCGGGGCGTTTGGGTTTAACGTGCGCTTTGCCCGCCGCCAGTTCCATCGAGGTGTCGATCTTTGCGAGGTATACGCCGGCAGTCAGAGGGTGCTTGTTTCTTCTCAAGTCCGACGGCCAGGCCATGTACATCTCGCCTTTGGGGTTGCGTGCCCAGGCGCAGCGGCGATCCTGCCCGAAGGGACTTTTTGCGACGGGCACGGCGGCTGACCATTTGCCTGTTTTGGCGTCATATCGCGTCAGGGCCAGCTTCCAACTCGTGCCGATGTAGCGACGGGCGGATACCCATGTTCGGCCTTGCGAGTCGATCATGACTCGGGGCATGTTCAACACGCTGATCTTGCGTCCTTGAGGCTTGCGTTTTGGTTTCTTGGCCTTTGGTTTTGCTTTGGCGGTCGGTTGGGGCTTGGGGCCGATCCTCAACGATATGCTGAGTCCCGGTATCGGCGTTATCTTTCCGGTTGCGATATCGTATTGCACGGCGTTGAGATGTTTGCCGAAGTTCAGACCGGTAGAGCCTGCGACGCCGCGCGTGTCGCCGCCCCAGTTCAGGCGTCCGTTTTCACAGGCGATCACGAAGCTCTTTCCGTCCGGCGTGACCGCAATCGAGGGACGTCCCTGGTAGCGGGGCGATTTGGTGAGTTGTTTGATCTCGGTTTTACCGTCGAGTGCGACTTTTGCAAGGTATACGTTGTATACGCCGCCGCGGGATGAGTCGAATGCGATCCACGCGCCGTCGTCTTTCCCGAACGCCAGGCGCGGCTCCCAGTCGCCGGCGGGGTTTTTGGTGACCTGAATCTCATCGGACCATTTGTCGGCGGCGGGGTCATAGTATTTGGCGAATATGTCCGCGTGGGCCTTGCGGAACGACTGCCACGTTATCCAGATGCGCCCTTTGGCGTCGCTGCCGGCGTCGCAGAAGACCGCACTACCGGACTTGCCTTCCACAGTTACAGTCTGCGCGTCGGGTTTGTCTCCGACGATACGCCGGGCGTTGAGGCTCCAGGCGTTGGTTTGTTCGTTGATTTGCGACCAGATCGCCCAGATCGCGCCTTTGGCGTCGCAGGCGACGGCGGGCTGGTGGATGATTCCCGGGCCAGCCGGTGTTGCGATCACCTTCAGCTTACCGTCTTCGAGGCGAGCAAGCTTGAGGGAGTCGGCCTTATCGTCCCAAGCCACGTAGATCACGCAGGGGCGTCCCTGTTTGTCTACACACATTGCGGGATAGTCTTCCTGAACGTCCGGAGTGGCTAGCGATGCTGTTGGCGTGACAGTTGCGCCGACGGCATGCGGAGTAATGATAAACAAAGTCGCCATCAGCGACGTGACGAAAGCGAGATTACGCATAGATCACCTCTTGAAATCGCTCCGGAGTGGAGCGTTGTTATGGCGTGAAGATATCACAATGGCGTGGATGGGGCAATATGTTCGGCACAAACAAACCCCCGATGCTTTACCATGCGAAACCAAATTTCATATCAGTTGATATTGAACGCCGCATAACCTATCCTAGTCTTGTTGTGAAAACAATAACATGAAAGGGCGGATGTAGTATTGGAAAGAGTCGATTATGTTTTTCAGCTTTGAATCCAGAAACCAAACATGGGTCCGACATGGTATGGACGCATCATCGCGATAAGAGATAACCCCGGAGATAAGATGTCATACGAAGAGATGTTCCAAAGGTCATTGGAGGATCCGGAAGGATTCTGGGCCGAGCAGAGTGAGAAAATACATTGGCTCAAAAAATGGGACAGTGTCCTGGACTCATCAAACCATCCGTTCTACAAGTGGTTCCCCGGTGGGGAGTTGAATACATGCTACAACGCCGTGGACCTGCATATAGAAGACGGCAGGGGCGATCAGGCGGCGATCATCTACGATAGCCCGGTGACCGATACGATCGAACATATCACCTATAACCAGCTCAAAGAGAGGGTCTCAAAGATCGCCGGGGCCCTGAAGACCTTGGGCGTGGAAAAGGGCGATACGGTCATTATCTATATGCCCATGATCCCCGAGGCGGCTATGGCGATGCTGGCGTGCGCCAGGATAGGCGCCGTTCACTCCGTGGTTTTCGGCGGTTTCGCACCTAGAGAGCTGGCTATCAGGATAGACGACGCCAAGCCCACGGCCATTCTTTCCGCATCGTGCGGGATAGAGGGCAAGAAGGTCATTGCCTACAAGCCGCTTCTGGACAAAGCCATCGACCTGGCTGAGCACAAAGTGGAAAAATGCATGATACTCCAGCGTCCCCAGGCTGACGCCGTTCCAGTTGAAGGCAGGGATTTGGACTGGGCTGAGCTCGAAGAGTCGTCCGAGCCGGCTGATTGCGTATCGGTTGGGTCTAACGACCCGCTTTACATCCTCTATACGTCAGGCACCACTGGTAAGCCCAAAGGTGTGGTAAGGGACAATGCCGGTCATGCAGTGGCGCTGAAGTGGACGATGGGAATGCTTTACGACGTGGAGCCCGGCGACGTTTACTGGGCGGCTTCCGACGTGGGCTGGGTCGTGGGCCACTCGTACATAGTCTACGGTCCGCTCCTTCTGGGCGCCACCACCGTTATGTATGAAGGCAAACCTATAGGAACTCCTGATCCCGGAGCGTTCTGGCGGGTCATTTCCGAACACAACGTCAAAGTGCTTTTCACAGCTCCCACTGCTTTCAGGGCCATAAAGAAGGAAGACCCCGACGGAGAGTACCTGAAGAAATACGACATCTCGAACTTCGAGGCCCTCTATCTGGCCGGAGAAAGGACCGACCCGGATACGTATGAGTGGGCCACGGAGTTGCTTGGAACACCCGTTATTGACCACTGGTGGCAGACCGAGACCGGTTGGGCTATTGTGGGCAATCCCAGGGGTGTTGAACTCTTCCCGATCAAACCCGGTTCCGCAACCAAACCAATGCCTGGTTGGGACGTCCGGATCCTGGATCCGGTGTCAGGCGATCTGAAATCCGACGGAGAAAGCGGTGTCATCGCGGTGAAGCTTCCGCTCCCTCCGGGCACTTTCCCGACGCTCTGGCACAACGATCAGGGATACACCGAAACCTACATGGACCCGTTCCCGGGCTACTATTTCACAGGGGACGGAGGCAAGAAGGACGCCGACGGATACATCCACGTCATGGGCCGAGTAGACGATATTATCAATGTCGCAGGCCACAGGCTCTCCACCGGTGAAATGGAGGAAATTGTCGCCAAGCACCCCGACATCGCCGAGTGCGCCGTTCTCGGAGCCGCAGACGACCTCAAAGGCGAAGTGCCAATAGGATTCATCGTGCTTAAAGCCGGTGTCGACAGGAACGCGGAAGACATAGTCAGCGAAGTTGTCCAGAGCGTAAGGGCGGAGATCGGACCTATCGCGTGTTTCAAGCAGGCGGTCGTGGTCAAAAGACTGCCCAAGACAAGGTCTGGAAAGATGCTCCGAGGCACGATGAGGAAGATAGCCGACGCCCAGGATTACAAGATGCCCTCCACTATCGACGATCCGGATACGCTGGCGGAGATAGAAGAGGCGGTAAAGACAATAGGCTACGGTAAGAAGTAAGCCCCCGCCGCATTGTTCGGATGATTCACCCATGCTTCCCCATGATTCCTGGGGGAGCAATAAAACCTGATCGGCGCATAAACAGGCCCCGGCGATTTTGAAGTCGCCGGGGCCTGAAGTTTGTCGAATCTGCCGGGACCTAGCTGCTGTAGTCTATCGCGGCCAGATACTTCAGCATCTCCCATCGCGCCTTGAAGTCTTCGGTGGCCTGGGCTGCAAGAACCTTGGCGCCTTCGGGGTCGGCCTTCGTGAGCATCTTGAAACGCGTCTCCTTGTATGCGTAGTCTTCGAAGGAGATCGTCGGATCCTTCGAGTCCAGTTGGAGAGGATTCTTGCCCTGCTCGACCAGACGCGGATCGAAGCGATAGAGCGGCCAGGAGCCTGAGGCGACGGCGGCCTTTTGGTGCTCGAATCCGTCGACGAGGTTGAATCCGTGCGCGATGCAATGCGAGTAGGCGATCACGAGGCTGCAGCCGGGATAGCCTTCGGCTTCCTGGATGGCTTTGACGGTCTGTGCGTCGGACTGTCCCATCGCAACTTGGGCTACGTAGATATTTCCGTACGTCATGGCGATCATGCCCAGATCCTTCTTGGGAGAGGGCTTTCCGCCAGCCGCGAACTTAGCTACGGCGCTGCGCGGAGTGGCTTTTGAGCATTGTCCGCCGGTGTTGGAGTAGACCTGCGTGTCCATGACCAGGACGTTCATGTTGCGTCCGCTGGCCAGCACGTGGTCCAGTCCGCCGTAACCGATGTCATAGGCCCAGCCGTCGCCGCCGATCGCCCAGATGCTCCTGTGGACCAGCGTGTCGGCTATCGAAAGCAGTTGGGCCGCTCGCGGGCAACTTGAGCCCGAAAGCTTGTCCTTCAGCTGCGCCACGCGGCTGCGTTGTTCGATGATGCCGGCTTCGGTGCTCTGGTCGGCGCTGAGGATTGCATTAACGAGTTCGGCTCCGATTTCATCGGCCAGCTCACTAAGCAGTTCGGTGGCGAACTCTTTCTGCTTGTCGGTGGTCAAGCGGAATCCGAAGGCGAATTCGGCGTTATCTTCGAACAGCGAGTTGCTCCACGCCGGTCCGCGTCCGTCGGCGTTGACCGTGAACGGGGTGGTCGGGAGGTTTCCGCCGTAGATGCTCGAGCATCCCGTTGCGTTTCCGATGATCGCCCGATCGCCGAACAGTTGTGTGAGCAGCTTGTAGTAGGGCGTTTCGCCGCAACCTGCGCAGGCGCCGGAGTATTCGAATAGCGGCTTGCAGAGCTGCGAGCCCTTGATCGTTTTGAGGTTAAGCGCGGTGCGGTCGAGGTCTGCGATATTCAGGAAGAACTCGTAGTTTTCGCGTTCGGACACACGGAGCGGGGCCTGGACGGCCATATTGATGGCCTTCTTGCCTTCGACTTCCTTGTTCTTGGCCGGGCAGGCTTCAACGCAGAGCCCGCAGCCGGTGCAGTCTTCCGGAGCGACCTGGATGGTCCACTTCTTGTCGGCGTAGTCTTTGCCCTTTGCGTCGACGGACTTGAAGGTTTCCGGTGCCTGTCCCAGAAGCTCGGCTTCGTAGATTTTGCAGCGGATTGAAGCATGCGGGCAGGCCAGCGAGCACTTGGCGCACTGGATGCAGACGTCCGGGTCCCATACGGGGATGTCCAACGCGATGTTGCGCTTCTCCCATTGCGTGGTCGAAACCGGCCAGGTTCCGTCGTCGGGCAGGGCACTGACGGGCAGCGAGTTTCCGTCGCCGGCCATTATCGGCGCCGTGACCTTCTGGACGAATTCCGGTGCGTTGTCGGCGACGACCGGAGGCATCTCGATGGTGCTGTCGGCGGTTCCGATTTCGATCTCGTGCAGGTGCGCTATCGACTGGTCGACGGCGTTGTAGTTCATCTGGACGATATCGTCGCCCTTCTTACCGTACGTCTTCTTGATCGCGTTCTTGATTGCGCCGATAGCCTCGTCCTGGGGCAGGACATTTGACAGATAGAAGAACGCGGTCTGCATGATCGTGTTGATGCGTCGCCCCATTCCGGTGGCTTCGGCGACTTTGTCGGCATCGATCGTGTAGAACTTCAGTTTCTTGTCGATGATGGTCTGCTGAACCTGCCTGGGCAAGGCGCCCCAGACTTCTTCAGCCGCCATCGGTGCGTTCAAGAGGAACGTTCCGCCATCGACGAGCGATGCGAGCATGTCATACTTCTCGAGGAAGCTGAACTGGTGGCAGGCCACAAAGTTGGCTCGCGTTATAAGGTAGGTTGATCGTACGGGGCGGGCCCCGAAGCGGAGGTGGGAGACGGTTACGGCTCCGGCTTTCTTCGAATCGTAGACGAAGTAGCCCTGTGCGTACAGATCAGTGTTTTCTCCGATGATCTTGATGGAGTTCTTGTTGGCTCCGACGGTTCCGTCTGATCCGAGACCGTAGAACATCGCTCGGACCACGTCGTCGGCTTCGCTGCTGAACGAATCGTCCCATTCCAGGGAAGTATTCGTTACGTCATCGTTGATGCCAATGGTGAAGTGGTTCTTGGGCGTGTCGCTTGCAGCGTTTTCGAAGACGGCTTTTACGTGAGCAGGGGTGAATTCCTTGCTACTCATACCGAATCGTCCGCCGAGTATGCGAGCGTTCCTGTCGGATTCGCTGAGTGCGGTTACTACGTCCATATAGAGCGGTTCGCCGAGCGAGCCGGGCTCTTTTGTGCGGTCGAGGACCGTGAGGGTTTTGACTGTCTCGGGCAGCGCATCGATGAAGTGCTTTACGCTGAACGGACGGAACAGGCGTACTTTCAGCAGCCCCACCTTCTGTCCGGATGCGTTGATCGCCTCAACGGCTTCGTCGGCTGATTCAGCTCCGCTGCCCATAAGGATGATAACGGAAGTAGCTTCCGGATCGCCCACATAATCGAACAGATGATATTGCCTTCCGACGATCGAAGCGAATTTGTCCATGGCTTTCTGGACGATCTCGGGGCAGGCGTTGTAGTACGGATTGCAGGCTTCTCTGGCCTGGAAGTAGACATCCGGGTTCTGTGCGGTTCCGCGAATGACCGGGCGATCAGGGCTCAGGCCGCGGTTGCGATGTGCGAGGACCAACTCGTCGCTGATCATTGCCTGGAGATCTTCGGCGGTGAGTTCTTCGACTTTGGCTACTTCGTGGCTGGTGCGGAATCCGTCGAAGAAGTGGATGTAAGGCAGGCGTGATTCGAGCGAAGCGGCCGTCGAGATCAGCGTCATGTCCATCGCTTCCTGGACGGAATTTGAACTCATCATTGCCGCACCGGTCTGTCGACAGGCCATCACGTCGGCGTGGTCGCCAAAGATGCTCAGCGCCGCACAGGCCACCGACCTTGCCGAGACGTGGAGCACCATCGGTGACAATTCGCCGGCGACCTTGTAGAGTGTCGGGATCATCAGCAGCAGGCCCTGGGAGGCGGTAAAGGTTGTAGTCAGCGCACCGGTCTGTACGGCGCCATGGATTGCTCCGGCGGCGCCGCCTTCAGACTGCATTTCGATTACGTCCGGTATGGTGCCCCAGATATTCTTCTGTCCGGCGGCGCTGAATGCGTCTGCATGTTCGCCCATCGCGCTGGACGGGGTAATCGGATATATCGCTATTACCTCATTGACCTTATGTGCTACATGAGCTACGGCCTGGTTGCCGTCCATCATCACCATTCTGCGTGCCATCTTCTTTGTTTCCTTAAGTTTCGTTGGGAAGAAACGTCGCGTTGTGGGTTGGCCCGATCCGGTTGGGGCGGGCCCCCTCCGGCCCGATAAGCGAATTATTGTTGCATATTTGCCGCCAGGATGCAATTGGATTTCGTTCCTGGGGATCGTTTGGATTGTTGCCCAAAACGAAAATATGTGATATACAATCAGTTGTGAGTCAGGATGCTATAATAGGCTGTGTTGTTCTTGCGGTTTCGCTGGGCGTTATTGTCGCCCTTGTGATTTGGGCTCGTGGTACTATCGAGCGTATTGCCCGCAACGGTAAGGCTTCGTCCGCCCGGCAGATAATGCGGGAAATGCGACGAGAGCGATAATAGGGCGCCTTGCGTCCTGGTGAACGATGACGAGCAGCCGACCGGTTGCGGGAAGTGGTGAATGGCTGAAGCAATTTTGACAGTTACGTTCGGCGACGAGGTCAGCGAGGTCGTTCTGAATCCTCGGGGCATGATTATCGGGCGGAGCGGAAATTGCGATATTGTGCTGGATAACGAGAAGGTTTCGAGGCGGCACGCCCGGATATTTCGTGATCCGTTTGACAGATGGCTCGTCCAGGACCTTGATTCCCGCAATGGGATCAGGATCAACGGAGCTTGTGTTGAAGTCTTCGCGATTCTGCCTGGTGAAATTGTCACAATCGGTCCATTTTCTCTGGGGATCGCCCACGGTGCAGGTTACGAAGATCTCGAAACAAAGAGCGCCATGTCGCTGGCGACTATAGCCGACGACCCGCAAACCGAAGTTGTCTACGCCGACGAAGCCAGAGATGCTCGCTTGTCCCGGGGCAGGCTCAAATCGTTGGGTGTTATCGGCGAGCGGCTGGCCAGCCTGACAGACGTATCGATGCTTTACCCCGAACTCTGTTTCTCCATCGCTCGTATTCCCGGTTCCGCGGCGCTTGTTGTGCGACTCAGCGATTGTGAAGAATTGCCCCAGATACTAGCCTGTCACATTGGTGGGACCCCCAGACACGGTTCAGATCATTCCGTCAGTGGTGTGCCCCTGTCTCGCCGCGTCATCCAGGCGGTTGCATCCAAGCGCAGCCCTGTGACCGCCAGCAATGCCTCGAGCATGGATGGATCTATGCAACTGACCATCGCCGATGAGTCCAGACCGAGGAGCGTCTACTGCTGCCCGCTGTGCGATTCGGGCGGGATAATGGATGCTCTGTACATAGACGCCCCGTCGGATTCTGCGATGTCCGACGACTTCGATTTTTTCCAGGCGGTGGCCAGACAGGTGACGATGGCCAGGAATGTGCTCGTGCATGCGGAAGCTCGCGGGCGTCAGGAACTTATCGAACGTCAATTGGATATGGCTTGCCAGATACAGTCCAAACTTCTGCCCGGTGATCTCGACTATATTAAGGCGGTGGATATTGCGGCCAGATGCGAACCGGCGATGTGGGTGGGCGGAGACTGCTGCGATGTTTGGGAATTGCCCGACGGACGGTTGGCGTTTGCACTGGGCGACGTTTGCGGCAAGGGTCTTCCGGCTGCGATGCTCATGTCGAATCTGCAGGCCGCACTGCGGGCGACGGCGTCTTTCTGCGAGGATCTGGGTCGACTTGTGCAACAGGTGGCTGTTCAAGTTTCGAGGCATATGCCCGACGATATGTACATAACGCTGTTTGTGGGCTTCCTGGATACCGCCACCGGGCAACTGCAGTACTTGAACGCCGGTCATCTGCAACCGCTCATTCTCTCGAAGGACGGCGAGATCCGTCACTTAGGCGTGCCCAGAAACCTTCCGATCGGTCCTATCAGTGCGGATGGCCCGGATTTCGAAGCGTCGTGTGAAACACTGGATACGGGCATATCCCTGGTTGTTGTAAGCGACGGAATCACCGAGTCCATTTCCGACAAGAGTGAACTATTCGGAGCCCATCGCCTCGAAGCCAGCCTCAAGACCTGCGGTTCGCTTTCAGCGGCTGAAACGGTGGGGCGGATCATTCAGGATGCCGCCGATTTCCGCGGTTCGGCTCCTCAAAATGACGACGTCACCGCCCTGTGCCTTGTGAACCAGCGGTGCTCTCAAACAGAAGCAGAATGACATTCCCGATCTGTCTCTACCAGTGGAGGGATTGCTTGAGTATAATCCCGGCCATGGATTCTGTTGTCACCAGCGAGAACTCCGACCGCCGATCCGATGCGTGTAGGATATCTTCGCGTTGTGAGGTGCCGCAGTAGTGAGTGACCAGGCGGGCAAATCCGACTCGACCATCTCGGCTGAGTTGTCGCGCGATCTTACCCTCTTCCACGTCATGATGATGGGGTTGGGCATGATGATCGGAGCCGGCGTGTTCGTAGGCATAGGCCTTACGATGCCCAAAGTAGGACCTGGCGGTCTGCTGCTTACCTTTGCACTTAACGGAGTGATAGCGGTGTTTACGGCGATGAGCTTCGCCGAATTGAGTTCTGCGATACCGCGAGCCGGCGGGGCGTACAATTTTGCTCGAATCGGTTTTGGTCGCGGCGCCAGCTTCGTCGCAGGTTGGATGGAGTGGTTCGCCTCATCGCTGGCCGGGGCGTTCTATGCGATAGTTTTCGCCAGGGCGACCGTGGACTTTGTCGTTAAGTTCCTTCTGAATATGAACACGACGGGTCTGGCCGCTTCGGTAACCGTTAAGGTTGTGGCGTTGACGGCTGCGGGTGTGTTCATCTACATCAACTATCGGGGCAGTAGCGAGACGGGGAAAATTGGTGCGATTTTCACCGTCGCACAGATGCTGTTTGTTCTGGCGATCGGGGCGATCGGGCTGATCGTCGCCGTCATCGATCCCCAGCGGATGACGAACTTCCAGCCTTTCCTGGGCGAAGATGGAAGTTGGTGGGGCTTGCTGGGGACGATGGGCGTTATTTATGTGGCCTTCGAGGGTTTTGAAGTTATCGCCCAGGCTGGTGACGAGACGATCGATCCGAAGCGAAACATTCCCAAGGCTATGCTCTATTCGGTTGCTATTGTTACTGTTACGTACGTTTTGGTTGCATTGGCGTCGGTTGTAGCGTTCAAGGATCCGGGTGCGGGGATGTCGTGGTTTGGAGATGGCAATCTCAATCCTACAGCCAAATTCACCGGGGCGATAGAGCATCTGATTCCGATTTCCGGCGCCGGGTGGTTGTTGGTTACGTTTGCGATAATCGCGTCGTCAACTTCGGCGTTGAATGCGACAATTTACTCGGCCACGCGCGCCTCGTTTGCTCTTGGGCGGGATCGGATGCTTCCTCCGTTCTTTGCGAAGCTGTCACGCACTCGTAAGACACCATACATTGCGTTGGCTTTTACGGCGGTGATTGTACTCACCGCCGCCGGATTCCTGGACGAACACGACGGAGCGGCGACCGCCAGCATCATGTTCCTGTTCCTGTTCTTCGTGGTGAATCTCTGTGTGATCAGGATTCGCGCGAACATGGGCGATGAATTGGAATACGGATTCATCATGCCGCTTTTCCCGCTACTGCCGATACTGGCGATCATCTGCCAGATCGCATTGGGGTGGGGGATCATGGGTGAGTCGATTGTGGCTTGGATTATCGGTCCGGCGTGGGTCGCCTGCGGTATCGGCGTCTACATGTTGTATTCGCGATCCCGCGTACCTGCGGTCGCCCACGAAATACAAGTTCTCCACGAGCAGTCGGCGGGGGATGATGAGGGACGATACGGAATCATGGTTGCCGTTGGCAATCCCGCCAATGCGTTGGAACTCGTGCAGAACACCTACAAACTCTGCGGGGCCAAGGATGCGCGCGTGGACCTGCTGCACATGGTTCGCGTGCCCGACCAGGTGCCTTTGTCGGACGCCGATGAGTACATGCACGAGGGCAGGGAGAGCATAATGGAGACAATGCTCTACCTGGGCCCGCTGTTCCCGATCTCGTCGCACCTGAGGTACTGTCGCAGCATATCCCGGGGCATCCTCTCGGGCGTTCGGGATAATCGCGTGGACATGCTGATAATGGGTTGGCACGGGCGTCCGAAGGCTAGAACGTTCAATATCGGAAGCACGATTGATCCGATTATCGAACGGGCCCCATGCAACGTTGTTGTGCTGAAGGGATGCGGTGGGAACCAAGTGTTCAAGCGCGTTCTGGTCCCGCTGGCTGGGGGGCTTAACGGTCTGTTCGCGCTTGAAATCGCCAAGATACTCGCCGACCCTGAAGAAGGCGAGGTTACGGCGGTCACTGTGGACGCCGGGCGTCGGCGCAAGAAGTTCGATATAGACGCATTTGTGGAAACCAACATACAGACCGGTAAGTTGGAAGGGCCTGTCAGGACCAAAACTGTCCAGGCTCACGATGTTGTCGAGGGTATTCTCGCCGAAGCAGCCGATTACGATCTGGTCGTGATGGGCTGTACGCGAGAACCGATGGTCAGCCAGTTGGTGCACACGCCAATACCCGAAACAATCGCACAACGATGCGACAAACCCTTGGTTATGGTTAAAGCGTCCGGGCGAATTCGATCGTGGATTAAGCGCTGGATATAGTCGGGTCGGAAGGCGACTGTCACCCGTTGGCCGCTTGCAGGATTATCCGATTCTTGATCCAGTTGTTGCGATACCATGTCGATTCGGGGAATGTGTCGTTTATCGACTTCATCTTCCCAGCCAGCATTTTGCGGAACTTGTCAGCCGTTTTCTTGTGCGCCGGATCGTCTACCAGGTTCTTCATCTGGAACGGATCCTTGATGTTGTCGAACAGCAGCTCCTGCTTGTCCTTGCGGAAGATAGCGTAAGTAAACCGCTTGTCTCGCAGCGCCCGCCATTCGTGTCCATTGGACCATGCGGCGCATGCGCCGGTGTTCTGCAGGAACGCAGCTTGGGGTTCGGCTCCTTCGAGACCCATGGCGCGTTTGGAGATGTCCATTCCTTCGACTTTGTCGGGTATTTTCAGCCCGGCCATTCCGAGTAACGTGGGCATGATGTCGACCGTACCGAGGGTCGCGTCGCACTTGGTTCCCGGTTTGATCTTCTTCGGCCAGCGGATCAGGAACGGGATGCGGGCGGCTTCTTCGTAGAATATGTTCTTCTTCATCCGGCCCTGGGCTCCGAACATTTCACCGTGGTCTGAGGTGAATACGAATATCGTGTTGTCGGCGATACCGGCCTTTTCCACCGCAGCCAGCAGCCGCCCGACGTTGTCGTCGAGATTGGCGGTCATTGCGTAGTAGACCCTCATCCACTGTTCGATTTGCTTGGGGGTTCTCTTATAGTTTGACCAGCCGTCGCCGTGCGGGTCCATTTTGTCCGAGTAGTTCTTGGCTGGCGGGAACTTGACGTCCTTGAACATTTCGAAGTACTTGGGCGGTACGTTGTCCCGAGACCACGGATCGTGAGGCGTGCCCACCGACAGTATCAGCGCGAACGGTGAGTCGGATTTGGAGGCTTTGTTGATGTAGTCGATCGCCATGTCGGTCTGGGCGTTCGGTTCGTAGGAGCCCTTGGGGTAGGGGATCTTTTCCGGCGAGTTGGTGTGGTAGTACGTGTTGTAATACCGATGATGGAATCCGTACGCCGCCCAGTACCCGTCGAAGCCCAGGCGATGCTTGCCGGGAGGAGTGTAGCTGTTTTTCGGGTCGGTATGGCGGCCCAACTGATTGGCGTACAAGTGCCACTTGCCGATATACCCTGTCTGGTAACCCGACCTTGTCAGCACGTGCCCGAGGCATTCGTGGTTCGGGTTCAGGCGGAGTTCGTTTATCACCATGCCCGTCGATGATGTGTACTTGCCCGTGAACAGCGAAGCCCGATAGGCGCAGCATACGGGCATGTTCGAGACGGCGTTGAAGAAATCCGCGCCGCTTGCGGCGAGTCTGTCTATATTCGGCGTGCGTGCGCGTTTCTCGCCGGCGTATCCGCAACGCGAATAGCCCAGTTGGTCGGCCATTACATAGATGATATTCGGACGCTTGCCCTTGGCGCCGAGTTTGTCAACCGCGGCTGTAGCGGCGGGAAGTCTGCACGTAAGGGCTGCGGCGCCCAAACCCACCGATCTGAGAAAACCGCGTCGTGTTATTGAATGTTGCGCCATTTTATCTCCATGTCCTCGGTTGCTTTGTCCGGGGTGATAATACTCACCATGGTCTATACTATACATTCTCTCACTGTTTCGGCCAACAGAGTCGCAGTTTGCGCCGCGTCACCACTCCAGAGTGGTCGTCAGGTCCCGGCTGGCGACTACCGTTATGGACTCGCCCAGACTAACAGTCACCTTCAAACCGTTTTGTCGGGCGGTTGCGGCGACCTGCTTGCCTGCGGTGGCGACTACGGTGCCTCGGAGCTTTTTGCCTTCGGGCAATTTGAAAACAAGCGTCCGGACCGACAGTTCGCCCCACTTGACTTCGAATCGATTGGTCTGGACTCCGGGCTTGCGTTCCTGCACCAGCGAACCCCAGCCCTTGGCGGCGGTGAAGAACGCTCGGAAGTTGCCCGGTTTGAACGTCGGAGCAAATCCGATCATCCCCGCCGGCCCGTCATACATGAACCCGGATATCGCGACCAATGCTCCCCATGCAGCCATCGCCCGCGCATAGTGGTCGCCGCACTGCTGCTCGTTCCACGGATTGTGTTTGACACCGTTGTAGTTGTCGTGATTGGCGCGGTAGATCGCCAGACCTTCGGTGAGCATGCCGCGAGCGAGCATCTGGTTGGCTGCGTCATAGTCGTAGCCCTGCATAATCGTATTGCGATATCGCAGCGGATGAGCCAATCGCGAACCGAGCGGATAGGTGCAGATCAGCAGTCCGGCTTCGCCCGGTTTGACGAAAATCATCTCGGGCTTGTGCAGTTTGTAGTATGGCCCGACATCGGGTATCCAGTTGTACCGAAAGATGCTCGCCAGCGTTTTGCGGATCACGGGCTCGGCGTACACTGCATTGAGGCCCGTCTGCCCGCACCATCCGTTGCCCAGAAGTTGGCTGGTCAGGCACCCCTGGCCGATCTGCCATTTTGTGGGCTTACCCTTCTCGATAAGCTGAATGAAATAGTCGCCATTGAACTGTTTGGCGACGGTGAGTTTGGCTCCGCTCTGATGTATGCGGCGATACTTGGCGGCGAGATCGTCCTCGCCCTGCAGGGCAGCCATCTTCTCACACGCCTTGAGCGCCGCGAGGTACATCGATCCGTTGTGCGTGTTGGCTCCGACGAAGTTGATATCGTAGGTCGTGTGGTCGCTTGTGTTTACGATACCGTCCGTTCGCCCATCCGCCTGGTCGCGATTGATCATGCACGCCATCATCTTCTTGATGTTGGCCCAGTGCTTCTTGAGAAACTCACCTGTGGTCGACATGAGATGCTGTCTGTAGAACATCAGGATCACGCCAGCCTGACCGTCAGCGGCATATCCGCTGCGAGAGTTCTGGCCACGGAATTTTACGACACCGGTCTTTGGGTCCATTGATGGGATGTTCTGCATTTCCCGCATCGATCGGGCCAGTTCGGGAAACAGCCTCCCGGTCGCCTGTTCGTAATGCCAAACGTGCGTACACGTGCCCTGGCAGCACATTACGCCCTCCCAGCCGTAGAATCGTCCGTTGGACCACCACTCTGTAGTGCCAGTGGCGAGATTCGCCACAGACATGCCGATCCGATGGACCAGCCAGTACGGTAGGGTCGTATTGAAGTACGTATCCTGGAACAGGTGAGTATCAGAGTCGAGGCGCTTGAAGTTCCTGGCGATGTACCTGGCGACGTCCAAGGCGCTGTCGAACCGGTTGGCGTACATCTGACCGACCTTGTTCCTTTGATTGTACCGGTTAGGAAAACACCACGTTATCAGGAATGTCAGGCGTCTGCTTTCGCCCGGTTTGAGTGTAACGCTCGATGTCGTAACCCCGCACCGCACGGAGCCCAATGGGTAAGTCGCCTCGGCGCTGTCGCCTGCGCCGCCTTGTGTGGCGAAACGGGCCAGGAATTTATCGCGCGATTCCCACGCCGCACACGCTGCGGCGGTCTTGTCCATCGCGCACAAAACCATGTCGCCCCAAGCCGGATCGTCCGCCAGGTTTTCGGGCGGGGCGGGAGGCGTGTCGGTCAGCACAATGTCATCGACCAGTACGTGTCCCCATCGGCCGGGATGAGCGTCGACGATTTCTAGCCTGGCCTCCTTGCCAGCCAGATCGGCGACGTCCCAACCACTACGCGTGAGTTTCTCTGAGTTCACGCCCGTGGAGGACCGCACAACCTTGCCCCCCACGCGGAGATTCATGCAGGTTTTGCCCGCGTGTTTTCCGCCCGCGATGGAGAAGCAGATATGGCGTCGTTCGATCTTGAACGCCCTGGAAGTCAGCTTGCCCGTCGGCTTGTCGTATACTCCTTTTGGCCCGAGCGAATCGGCGAGGTATTTGCCTTGATGCCCGGATACCTTCTGGGGATGCTGATGTTCAGCTATCTCGCGGGGGGCCTTGCCGAACGCCCGCCCTTCGACACGCCATTTGTCGAACGTTCCGTCTTCGAACGTATCGAATGCTATATCTTTACGCTTTGAACCTCTGGATGCGGTCTTTCGCGTCGCGTCCATGTCCATGCGGACACATGTCAGGCCCTCGGCGCGGACAACGGTGTTTCGGCTTTTTCCAGGTACGCTGCGGCCGAGACATACGCCGTTCTGCAGCCAGCCCGCGATTGAAGCTTCCAGCGGTTTGTCAGAAGTATTCTTAATGGTGAAGCGGATGATGGTCGCCGGATTGGCTGAGTCCCGGGCGTTCAACGGTATCCATGGCGAGAATACCTCTTGGGTGATGCTGGCCGGTAGGGCGGGTTTGACGTTGCGTTTGAAGTGAATCTCGGCTAGAGGATACTCGCCGATGAATTCGATTGCGTCGAAATCGGCTTTGCTGAGGACGGCGGTCTGCGGTTTGTTGCCCTTGGAGATCAGGCGAACCGCGAATCCCTGTTCGATTGGGCTTTTTGGGCGGTATGTCTGGTAGCCGCTGCAGTGTCGCTCGTTTCTTGCGTTGTTGAATATCCACCACTTTCCCAGCGTACCGTCGCCGCGAACGTAGAGTTGTCCGGCTCCCACGCCTCCGCAGGGCATGCCGATGGTGAACAGCTCCTTGCCGCGGTATACCTTGCGCTTGCCGCGAGCGAATAGTGATTTGATCCACGTGGGTGACATCTTCTTGTCTACCGGGACGATGTGGCCTTGTTTGAGGGCATGGTCCGTCGGGCCGAGGAATTCTCCGCTTACTTTGTACGCTGCTGACGGGGCTCCAACTGCGATGACGGGGCGGGCGGCTGCAACTGCCGCGCCGGCTGCGGCGAGGCCTGCGAACCTCATGAATTCGCGACGATTCATTGCTTTCTCCGGTTCTATAGGATGGCAAGGACTGCCTTTGTGACGCAAAATGCAGTATACTCATCGCCATGAGTGAGACGAAGTACAATCCTGTAACGCCCGAGATTGTCGGCGAGCTTTGCGCTATCATCGGTGAGAAATACGTGATTTACGACGATCACGATCGGCTGGAACCGTATTCGCACGATGAAGTCCCTAATCCGCATTACGCGCACATGCCTGAAGCCCTCGTGCGTCCGCGAACCGCCGAAGAGATATCCGCCATCGTAAAACTCGCCAATCGCTGCATGATTCCGATCACGCCTCGCGGAGCCGGAAGCGGGCTCTCCGGCGGGGCCGTGCCGATCTACGGCGGGATCGTTCTGCTGGTCGATCGGATGAACGAAATACTCGATATTGACCGCGACAACATGATGGTCGTCGTCGAGCCCGGAGTGGTGACCTCCGAGATCAATGACGCTGTCGAAGAGTTCGGACTGTTCTACGCCGGATACCCCATGAGCCTGGAGACCTGCTACATCGGAGGGAACGTAGCCGAAAACGCCGGTGGAGGCAAGGCGATCAAATACGGTGTTACCGGGAGATATGTTCTTGGTTTGGAAGTAGTTACGCCCACCGGTGAGATTATTGAAATGGGCGGTAAGCTGGTTAAGGACGTAACGGGTTATAACCTGGCGCAATTGATGGTCGGTTCGGAGGGTACGCTTGGTGTCTTTACGAAGATCACGCTGAAGCTTCTTCCGTCTCCCAGAGCGAGCGTTGACCTGTTGTGTCTGTTTGAAACCGCCCGCGACGCGATCTCCGCGGTCCCCAGGCTTATGACCGAAGGCGGTGTGATTCCGACAACTATCGAGTTCATGGACCGCCCGAGCGTTCAGGCGGCGTGCGAGTACCTTAACGAGACTATTCCCTACGAGCAGGCTGGCGCGATGCTGCTGATCACTGTGGATGGGGCGGATGTCGAGCAGGTCGAGCGGGAATACGAAGCAGTCGGCGAGCAGTGTTTGGCTAACGGGGCGATAGAGGTTTATGTCGCCGATAACTCCACCACCTCCGAACGAATATGGAGCGTCAGGCGGAATATCGCTGAAGCATTTGGCATAATCTCTCCCCAGCAGTGCAATGAGGATCTCGTGGTCCCGCCGGCGGCGATCGCAGATCTGGTGGCGGGCATGGAGGATCTGGCGGAGAAACACGGCGTTGCGATCCCGTCGTACGGGCATGCGGGCGATGGGAATCTGCACACGCGGATTATCAAGGATCCCGACTGGTCAATGGAGCGTTGGGACAGCACCTGGCCGAACGTGTTGAACGAATTGTTCGAACTTACCGCTTCGTTGGGCGGGCGCTGCAGCGGTGAGCACGGGATTGGGCATAAACGCAAGAAGTACATGCCGATGTTTGTGTCGGAAGGATACCTCGATGTGCTCCGTTCGATCAAGCGGGCCATGGATCCAAACAACATTCTCAACCCTGGCAAGGTGTTCGATGTGTAGACGGCTTCTTGCGGTGTCAGGGTGTTAACGACAAAGCCGCACTTGACAGAACCGAGTTGATTGGACATAATACTCGTCGCCCTCAGGCGGCTGTCGATACGGCCCTCCCTGGATATCAAGGGAGGGTGTCTTGTTTGGCGCCTTGGGTCAGTACATTGAGATACTCACGGAGCGTAGCTCAGCTTGGATAGAGTGCCGCGTTCGGGACGCGGAGGTCGCTGGTTCAAATCCAGTCGCTCCGAGTAAGAAAGGTCGGCCGTTAGGGCTGACCTTTCTCTTACTATAGCAGGACATGGGGGAACACATGGAGCAGAGAAGGGCTTACCGCCATTGCACTAATTCTCTTCCGGCTTGCGATTGTCTCGCCGCTCCCAAGAGAACATAGTGCGATCTTTGGGCTTGCGGAGGCGGATTATCCTTCCGGGATGTCGTCGACTTCGAGGACCTGGGCGAACCCTTTTGCTGTCAGGAATTCCTCCAGGGACTCTATTACCAAACGATATTGGTACATATGGGTGGCCGCTGCGCAAGTTTTCAGTCGCGCCATCAACTCGGAGGGTAGTTTGTACGTTCCCTTGCGGTAGACCGTTGTCCGTTCAATGTCGCCAGCCTTCAGTGCGGGTCTCTCGACTGGATGTGACAGGAATCCGGGATCCGCCTCGCTGTTTGCAGTCGCATCCGGTCTGGGCCTCAGTCTTCCCATGATCCCTTTCTTCAGCGCAATAGCGAGAACGGCCGCCGCCCTGCGGAACCTCGGCCAGAACGGCTTGCTGACCTTGATCGCCGTTGGCGTGCTTTCGCTTTCGGCGGATATGCCCAATCTGGCGTCGAGGGCGTTGCTTTCATGCAGGACTGTTGCAGTGGGCGTCGGCATGTCGGTGCGTTCGGTAATCGGTTGATCCTGTTTTACGAACGTCAAGCCAAGCCTGGAGGCCGTATAAGTCGCGTCCAGGGCTCCGGACGCTTGGGCCGACTGGCCGCTTGCTTCACAAGACGCCAAGCCCATGCGGTTCATTACAAAATTTGAATTCAGTGCCATTCTGGATACTCCAATGAATGTCTGTTCGCTTCATCGCGGTGACCGCTACTCCTTGGAGTCGCCGTCGGTGGGGGCCTTGTCCGGTGTCTTATCTTTTGTCGCCAAAACCTGCGTCGCCTTAAGCCAGACCGGCTTGGGTCCGGTTCCAAGCAGGAAACGGAAACCGTTGGCTTCGATTTCTACTGAGTCAGGGAGTATCTTGACCACCTTGGCGCCCTTGACCGTATCGCCTTCGTAGACAACGCTGTCGCCGATGATCGCTCGACGCGACGTCTTACCGTACATTACGCCGGTGAGAGTCAACCCGGAAGGGTAGTCCTCGGCCCTGGCCTGGCGAGGGGCTTTCGATGCAGGCTGCGTTGTTGGGGTTTTACCCTTCGGTTGGGTGGTCGGGGACTTCGCCGCCGCTTTGCTCTTGGCGGCTGAAGCGACCAGCGGTTTGTCTGTAGAACTGCGAGCTGTTTTATCCGGCCGGGAGGCTGAGGACTTATCATCCGGCTGCTTGCCTGTCGCGTTCTTGTCGTCGCCGCCCGACTTGTCTTCTGAGGCCAGTATCACTATCTCTTTTCGGACTGCGGGCTTAGGTTCCGCAACATCTTCAACGCGTGTGTTCTCGGAAGATGCGTCCTTGTTTTCGGGGTCGATAGCTACTGGTTCAACTCGGCCGGAGTCGATTTTCGGGGGTGTGACGCCAGCGGTGTCCACCTTGGGCGGGAGAGTATTCCGATCAACCGTTATCGCCACGGAGGCGGGCTTGGCTGACGCGGTTTCGGGGGCGGGGGCCAATGCCTTGAAGCCCACCCATCCGCCGATGCTCAATATGCCCACCAGGATCGTTGCCGCCACTCCCACCATGACATTGTCGCGGTTACGCGGCGGTTTGTGGTCTTTCATCCCGGCATCGGTATTCTGTTTGTGCGGTTTCTCGCCACAACTTACTGTTTTTATGGGTTCCGGGCTCGGCTCAGGGGCTTGTTCGACATCCTCTTCAGGCGTGTCCGGGGCTGTTTGCGGGGGAGTCTCGTCCTGTCCGGACGATTCGGCCGTGAGTGTAATGTCGACGCTTCGGACGGAGACGGAGGGCTCCCGGGGAGTCTCCTGCTTGCTTGATGACTCCGATGAACGCTTGAGTTGCGGGTCTTCGATCTCCGCACCGTCCTCAAAACCACAAGGTTCATCGACCTCATCAGTGTCCGGAATGGGTCTTCGAAAGACTGTTTGCGCCCGTTTGCGGAAGTCGGACACCTTCTGTCGGTCGCTTTCGTCTACGTCCTCGCAAGCGACCAGGTCGGCGAATCCGGTTTCTATCGTGCACGGCGCCATTCCATGAACTAATTCGCCAGCGAGTGTTCGGTAGTCTTCGGCGGCTGAGCAGGCTGGCGCGTATTCGAGTATGCTCTTACCTGACGCCGGACACTCCTGCATACGGACAGTTTCGTGGATTACCGTTCCAAAGACTTTTCCGGGAAGGGCCCTGTGCAGTTCGGCAAGTACAAGCCGACTCAGACGGGTGCGGGAGTTGAACCTGCAGCCCAATGCTCCGATCAGTTCAATGTCATGCTCGAATCCCTGACGGATATCATCGAGCATTGTCAGCAGTATCCTCAGCCCATCCAGCGCCAGTATGGATGTCTCCACCGGGACAATAGCGTGCGAGGCGGCCAGGAGCGCGTTTCCTATCAGGCGATTGCCCAGAGACGGGGGGCAATCTATCAGTATGTAGTCGTAGCGGTCCTTTACTTCGGCCAGCACCCTTCGCAATTGACTGCCCTGCGTGGGTCTCAGATTGTGTGAAATAGAGTCGAGTTTTCCACTTGCCGGAGCCAGGGAGACCCCTGGAATGACATCGTCTATAGGGACAAGCCCCGAGCCGCGCAGCAACGCGTCGGCGAGCCTGGTGTCGCCTTCGACTCCCAACCAGCGTGAGGAGGCGGCTTGCCCATCCAGGTCGACAAGGAGAACCTTTTTGCCCATTTCTCCCAGCGACGCCGCCAGATTAACTGACGTCGTGGTCTTTGCCGTGCCGCCCTTTTCGTTAAGAATCGCGATAGTTTTCATTTGCATGCTCCGGGGCTCCGGATCCATGTGCAGGGTATTGCAGCAGTATCCGAGTTACCCATAAGAGAAAAAGCAAGCCTCCAGAGATGTCATAACGGCTGGCGAGTAGTTCGTCAGGGGCATGACGACCGGCACAGCGAGTCCGGTCAGGCTGAGTGAGATTCGGCTATATCAAGCAGAGCAGCTTTCAGGTAGCCGCAAGATGCGCACTCTGCGCACCAAGCATGATAGGATTGGTTTTGGCATGAAGCAAACCCGTCTGGCGGATTTGCTTCATGTCAAGTATATGGTGTTTGGGCTTGTGGTGTCGACTGGGCTGCCCGGCCATTCGATTACTGTCGTCGCTCGTGCGACTTACGCCTGGAAAAAGCGAGCGCACCGCCCATACAAAGCAGCGCCAAAGTACCGGGCTCGGGCGTAGCGGTGTTCTGAGAGGCGGAGAATAATCTCTTTCCGGTGGCCCAGTGCGTGTAGTCCCCGGCATCGACAACGTCGTCTCCGTTGGCGTCGCCATTTCTCCAACCGACGTTGGATTCTCCGTAGTTATTGGCCCAGATAGTGTAGTCTGCGGCCGTTACGCTCCCGTTCAGATCAAAGTCACCGTATTCTGTGTTGAGTATGTCCCGAATGAGCGTGTCTCTATCGGCTGTTGTGATTCGCCCGTCACCGTTGAGATCGTGATCGGGATTGTATACGCCGCTGGCTATCACCTCCGCCAACAGATCAATGTCGTCGGCAGTTACATTGGAGTCGCCATTGATATCACCGGGAGTGTGTACGCGTGGGGCCGCCTCCAGCGCATATACCCCGCCAATATACCAATCGTTCGACCCGTAGTAGCTTTGTAGATGCCACTTGCCCGCAGTCAGTTCGACTTCATAGTACCGAAGTCTGTCCGGTGCGCTGGGGTGGTTCTTGTAGTCGTCCGAGTCGGTTATGTACACCCCGTTGTATTCCGACGGATTCTGGGCGTCGTGTGTGAAACCCCAAGCGGTTATCGCGTGCCCGCCGGGACCGTAAATGGCGATGGCGGTTCCATATCCGGACCTGAGATACGTATCCAGAGCGGACATTGCGCTTCCGGGGTTCGAATTGCGGTGGTAGAGGCTGGGGTAATATTGTGATGGATGAAATCCACCGCCGGGGACGTCCACTTGCGACCACCCGGACCAGCCGTTGGAGGGATTGTAGCCCGTCATCCACCACTGCCACCCGTAGGTCATCTGGCCGCCCTGGTCGGTCCAGTGGTCCTGGAAGTAACCGAAGATGTCGTCACTGTTCGCCATGCCCTCTACGCGTCCCCAGCCGGTCCACTCAAGAACATTGGCCGCAGTCGCCGCCCAACACATATTGTCGTCTTCGGAACTGCTGCGGGACTTTTCAGCGTCCACCCAAGAGCCTCCCCAGTTCTCGTGCAGCATGTAACTTACGCCTGTTGGCGTAACGTCGCCCAAGGCTGATGTGGTTGTTCCAAACGCGATAAACACCGCTAGTGTTGTTAGGAGTACGCTTCTCATCGCACCTCTCCATTTCAGACAGAATCTGAGCTTGCCGGTTGTCCTCCGTTGTCCGTGATTGCGGGCAACGTGTTTCTCTCCAGAAGTTGTTATCGGGGAAAAATGAGAGCTGGATTAGTTAGCATCTGAACGAATCTCGGAATTCTTTGATTCAGGCGGGATCGATGGCGGGCAGGAGAGCGGTGGCTTACAGATGACTTGCGGTTTCGAGTGCTTGCAGACGTGGAATGTACAGTAAGGAGAGGCGGAGAAGTGAATTAGAGATGTTGTGGGCTTCAACTGGATATCGTGCGTGTGAACGCGACGTACAAGGCTGATTCAAGGGGCATGAGCTGAGAATGGTGGTCCGTGAATGGGTCGGATATGAAAGGAGAATCGCCTGTAAGAGCGAGTCGAGCGGGATATGCGAGTAATGCGAAATGGGCGATGGGGGAGGTGATGGGGCCAGGGGGATCTGATATGAGCGCAAATAAAAGCGGCGGTTCCCGCAGGAACCGCCGCTCTAGAGTCATCTTGTGTCAGCTAAGGATGAGCAGTCCTAGCTGCGACGCTTCTTGCGGGCGATCATACCGATCGCGCCGAAGAGCATCAGGCCCATCGTGGTAGGTTCGGGGATGGACAGTGTGCCCGTATCCTCAGTGCCGTCAACGTCCAAGCGGAGGTTGTAGGGCAGGGCGGGATCGCGGACCAACGCGCCGAGGGCGGCGAGCTGTCTGAAGGTGATGATGGGATCAAGGGTGCCGTTGGCAAGCTCGACTTCGGTGGGAAGATCATTACCGGAGATGAACCACTTGATGCTTGCCGGGGGATCGCCGGAACCGGGATCGTAGGCGCCAGCCAGTTTGAAGCCAAAGGGAGGGCCTCCAATGTTGCCGCCAGCACCGACGACGTAAGCATTGGTGTCGTGGCCCGGATCAGGACCGCGGAAGGCGTCGGCGGAGGGATCAACTACGGGAGGTCCGCTGGTCGCCGTGCCGGAGGTCTGGTAGTCCGTGGCGGACGAACCAGCGCCGAATGCGAACAGGCCATCCCAATGCACATCGCCGATCGCAACGATGCGAATGAGGTCTTTCGCTACGACGGGGACCGTGCCGCTGCCAAGACTCAGGATAATGGGCTGTCCTGTGAGGGGCTGCGCCGGGGAGGTGGCGGACATGTTCGTGTCATCGGGAGCGATGGACGACCATCCGTCATACAGCCACGTGTCAAGCTCCTTGCTGTAGAGAGCGCCGGGGTTTGCGTCCCATATATTGGCGTTCATCTCATCATGGACATGCACCGCTCCGAAGGCCAATTGCTGCTGTATGTTGCCTGTGAATGTCAGGCTTGTCGTTCCGAATGCTCCCGCCGAGGATTCGCTGCTGGCGTCGAGAGTAAAGATATACTCTGTCAGCCCGCCGCCAAGATCAGTGGCGGTGTAGACCAGCATAGGGGCCGCGTTAGCAGCTACGCTCATCAGTGCGATTGTTAATGATATTGTAACCAGTTTCTTCATGACTCTATTTCCTTCCTTCTTCCTGTTGTAGGTCGCTCTTTTGGCTGAAGAGCAATTATGTCTTCTCTCTGTATCCCTGTCAAGGGTCTGTTAGTTTTAATTAGGAACGGCGTCTTCGTCTGACAAGCGCCAGACCGCCCATCGCCAGAAGCGCCATCGTAGCGGGTTCGGGCGCGGCTACTGGAGCCAGCGGTGCGGGGGCGGGTTCGCCGGGACCTGTGCCGAAGTTCGAGGCCCAGAGGGTGTAGTCTGCAGCGGTGTTCTGTCCGTCACCGTTAAGGTCGCCAGTGCCCCAGCCTGTGCCTGGTCCGAAGTTCGAGGCCCAGAGGGTGTAGTCAGCGGCGGTTACCTTACCGTCAAGGCTGATGTCGCCTATGGCGGTTCCGTTTCCGCTGTTGGGGTCTGCATTGCTCCACTCGACCAACGCGGTGATGACTTCCAGACGATCGTCGCCGTCTACATCACCGTCCTGGTCGACGTCGTACAGGAGGCTCATTGAGGCCGCGGGAGTCGGACCGGTAAGCAGGCCTGAGATCCCATCGATGTCGGCCGCATCGCAGTCGCCGTCCAGATCGAAGTCGCCGGGCACCGTTGAGATGACCAAGGTGCTGCCGAGCGTTCCGTAGCGTCCCAGAGCGTCTGTGCCTGTCTCCGTGAGGTCTGCATCGATGGCGATGGTCGTGCCGCCGCTGACAGCCTGTACGCGAAGGTGGGCCGAGACGAATGCTCCGGTCGAACCGGAGTCTGTCTCTTCTACGAGGTCGGCGTAGGTGATCGGGATAACGTTTCCGTTGACCATGACGTGGCCGTCGGCGGCGCCGAAGACTGTGGTCGTTACGTTTCCAACGGTCGTGCCAACCGCTCCGACTTCGAGGTCGACAAGGGCGACATCGCCCGTGCCGTCCGGATTCTCAACATAGGTCGCGTCGATATGCGTTCCGGCTGCTCCGATCGCTCCGGTTTCCTGATAAGGCGTTCCCGCCAGGGCGGTGGTGCCTGCTGTCAGGGCTGTGGCCGTGCGGAGGGAGACTCCGCCGGTTTCAACGACGTCGGCGCTGTCAGAGACGCTGAACTCGATGTTCTCGAGTCTGCCGCCGCCCGCGAAGTCAGCCGGGACCAGAGCGCCACCGAAGCCGACTGCGTCGGTGTCGATGATGCGTCCGATGTAGACAGGAGCGCCATTGGCTCTGCTGAGGTATCCGTCAATGTTACCTTCACCGAGGAAGGAGGTGATGACCGGATCGCCTTCGAAGAACCAATCGTGCGTACCGGCTTGCTCGCCGGCGAACGCCCCTTGGGAGTCGAGGGATGACCATGCAGTGGCGAATTGACCCGTTCCGTCTTCGCCGGCGCCGGGCCTTTCAAAGGATATCGTCGGTGCAACCGCTGTATCCTCAATGGTGTAACCGCTCAATTCACCGTTGCCTGTATTCGCAAATACGATATAGGCATGGCCGTCGGCGGTGATTTCCAGGTTAGCCACCGCTCCGGCGTGCGCTGCGCCGGCTACTCCGATGATGCAAACCAGATTTATCAGATATTTTGTCATCTCTCACGCGCTCCATTTAAGAAGGTTAAGCATTTGATTGTCAGCCTCGTTTTTGACCACGCATTTCATTTGTGCTAGTCACTCTAATTGCTATATCCCCGGGTCATGGAACTCCCGGGCTATTACTTCGCTCCTCTCCATACCCGATTGGAGCGACCAGCTTCCTCGATTACATCTTGATACGACCTCTTCCTTGAGTGACAGTGGGGTTGGTGTCATCCAACCTAATCCATGTCTTCGTTCCATTATTTAACCACGGAATCACCATAATGTCAAGGCTTAAACCTTTGCAATTTTCCAGAAAAACAGTAGCCATTTTGCAACTGCCTTTGAAGCAACGGTTTGTATCGGAAAATATCCAACGTCCGCATAGCCTTTATTCCATTTTTTCTCGTTTGGCTTTACTGATCTGATTCTGCTTCAGTTCAAACAGCCGTCAATCTGCCAAGCCTCTCATCGAAAGTGTTCGAGCCTATACGCCCTGTACTTAGCATGCTATAAGTATATCACGGAACTTCGAAAATGTCCAGAGTAAAAGTGTTATTCCAAGGGGTGTCGGCGGTCATATCCAGCCCTGGCGGCGGCGGGGAGCTTCCAGGCAAATGACGCGATGTATTTTGCTTAAAGGGGCATATATGTTAGAATATAACGCGATATTGGTATCCATCCAGCCGCTCAAGGTGAAATGAAGTGCCGGATAAACTACTGAGATACTTGCGGAGAGCATCACGGCGGATTCTGGCCCGACGCGTAATCGAGAATGCGGGCCTGGGTGTCGTTGTCGGTGGTCTGGCCGCATCGAGCAGTCAAATTGTGTTGTGGCTGGCCGGTACGCCGCATCGCACCGCGGGGATCATTATACTACTTGTCGCTCTGCTCGGCGCCGCGGTTGCGGCGCTTATGAAAGGCGTTTCCCTCCGTCAAGCCGCCCGATACATCGACAGCCGCGCCGCTCTGGACGAGCGATTGACAACAGCAGTCGAACTTGCCGCCGTCGCCGACAGCAGCCCCGCAGCCCGATGCGTTTACGCCCAGGCGAGCCAGGCGGCTGGGTCGGTCGAGGCCGCGAGGATTAATCTGTGGGTTCGCGGTCGCGTTACCGCAGGGGCGGCGGTGCTGGCGGTGCTTTTGTGCGGAGCTACTACGATGCTCCCGCAGAGCCGCAGCGCCGATGAGCGGATTCTCGACGCACTGGCGCAGATGTCACCCGAAGCGGTCAAGGCGCTCGCTGAGGAATTCGCCCGCGCCGCACAGACCGCCGAGGCGGACGCCCCGTTGCTGGCGCGCGCCG
The DNA here is from genome assembly GCA_030745875.1 of Phycisphaerae bacterium. Classification (GTDB taxonomy): domain Bacteria; phylum Planctomycetota; class Phycisphaerae; order SM23-33; family SM23-33; genus BS750m-G57. The sequence goes on from JASLNT010000041.1 coordinate 52,633, forward strand.
CAAGGGCTGTCAAGCGGAAGGATGCACGGGCGCTGGCCGCAATACTGGACGACCTCCGGCGCCGCGGGGTGAAGTTAGTGCGGATCGTCAGTCCTGAGGTGCTGGCTGTTGCGACCGCTGGCGGATCAGACGGTCATGGCGCCTCGGCGACCAGGCCCGCATCGCCGGAGTCCGTGCGTATCGCAGGACACGCAGGTGGGGCGGTTCATGTCTGGGATCCGCTGTACGACAAACTCGGCTTGCCTCACCGGAGCACCACTCGAACCGCCGTGGTCGATAATCCGCCCACGGCCGTCAGATACCGTGATGCGTGGTATGCGGCGCGTTTGCGAGCGGCGGGGGCTTTGCGGGGTGGAGGGATTCCGCCCGAGCACCGTCGCATGGTTCGCGAGTTCTTCAGCGATCACCGGTGATTTGCTTCTCTGGTTTCTCCGCCCGGGCCAGGCTCATAGCTTGAGTATGTCGTTCAGGCGTGCGTTTATGGTCTGCCAATGCGTTCCGCGCCACAGCAGCTTGTCGCATCGCTTGCACCTGAAGAACGTATCGCATGACCTGTAGGCCAGCGGTGGGGCCTCGTCCAGAACGCTGTGTTTGGGTATCTCCTGCAACTCGCCCCCGCAGGCCATGCATCGCGCCGGAAGGCGTTTGAGAGACAGTTTGTCGACTGTGTACGCAAGTTGTTCGATGCGGCTGAGCTGTTGCGGTATGAACAGGGCTTTGAGTTGTCCGTCGCGTATGACTTTTCGTTCGAACATCGGCCCGTCTGACGACAGGAGCATCCGCCCGGTTTCGAGGGCTTCGGCTACGATAACCGAATCGTCGATTCCGTGCCTGAACGCCGTGTCGTAACCTGACGCTCTCAGCCACCTGGCCAGACCGCCCAGCATAGCATCACAAAAGAATGCGAGGGGATTATCGCTTGGGTGTTGCATGAATATCGTGTGAAAGTATATCGCGTTCGTTGCTTCGGGCCTAATATCTGTTATAATCTGCGACCCGCTGCATCATTATATAGAGCCAATGAGTGTGAGTGACGACGACGAGAAACAGTTAGACCTTGACCGTCAGATGAGTTTCGGCGACCACCTTGAGGAGTTTCGCCAGCGGTTGATCTACGCGCTGATCGGGCTGGTGGTGGCGCTCGTGGTGTGTATGGTGTTCGGCAAGTGGATATTCGACTTCCTGAAGCATCCGTACGTCGTGGTGATGACAGAACGGGGCGAGAGCACCGATCTGATGGTGCTCAAAGCCGCCGGCGGACTTTTTACTTACTTTCGCGTATCACTATATACGGCGCTGGTGTTGTCCGGTCCGTGGATATTGTATCAGTTCTGGCGATTCATAGCAGTTGGCCTGTATCCCAACGAGCGTCGCTACGTGCATGTTTCGGTTCCGTTTTCGGCTGCATTGTTTATCGGTGGAGCGTTGTTCTTCGTTTTCATCGTGTGTGTGCAGATGCTGCGATTCTTCTTCTTCTTCAACGAATGGCTTGGCGTTAAAGGCATCATCACGCTGGACAACCATATCAAGTTCATGACTAATATGATGCTGGTGTTCGGTATTGGTTTCCAGACTCCGCTGGTGGTCTTTGTGTTGGGGAAGGTCGGATTGGTTTCTCTGAAGACTTTCAGGCACTACAGGCGTCACGTTGTTTTGGGGATGCTGATTTTCTCGGCGGTGTTCACCTCGCCGAGTCCCGTCGACCAGTTCCTGCTGGCGATCCCGATGTGGCTGCTGTACGAACTGGGCATTTTCATGGTCTGGTGGTTTGTTGAGCGTAAGAGACTGCGTGAAGATGACGACGACTGGGATTGATGGGTCCGGTCTTGGGGATGGATGCGTAATTCCGGTGGGATCGAAGGGGGTAAAGGCGAGAGAAGTTGAAACAGCGATCCTAACCGATGGAATAACGATGACTGTTCAACGACAAAGCCCACAGACCGCTAAGCTGTCTGTGGGCTTTTGTATGTTTGGTTGTTAAGACCAGGGTGAGTGTTCCGACACTCTGGGCGGGCGGGTTACGCGCTGCCTACGTCGGGACCTTTCTCTTCGTCCACTTCGTCTGAGTCGTCTGAGTCGTGAGCGACTTCCGCATCGCCGGAGTCATCTACTGAGGATGTTTCGGAGTAGTCCGGTTCGCTGTCGACCGCATCTGACACGTCCGACTTGACCGCGTGGACCTCCTCCTTGAACTGTCGCAGGCCCTTGCCCAGACCGCGGGCCAATTCGGGCAGCTTCTTACCGCCGAACATCAGCAGCGCAACTGCCAGAATAGCTACGATTTCCCACGGACCAACGCTCGGGAAGAAACCAATGATCGCGTTACTCATATCTTTAACCTCAATACTGTTCGTGTTTCCGGTGTACGGGTGTGTCCGGTATTCAGTCAACCGGAACGTGCATTATCCCCGCCTCCCGGGCGCGTGTCAAACTAATTTGCGGGCGGTTTAAGAGCATGCATGAAGCTAAGTTCTTGCTCGAAGGGGCGCGGGCGACTATACTGCCGCTCTTGCAATGTCGATTGAGACAGCACAGTAACCCCCAACAAACAGCAGTGAGACCCCGATGAGCAACGAAATACACGAAAAGACATCCGCCCACCTCGCCCGCCTGATCGATCAGCAGCTTCAACGTGTCGAGAGAATGAAGCAGGCCGAAGACTGGGCCGACTACAGCGAACTTAAGCCCATCATTATAGGTGTGTGCTGGGGCGACGGTATCGGACCGATTATCTCTCAGGAGACCCAACGCGTGCTGGAAGTGCTCGTCGGCGACCAGGTCGAGGCGGGCAAGATCGAGTTCCGCACTATAGACGGGCTGACCATCGAAAATCGCGCCGAGCACATGAAGGCGATCCCCGACGACGTTCTCGAGGAATTGAAAGCCTGCCACGTTGTTCTCAAGGCGCCCACGACCACTCCGGAAAAGGGCGGACCCTACCCGAATATCGAAAGCGCCAATGTGGCGATGCGTCGCGAACTGGATCTGTTCGCCAACGTTCGACCCGTAAGGGTCGCCGCCGAGGGCATCGACTGGATGTTCTTCCGCGAGAACACCGAAGGTTCGTACATCCTGGGTTCGCAGGGCATCCAGGTGACCGACGACCTGGCGCTGGACTTCAAGGTCATTACGCGACAGGGCGCCGAGCGGATTATCCGCATGGCGTTCGAATACGCCAAATCGACCGGTAAGAACGAAGTCACCGTAGTGACCAAAGCCAATGTCGTAAAGACCACCGACGGACTGTTCCTGGAGGTCGCCGAACAGGTCGCCGCCGAGTATCCGGAGGTCAAGTGGGAAGGCTGGTACATTGACATCATGACCGCCAAGCTCGTAGACCCCAAACGCCGCACGCAGTTCAAAGTGCTGGTCCTGCCGAACCTTTACGGCGATATCCTCACCGACGAGGCCGCCGAGTTCCAGGGCGGGGTGGGCACCGCGGGCAGCGCCAACATCGGCAAGCGTTACGCGATGTTCGAGGCGATCCATGGTTCGGCGCCGCGCATGCTGGCTGAAGGGCGCGGACAGTACGCCGATCCGTCTTCGCTGATCCGGGCCGCGGGAATGATGCTGAACCACCTGGGACTGACCGAACAGGCCCGCAAGCTGGAAATGGCGTTGGATATCTGCACTCTGTACGAGAAGAAACTTGTCCTGACCGGACGCGACACCGGATGCACCGGCCGGGAATTCTGCGACTACCTGCTGGAAACGATCGACGATCCCACGCTGGAGCAGCGCTGGCAGGCCGCACAGTAGCGGTATCGCCGATCGCGGTTAGTAGATCATGAAAGCTGCGATTCTCATTCCGTGTCTGACCGAGCACATGTACCCCGGTTCGGGTATATCGATGGTTAAGGTGCTTCGACACGCCGGGATCGAAGTCGAGTACGTCAACGATCAGACATGCTGCGGCCAGCCCGCTTTCAACGCAGGCTACCGCCGCGAGATCATCCCGATCGCCGAAAGGCTCATCAAGCTCTTCGCGGGCAAGGACTATGTAATCGCACCATCGGGCTCGTGCACGGCGATGGTGCGCGTATTCTATCGCGAGCTGGAGATAGGCGGCGCCCTGAAAGACGATCTGGACGAACTGTGCGGGCGGATATTCGAGTTCTGCGAATTCATGGTTGACGTGGCGAAGGTCGAACCGCTTGGCGGGCGATTTCCCCACAAAGTAACCTATCACGACTCCTGTCACCTTTCCCGCGAGCTTGGCGTTAGCGCCCAACCGCGCAAGTTAATAAGCGATATTGCGGATATCGATTTCGTCGAGATGAACGATTCGGACGCCTGCTGCGGATTCGGCGGGATGTTCTCGGCGAAGTTCGGCCGACTGTCAACCGAGATAGTCGCCCGCAAATGCGCCAACATTATAGACAGCGGCGCCGAGTACGTTATCGGAGCCGACGCCGGATGCCTGATGAATATCGGCGGATACCTCCGCAAGAACCATATGACCCCTCAAACGATGCATATAGCCGATCTGCTCGCCACGAGCCTGGACCTGTAGGATGGACAAGACTCCCAGGAAGATTAAGAAGTACGTTCGCGACGCCCTGAGCGATGAGGCGATGAGGCGCGCTGTTTCCAATGCGGCTGTTACGTCCAAGGCCTCACGCGACAAACAGGCCGCTCGGATTCCTTACTGGGAACTGGTGCGCCAGAAGGTCCGGTCGTTCAAGAAGGACGTGCTGGAGCATCTCGATGAGTATCTTGTCGAGTTCGAGTCCAACTGTCAGGCCAATGGCATAAAGGTTCACTGGGCTCGCGATGCTGCGTCGGCTAGAGAGATTGTCGGGAAGATCGCCCGCGATTGCGGGGCGAAAACGGTGGTTAAGTCCAAGTCGCTGACCACCGAGGAAATTGACCTTAACTCGTATCTGGCGGATAACGGCGTCGATCCGGTCGAGACCGACCTGGGCGAGTATATCGTACAGTTGCTCGGTCAGATTCCTTCGCATCTGGTGGCTCCGGCGCTGCATTTGTCGCGTCAGGATATCGGCCGCCTCTTCCACGAGAAGCTTGGCGAGGAGTACACCGAGGACCCCGGAGAGTTAACCGAGATAGCACGCATACATTTGCGTGAGAAGTTCCTGACCGCCGACATGGGCATCTCGGGCGCCAATTTCGGAATTGCAGGGTCGGGCTGCATCTGTGTTGTCGAGAACGAGTGCAACGCCCGATTGACGATATCGCTCCCCAAGGTTCACGTTGCGGTGATGGGCATCGAGAAGCTGATTCCGAACCTGGCTGCGTTACCGTACTTTTTGAAACTTCTGCCTGTAAGCGCCACCGGCCAGCGGGCGTCGTCTTACGTCAACATCATCGGCGGTCCGGGGCGAGAGGGTTCCGGCGAGGGCCCCGAAGAAGTGCACGTGGTTCTTCTGGATAACGGGCGGTCGAAGATTCTCGGCGACGCCCAGCTCCGTGAGACGTTGATGTGCATGCGTTGCGGGGCGTGTTTGAACACCTGCCCGGTCTACCGCGAGATCGGCGGGCACGCTTACGGATGGGTCTACATGGGCCCGATCGGTTCGGCGCTTATCCCGCAGTATCTCGGCGAGAAAGAGGGATGCTACGCTCCTTCGCTTTCCACGCTGTGCGGAGCGTGTCGCCAGATATGCCCGCTGGAGATCAACATACCCAGACACCTTCTGAAGCTTCGCAACAAGGTTGTGCTCGCCAAACGCAGCGGTTTCTTCGAGCGTATCGGGATCAAACTCTGGGCTTTCGCCGCCGCTCGTCCGCGACTTTATCGCTTCGTGACGTGGTTCCCGGGCAAACTTCAGATGCTCCTGCCCGGAAAGCGGGCTTTCCCGGCTCCGGGATATATGGGCCGGCGGGCGATAGGGCGGTTCGATTCGAAGGGCTTTGCAAAACGTTTCCGGGCGATGGAGAGGAAAAATGACTGACACAGACCGCGACGACATGCTGGCCGATATCCGTTCATCACTCGAGATTGCGTCGGATATTCCGTATGTTGTCGGCGGCGACGAACAACCGCTCGAAGGCGCACTGGCTGCTGAACTGTTCGACGATCCCCAGGCGATGCGAACCAGATTTGCCGAAGAGTTGGCTAACGTGTCGGCCGATTTCGACGTTCTCGCCGATCAAACCGCGGCTGCCAAATGGGCTGGCGAGGTGCTCACCGTTGACGGTTTCAATACGCTGGTGGTCGCCGAAGAGGGCTTGTGTCTCGATATCGCAAAAGCCATCCAGGCCGACCGACCCGAACTGGAGATAATCGTCGCTGGCGATCTTGAAGGCGATGAGCGTCAGGCCCGCCTTGCCCAACCGACGGCCGCACTGGTCGAAGTCGACTACGCCCTGGCCGACATCGGCTCGCTGGTGGTCCTCCGCGACAAGACCGCAAGCATGCTGCCGCATTTCCTGCCCGAGAGCGTTATGGTGATCGTTCGCCCCGAGCAGCTTCTGCCCAATCAGTTCGAGTTGATCAAAGTTCTCCCTCAAGACGCCGGTCGCAACATGGTTTTCATAACCGGACCCAGCCGCACCGCCGACGTTGAGAAGGTCTTGATCCTGGGCGCCCACGGGCCTCGCAGGGTTAGTGTTGGTATGCTGGAATCAACCGAGTGATGTTTGCTACTTTTCAAACTCCAGTTGGATTTCGTGTACGCCTGAGCAGAAACCTACTGTCGGCAGGACTCGGATCAGCATTGCGTCGCACTGAAGCGCGGCGGCCGGGCGGACCATGTTGAACTTGTCGGGCTCCAGTCCATAGTCATCGGTGATGTACTTCTTCATTCGCGTCCACTTTCCGTCGCCCAGCTTGTAGTCGACCCACCATCCGCGCGGGAGCTTCACCTTTTTTCCGTCTGCGTACCAGAATACTGATATCCGGGTCAGCTTCCTGGTCCTGGGGAACTCGAAGATGATGTTCTCGCAGCGATTCTTGAACGGCAGGGTTGTCCAGCGGGGGAGTGTCCGGTTCGACGATTTTTTCGGGATCTTACCGTCGATGACGGCTGCGACGGTGTCCTTTTCAAATGTGTGGGTCGCAAGGACCTTTCCGTAGGCGCTCCTTGCCAGCAGGTTGCTCTTCATGCCTTCGCGGGCCAGCGCCTCGTTCTGCGGGAACCAGACGATCATCGACTTTCGCCCGCGGTTGTTCCACGCATAGTACGGGATCAGATTGACCTTCGAGGCCCTCGCGCCGGACTTTCCTGTAAGCTCCATGGCGGGCAGGCTCGCTGAGATCATGCCCTTGAGCGGACCGTCTGCGACCTTCGCGGTCGTGGTCTTGTCCGGAGCGGGATTGGGCATGAAGAAGCGTTGGACTTTTTCGTCGCCGTTGTCGGCCTGTTCGGCGCAGTACACCAGCGGTCCGCGTGTCAGGGCGATTCTGTTGCGATTGGCTTTTACCTTGTCGATTGCTTTGTTGAATCGCATGGGCATCGGCAGATTCAGCTCGACCTTGTCGCCTTTGGACCACGTGCGGTCGATTGTGGCGAATCCCTTCACGATTTTAGAGGCGATCGGCTTTCCGTTCACCTTGAGCGTCCATTTCGCACTGGACTTGTCTATGTACGAGTAGAGCCTGCCGGGAACGAATTGCCCGCCGACCCATGTTGGGATGCGAAGCTTCAGTGCGAATCTTCCGCTGGTCGCCGGGTTGATCGCCAGCGAGATCTTCCCGTCGAACGGGTAGTCGGTTGTCTGCGTGATCGCAACATTCCCGCCGGGCAGCGGTATCTCGGTCTTGCTGGACCCGTAGAGCGACAGATAGATTTCGCTGTCGGTGTGTGCGTACATATACCCCGAGACCTGCGGGACCAGGCGTGCGAGATTCGACGGGCAGCAGGCGCATCCGAACCAGTCGGCCCGTCCGGCGGTTCCGTGATTGAACTTCTTTATCCCGTCGGCCTCCAGAACGTTAACATAGAAGAAGTCCTTACCGCCCAGGCCCATTCCCGCCAGTGAGTTGTTCAGCAGGGCGACCTCGGCGACGTCGAAGTACTTGGCGTCCTTGTGCAGCAGATACATGCGGAAGTTGAAGAACACGTTCGCCACAGCCGCGCACGTTTCGTTGTACGTGTTCTTGTTGGGCAGATCGAATTCGGGTCCGAATCCTTCTATTCCGTGGGTTGCGCCGAGCCCGCCGATTATGTGCATCTTCGTGTCGACAATGTTACGCCAAATCTTCTCGGCCGCCGCTGCGTAGTCCATCTTTCCGGTAAGCGCGCTGACGTCGGCCATCCCCGCGTACTGGTACGCCGCACGCACGGCGTGTCCGAGCGCTTTGGTCTGCCTGGTCACGGGCTTGTGCTGCTGGGCGTACGAAGGCGACATCACGCCCTCACCCTCTGGGCGATAGGTCACCCCGCGGATATCGAGGAACTTCCGGGCCATTTCCAGATAGAGTTTCTTGCCGGTGGCCCGGTAGAGTTTGCACAACGCCAGTTCGAGTTCCTGATGCCCGGGGGCCTGCATGATCGCTTTCCCCCCGTTGTAGTTCGGGTCGCCCTGGAAGAAGACTTTGTTGAAATGCTGTGCGCTCTTTTCGGCGACTTTGAGCCACTTGTCTTTCCCGGTGGCCTGGCGGTATGCGACGGCGCCTTCGTACATGTGGCCCATGTTGTACAGTTCGTGAGAGTGTACGACCCAGGAGTAGGGGGTCGAGCCCATTTCCTTCGGGCGGGCGACCTTGCAGATATGCGAGACGTAGAGGTATCCGTCTTCTTGCTGGGCGTCGGCGATTATGTCGATGATCCCGTCGAGTTTCTTCTCCAGTGCGGGGTTGGGCTTTATCATCAGCAGATACGCAGCGCCCTCCATCACCTTGTAAAGGTCCGATGATACGAAGCGATGCGGGAACGGTTTTTCGCCCCCGCGTCCGTGCAGGATATTTCCGCATCGACGGAGATTCTCTATCGCGGGTTCTGTTTGCTTCAACGCGTGCGGTACGGTCGACGTGGCCTGCAATTCGAGCCTCGGCAGCCAGAAAGAGTCGTTGAGCCTGACCTTCTCGAATGACATCGGCGCCAGAGGATAGTCCTTCTTCTCGGCCGCCGCTGCAAAAGCAACCGACAGCAACACTACCGCGAGAGTCTTTTTCATGACGCTTTCTCCTGGGTCGCCTCAGTTATCTGGCTTAGTCGGACGACCCGGTGATTCTAGCATTATCCCCGCGTTGTTTCCATTTCGACCGGAGCGGGCATGACGTTCGAATCTTCTCTTGCCCCCAGCCGGTGGTGTTGGCATCATATTTATAACATTTTCCTGCACCCTTTTTTCAATGCGGCGCAACTTGGTAATAGAACCGGTGGTCGCGGGAGGCTGACTTCGATTTGGATCGTGAAACGCTGACAATGCTTATAACTGAACATCAATCAGCTATTTACAGGTATTTGCGTTACCTGGGCGCCGATAGTGCGTCCGCGGAGGATCTCACACAAGACACTTTCCTTGCAGCGTTTAAGAGTGAGTCAGTCCCGGATACGGACAACAAGGCCCGACGGGCGGCTTGGTTGAGGGGGATATCGCGTAATTTGCTTCTGGCGCAATTGCGGCGCCGGCGCGCCGATCCGGTTCTCGTAGGCAGTGAGTATTTACAGCGCGCCGAGGATGTCTGGTCGGCTCAATTCGCTGGTGATGAGGACGGTTTGGGTTATACCGAAGCGCTTCGACACTGCCTGTCGGCGCTGCCCGACAAGGACCGGCGCCTGATCGACCTTCGTTACGCCCAGCGCAAGAGCCGCATCGAAATGGCCAATATGCGCAAGATGAGCCCCGATGGAATCAAAACGCAGTTGCGTCGGATTCGCAGCCGCCTGGCGGACTGTGTTCGCAGGCGCATCAGTACGGGAGGGGCCTCATGAGCGCCGACCCGTTCCGACATCGACTTGTGGATCTGTTCCTCAGGGAGGAGCTTGGCGAGCAGAAGCCTCCGGACCTTTCCCAGGCGATACTCTCCAGAGCGTTCGGAGATGAGACTCTCAGCGTTGCTCTGCAACGGTCGACCAAACCGAAGGCCGGACGTCGAAAATGGCTTCGATGGTCCATACCCGCCGCAGCGGCGGCGGCGATTGTGATCGCTTTTACCGCCTGGATGATTATGCCCGCCGGATACCCCGACATGAAAATCTCGGGGGATTATCAGATTGCCTCCGACCAGGCCCTCCAGCGCGGAGCAACGATAACCACCAAGAGCGGATCGGCGCTGTTGGAGATGGGGGGGTATTGTCGGGTCGAAATCAAACCGTGGACGATCCTGCGCATTGACGGAGAAAATCGCCGCGAGCAGTTGTTTGTTGACGTAGGCATGGTTGATTGCAGCGTTGATTCGGATGTTGGGCGGTTCGATGTGCTCAGCGAGTTGGGCTCAGCCAGCGTCAAGGGCACCAGATTCAGCGTCTGCGTTGAGGAACTCGGCGGTCGGAGGCAGATGCGGGTGAAGGTCGCCGAAGGGGCTGTAGAGGTAAGCGGAGCCTCGGTTCGCAGCACCCTCCTGGCCGGACAGGAACGAACCATTATCGGAGCTGAAACCGACCAGCCCCAAACTGCTCCGGCTACCAAACCGCGCACCGACAACGGTGTTGGAATTGATCCGGTGGACCCGGGACAGAACCCGGGATTCACCTCGTCGTCCAGTGATGAGGGCTCGCTCTTGCGGGAGCAGATACGAACCGCTCAAGAGCGGTTGGGGAGGATTGAAGCTGAAATAGGCGAATTACGCGAAGAGAACCGCCTCCTGCAGAAGGAACTCGACGATCGGCGGGACTTACCGAAAAACAACGAACGCGAGCGAACGGAAACAGAACCCCGGAAGCACGAACAAGGAGAAACGCCATGAAGTATGCAACCACGATTTTGCTGGCCGTCCTGTTGGTTATGACGATTCCAGCCCGAGCCCTGCAAGCCGAAGACGGTGAACGAGAGGGCGATCGCGAACCCCGAGTTGAACGCAGACGTGACGGTGAGGGCGAACGTAAACGCGAAGGCGAAGGTGATCGCAGACGCGACGGTGAGGGCGAACGTAAACGCGAAGGCGAAGGCGATCGCAGACGCGACGGTGAGGGTGAACGTAAACGCGAAGGCGATCGTAGACGCGATGGCGAGGGCGAACGTAAACGCGAAGGCGAAGGCGTCCGCAGACGTGATGGCGAGGGTGATCGTAGACGTGAAGGCGAAGGTGACCGCAGGGCCGCCGACAATCGCAGTGAAATGGGGCAACTTCGTAGAATACTGGCTGAGATCTCCGTGCGGCTGGGAAAAATGGAAAGAGAACTCGCCGAACTGCGCCGCGTCAATGCGAATCTCAGGAGACAACTGGGTCGTCCGGCCCGCACAGAAGGTGAAGGTGATCGTAAGCGTGAGGGCGAAGGCGAGCGCAAACGTGAAGGCGGGGGAGATCGTCGCCGCGAGGGTGAAGGCGACCGTAAACGCGAAGGTGAAGGCGATCGTAAACGCGAAGGCGATCGCAAACGCGATGGCGAGGGCGACCGTAGACGTGAAGGTGAAGGTGATCGTCGCCGCGAGGGCGATCGCGCCGCCGCCGGCGGGCTGCCTGATGGAATTAGCGGGTTCAAGGGCATACTTGGCGGAGTGGTTGTCAGGAAAGGCGAACGTGGATTCGTGTTGAAAGTGACCAGAGTCGTTAAGACCTGGCCCCACAACCGAGCGCGAAATCCGCGGGCGGTTGTCGGGAAAGAGGTTGAGATCCTGATCCAGCCCGATCGAGCCGTGTCCGACAGGTGGAAGCAGCTTACGAGTGAGCATCTCAAAGTTCTGGGCTCCCTGAAGGCCGGCGATACGGTGGCCGTCGAGGCGTTCCACTTTGAAGGAGGGCATCTGACCGTGGTCGAAGGGCTTCGCAAAGTATCCTGAAGTCCAACGTCCATCCCGAGAATTCTGTTTAGACAAACAACCGCCCCGGCCCGCAAGGCCGGGGCTTTTATGCGCCCGGTCGAACGTCGGACAGTTCCCGACGAATATGGTTGATGCTTTCGGTTCGCCTACGCATAATTGCCCTGACGAGTCGAATTCCCCGAACTTCCTTCATGAGGATATCGAGATGACAGCGAATCTTGGATTCATAGCAGCAGCGTGCTTTGTTCTTTCAGGTTGCACCGCGGGCGTCAGCGCCGGACCGGTCACTCCGGTTCCCTTCAAACAGGTTCGAATTACCGGCGGTTTGTGGGGCCAGCGCATCGAAGTCAACGCGAAGTCCACGCTGCCCCACGTTCTGGAGCAGTGTCGCACGACCGGGCGCATAAGCAATTTCGAGATCGCCGCAGGTCGCAAGAAGGGCGAGCACCAGGGCTACTTCTTCAACGATTCGGACGTCTACAAGATCATCGAAGGCGCCGCTTACGTCCTGCACAACCGCAAAGACGCCAAACTCGAGAAGTACTGCGATGACTTCATCGACCTTGTAGCGGCCGCCCAGCAGCCTGACGGATACATTAACACGCATTTTCAGATCAAAGAAAAGCCCGAGAGGCGATGGCATAATCCTCAGCACATGCACCAGCTCTACTGCGCCGGGCACATGTTCGAAGCCGCAGTCGCCTACTACGACGTAACGGGCAAGCGCAAGTTCCTGGACGTGGCGTTGCGATTCGCCGACCTGATCGACAAGGAATTCGGCCCGGAAAAGCTGCTCGACCCGCCGGGGCACCAGGAGATCGAGATGGGGCTGATTAAGCTCTATCGTGTCACCGGTGAGAAGAAGTACCTGACGCTCGCACGGTTCTTCCTGGAACAGCGGGGCAATCCCAATCGCAAGCATATCGGGAACTGGTATCACCAGGACCACGTTCCATTGCTGGAGCAGACCGAAGCGGTCGGGCACGCCGTGCGGGCGGTCTACGGATACGGTGGTATGACGGACCTGGCGATAGAAACCGGAGACAAGCAGTACGTTACGGCGTTGGATCGCTTCTGGAAGAACGTGACCACGAAGAAAATGTCGCTTACCGGGGGGATCGGCGGGGGGTTGTGGGAGGCGTTCGATCGAGAATACTTCCTGCCCAACACGAGCGTCTACAACGAAACGTGCGGGGCGATGGCTAACGTGTTCTGGAATTACCGGATGTTCCTCCTGCACGGGGACCCCAAGTACCTTGATGTTCTTGAACGCACGCTCTACAACGGCGCGCTGGGCGGGATATCGCTGGACGGGAAATCGTTCTTCTATCCCAACAAACTCGAGGCCCGCGGCGCCAGACGTCGCCCCTGGTTCAACTGCGCCTGCTGTCCGAGCAATGCGGCGCGGTTCTTCTCGTCGGTGTCCAAGTACTTGTACGCCACGCGCGGCGAGAAACTCTTCGTTAATCTCTACGCATCCGGCCTGGCTGAGATCAAACTCGCCGGCAAGACGGTGAAAGTTGCGCAGGAGACCGATTATCCCTGGTCGGGCAAGATACTCCTGAGAGTTGATCCGTCAGCCGTCGGGGCGTTCACCGTGGCGATACGGATACCCGGATGGGCGACAAATCGCCCCGTCCCGGGCGATCTGTACCGCAACGTCAAGCAAGAGGACACGGACATAACGCTGAAGGTCAACTCAAAGCCCTGGAAGTTCGAACGGGCCGGCGGTTTCGTCGAGATCGAGCGGACGTGGACCAAGGGCGATGTTGTTGAACTTAACCTGCCCATGCCCGTCCGTCGCGTAGTGTCAAACGCCAGGCTGCTGGACAACGCCGGTCTGGTCGCCCTGGAGCGAGGTCCGCTGGTTTACTGCGTCGAGGGCCTGGACATCGGCAAGAAAACCGAGCAGCTTAATCTGCGCATCGATCCGGGGGCGACTTTCAAGACCGAACACCGCAAAGACCTGCTGGGCGGGGTCACCGTGATCACCGGCCAGGCGTTGGACGTGTCTCGTGGAGACGACAAGGTCTCGGCCGTCGAAAAGAAGATCCCTCTCGTGGCGATTCCGTACTACGCACGGGCCAATCGAGACGCTGCTTCGATGGTCGTTTGGATGCTGGCTGACAAGTCGCGGGCGATACTTCCGCCGAAGCCCGACATTGCTTCGACCAGCCGGGTGACGGCTTCTATTGAGAAGGGCTCCTTCGGAGCCCTGAACGACCAGATAATCCCCGTGCGCTCGGGCGACGCGTCGCGCGGCGTGTTCGTCTGGAACGGCAAGCGGGGCACGTCCGAATGGGTGCAGTACACGTTCAAGAAGCCTGGGGAAGTTTCGTCCGTCGAAGTTTACTGGTACACGCGATTCGGTACGGGCACGAAGCTGCCCGAATCGTGGAGCCTGATGTATCGAGACGGTGACGAGTTCAAACCGGTCGAGGCGAAAGGCTCTTACGGTGTTAAGCCCGACCAATTCAATCGCGTGGAGTTCAAGCCCGTAAAGACCGACGCGCTGCGAATCGTCGCCAAGGCCCAGGACAAATACCTCGAAACCTACATGCCCGCCAAGAACGAGAAGCCCAAGAAGATGTCGGCGGGCATTCTCGAATGGCGCGTTAAATAGCGCCTGGGATCACCCGGAATCAGCGGTGCAACGGAGTCTCAGTACGGTTTCGATTCGAGATGTCCGTTAAGTTAGAATTGCCCGCAGTCCGCGGGCGAGGCGTCCTATGCCTTCGGCGGCGGTGTTCTTTTCGAGGGCTCCGTAGGCTACGCGCAGATAGCAGCCCTCTTCGATCCCGAAAGTACCGCCCGGTATGACCGCGACCTTGTGTTCGCTGATCAACCGCTCCACCAGGCGCATCGGGTCGATTCCGGTGTCGATACGCAGCAGGAAGTAAAACGCTCCATCGGCCGGCGGGACGGTGACCAGATCGCCCAACGTTTCCAACTCATCGAGCACGATTTGGCGGACCTCTGCGATATCGCCGAGCTTTTGGCGGCAGTAGGCGTTTCCGGCTTGAAGCGCCCCGACGGCCGCAAATTGCGAAATTACCGGCGGGCAGATGAGGATCGTGTCCTGGATCTTCTTGATCGACGCCGACAGGTCGGCGGGGGCGACCATATACCCGATTCTCCAACTGGCGAAACCGTACGATTTCGAAAGCGAAAACAGTGAAATCGTGTGTCCCGCGCTGCTCTCGGCCGAACCGGGCGAGAAGTGCGTCGCGCCGTCGTAGACGAAGTACTCGTAGGCTTCGTCGTGTATATGGTATACGCCCGCATCAGCGCAAATCGCGTTGACCTGTCGCAGCGATTCTTCGCTGTAGACCGCTCCGGTGGGGTTGTTGGGCGAGATGGTGACCACCGCCCGGGTGCGGTCGGTTATCGCCGCTGCGATTGCGTCGGGCTGCAACTGGTGGTTCTCGTCGGTCGCTACGCACACGCTGCGGACCGAAGCGATATTGACCGCCATCTCGTGGTTGAAGTAGTAGGGCGTATTGAAAATGACTTCGTCGCCCGGATCCGTAATCGCCATGATCGCATTGACGAACGCCATATTCCCCCCCGCGGTGACGAAAAGCTCTCGATCGTCGCCCAGGGTGATGTTGTTGTCTGTCTTGAGCTTGCGAGCGACGGCCTCCCGCAACTCGGGAATTCCCCACACGAGCTTGTACTTGTGATTTTCCGGATCTCGCAGGCACGTTTCGATCTGCTGGATCGCCTCGGGCGGAGGACCGTAGTGAACCACGCCCTGACCAAGCGATATTGCGCCCGGATTTGCGCGGATCAACTCGGCGACCACCGGAATGATCGGAGACTGAACCGACTGCATTCGAAAGGCCTTGCTCATCTTACCGCAGACCGCCGAGTTTCATCCGCCCCGGAGTTTATTCGCCCGTACCGCCGATCCAGTTGTCGGTCTGGAATGGAGAGGCCGGTAGCTTTGCTTTGTTGATGAGGTTCGGGTTCGCCACTTTGTGCCATCCGAATTGCACGTTCTTCGGCGTCGTAACTCCGTCAGCCGAGACCACAACCGTCTGCCCGTCGATTACGGCTTTGGCGGGAACGAACTTTCCGTCGGCGCTGGCGATCTTGAATTCGTTGAGTTCTTTACCGTCTCGGGACGCCAGTCCGCCTTCGGCGTGTGCGAAGCTGATCCTGATTGTGGCGCCCTCGATTTTCATCGACTTGTACAGCGGTCCGGAGTAGACCAGATCCTGAACGCCGTAATCCTTGACCAACGCCCACAGCGCCAGGCGGTTGCCCACGGGCTTCTTGTCGCGCGGGTGGATGTCCGTGATCTTGTCGACCAGGTCCGTTGTGACCGCCAGTCCCGTTCCCGGTATTTTCAAGCTCGCGACCTGTGCTTCCCAGAGTTTGGGCAACTCGCCGGGTCCGTATCGTCCGGCCCACGGTGCGATTTGAACCGTGTAGAACGAGAGCTTGTCGTTATTCCACGTCTTTCGCCAACCTTCGATCAGGGCTTTTTTCTTGTCGAAGTACGTCAGGCCGTTCTTTTTCAGTACGTTCGTTTCGCCCTGGTACCAGATAGCCCCTCTTACCGCGAAGGGCTGCAGCGGAGCGATCATTGCGTTGTACATCCCGCCGCCCTGTTTCGTGGAAGCGTCGGTTACGGTCCACGGTTCGATGGGCGACCCGCCCCAGGAGCTGTTGATCAGGCCGATCGGGATCTTCAGGTCGTTGTGCAGGCGCTGCCCGAAGAAGAACAGCACGCCGGAGAATCTTCCGCAGGTTTTCGGCGAGCATACTTTCCAGTTGGCTTTGATGTCCTTGTTGGGCGTTTTGGATTGGGTTTTCGGCACGTGATAGAGGCGAATGTTGGGCAGGTCGGCTTTGGCGATAGCTTCTTTCCCGCCCGTGCTCCCGCCGAGGCCCCACTCCATGTTCGACTGGCCTGAACCGACCCACACCTCGCCGACCAGGATGTTCTTCAGCGAGATCTCGTTCTTGCCCGTGATGATCATTGTCAGTCCGGTTTGCTTCGGCGTGCATTTCATCGCGGGCAGTTTGACCGCCCAGAAGCCGTCCTTGTCGGCCGTCGCGGACGCATTGGCCGCTGCGGCGGACACATTGTCCGCTCCGATGCTTACGGTGACTTTCTCGCCGGCGGCGGCCTGGCCCCATACGGGCAGGGCGACATCGCGCTGGAGGACCATGTTGTCTCCGAAAATCGTTGGTACGGTTACGTCGG
Source organism: Phycisphaerae bacterium (assembly GCA_030745875.1). GTDB lineage: Bacteria > Planctomycetota > Phycisphaerae > SM23-33 > SM23-33 > BS750m-G57. The sequence continues at coordinate 69,680 of JASLNT010000041.1, forward strand.
CCTGTGCGGACCCGCCGAGGATCATAATGCATGCCGCAAGGGCGATTGCTGCGTTGATAGTACGTTTCATGTGCGAATTCCTTTCAGGAGGACCTGCGGTGTCAATTGCATATGCAGGCGTGAGTTTGGTGGAAAACGAACCGGGATTCTATGGTTGCGCCGGCGGTTAATGCAAGGCCCAATCGGTCCGGCGCGGCGGATGGGTGTGAGAAGTTTTTCTGGCATCATGCTGCGAGGGCGTTTTGCAGGAGCCAGTAGGCATTCCACTGGCCAGTTTGGTCAAGAGCGGCCAACGCCATCATCCCTTCGGCGTTGGGTGAGTCCCATCGCATCCCGCTGC
>JASLNT010000042.1 GCA_030745875.1 Phycisphaerae bacterium
GCCTGCATTCGACTCCGCCACGGATCTGATCGATAACTACGGCGACAAGGCGTTCGCCAAACTCATGGAAGCCCAACGCGGAGCAGCCACCGACCCCGAGATGCGCCAGCAGCTTCACGACTATTACCGAGAGGAAGCCGCTTCAACAGGGACGCAAGCTTCGGCAGACATTCTACTTCTTTGGAACGGGAAAGAGGAAGTATGTCTTCACTTGTACGGCTCCGGCGTCTGGAGGAGCAAGCCTGGACCCGATCTTTCAGAAAAGCGCCGTATCGTTCAGATTCCACTAACGCTTGGGTATTGGCGGGCGACATGGCGTTCTATGTACGCCGCACTATGGCGATAGTCAGTTTCAATCTCTCGCAGGCGATATACTGTACTGAGAGATTAAAACATGAGCATCACAAGCGTTATTGAACGAGGCGTCGTTGTCAATACAGTGGAACAGGTCGATACATTTGGCGACATATTCGACTTTATCGCCAATCACATTGACTCGTGGAAGGAAAACCAGGTTCTATGGGATATCAGGCGCTTTGACTTTGAGTCCATCGACTCGCGTTCAATACGTTCCTTCCTACGGACCGCCGCATCGGTAAGCGAAACACGATCAGGTATGAAGACCGCGATTTTCGTCGATTCCGATATTGGGTTTGGGATGATGCGGATGCTACAAATACTGGCCGAAGCCAATATCCCGGTTGAGTTAGGCGTGTTCCGAAACAAAGAGCGGGCCATTGCGTGGCTTCACGGCTAGCCCGCAACCTGTCCGCGGTGCGATATCCCCAAGAGTAACGCTGTAAACGCAGTCGACCGGGCCGTCATCCCGGCCGCCGGACCGAAGCCCGCGTCTTACCGCTTCTTCTTCGGAGGCGGTTTCCAGTCGGGGGTCCATTCCTCCCACGGGTTGACCGTGCTCAGCGCCTGCTTCAGCGTAGGCGTCGGTCGGTAGTTGGGGTGGTCCTTGTGGGGCGGTACGAGCCTGCCGAAATACGAACCGCTGTAGACTCCGTTGGTGTCGATCCATGTGGCAATGCGAACAAACTCGGCTTGGGACATTTTGACCTTGTTGCCCGGGCAGCCCTTCTTGATCTGCTTCATCAGCTTGCTGACGCCCGATCCTATTGTCTTTGCTGGCGAGTATTCGGTGCCCTCGAAGTCCTTGCCCTCCCGGAATCCGGGCACGTAGCCCATGCGAATCAGGTTAACGAACGAGGTGTTCGACAACCACCAGTGCTCGCCGGTCAAACGGAGACCGGCGGCGGGCTTCTCCTTACCATGACAACTTACGCACTGCTTGTCGAAAATGGGCTGCACGTCTTTCGCGTAGTGCAGCGGGCGCGCGGCTTGCGGATCGCCCGGTTGCGGTTGGGGCATTACCGCCGGCTTGCTTGTGGCGATACGTTTGGTCAGCAGGCGGGGCGCATCGTTGGGAGTTTCGTGACAACCGATGCAGGCTCGAGTCTCGCCCGGGCGATAGTTCACGTAAGTGCGCTCACGCTGCAATTCCAGGTAATCCTTATTCAACGCCTGGAAGTAGATGTTCCGATCGGCGGGAACGTAGAAATGCGCAGAACCGTCCTTCTCGACCGGGACCACGCCTCGCAGGAGCTTGACGCTCAAAGGCCCCCCGCCGCCGGGCGGTTGGGTGTGTCCGCACGCGGGGCTCCATCTCCGTCTTGCCGACCAGGGACGGGGCAGTTGCTCCATTATGCGAATCCACTTGACCTCGCCGCGTTTGACGTTCTCCATGCCATGATAGATATCCAGCACCGAGCAGACCGCCAGGCCCTTAGCGGCGAGTTTCTCATCGCGGGGCATTATGCTTATCGGCGGTTTCTTTCGCGGGCGAAGCGGTTGGGCGCACCAGACGGAAGTTTCGGGGTCCCTGTAGATGCGTTTATGGCGAGCTTTAAGATCAAGCGTGTAAAGTCCATACGCCGTAGCGTCTTTCGCGTCCCTGGTGCGGTCCTCATTGTGCGAGACGATGAACAACTCTTTGCTCAGCGGGAACGGGTCGCGATACAGCGGGCCCTTGCCGCTTCGTTCCCAAAGTTTGGTTTTGAAGTTGTACTGGTTGTATCCGGGCTCCTGCATAACCTTTACGTACGGGGTGATGTAGGTCATCGGTTCGCGCGTGCGAATGGGCTTGTTGGTGTCGATCATGATCACCGTCCCAGTTCCGCTGTGAGGCCAGTGAGGCGAACCGATGGCGACGAACAGATTCGCGTAGCCTGGGATCTGCCTGCCCTGGATCATCGTCGGCGGGAAGCGCACGTTGTTTCCGTACACCTCGCGAGACGCCGTTCCGTCAGGGTTCATGCTCCAGAGACATTTTACGCCGATCTGCCCCTTGTCGACATACTCCCAACGCGTGTAGACCACACGTCCATCCTCACAGATCGCGGGCGTAAACTCGCTGACCGCGCTGTTCGAGAGTTTTTCGAATTTGCTTCCGTCAACCTCCACACGGTACATCTGCGTACCGGCTAGCTGGTCGTCGGAATTGCAGAGCGTTCCGGTTTCGCAACGAGTAGAGGCGAACATAATCCCGCCATCGGGCAGGTAGCAGGGGTGCATATCGTCGGTCTGGTGATGGTATATCTTGGCGAATCGGAGATAGGTCGACTGATCGTACTTCTTGATCCGCAGCGCTTCATCCTTGGGCGGATGCGTTATCTGGTGAAGCCCCGACCCGTCAATATTCGATTCGAAAATCCGAAAGCCTTTCCACTCGGACTCCTTCCAGCCAAATACTATCTTCCTGGCGTCGAACGATAGGTCGACTCGCCCGAAAATACCCTTGGTCATCTTGCCGCTAAAGATGTCTTTGACCTTGCCCGTCGCCAGGTCAAGTATGCATATATTACTGCCGAACCGGCTGCATCCGTCGATAAAGTCGCTGTAAAAATGGCTCGAATGATACGTATCGCGTTTAACAAACAGCAGTTTGTCGAACCCCAACTCCTTGACCAGTGCGGCGCCGTACTTGACGTCCGAATAGCTCGGCTCGGTTATATCGGGCAGCTTCGAGGTGATGATCTTAGCGGTCTTTCCGACGCAGCGATCCGTCAGCGGCAGCCAGAGCGCCCCGGCGCCGTTGAACTCGGCGGCCGACGCACCGTTGCGGCCGGGAGAATACTTGACCTTGCCGACAGTTCTCAAATTCGACCCGCCGCCGGAAGCGTCTTTGGCGCTTTTGTCCAGAGGCCAATGGGCTATCAGCTTCGCCGACCCGAATTTGGTCTGGCCTTCGAAGAGTTTGGCGATTTCCTCTTCCTTGAGCACACGATCGTAGATCCGAACGTCGGCGATCTGACCTGTAAACTGCCGTTTCGTGTCGTTGGGGAAATCTTCGGCGCCCTGGCCGAACTTCAGCACACATCCGGGGCCGGTAAGAATCGGGCTGCGCCCGGTCCCCTGGTCCGGAACACCGTCCTGTATGTGCATCAAGCCGCGTTTGCCGTCGACATACATTCGCCAGGAGTGGTAGCTCGGCAGGACGATCTGGTGCCACTTGCCGTCGTTGACGAGAGGCCCGCCCGAGTCGTGCCCGGCCCCGGCCGAACGCAGGTTGATGCGCCCTCTTTCGCCAACGTAGATGCACTTGTCGCCGGTGTTCCACTTGCCGTTGAGCGATGTGACGGTAAAGAGAGGCCCGCCGGTCTTGGACGTGGTCCGAATCCAGAACGACAGCGTGTAGCGATCTTCGCCGAAGTTCACAAGCGGCTTGTCGGCGCGTGCCGATTGTGCGGCGAGCAACCCCAGAACGACAGCGATAAGCGGACGGTTCAGTTTAGACATTTTAGCTCCGACTCCTATCTTGTGCGGATACTCAATCGCACAGTAGTTTGAAATTCGACATATCGGCGCGGGGTCTTGCCCGCAACAGTTTGTGTATGGGATCGAACGTCTTGATAATCTTCTGATAATCCGGATCGTCCGTAGTCTTGAAGATCGGCTTTCCGCACGCCTCGGTCCCGCCAGCCGACTTGGCGAGCGGAGCCAGCAGGAAGCTGTTGTTTTGCGGCTTCATTACGCGAGTGTAGAATTTTCGCGGCACGCCTTTCTTGTGACAACTCAGGCAGCGTCGCACAGCGACGTCCTTGAGCGCAGGTTCGAGGCCCTGGGGCATCATTCGCCGACTACCCAAGCGGGCCTTGTGATTCGATGACGAGGTCCCGTAGTACGGAACGTTCAGATCGATCCACAGATACACTCTCTTGCGATCGGCCGCGGGGACATTGACGCGGGGCTTGCCCTTCTTGTCCGGATGCCCGGTGCGGATGATTTCGGCGAGTTTGCTCGCAGGGCTGCCCCATCGCATGGGCTTGACTTCAAGCACGTTCGCACCGGCTCCATTGATCGTCCATATCCACTCGGTGTACGGGCTCATGCCCCGGACCTTGTCGTACTTGGCGCCCGACGGGCTGCCGTGACGAATCCAGTTCCGCTCGGACTGCGTGCCCGTACGAGCGAGAATGTCGTACGACACGTTGAAGAAGTCGGTCATGTCGCCGGTCAGGTCGACATTGCCCTCCTGCTTGCGTTCGTTGTGGCACTTAAGGCAGTTGCGGTCGAATACGCCCTGGACGACCTCCTGGTAGCTGAATCCCTTGACGCCCCAGGCGGGGGCTTGGAGTTCCTGCGGTTTGCGTCGGGACGCAGACGCCATCAGCTTCGGACCGCCGGAGGCCACCGAGTTGCGATCGGCGTGACAGCCGACGCATCCCTGAACCTCGCCGGGCATAAGGTGCGTAAACGATCTCATCCGCTGAAGGGCTCGCCCTTCGGCATCCAGAGCAAGGAAGTAGATAGGAACTTCCGAGGGGACCTTAAACGCGGCGCTTCCGTCTTTCTGCACGTCAGCGAAGCCCCAGACCTTTTTCGGCGCATACGTCGCTCCGCACGAAACCAGTGGAAACTGGAACCCAAACACCGCGATATTCCGCATGCCGTGTCCGTCGAGGCGTTTGTTGTTCTGCGGCGAATGAGTGGATTTCTCGATTTCCTGGATGACGGCGATCTGTTTGATCCGCCCGCGTTTGACGTGCGGCTCGAGACCGTTGTAGACATCCTGCATGTAGATCGTGGCCCAGGCGCCCGAAACGCTTCCGTCTTCCGGCAGCTTGGCGATGGTCCCGAACAGCAACGGTGGGCGTTTAACCTTCCGCACGGGCATCGGACAGTACCAGCCCATGCCCCCTTCCGGCGAGATCAGCGAGATTGCGTTGGCATCGAAGTCGCGAAGTTGAATCGTTCCGCCCTTGGAGACTAAGAACCGTTTGTCGCTAATCGCCAGCGGCTTTTCGTACTGCCCTCGCACGCGCATGTCGAGCATCCCGTTGCCCCAGGGCCCCCCGCCGATACGGTGTGCGTAGATATTGATCTCGGGAGTGAGGTTCCGAACCGCCTGGCGAGAGTTAACGCCTTTGGACGGATCGATCGCGACTATACCCCCGCGACAGGACCCGTTGTGGTTCGTCGCGGTGGCGATCACCTGGTTTGTGCCCGGGATCGGCTGGGCGTCCATGAACGTGCCGGGCGAGATTACGCGATTACCGTAGAATACGCTGAGCCCCGTTCCGTCAGGCTTGATCGCCCACAAACTCTGGATCGGACACGCCGGACGGTCAACGTACTCCCATCGCGTGTAGATGATCCGCCCGTCGTTGAGCACCGAAGGCGTGAAGTCCATCAGATAGTTGGCGCTCAGGCGAATCTGCTTCGAACCGTCGGCCTCCATGCGATAGAGAACCGGAGACGTTACGACATAGCAGTACGCGTACGCCGGTTTGCGATCGGAAATGAACCCGATCCCGCCGTCGGCCAGCCAGCACGGATCAAGATTATTGTGCTTGCCCTTGGTAAGCTGCTTGAGGCCCTTGCCGTCTATCCCGATCGTGAATATCTGGTAGTTGCTCTTCTCATCCTGATAGAACGAGATATCCTCGATATGCGCCACGGGATTCGAACCCACGTGCCCGCCGCGCCGCAATGCGAAGACCACTTCTTTGGCGTCGTACGACAGATCGGCGGTGGTTATCATGCCTTCGCCGGCGTCGAAGATGCACTTCGTTTCGCCTGTGTCGGCTGAGTAGATGTACAACCCGCCGCCCGGGCGGAAACCTTCAACGTGATACACGTACACGTGGGAAATATTAAGCGGTTTGCGTTTAACCAGCAGGATATCCTTGAAACCCAGCTTACCATCGGCCAACTCTTTCCGCATCGCCTTGGCTGCTGCGGTCCGCTCGTTGGCGGGTATCAGCATCTCAGCAAGTTGTTTCTTCGTAATCGGCGATCCGTAGACTCCGATCTCGGCGGCGCCCGGGTTGGGCGAGTTGGGATGCGATGAGAGGAACTTGATGCGAAGCTTCTTGATTGCCTGCTTCTTGAAGTTGATTGTCTGCGGGCCCCGTCGATGCTCGAGCCGGCCTTTGACGACCGGAGTCTTAGCATCATCCAGATAGACCTCGTAGTCCTTGAAGCACTCCAGCAGATCGCTGGTTGTGCGAGCCCAGTAGATAATCTGGGCAGCCTCGACGGGCTTGTCCCAACGCAACTCGAAATACCCGTCCTGAGTTCCCTTGACCGCCCAATCGGCGCCAGGGACGAGCCCGTTTATCGCCATCAAAGGATGATACTCGCCGCTGAACCGGCTGCTGGCCGAAACTCTGGCTTTGGGAGCGACATTTCCGGGAATTGGATTGGCTCCGATCACCCCGGACGAGATCAGCGTCACAATCGCAACGCAGGAGATCAAACAGTAAGCCGCAGTACTATTTCGCATCAGATACTCCTCATTTCGTCAGAAGCGTGAAGTTTTTCATGTCGGCTCGCGGGATATTACGCAGCAGTTCGTGGATCGGATCGAAGGTCTTGATGATCTTCTGGTAGTCCGCATCGTCGGTCGATTTAAAGATCACCTTCCCGCACTTCTCGGTCCCACCGGCGGTTTTCGCCAGCGGAGCCAGCAGGAAATCGTTGTTCTGCGGATTCTCGAATCGCGTATAGAACTTGCGTGGGAGTTTGCCTTTGTGGCAGGAATCGCAGCGACGCTTGGCGACTTCCTTGAGAGTCGAGTCGAGATTCGGCGGGTACATTCGCCGAGATCCGATTCGCTTCTTGTGATTCGAAGACGCCGTACCGTAATACGGGACGTTCAGGTCGATCCAGAGGTATACTCTCTTGCGATCGGCAAGAGGTACGTCAATCTGCTTCTTGCCCTTCTTGTCCGGGTGGCCGCTATGGATGATTTTCGCCAGCATGCTGGCCGGGCTGCCCCAGCGGTACGGGGCGATCTCGTGGGTGTTGTGCCCGGCGCCGTTGATCGACCAGATCCACTCGGTGTACGGGCTCATCCCGCGGAAGCTGTCGTTCTTGGGACCCTTCGGCGTACCGTGAATGCCCCACTTCCACATGCCCATCGTCCCGGTGCGGGCCAATACGTCGTACGAAACGTTGAAGAAGTCGGTCTTGTCGCCGCTGAGGTCAACCTTTCCGGGCTGCTTAAGATGGTTATGGCACTTGACGCAGTGCTTGTCGAGCACGGGTTGAACGACTTCGGCGTAGCTGAAGCCTTTTACGCCCCAGGCCGGTTCGATGAGTTTCTGCGGCGAGGTCGTGATTCGCTTGGCGCCGAGGCGCGGAGCGGCGGAGTTCCTGTCGGCATGGCAGCCGATGCAGCCCTGCACCTCGCCCGGCATGAAGTGGGTGAACGATCTCATGCGCTGTACGGCGCGGCCTTCCTTGTCCAGAGCCAGGAAGTAGATCGGAACTTCAGAGGGAACCTGGAACGCGGCTTTTCCGTCTTTGTCGACATTGGCGAATCCCCAGACCTTCTTGGCCGCATACGTCGCCCCGCACGAGACCAGCGGAAACTGGAACCCGAACGCTGCGATTTTGCGTTTCCGCCCAGTGTACGGGTCGAAATTGTCCTGCGGCGTGTGGGTCGCCTTTTCGAGTTCCTGTACGATGGCGATCTGCGTTATCTCGCCGCGTTTGACCGCCGGTTCGAGACCGTTGTAAACATCCTGCATGAAGACGCTGGCCCAGGCGCCGGTAACGCTTCCGTCTTTCGGCAGGTCGATCTTGCGGTTCATCGGCGTGCCGACGATAAGCGGCGGAGTCTGGGTCTTTACGATCGGCTGGGGCGAATAGTAGCCCATCTTGTCGCTAGGCCGGATAAGCGGGACAACGTTGCACTTGAAATCGCGTAGTTCGATCACGCCGTTGCTGGAGACCAGGAATTTATCGCCGCCGATAGGCATAGGCTTTTCGTAAGGTCCGCGTAGCCCGTTACCGTAGACTCCCCTGGAGACGAATATGTCGACCTCCGGAGTCAGGTTGGTAATAGCCTTGAGATTATTGGCGCCCTTTGTCGGGTCGATCAGCACGATTCCGCCGCGACAAGGTCCGTTGTGGTTAGTGGCGGTGGCGATGAAGGTTTTCTTGCCGGGAATCGGCTGGGCGTCCATGAAGGTGCCCGGGGCGATAACGCGGTTTCCGTACAGGCCCGCCAGCCCGGTCCCGTCGGGATTCATCGTCCAAAGGCTCTGAATCGGGCACGCCGCCCGGTCGACGTATTCCCAACGCGTGTAGACGATGCGGCCGTCATTGGAAACCGAAGGCGTGAAGTCCATCAGGTAGTTTGCGCTGAGGCGCTTCTGCTTCTTCCCGTCTCGGTCCATGCGATAGACCACCGGCGAAGTCACAACGTAGCAGTATGCGTACGCCGGCTTGCGGTCGGAAATGAACGCAATCCCCCCGTCGGGCAGCCAGCAGGGGTCGAGGTTGTTGCTCTTGTCGTTGGTCAACTGCTTCAGGCCCGTACCGTCGACGTTGATCCGCCATATCTGGTAGTTCTCTCCGGGCTTGTCGCGGGGGATATCAAATGCGTGTGCGATCGGCCGGCAGCGAACCATTCCGCCGAGCTTCAGGGCGAACACGATCTCCTTACCGTCGTAAGACAGATCGGCGGTCGTGATCATTCCTTCCTTGGCGTCATAGATGCACTTTACTCTCCCTCCGTCTGCGTCGGGCGAATAGATATACAACCCGCCTCCGGGGATATAACCCTCAACGTGGTAGACGTACACGTGCGAGATGTTCAGCGGATGTCGCTTGACCAGCAGGATGTCCTTGAACCCGAGCTTGCCGGAGATCAGATCTTTCTGCATCGCCTTGCCCGCCTCAGTCAGTTCCTTTACGCGTGTCTTGGGTTTCCGCGCCGCGACCCGGGGCAATTGCTTCTTGGTCAGGCATGTCGCGTACACGTTGATTTCTGCGGCCCCGGGGTTGATGGATCTGGGATGCGACGAGATGAACTTGATGTGTATTTTCGTGACCTTCTGTTTGGTCAAGTTGATCAATTGAGGACCGTAGCGATTCTCCAACTGTCCCTTAACAACCGGGGTCTTCGCATCGTTCAAGTAAACCTCGTAGTCCTTGAAGCTCTCCAGGTGAGCGCCTGTCGTACGAGCCCAGTAGACGATCTGTGCGGCTTCGACGGGTTTCGCCCACTGGAGCGTAAAATCTCCGTTCCGGGTTCCCTTGACCGCCCAGTCGCTATTCGAAATCGAACCGTTAATCGCCTTTGCGGGGCTATGCTGACCGTTGAACTGACTACTCGCCGACACTTGCGCTTTGCGGGCCAGGTTCTCGGGCAGCTTCTCAGCAGCGACCGCAGCGGCGGAAACAACGGTGACGATCAACGCTAACAAACAAGTTGTGGTGCGATCCAGCATAAGGGGCTCCTTGGCGGCCTGCGGTCATCGCGGGCCTTCACGATGATTGTATCCAGCCCTCCGGCTCGGGCAAAGGAATTCTCACTGTCCGGACTTAATGTAGTCCCGGATATTTTTCAGATCGATCTCTCTTGCCGCTTTGTTTAGGGCAATGCGTCTCTTCGCACGCCTCATGGTGTCCCGGCTCCAAGCGTTGGCCTCTACATAGTCGCCGCAATACGGCACGACCATGTCTATCCACGCGGCCAGCAAGTCCAGTTCTTTGCGTGACAGCTTGATATCGGCCGGGCACGGCGACTCCCTGGGATCGTTCAGCAGCATAAGTTTGCTCCTGGTCGATCCCCCGTGTCCGGGCGGAATCATGGTCGGTTCGGATGAGTTGTTGATCCAGTTGACTATCTTGTTCGCCCGGCCGCGTTCCTCGTGCAGTTCGCGCCTCCTGTCGGGTGTTCCGGTCAGCGTCAGGTACGATCTTGCCCAGTTGCGTTGCGATCGCTTGTAGTGAACGGTCTCGCTGGTCAGGACGTACTTGCCCGCCTTGCCGCCGACCTTGTGACACTGTACGCAATGTTTGTCGAGGATCGGCTGGATACGCTTGGGGAAGCTGAATCCCTGCGGCGGACCGTAGAACTGTTTGAGTTTCTCAGCTCCAGCCTTCATTGCAAGACTGACAGTTTTCCTGACCTGCGGAGCCTCATTCTTGTCCTCGTGACAACCCACACAGGAAAATGTCTCACCGGGCATGAGCGTAGACCAGGACCGCATTGTCTGAACCGCTCGGTTCTCGGAGTCAAGGGCCTGAAAATAGACCGGGGTTCTGGCGGGGACCTCGAACATCGCCGACCCGTCCGAATGGACCGTCGCATCGCCAAGTATGACCTTCACATCCCAACTTCCAGTTCCAACAGCTATCGGCGTGACCACGCCCGCACTGCCTCCGGCGCCGCTGGTTCCGTTGGCGCCGACGTACATCTCACGGAATCTCAACTCCACTACGCGCAGCTTCTTGATCGTCCCGCGCGGAATTCCCTTCAGGCCAGGCCCGTGATAGATATCCTGCATGAAGTACACGCCTGTCTTCTTGCGATAGTCCACCACCGAGGGCCTGATGTTCGGAATCTTCCGCGAGATAACGGGGATAGGTTTGAGCGAAGAAATGCGATGATCCGCCGCCAATATCTCGCGCCGCCCGTCGATCGTCATGTAGTACAGGTGGAACCGCACGTAATCCTTCACGTCGTCAGGCATGCGCGTACCATCTTTTTTCCTTCGGTGGTACGCCAGCGGATCGTAGCTTACCAGCAGCGACTTGGCGTCCAGCGGGAACGGGTAGCAGAAATGTCCGCCCTCTTTGGCGTACATGTCGGTTCTCTCGTAGGGCGGTTTTCTTCCGTACGGCGCCTCGGTTAGTCCGTCGGTCCCCTGGCGCCCCTTTGACGGATCGACGACAACCAGCTTGCCGCTCTGTGGAGTGTGGTGCCCGCCGATAAGACACATGATCCTGGCGGTGCCGGGAATCCCGCGCGGGTGGAAGAAATTGGTCGGTTCGAACGTGTTGTTCCCGTAGTATTCCGTCTGCCCCGTGCCGTCGGGATTCATCTGGAAGATAGCCTGTGTGTAGACCTGGCTGCGATCGTTGTAATCCCATCGCATGTAAACCACTCGCCCGTCGTCCATCACTGTAGGCGCCAGCGTATGCACCTGGTCGAATCCAATCCGGCGGGCGTACTTTCCATCCTTGTCGCAAATGAACAGGTTGCTCACGTCCGGACCGGCGCAGTCGACAGTCTGCACGATCCGCGACGAGTTGAACATGATGTTGCTGTCCGGTAGGTAGATCGGTTCGTAGCTGGCGCCGTAGGTGTTAGCTCCGGTGATAAGACGCGTCTTTCCAGTCGCCAGTTCCATCTCGTAGACGCTGTAGTCCCTGTGCCCGTCGATATCCTTGCGCCACGCGAAAAGAAGGCGTTTGGCGTCGTAGGAAAGCGCCGGGTCGCGAATCGCACCGCCCTTGTCGGTCTTGATGAACGGCTTGATTGTGGCGAATTCGCCATCGGGCCTGATTTCATTGTCGAGTTCCAACCGGAACAACCCACCGTACTTATTCCCTTCCCACCGGGTGTATTCGGTGTAAGCGAAGTTCATATTGCCCATGTTTTGATGGCGTACGAAAATCACCCGCCGCGTCCGGCTCAGGAGAGGCTTCAGCCTTTCGGCTCGGCGGACCAGACACGCTCTAGCATAGAGTTCGAGCCAACGCCCGTCGTCCGGACCCGCGCCTGCCTTGACTAATGCGTTCAACTCTGCGGTCAGCTTGTCCGCACTCAAGCCGCACTCGCCAACGACCTTGCCAATGAGCTTCCGCTCCAGCAATGCGTCACGATCAGACTTCAGATAGCATGCCAAATCGCCTTTGCCGTCCAGCCCGCCTTTCCACTTTTCCGGGTCGCCCGCGCTGTCCTGCATGAGCCAGTCGGTCCGGATGGGGAAATCCCGCCAGAAGCGCCTGGCGTAGGCGGACGCCAATGCAAGATCGACATCCTTGCCCCGTTTGCGTATTTTGGCTCGCACGTCCAGCATAGTCGCACGCCACGTCGCCTGCTTGGCGTAGGCAACATTCGCAGGTTCGACAATCACCGGAGTCCGCTCGTGATGGTCACCCAGCACGAAATCCGATACAAATGAGAATACGACCAGAACTGTAAGACATATCGCTTTGCGCATTTGACATTCTACCTGGACGCCGATTTCCTGGTCTTGTCCGCACCGAGCTTGTTCAACGCCTCAGCCAGCGCCCATCCTATCAGGCTGTAATTGGCGGCCGATCCGTTGTAGTGGCAGAACCAGTGCTGACCGAGTCTGAGAAACTCGTCGTTAAGCTCCTTTGTGGGAAGGTGATTTTGCTCGGTGTCCTTTATGCCCGCTTTTTGCTTCTTGCCCCAGTAGGCATCGCTTATAACGCGAAGTTCCTGCAAGCGAACATCCCAGTAATCCAAAGTGGGAACAAACGTCACGTTCTTGAGCTTTGGGTCGTCGCCTACCGCCTTCTGGAGTTTTCGAAGCTCAACTATCGATTCGGCTTCCCAATCTCGGCCTTCCCGCTCGGCGCGCTTTGTCATCTCGTGTCCACCGACGCCCAATTCGCCAATCGCAACCGGCATGTCCGGAGCGTTAAGGTCTTTTCGCAGGTCGCGAATCATAGCCGACAAGTTCTGTTTGTAACGCCCGAGAACCTCCTTACCCAGATGCTCGCCGTCCTTCTGAAAGTGCCATGCCCCCAGATCGTTCCATCCCTGAAACCAGGCCATTCCCGCAATCTCGTAGCCCTGACCCTTGTAACCGGGCACAACGTTCTTGATGTTGTCGAGGGTCTCTTTGATCTCGGCGACCATCTTGCGGTAATAAACGCCAATTTCCCGCCTGTCGCCCTCTTTGCGTCTGTGTGCGAAGAAAGCGGCTTCGGCGCCTCTCGGCTTGCCCGCGCTGGGAGAACGGAAGTCGCAGATGACATCCTTGCCGCCCCAGGCGGTCTTGATCAGCAGCACATGCTCGTCGTACTTGTCGCCCATGATCGTCCCAAACATCAACTCCGGACCGAGTTCATGTTTCTCTCCGCCCCAACCCACGGTCAGCGACCCGCTCCTCTTGTTACGCTGCGGCGCCTTGTATGAAATGGTCACATCGTCGCGCACCGCCCACTTGCCGTCGGGCCCCTTGAGCTTTTTCAGGAGATGTCCGTGCTTCGGATGGTTTCCAAGATGCGGAAGGCTGCGAACCTGCCCGTGCCCCTCCATATTCGACTGACCGGCCAGTATGAACACCTTGATCTTCTTGTCGGCGGCCTGCAGCGCCTGCACAGACCCAAGAAGACCGACAGCAATGATCAGTATGATTCTGCTGCGATGCTTCATTATCACTTACTCCATTATTTTCCGCCCAAACAAACGACCTTTCCGTCCACCGTGGACATGTAAATGTCTCCAGCGGCGGATATCATACCGTCGAACACGGGCAGGATATCGAGTTTGGTTCTTGCGATCGTCTCACCGGTTTTCGCCGACACCGCAAACAGCAAGCTCCCCTCTGAGCCTGTGAACAGTTTGGCTTGTCTGCCGAGCGCATCGAGCATTGCAGGCTGCCGCTTGACAGCTTTGGGCTCGTTGACGACATCCTCGGGTCCGCAGGCGAAAAGTACGTCGCCGGCCTTCACCATCGCACGAGCCATGATCGGAATATCAGCACTCCATCGCGTCGCGAATCCCCCGGGGCGTCGGCGCCGTTTCTTCCTGTCGGGCGTCGCTGATTTCTCCGGAACCGGAACACTCCGAGACACGGAGAACAGACGGTACTCAAGCGGAACCGTCCATCGCCAATAGTTCTGTTGACGCCCGAAGATGTACATATTCTCATTGTCCAGCACCATTATTTTGCCCGACGGAGCCTTGTGCCCCGTACCCCCATAACCCGGGCCGCCAAGAACGCTGCGCCCGTAAACCCAAAACGCACGATGCCAATAGTTGTCGTCAAGAAAACCGTTGGGAACGAACAGGTGCGCATCGTCTCCTCGCTGCTGCGAGACGTCGACGTGCTTAACGCGTTTGCGATTACCCTTGAGATCAAACGGCTGCGACCGCATGAACAGATACTCGCCCTCGCTGCTGAGGATGTCAGTCGAAGCCACCGGCATGTCAAGCATCCTCACGTGTGTATGGAGATCCTTGCCAGTATTCGGATCGTTATGGTTCATTTGTGTTTGGGAGAGGATCTCGCCTGTGGCGGGTTTGAGGCGATAGAGCGTAAGCCCGCCGTCGAGGAACATTGATCGGCCGGCCAGTACGTAAGCGACGTCGTTGCGAATCAGCACCGACCCGTGCACCGGCCAGACCGATTCCAACTGTTCCCACGCCATTAACCGCCTGTCGTACGGGGCTGCGGCGAATCGCCAGACAACCGCCCCGTCGGAAGCCCGCAGGCAGTAGGCGTATCCGTCGGCGCTGCCGAAGATAACCGTGCCCTTGTAGTAAGTCGGCGGCGAATCGACGCGCCCGCCCGCAGTGAAGCTCCACTGTGCATCGCCTGACGCCTGGTCCAGTGCATAGACGGCGTGAGCGTCAACAGCCGCTACGAACAGTTTGCCTGCGGCGACTACGGGCTGACTTAGTCGCCCCTTGATCTCGACTGACCATTTCACGCCGACTTCAGCGCCCATGTCTGTCTCGGTCGAACCGTTGCGCGCCGCGCCCTGGCGGAATGTCGGCCAGTCATCCTTGGCGGCATCCCTGGCTTTTACGGCGCCGAACGCAGGACCTTTCAGCAGACGCTCGGTCGCCTTTAATGGTCTGAGGCCCACCTTCCGCGGACCGGATAGTGCGTTGAAACCGCTGAGCTTGGCTTCGGGATAGCACGCGCACGGATGCGGGGGTCCGTAGATCATCCCGTTGGCGGGCATGATCCCGTAAACGCATGCTCCGCGGGTCCAGTGATGCAGGCTCCACTTGCCGCTGTTGACATCGATCATCTCGATACCGGTTCGTGATGTCAGGAAGAAGTTCTCAGTGGCCTTGGCGCGGTGGCATCGATGGTGGAACCAGTAGCAATTCGCGCCGCGGGGGATTGTCCTGCCCGGCTTTCCTGTTTCCAGATCGTACGAAATGAACTCACCTGTGCTCGGTGAAACTTCCGGGTACCGCCTGTCGAACTCGCCCGGTTTGGAGTTCAGGCTCCCGCACCAAACGCTGTTTCCGATCACGAAGATATCCTGCGGAGACTGGTAGCCCGAGGGCAAGTGAGGTTGTTGCCATTTGATCTTGCCCGTCACAGAATCCAGGCAGGTCATCTTGCCTTTCGACCCCGCATGTTCGCGCCAGTTTTCGCCGCCGACATACAGAACACTCTTCCCTGCGGCCACGAGCGTTGGGGCGAAGTACGTGGGCATTCTCTTCTCACGCCAAGGAAGTTTATCGGACTTCCACAACTCCTTGCCCAAAGCCGCATCGAACCCGATGATCTGCGGGCCGGTGCAGAGGTAGACTCTATTGTCGCCGACTGTAAGCGTGACCGGGGCGATCCACGAAAGCTCATGACGCCACAGTATCTTCCCGTCGAGCTCTCTTACCGCCATTACGGTCTTGGGCTTCTTTTCCCAGAAACCGCCCCGCTTGGCGGCGTCAATCGTGGGATTGACAACCAGGTACAACACGCCGTCGGCGACGATGATCTCTTCGGCCTTCTCAGTCCCTTTATAGACCTTGAGCGTTTTGCCCGTGACGGCGTCAAGCTTGCTAACAGGACTCAAGAGCCCCAGCGTCGCATACACTGCATCCTTGACAGCAACAAGGCGACGAGGCGTATTCGACGGTCCGCTCTTCAGCGGCCAGAGTTGGTCGGTCCACTGGTCTATCTTACGCTTCCAGAGAATCACTCCGTTGAAGGCGTCGCGAGCCACGAGTTTCCAGTCGGAGTCCCAGAGGATCGACGCCCGTGGGCCTTCGTCGACTATATAGAACAGTCGCCCGCCGACGGTCACAACCGCCGGCACGCTGGACGATTTATCGTGGTGCCTGGAATATTTCGGGCCGCCCTTCCACTGCAGATGTTTGATCGGCGCGGTTATCGCGGTGTCTTTGCTGACGGCGTTGTTGTCCGGCGCGCGGAGGTAGTGCGTCCAGTCGTCGATAGTTTCCGGCACGGGCTTTACGGTCTTCTTCCAACCTTCTCCCTCCAGTTCCAGCACGACGCCTCTTGGCGCCAGAACCCTCATCAACTCGGCTTGGGGGACCTTGAAGCGCGAACCGATGACAACGAGATTGACCATATTGTCGACATAAGGCAGATGCTCCCCGTTGAAGACCGCGGCCGAGACTGTTCCGTTAAGCTTGCGAGTAAGGAAAGCTCTCCGGGCGATCCCTACTTTGCGTCGATCTGTGTCAAGACCATGCACGACATACGCATCGTTGAATCTCAAGGCAGCCGTCAGCTTCCCATCACCGCAGCCGAGATGAACGACAAACCCGCCGCTGACACCGCTGGAGTCGATTATCTTGTCCGCCGACTGGCAAAATCCAACGCTCGTCAACACCAGCACAAGAACACTCAGCATTATTCCAAGCAGATTCTTCTTCATTTCCAAACTCCGTTCATTCAGGTCGATCTCATGGTACGTCGCATCACTGTTTTTATCAACGTAGACTGAACACCCGGGGCACAAAAAAAGGCGGCGGGCCGATTGTCTCGACCCGCCGCCTCTGATTCTGCATCCGGTGAGGAATCACCGGTGTAATTCGTCAGTAGTCTTACATCATTCCGCCCATTCCGCCGGCGGGACCGCCCGGCGCGGCGCCTTCGGGTTCGGGGATGTCGGATACGATCGCATCGGTCGTCAGCAGCAGACCGGAGACCGAAGCTGCGTTCTGCAGAGCGGTGCGCTCGACCTTGGTCGGCACGATCACGCCGTCTTTTACCAGATCGGTGTACTTGCCGCTCAAGGCGTTATAACCGAAGTTGGCGTCGTCGGCTTCGATGACCTTGGCGGCGACAATGGCGCCTTCCAAGCCGGAATTCAACGCAATCTGCTTGATCGGAGCGACCAGTGCGCGACGGACAATGTCGACGCCCGTCTTCTCGTCACCGGAGGCTTTGACCTTATCGAGGACTCCCAAAGCACGGAGAACCGCTGTTCCGCCGCCGGGCAGAATACCTTCTTCGACCGCAGCGCGGCAGGCGTGCAGGGCGTCTTCGACTCGAGCCTTCTTCTCTTTCATCTCGACTTCGGTCGCAGCGCCTACGTTAATCTGCGCCACTCCGCCGGACAGCTTGGCCAGACGCTCCTCAAGTTTCTCGCGATCGTAGTCGCTGTCGGTGGTTTCGATCTGGGCCTTGATCTGCTCGATGCGACCCTGGATGTCGGCGGTGGAGCCGGCGCCCTCGATGATCGTGGTGTTATCCTTGTCGATCCGGATTCGCTTGGCTGAGCCCAGGTCGGTCAGCTCGACCGCGTCCAGGTTAACGCCCATATCCTCCATGATCGCCTTGCCGCCGGTCAGGATGGCGATGTCGCGAAGCATTTCCTTGCGGCGGTCGCCGAAACCGGGAGCCTTCACCGCAACAACCTGCAGCGTACCGCGGAGCTTGTTGATCACCAGCGTAGCCAGCGCCTCGCCGTCGATGTCTTCAGCGACAATAACGAGGGGGCGACCAGCCTTGGAGACGGCCTCCAGCAGCGGGACGAGGTCCTTGATGTTGCTGATCTTCTTTTCGTTAATAAGAATGAGGGGCTTGTCCATGTCGCATTCCATCGTCTCGATCTTATTGACGAAATGCGGGGAGATGTAACCGCGGTCAAACTGCATTCCTTCGACCAGATCGACGGAAGTTTCGATTCCCTGACCTTCTTCGACCGTGATAACGCCGTCCTTACCGACCTTGTCCATGGCGTCGGCGATCTTCTTGCCGATCTCGGCGTCCTGGTTGGCGGCGCACGTACCGACCTGGGCGATTTCCTTGGACGATGTCACAGGATTGGAGTTGCTCTCGAGTTCTGCAACGATCGCAGTCACTGCCTTGTCGATACCGCGCTTAAGCTGCATCGCCTTGGCTCCGGCGGTTACGTTCTTGAGGCCTTCTTCGAAAATCGCTTCTGCGTAGATCGTGGCGGTAGTCGTTCCGTCGCCGGCTACGTTGGACGTCTTGGAGGCTACTTCCTTAACCATCTGAGCGCCGATGTTCTCGTTGGCGTCTTCGAGTTCGATTTCCTTGGCGACCGACACTCCGTCTTTCGTAACGGTGGGCGACCCGTAGCTTTTCTCCAGCACGACCACTCGCCCGGTCGGACCGAGAGTCACCTTGACCGCACGGGCAAGCTGGTTAACTCCGCGACGAATGCTCTCGCGTGCTTCGGTGTCGAATGTAATGTTCTTCTTTGCCATCTGTGTTGCTCCGAAAGTTTTCGTTTCAATTACGTGGTTCTGTCACCGATCGAGAAACCGAGCGATGACTCAGATACGATGTTCAAATCTCTAGCTAAGAATCGCCAGGATGTCGCTTTCGTCCATCAGCATGTATTCTTCACCCTCGACCTTGATCTCCGTTCCGCCATAGCTGGAGAACAGGACAACATCGCCCTTCTTGACCTGGAACGGCGCGCGGGTTCCGTCATCCAGCACTTTCCCGTCACCAAGGGACAGGATCGTCCCGCGGCGGGGTTTTTCCTTCGCACTGTCGGGCAATACGATTCCACCGCGCGTCATCTCTTCGGCTTCGAGACGCTTGATCAGGACTTTCTCGCCCAGCGGGCGGATCTTGGGTTGCGTCTTGCTGGTCTTCTTCTTCGCCATTTCTGTTGCTCCTTGTTCTGGTCTTTGACCTTTTGAATTAGGTTAATCGTTCAAGTCTGTTCTAGAGCCCGTCCCGTAACGTACGGTTTATCCGGGCCATCATTCTTTGTATCTGCCGCAGCAGCTCTTCAAGCGCCAACGGTTTAACCACTACGGAAAACGCCGTAAGCCTCAATGCATCTTCCAGGAGCCTGCGGTCTCTGCGTTTAGTGACCACGACCACGGGCAGCTCCTGGTCCAGACGGCGAATCATACGCAACAGCTTCAGCACGTCAACAGACCACCTTGCCTCATCATCGAGAACCGCAGCGTCGGCGTCACCGGAGCGAACAACATCCAGCAGCTCCCGATCGCTGTCCACCTGGACCGGTCTGAGCAATTGCGGTCCGATAATGGTCTCTAAAGCCGGCAGCCACCACCGGGCCTCTCCAGTAACCACCAGACCGAGAGGCCCGCGGGCGTTGTCTTTTTGCAGGGAGGAAACCATACGCTCTTTCCTGTAAGGCCGCTTGCCGGTATGACCGAAACGGCACAATTCGTCCGTAACATGTTTGCAACCCCGGCGCCATAGACCTCATATCCTTGTCCAAACAAGAGTTAGACATTTTCACTCCATCAGTCTGCACACAGAAAACCTGCCGATAGCGTTCTGCAAGACCTGCGGCCCTGCAATAATGACAGGCTGCATGGCGTCTATTCCGGGGACTGCTTCTCACGCTCCAATGCATTCGGAAACCACTTTTTACGACACGCTACTAAAAAGGCCTTGACTGAAGTCCAAGAAGTCACTAAACTTTCCCGTCTTTGTGTGACTAGGCGGGTGCTCGTAGCACCCTACAAGCGTAAACGTCACACGCAAATGATCCCAGACAAACTAGAAGCCCACGGGCCGGATGTTACGGATCAATCCGGAGCGACCCAGGGCGGAGGCGGTACTTTGGCTACAAACGAATTAGTAAAACAGTTGATCGACGCGGGCATTCACTTCGGGCATAGAGTCGGCAGATGGAATCCGAAGATGAAGCCCTACATCTTCGGCAAGCGCAACCTTATACATATCATCAACGTCAAAGAGACGGTTCGCGGAATACTCGCCGCGAGGAAGTTCCTGACAAACGTGGTCTCCGGCGGCAAGGATATCGTCTTTGTCGGAACCAAACGCCAGGCTCGCAAAGCCGTCCAGGACGGAGCCGACGAGATCGGCATGCACTGGGTGATCGACCGCTGGCTTGGCGGTACGCTTACGAACTTCCGTGAAATCCGACGCCGCGTCACCCGACTCGACGAACTCGAGCAGATGGACGCAGACGGACTCATGGACGCTTATTCCAAGAAGCAAGGCTCCAAACTTCGCCGAGAAATGCGAAAAATCACACGCAACCTCGGCGGTATCAGGAAGATGACCTCGCTTCCCGGCGCCATGGTCGTTATTGACCAACGACGCGAAATCATCGCCATAAAAGAAGCTATCAAGCTCCATATTCCGGTAATCGCCCTGATCGACACCGACAGCGACCCGGATCTCGTCGATATTCCAATCCCGGGCAACGACGATGCGATGAAGGCGATCTCACTGGTTGTCAACACGCTTGTCGAAGCCGCCCAGGCCGGTCTGGCCGGTCGCGCCGCCAAGACCGACAAGGCGGACGAGCCTCAGCGACGCCGAAGCCGACGAGCAACCACCGCACGGGCCGACGACGCTCCTTCAGAAACGCCTGAACCCAAAGCCGTCGCCCCGGCGCCCGAGACGCCGCCAGCACCGGAGCCAGTCCAGGAGACCATCGCACCTGAACCTGAAGCAGCGCCCCAGACCAAGCCTGAAGCGACGCCTGACGCAACGCCTGAAGCGGCCCCGGTAATCGTTGATCCGGAACCCACACCGGAAACGCCCGCGGAACCTGAGGCCGAACCGGTTGTTGAGATTATCACCGACGTCGTCGAAGTCACAGACCCAACTGATGAAACGCCTACTCAAGCGTAAACCCTGCAAACATAACTATCCGCTGCAACCGTAGACGTTGCGGCGAAGTTCCGATCTTTGAAAGATCATCCGGGAGCAACAATGGCTGATATAACTGCTGCAATGGTAAAAGCCCTCAGAGACGAAACAGGGCTGGGAATGATGGAATGCAAGAAGGCCCTGACCGAGAATGGCGGTGACGTCGAGAAGGCCAAGGACGCCCTCAGAGCAAAAGGCCTCGCGACAGCCGAGAAACGCTCCAGCCGCGACACCAAGGAAGGAGTCGTGCTGATCTCCACCACCGAAAGTCAGGCCACAATGGTCGAAGTGGTTTGTGAAACCGACTTCTGCGCAAGGAATGAAGAGTTCCAGGCAATGGCCAACGATGTATTGACCCTGGCCGCCCAGGCCGACGAAGGCGACATCCAGGCCACCGACGAAATCAGCGCTCGCGTTCAAACAACGCTCGCGATGATCGGCGAGAACATGTCGTTCTCACGCGGTGTGAAGATCTGTGCTGACAAGATCGGAACCTATGCGCACCATAATGGCAAGGTCGGGGTGCTCGTAGGAGTGCAGGGCGATCTCGACGAAGAGACCCTCACCGGACTCTGCATGCACATCGCATTCGCCGATCCGATCGGAATCACCGGTGACGATGTCCCCGAAGATCTCGTCGCCAAGGAAAAGCAGATCGCAATGCAGCAGGCCCTCGAATCGGGCAAAAACGAAGAAATCGCCGAGAAGATGGTTGTCGGAAAGCTTCGCAAGTTCATCGCATCCAAGGCCTTGCTTGAGCAGGCTTACGTCCGCGATGACAAGAAGCAGGTAAAGGAAATACTCGGTGACGCTTCAATAAAAGCTTTCGCCAGATTCGCCATTAACTAACTAGTCCCCGCCCAGCGGAGAACCGCACGATGGCCGAACCGGCATACAAGAGAATACTGCTGAAAGTTTCCGGTGAGAGCATGTGCCTTCCGGACAGCTACGGTGTGGACTCCCCTGCCGTTGAGGCCCTGATCGACGAAATCGCCCCGCTGGCGAAACTCGGTGTCCAAATCGTTCTGGTTGTCGGCGGAGGCAACCTGATCCGCGGCCGGCACTTGACCGAAGACCCCAACATCCTGCGCACCACCGCCGACCAGATGGGAATGCTCGGGACTGTGATCAATGCGATGGCGTTGGGTGACGCGTTGAACAAACGCGATATGCCCACGCGTGTGCTGAGTGCTGTGGCGATGCCCGCCATATGCCAGACATACACCATACGCGAAGCCCGCAAGCAGCTTGACAAGGGACGCATCGTCATATCGGCTGGCGGAACGGGAAACCCGTTCTTCACCACCGACACCTGCGCCTCGTTGCGAGCCAGCGAACTCGGCGTCGACGCGCTGATCAAAGCCACGAAAGTCGACGGCGTGTTCGACTCCGATCCGATGCTGAACCCCAAAGCCAAGCGATACGACACGCTTACCTATGCTAAGATACTGGAAGACCGCCTCGGGGTTATGGATCTGTCGGCGATCTCCATGTGCATGGAAAACGATATCAAGATACTCGTACTGCAGATTTCGAAACCCGGGAATCTCCTTAACGCAGTTTGCGGACAGGAGGTTGGGACCATCGTCACACAATGACCGTGGGAGTTGAATTATGCCTATCGATGATATCCTGTTAGTAGTTGAAGACGAGATGGACTCAGCGGTTAACTACCTCCGTAGCGAATTCGGAGGCATCAGAACTGGAAGAGCGTCCGCGGGACTTGTCGACCACTTGAAGGTCGATTACTACGGTTCGCCAACGGACTTGCGACAACTGGCGTCAATCGCAACCCCCGAAGCCAACCTGATCGTTATCAAACCGTTCGATCCGACCGGCATCAAAGATATCGAAAAGGCCATTAACGCCTCGGATTTGGGCATCAACCCCATGCTGGACGGTAAGATTATCCGCCTGCAGGTCCCGCCCCTGTCGATCGAACGCAGGCAGCAGTTAATCGCACAGCTTAAGAAGATGGCTGAGGCGTGCCGCGTGACCATCCGCAACGCCCGCCGCGACGGAAACAAGACCGCCGACAAGGAACAGAAAGACTCGACACTCACAGAAGACGAGTGCAAGAAGTGTAAGAACTCCATACAGGATCTGACCAAGAAATTCGAAGGCATGGTCAACGACGCCCTGGCTGCCAAGACCGTAGAAATCCAGGAGACGTGAGCAACACCTGACAGTACATAGAACAAGCACACCACGGGAGAGTAGCTCAATTGGTAGAGCAACGCCCTTTTAAGGCGTAGGTCCTGGGTTCGAGTCCCAGCTCTCTCATTAAAGACCCCTGTTCTTCAGGGGTCTTCTCATTCCACGGCGTTACGCCTTGCCGCAGTTTCACCGCCCGGCGAGGCAGTGGGTTCGTACGACAATACTGAGGAGCCTCCCGCTGT
>JASLNT010000043.1 GCA_030745875.1 Phycisphaerae bacterium
GGTGCCGGAGATGGAAGAAAACGCAGCCGTGTATTCCACCGGGTTCGGCGACCCCGCACCCACCCGAATAAACGGCCAAAGCGGTAACCTGAATATCAATAACAGTGGTACAGAAAAAGGGGGCAGGTCAAATCACCAAGAAGACCCCCACGATATCCGAGGATCACTGGATAGCATAATCCAGAAATTTAAGAACGATCCCGACAACCATCTATCTCCCGCTTCCATCAACGCCCTTCAGAAATGGCGAGATGAATACGTCAAGATTATAGAGGATGCCAAAACGGGCAACAGCAGTGCCGAATAGCCGAAGAAACAGCGAAGCGTTTCTCTAGCGAGTTTCTTCTACCGCGCATCGTAAACTGTACTTCTGTTGTGTTTTGCAGGACTCTCGGAATTAAGCTTAATCGTGCACCAATAGCCGCTTAGACGAAAAACGCCAAGAAAAGCAAACCCGGAAAGAGACTATGACCGACACGCCGACAACCACGCCGAAACTATTCTGTTTTGTTCTCATGCCGTTTGCCGACGAGTTCAACGACGTTTATAAGCTCGGCATTCAAGGCGCCTGCGACGATGCGGGAACTTACTGTGAGCGCGTGGACGAGCAGATATTCACCGGGTCTGTCATGGAGCGAATCTACAATCAGATCGCCAAGGCCGATGTCATAATCGCCGACATGACCGGCCAGAACGCCAATGTGTTCTATGAAGTAGGCTACGCCCACGCACTCGGCAAGACAACGGTTCTACTGACCAAAGACGCCGCCGACATCCCATTCGACATGCTGCACTTCCCTCACATCGTCTACGGCGACCAGATCAGCGAACTACAAGACCAGCTAACCACAAGAATGCAGTATTTCGTAGCCTACCCCCCAAATGCATACGAAGCCCCAACAGTCGATATCGAGCTTTACCTAGGTGAAACCTGCCTTAAACCGTTCGAGACGGTGTGTGAACACACAACAACCCACGGCCCCAGTCTGGATATAACGGTTTACAACCAATCATCAGAAACACTTGAGCGTGGCGCGTTCCAGATCGGGATTCTGACTGCTAACCGATTCGACAAGGTCTACACTTCTGACAGAGATAGTCCCAACGCCAACTCAATACGAATCCCAACCGGTGGCTTCGTGCACATGTTACCGACCGTGGACACGTTGTTCCCGCAGGGTTATGCAGAGTATGGCGTGACACTGAGTATGTGCAGGAAATCAGAAGTCGGTAGGAATGACGTAATAACCCTGCGAGTGTTTACTCGCGCTGGAACACGAGATTTTCCAGTGAGGCTGTATTGCGCCAGAATCGGGAATGAATGAGCTCGACACACCCAACCGTATAGCGAAAACCGTAAGGTAAAAAAATGAAATCGACCCTACTACAGATAGCAACAATCTTAACACTAGCCGCCCCACTCCAGGCGGACACCACAACCCAACCCGCCACCCAGGCGGCGACCCAACCCGCCGTGAAGCCTACACCCCCAGGCACGCCGACGGGGCCAAAAGAAAACACGTCCGACCAAGCAGGGGAATGGTACACCCAATGGGGATTCTATGCGACCGTCGCAGGGTTGCTTGTGGGTATTGGATGCGCCGCTATCGCAGTCATACAGATAAAGAACCGCCGGCGAAAGATCCCACAGCGTTATATTAGCAGTTCCAGTCTACTGCCAAACGTCCGTCACCAAGTCAAGAAAGTGCAGGTCCTCTATGATGGAACACCTATCGACAGACTCTCTCTTGCTATTGTCGAATTCTGGAACGCCGGAAAGGAAGTCATCTACTTTCGGGACCTTTCCAAAACACATCCACTCCGTATCATCCTATCGGACGGGATGATTTTGGGCGAACCTCAAGTAACTGAGATCAGCGGGGAGAATGTTGAATTCGACGCAACACTCAATGAGGATAACCCAGACGAAATCCTCCTTACTTTTGAATCGCTTGCGAAGAACGAAGGAGCACGCATCACATTCCACCACACAGCCGAAGACAACTCATCGATCAGCCTCGCTGGACGTATACCCGGCACCAACTTTCCTAGGAGTCGGCAACAAGACGCAGCAACACTCACAGCGAACCAGAGGAGAACACGCAACATGGCCCTTATTAGTATACTTCTGTGTACGATACCTATGTTCATTCTTATGCTCTCTTCTGGCCCCTTCAGTACATGGCAATTTAGCATCGTCATGCTTCTTCCTGTCTTTGCTTTCATGTTATTAACTGCGTTCAGCGACATGTTCTTGGAATTACCTTCCGTTGTCAGGAGATTACCTCTTGACTCCCAGTCACGGAACACGGATTCTAAATGAGCCCAAAAGACCCCTCCGTATAGCTAAAGCCGTATAGCTAATACATTACAAATGGCGAATTGTTATGAATCGTGATGAATAATCGTGACCGCTTTTGAGCGGTCTAAACCGGACACTGAGAACACTTACAACCACAAACCGGGGCATACCATGAAACAGCAAAACCCGGTCGATTCGATTTAGGTTTTGGTGTCCAATGGGCGCTCCACATTACGACGGTCCCGACTTCGTCGGGAATAGGCCGACGTACCGTCGGCCGCTAAATGTGTCGCCCAATAGCAGCCTGTGTTTCCGGCGCCGTGCGGCGCTGGCGAGCGCCGTGTTCTACGTAATTGCTTATCCCAAGCTCAAATGGGAATATCGCGATTTAGGACGCCGTTGAAACTGAATCGCAAATCAGGAGACAGCATGACGGACGAGGATTACATGACGTCGAAACCTTGCGACGACCTCTCCGTCGTTCAAACCCGTGTTGCATTGAACGAGACGCTCCAGCGGAGCGGTGTCTGGAACGATGAATGCCAGCATGCGGCCGATGTTCATGTCACAGCCATGCTGCGGGCGGGCTTGGATGAAGAGGCGATCAGAAAGGAATTGCAGAGTCTTGGCGTGTCCGACAAGGGCGCCGTTGAGCTGATATATAAAGTGCGGATGGGCGAGAACTTCCCCGACACGGAACAGGAGTTCGATAAGGCGGTGTTCGACAGATCGGGCTTGCGCCTGTTCTGGGCGATCGTACTTTGTTTGCTGGTGATCGGTGGGGGATTGCTTATTGGCGCTGCGAGCATCGGTCAACTGGGAGCATACTCCTGCGGCCTCTGGGGCGCTCTGTTTCTAGGCGCTGTCGGGTGCGTTGTCGCATACATACGAAACAAGGTGTTGAATGATTGATTGTCCGCTGCGAACCGCTGCAGCAGCATTCCGTCTTGTGTTGTCCTGCGCCCGACAAGCGGCGCCCAAACAGTGCGGTGATCCGGGTGGGATGGACGTTAAACGGAGGAACCGTTGCTCCAGATTACAACGGTCCCGACTTCGTCGGGATGAGGTCGACGCGGGCGTCGACCGCTAAACGGGGTGTCTGGGCGTTGTGTTTGCTAAACGGGTGAGATGAACGGGGATGTTGTTGACGCTTTCTTTCTGACCGCTGCTTTGCGGTTGGTGCTGATTACTGATTTGCTTTGGCGGGAGGGTTATAGATCGTCGGGTTTGCAGAGGTTGTCCTTTGCTCCGGCGGCCCGGCCGCATTTGCGACAGAAGTATTGGGCGTTCCTGACGAGCTTCTTGAACCGTTTGCGGTCCTTGTCGATATCGTCGCTCTTCCATTTACAGAGGCTCTTCTTGTCCGACGCCATCTTCTGCTTCTCCAATCGCTGCGGGTGTCCGGAGGGTGTTTTCTACAGTATAGGCCTCGATTGCGGGTCTTTGCTTCCGGGGCGAATATTGTCGCGGTAAATCCGCCCGAACCGCCCGGCGAGTTTGTCACGAGTGGGCAAAACTGCTTGTCCGGCGCCGTGCAATCATTATGATAGACGGTATGAAGAAATTCACGCACACTGTCATCGCGATTGTCGCTGCGGGGTTGCTTTCGGCGGGTGGGTGTTTGAGCGGGTGCGGGCCGAAGAAGTCCGACGACAATACAGCGAAGCTCATCGAACAACTCGGCTCGGACAACGAAGACACCCATCTCCAAGCCGCGTGGAAACTAACGCAAATGAAGAGCGGCGCGGTTGCGGCGCTGGGCGAGGCGTTGCGAGGCAGGGACCGAATTCTCGCTCAGCGGGCCGGAAAAGTGCTGGTGAATATCGGCCCGCCCGCGGTCGGGACGCTCACCGAAGCGCTGAACGACAGCGAGTTTCGGTGGGACTACATTGCTGCCGCCGCGTTGGCGCGCATAGGCCCGCCGTCCAAACCCGTTGTCGACACGCTGATTGCGACACTCAAGAGCGGCGACCCGGAGGCCAGAGCGATGGCGGCTGACGCGCTGGGAGGGCTGGGATTGCCTCCTGCGACGGTTGTCGTCCCGTTTCTCAAGGCGCTCCGCGATGACGAAGAGGCGGTATGTCAAGCCGCCGCGATTGGGCTCGCAAACACGGGCAAGGACGCCATCGAACCGCTGATACACGCCCTGGGCGATTCTCGCGTGAAATACCGGCGTCATGTGGCTTTGGTGCTGGCGAGATTCGGGCCTGATGCGACCGGCGCCGCCGGCGGGCTTGTGTCGATGCTGAAGAACGGCGACGCCAAACAGCGGTCGGCGGCCGTGTTCGCCCTTGAGAAGATACGAGTGCAATCACCGGCTGCGATATCCGCGTTGATCGAGACCTTGAGCGGTGACGACAATTACAGATCTGAAAGGGCTGCAAGGGCGCTGGGGCTGATCGGGCCCCCTGCTGTCAAACCGCTTATCGAAGCGCTGGGCGACAACAACACGCGTCGACCCGGGCTCGTCGCTCTCGCCCTGGCGGGAGCGGGCGCGTCGGCTCACGAGGCGACTGACGCGTTGCTGGGGTTGCTCAAAAACGGCGATGAAGACGCCCGCGGTTTAGCGGTGTTCGCGCTTAGCAGGACAAGCAAGAGCGAGGCGAAAGTGATATCGGCGCTGGTCGGGGCGTTGGAGAACGATCCGAGCGAGTATTCGGTGCGGATGTACGCGGCCGAAGCGCTGGGCAGGATCTCCCCGCCCGCCAAGGGTGCGATACCCGCGCTGACCGAAGCGATGAAGCACCCGCACGAATCGGTGCGACAGGCCGCAGCCGAAGCGATCGAGAACATCAAATCACCCACAACCCGACCCGCACCGGAACAATGCAACGATCCTTTGCACTCACATTAGCAGCGCTGCTTCTTTCCGGAATCGCGCACCAGGAAGCGCCGGGGGCGGTGTTTCAGTATCGCGTTTCCGTTGCGACGGAGAAATCACCGAGCGAGGCGTTCTGCTGGATCCCCGCCAAAGTCGAGCGGATTGGCGGAGTGGTGGTCGGCGGGATGACGCTGATGGAGCGCGAAATGGCGCGCGACGCGGTTATCCGCAAGGCGTGCGCCGACGAGGGATTGGCGATACTGTTCCTGAAGTGCGGGCTGCTGAAGTGCGATCTGCAGAAAGTTCTGGACGATTTCGCCAGGCTGTCGGGATATGAGGAGCTGAGGTCGGCTCCGCTGATGTTCGTTGGGCATTCGGCGGGAGGACCGCAGGCAAGAACGCTGGCGACTAAACTGGCGACGCGATGCTTTGGGCTGGTGCAATATCGCGGAGGCGGGCCCGGTTCGCTTGGGCCCGGCGTGCCCGCGTTGATGATGCTCGGACAGTTCGACGAGTTCGGAGGCGCAATGCGGCGCCGCGACGGGCGGGAGACGTGGGAAGGCGGGCGAGATCAGATGGCGGGCTATCGGGCGAAGGATACGGGGAATCTCGGAAGCGTAGTTGTCGAACCCGGCGCCGGTCACTTCGCCTGGTCGGATCGGAATGCGAAGTATCTGGCGCTATTCATCCGCAAGGCCGCCCGGGCGCGCATCGGCGCGAAAGGCTATAAGCTTAAAAGAATAGACTATCGAAAAGGCTGGCTGGGCGATATGGCGATCAAGACCGCCGGGAAGTTCCCGCCCGCGCCTTACGACAAGTACAAAGGCGACAAGACCTCTGCAGCGTGGTATTTCGACGAGGAGATCGCCCTGGCGACGAAAGCCTATCACGCGGGCGGGTTCGGGAAGAAAGATCAGTTCATAAAGTGGAACGATCCGTACTGGGTGGATGCGGGCACGCGGTTCTTCTTTACGAAGCTTAAATGGGTCGGCGACGGGCGGACGCTCCGGGTACATCCCGAATACGCCAAAGCCTATCCTAAGCAGTACAAAGGTCGCGGGCCGCGCTGGCTGGATGCGGGCAAGAGCGTCGGATGTTCTTCTGCTCCGATCCGGATCAAGCCCGTCAGCGGGCCGGTTGTCGCCCTGGGCTCCGACACGTTTCGCATGCGGTTTGACGGACTGGCTCCGGCGGGGACAAGGGCGAGGGTTACTTTCATGGCGTTCAGCGAGGGCGACGGGGATTACCGGTACACGGAGATCGTGGGCATGATGCCTCGCGGTTTCGGCGGTTTGAAGAAGGGCAAGGCCCAGACGATAACTTTCCCGCCGATCGGGAACCTCAAGAGCGACTCGCCCGCGGTTGAATTAAAGGCGACAAGTGACTCCGGACTGCCCGTGGAGTACTATGTGGCCTGCGGGCCGGCGGTTATCACCGACGGGAAACTGAAAATCAGGCAACTGCCCCGCCGCGCGAAGTATCCGATCGAAGTGAAGGTAGTCGCCTGGCAGTTCGGGTCCGGGGTCGAACCGCTGGTGAGAACCGCAGAACCGGTCGCACAGACGATCCGAATCGATAAACGATAACGAAATATCCAGGAGAGCAGCACGATGAAACGTCGCGACTTCATGAAGACCAGCGTAGTCGGTTCGGTGGGAATTCTGGGCTCCGCATTGCCCGCCCGGTCCGCCGAGCCTCCAGCCAAGCGCCCGAACATGGTGTTCGCGCTGGCCGACGATTGGGGCTGGCCTCACGCGGGCGCCTACGGAGACCCGGTGGTCAAGACGCCCAACTTCGACCGCCTGGCGAAAGAAGGCGTGCTGTTCACCAACGCGTACATCTCATCACCGTCGTGCACGCCCTGCCGCAACGCCCTGCTCACCGGTCAGTATCACTGGCGCCTCGGGCCCGGGGCGAACTTGTGGTCCACGCTGGACCCGTCCACACCGACCTATCCCCTGCTGCTGAAGAAGGCGGGGTATCATATAGGTTCGTGGCGCAAGAGCTGGGGGCCGGGACGCCTTACCGGCTGGAAGGATCATCCCGCGGGCAAACCGTGCAAGGGATTCGACGCGTTCCTGAAAGATCGCCCCAAGGACAAGCCCTTCTGCTTCTTCTTCGGTACGAGCGATCCTCACCGCGGGTACAGGAAAGACTCCGGCGCCAAGAGCGGGATGGACCTGAGCAAGATCAAGTTGTTCGGATGCTTCCCCGACAGCCCGGAAGTGCGGGGCGACGTGGCGGACTACTATTACGAGGTTCAGCGATGGGACAGGGACGTGGGCAAAATGATCGCCAGGCTGAAGGAGATCGGCGAGCTGGAGAATACGATAATCGTGATGAGCGGCGACCACGGCATGCCGTTCCCGCGATGCAAGGGCAACCTGTACGATTCGGGCTCCCGCGTGCCTATGGCGGTTCGCTGGGGCTCGGGCCTGGTCAAACCCGGGCGGAAGGTCAATGATTTCGTGAGCTTCACCGATATCGGCCCGACGTTCCTCCAAGCCGCCGGAGCGCCCAGGCCCAAGGTAATGACGGGCAAGAGCATGCTGAGCCTGCTGACAAACGGGAAATCGGGCGTGACCGAACCGGACAAGCGAGGGTTTGCGCTGTACGGCAAGGAGCGACATTGCCCGGGGCAGGAAGAGAACAAGGGCGGGTATCCGTGTCGGGCGATTCGCGTGCACGGGTACTTGTACATCCGCAATTTCAAGCCCGACCGCTGGCCTGCGGGCACGCCGAACTGGCGGAAGGCCGCCCTGCCCGGAGCCTGGCTGACCGACTGCGACAACGGGCCGACCAAGACGTACATCGACGTAAACAAGGGCAAGGACGCAGCGCACAAACGTTACTGGGACTTGTGCTTCGCCAAGCGACCGGAAGAGGAATTGTACGACTGCAAGAAGGACCCCGAGCAGTTAACGAACGTTGCGTCTGAACCGGCTTACGCGGAGATAAAGAAGAAGCTCGCCGCGAAGTTGACCGAGAACCTGAAGCTCACCGGCGACCCGCGCGTGACGGGCGGAGGGGATAAGTTTGACGAATATCCGTACCTCGGCGGGTTCTGCAGGCATCCCGACGCGGGAAGGAAGAAAAAGAAATAACGAGTCAGCGGTTAAGCTGATCCGACGGACGAACAAAACCAGACGAAGAAAGGGAGCGTAATGAAGAATCTAGGCGCCAGAATTGCTTTAATCGGGCTGATCATCGGAGGCGTAGTCGCGTACAGGGTGTTCTTTGTCGACAGCGACGAAGTCGGATCGTTCAACGACGACCTGGTCGACGTGATATCTGCATCGGATAAGAGCTACCAGACATTTACAGGTCTTCTGGATGACTATTGCGAAGGAAGAACAGTCAACATTCAGGCGATGCGCGTCGAGCAGGATCGATTGAACAGAAAGGTCCAGCGCGACGTGGACAGAATCAGGAAGATTTCTGTCCCGGACGACGAATTGTGCAAAAGTTTCATTCGGATTGCATGGCGTACCTCAACAACTCGCTGAAGATCACAGAGAAGTACAAGGAGGTGATCGCCTTCATCGCCAAACACAATCCAGGCAAGGAGGCTGATTTCGACGCGTCGCAGGCGTTCCTCGTTGAGCTGGTCGAAGCCGACAACAGTCTGATGAGCGTGGTGATGAAGACGCAGAGGAAGGTGGCCAAGAAGTTCGACTTGAGGCTCGAGACGCCCGGCCTTCCGTAAGTTAGATTACAATGCGTTATTGTACCCGCCAGCGCGGGCGCCTAGAATAGATGTAGTCGCAGAGAAAGGGACCAGATCTGATGGACGTACGTATGGAACTCTCGCGGGTGATCATCACCGAACTGGGTGACCAGCAGGTGATCTTTCTGCGCGAGGTCGACGGCGATCGAAGCTTCCCGATTATGATCGGAACCAACGAGGCGATCGCTATCGATCGGCGGTTGAAGGGAATCAAGACCCCCCGCCCGATGACGCACGACCTGCTGGCTGACGTGATCGAGAAACTCGGAGCCGGCATCCTCAAGATAGTGGTCAGCGAGTTGCGCAGCCACACGTTCATCGCGACTCTGCATCTGGCGACTGATTCCGGGCCCGTCGAGATTGACTCCCGCCCTTCGGACGCTATTGCGGTCGGGGTGGCCTGTGATACGCCGATATACGTCGCTG
Source organism: Phycisphaerae bacterium (assembly GCA_030745875.1). Lineage (GTDB taxonomy): Bacteria > Planctomycetota > Phycisphaerae > SM23-33 > SM23-33 > BS750m-G57. The sequence goes on from JASLNT010000043.1 coordinate 9,277, forward strand.
ACGAAGTCCTTGAGACCGTTCTGAACCCGCCAGCCAGCAAAAACGCCCGCCTGGAGCTGCTCCGACAGCGTCTGGACTTGCTCGGCGAGCAGATATCGGTCCTGAGCGAACGCCTTAACGACGACGACTTCCTGGCGCAAATGCCCGAAGACGTCATAGAGCGCCACCGCCAGCAACTCGAAGAGATGCGCAACGAATACGATGCGATTCAGCGAGTTCTCCGAAAACTCGGGTGATTCGCTGCAAATAGTTGCTCTTACCGCCTGAAACGCTAAATGTCCAAGCCGTTTCCGGCCGCCTGATTCGCTCAAATGCAGGGCATTTCGCCAGCCGGACTTGATGATTGACCCCGAATGCATATAATGCCTTTTGAACCGTCGTTTGCTTGTTATATACCAGCGTTACGGCGCCTTTTCGGGCGTGTTCGGACGACTTTGGGGCAATGTGATGAAAGTCTTTATGCTTGGTTGGGAATTTCCACCGCACATCAGCGGCGGACTCGGGACCGCTTGTCATGGCCTGACCAAGGGCCTGGACGAGCTCGGTGTGGACGTGGTTTTCGTGGTTCCGACCGCGGTGCCCGTTGACGCCCCCAGCCACGTCACGCTGCAGAGCCCGGCGACCCTGCCGTTGCTGAACCGCTCGGCGGCGGACGCCCCGGCGCCGCAAGTTCCGCAAGTCCCGCAGAGTCCCGATCCGAAGCCCCAACCCGCTAGTCAGGAGCGTGTTTCCGAACATATTGAGCTGCGGCAGGTCTCGGCGCGTCTCCAGCCCTATCGTGAGCCTGACCCCACCGGTCAGGACCCGATACGCTCTCTCGCCGACGCAGCCCGGGTATCGGGGAACCTGGACCCAACCGCCCCAACGCCCATACCCATCGAGGGCCTGGACGCGGGCGAATCGAACCCGCAGGACGACGCGATCGCCAGCGCGGGCGAGCACTACGCCGGCGACCTGATGACCGAAGTTCAGAAATACGCCAGATTAGCCCTCGAATTGGCGGCGCACGAGGAATTCGACGTTATTCACGCTCACGACTGGATGACCTTCTCCGCCGGGCAAGCCGTCGCCGCCGCAACCGGAAAACCGCTTGTCGTACACGTTCACAGCACGGAATTCGACCGCGCAGGCGAGAACATTAACCAACACATCTACGAGATCGAGCGAACCGGAATGCACGCCGCTGGACACGTTGTATGTGTGAGCTATCTGACGCGCGGGATTGCGACGTCTCGATACGGAGTCGACGCGAGCAAGATAAGCGTGGTCTACAACGCTGTGGTCGCCGCAAACAACAACGTTTCGAACGTTCCAGAGCCGATCAAGCAGGACGAGAAGATCGTGCTGTTCCTCGGGCGTCTTACCATGCAGAAAGGTCCGGAGTACTTCCTCGAAGCGGCCAGCAAGGTTATCGGGCGGTTCAAGAATGTTCGCTTTATCATCGCCGGCGGCGGGGACATGATCGACCGTTGCGTCAAGCTGGCGGCGGACATGAACATCGGGCGATACGTGACGTTTACGGGCTTCCTCCGTGGCGACGACGTTGCGCGGGTCTTCAAAATGGCGGATCTCTACGTGATGCCCAGCGTCTCCGAACCGTTCGGAATCGCCCCGCTTGAGGCGATCTCGCATGACGTACCGGTGATAATCTCCAAGCAGTCGGGCGTTTCGGAGATACTCACTCACGCCCTTAAGGTCGATTTCTGGGACACCGACGATATGGCCAACAAGATTCTCGCCGTCCTCCGCCACGACCCGCTGCAGCGCACGTTGCGGAAACACGGGCAGATCGAAGTACAGAAGCTCTCGTGGTTGGACAGCGCCAGGGAATTGAGCGATATTTATCAGCAGATGGCGTCCGGAGCTTGATGGTGCTACAGTAGTAGAAGGTTTGCGGCCGGTCCGCATCCGAACCTGACCGGAATGCAGGTCCTCGTCATCCGGTTAATTGGCCCGTAGGAGCGGGCGGCGGAATCCGCATATGGCATCAGTAGTCTTTTACTTTCAGGTCCACCAACCATTTCGCCTGCGTCGGTACACTGTTTTCGACACCGACAGCAGCTACTTCGACAACACCCACAACCGGGAGATATGCTCCAAGGTCTCCGACAAATGCTACCTCCCGACCAACAAAGCGCTGCTCGAACTGATCGAGAAGTTCGACGGGAAGTTTCGCGTGAGCTTCTCGCTGACCGGAACGGTGATAGAGCAATTCCAGAAATGGCGCCCTGACGTTCTGGAGAGTTTCCAGGCGCTGGCGAAGACCGGATGCGTTGAGTTCATCAGTGAGACGTATTACCACAGTCTGGTTTTCCTGTACAACCGCGAGGAATTCGTCGCCCAGACCCAAAGGCATCGCCGCGCTATTTCCGAACTCTTCGGGCAAGAGCCCAAGGTCTTCCGCAACACGGAGTTGACATACAATAACGACGTAGCCCGAGTCATCAGGGATCTCGGTTACGAGACGGTGCTCACCGAGGGCGCCGACCATATCCTGGGGTACCGCAGCCCGAACTTCCTGTACCACCCGCCGAACTGCGACGACCTCCACATCCTGCTGAAGAACTACCGCCTCAGCGATGATATCGCATTTCGCTTCTCGAACCAGACATGGTCGGAGTGGCCGCTGACGGCTGAGAAGTTCGCAAAGTGGGTCAATCGCATAAACGGAAACGGGTATGTGTGCAACCTGTTCATGGACTACGAGACATTCGGAGAGCACCAGTGGAAATCCACGGGCATATTCGATTTCCTTGACGCCCTGCCCGAGGCGATTCTCGACGCGGGCGACAACGATTTTCTGACGATTTCCGAGGCGGTGGCGCAATATCCGTCGGCTGGCGAGATGGACGTTCCCCACATGATCTCGTGGGCGGACACCGAACGCGACATCTCCGCCTGGTTGGGCAACAGCATGCAGGCCAACGCCCTTCACGACATCAACGGAATGGCCGCCGAAGTCCTGTCCAGCGGCGATGAAGAGCTGATCCACCAATGGCGCCTGCTGCAGTCGTCCGATCACTTTTATTACATGTGCACCAAGTGGTTCGACGACGGCGACGTACACAGGTACTTCAACCCCTACGAATCGCCCTACGAGGCCTACATAAACTACATGAACATCCTCGACAGCCTTCGCTCGCGGATAAAGTGAACCTATGAGTATGTATGAAGTTAGCGTCCGCGTGACTTTCCGGGCGGCCCACGCCCTTCCGCTGGCGTGCGGGGGGATGGAAGAATCGCACGAACACTCATGGGAGACTACCGCCACCTTCCGCTCGGCGCGCCTGGATAACGAAATGGGCGTAGTGATAGACTTCGTGGCGGTCCGAGACGCGATGGGGGTGATAGCGGCGCAACTGGAGGGTAAGGACCTTAACACTCTTCCTGCATTCTCGGTTTCAACAACGTCGGCTGAAAATGTAGCC
>JASLNT010000044.1 GCA_030745875.1 Phycisphaerae bacterium
GTCGGGCCCGACACCTGTGGCGGGCTCGTTGTTCTGCGATGGGTTCTTGTCGGCCATTATGACGAACGAACGTTTCATCTGCGGCCCGAGATACGCTGGATTGTCGACCGTCCGGCCATCGACCGTTGTGCTCTTGTAGGGGAAGTGCAGACCGTATGAAAAATTTTCTGACGATCGCCACCCCACTCTGTTGGCCATTCTGACGGCAATACTCTCGCCCGGCTGAGTAAAACGGCGCGGACGATAGTCCTTGTCGGAAGGGCATTGGAAAGCGTCTTCGATGATAAGTCCCTTGTCGATGAGAAGCCAAACGTTCTGCATAGCCGCCTCCCTGCCATCCAGATTCGCCCTCAACTGTTCGATCGTCCGGGCTGAGTCGCTATTGGCGATATCCGCCTCGGGGCGCCCTGTGGACCATAGAAGCGGAAACCTGCCGTTTTCCTCATCTGCGTACATGGTGAAGGCCTTGCCGATATAATTGAGATTGGCCATGCACTCCGCCCGCTTAACCGCGTCTAAGCAGAGTGATGTGGGCGGTGGAGTCATAACGGTAACAAGAATTGCAAGAGTGCTCACAATCGCCAACACTACAAGCAAATCGCGCAGCGTAAAACCTCTGGTTCGTATCGCCATGTCATTTCTCCCATACTCCCGGCGTCATTGGGATCAGAACCTAAGATATATAATAACGGATCAGGGTTTGTTATCCCCCATCTATTCCAGCGATAATTGCTTTGTCAGGGGAGCAGGTGATTCCACCTCATACAAGCTTGAGGATATTGGGATCAGCACCCAACCAATTCCCCGCGCGACGCGCGACAGGAGCGGGCTTCAGCGACGTTTGACCGTTACTATTGTCAGGTCGTCAAACCGTTTCTGGAGGCCCGCGAATCGGCGCATCTCCCACAGAACGTGGGCGGTGATCGTCTCGGCGTCCTCGTGTTCGTTCACTGCGTTGAGCAAACCGCTTACGATGCGTTTCCGACCGAACGATTCGTCCTGGAAATTCATCGCATCGCTCAGCCCGTCGGAGTAGAACATCAACGTCTGGCCGCGCTCGAGCCGGACCGACCTGTGCCGCCACTGCGAATCCTCGTCCAAACCAATGATCCCGCCGCTCGTGTCCAGCTCCACACACTCGCCGTCACGCACCAGCAGCGCGGGCATGTGGCCGGCGTTCACGTATGTGAACACACCCGACTGCGTGTCGAGCACGCCGTAGAACAACGTTGCAAAATCGCTGGCGGCGGTCTCGGTGCAAAGATCGCGGTTAACGTGGGCGATCACGTCGGAAAGCTCGTACACGTAGGACGCATGAGCCCGCAGCGAGGCCCGGATCGACGCCATCAGCAGCGACGCACGAACGCCCTTGCCCACAACGTCGCAAACAGCGATACCCAGATTATTCTCGCCCAGGGGAATGAAATCGAAAAAGTCGCCCGCCAGCTCGAAGCACGGAACGTAGACCATTCCGATGTCCAGTTCGGGAATATCGGGAGCTTTGGAGGGTATCATCCTGCGTTGTACGGCCCCGGCGAGGCGAAGTTCGCGTTGCATTCTGGCTCCGCGAATGGCCTCTCCGTAGAGTCGCGAGTTCACAATCGCAGCGGCCGCTTCGGAGGCGATCGTCGCGGCCAGCGAGCGTTCGAACCAGTCAAATTCATGGACATCGCCCATGTAGACCCGCAAAACGCCTTCGGCGCGGCCCTTGTAGATCATCGGAACGCAAAATGCGCTGACCAGACCTTCGCGTTTGGCTTCTGCGGGATAGAGCACGCGCGGGTCGACGCGCAGGTCCTCTATGGCGACCGCGTTGAGATTGTCCAGCACCGCCGAATCAATCAGGCTCTCGCCGACAAGTATCGGGCCCTTGTCCAGGTATTCCGGAGACAGATTCGCCGCCGACTGCACCAACAACTCATTGCGATCTCTACTGAGCAATCGAATGGTCGAGGCCTTGGCGTTCATGGTCTTGACAACGGTTTGCGTGACAAGGTCCAGGACACTCTGCAGTTCGCGGCGACCGGTGAACTCGGCGGTCAGGCTGTACAGGGCGGCCAGTTGCCCGATACGCTTGCGGAGCTCCCTCTGCTTGCCCGCCAGGCGAGACAGAACGCCCGCCAGCAGGTCCGCAAAACCTTTGGCGGACCGGTCGCTGAGTGCGTCCGGGCCGGCTGGGCGGACAACTACGCGACCGAACGCATCGCCGTCTATCGTAATCCTCGATTCCGCCGACACGCCGTCGTCATCAGCCCCCTCCGGGGACGACGCGCCGGCCAGCGGATCGTCATCGCAGTCGAAAACGCTCACCGACACATTGGCTGCGCGGCGGAACTCGCTCAAAATATCTTCGAGCACTTCAGTTCGGATATACTGTCCAAGGCTTTCCAAGGCGGGTCCTAACGCTGGTCGTCATTCAAGGTGCTGCGTATGAGCGAGGCTCGGGCTCGGCGCCTGTTCGTCGACCTGGGCGACCGGCGGGCGACGATGAGCGTATTATGCCTCACATGGCGGTCTGTTTGCCAGAGGTTCCGGCAGTTTTGGCGCGGTAATAATGAAACCGCCGCGGCGCGGGCCGCGGCGGGCTGGGGTCTGTCGTTTTGTACGGGGTCACACTGAACTGACGCGTATCGGAACCTCCCCCTTGGCTCTGAACGCAATCCAGCGGACTAATTATGATCCGGAATCGGACCTGCCGGGATCAGTAGCTTGGCTCGGACGGAGTCTCGGGCGCAGGAGGCGTCTCGGGCGCGGGAGGAGTAAACTCGCTCGGCGCCGCGGCCGGAGCGGCCGCTTCCACTGGCGCAGAGGCCGCGTCCATGCCCTTCTGCAACTCGATTTTCATCAGTCGCCCGACCTTGAACTTAACCGTGCGTTTGGGTGGAACGTGCACGCGTTCAAGCGTCTTGGGGTTCTGAGCCGTCCTGGCTGCCCGCATCTTCGTCTCAAATACACCGAAGTCACGGAATTCCAATCGGTTGCCCTGTCCGAGTTCGGCGATAATCTCGTCCAGGAAGCATTGCACGATCTGCTTGACCACGACCCTTTTGCTTTTGGTCTGGTCGGCAATCCGATCCACCATTTCTTTCTTCGTTACCGTATGCATGAGCAATCCTTAGGAAAACAGTATCAAAACGTCACATGGCCAATCGTTGACTGCTGTATATATAAAGTGTGATGCCGCCCATCCAGGCATCTATCCACAAGTCATAATAGCGTAAAGACTTCTCGCAGACAAGCAAATTCTCAATTTGTTACCGCGACAACGCTTTGGCAACCTTTTGCTGTGATCGGCATGCGCGGGCAAAAACATTGAGGCAAAAAACGCAACAGCTCCTTATCCAACAAGGAATTCCGCATTTTTTGCGCATCGACAAGCCCGTTCCGCGCGCCAAAGCGCGCCGCAGGACACTCCCGCTCCCTGAACACCCGCTGCGACATTGAGGAATCGGGATGTGCGTCGATCTGTGGGGAATGGGACACCCGAGCCCGCTTCGTAAGGCGCCGCCCCGGCACATTGCGCCGCATCGTTGACCACGTCCCGGTGGTCATCTGTGTTCGTCCAGACCCCGATGCAATCTCACATTGCGCATCTCCCCCCGCCGCCGCCGTCAAGAGAACACGTTCCGCCAACCGGGGCGTTGCGCTGCAGGGCCTTGCGATTGTAAGGGACTTTCATCAATAGCATTCCCATCATGCACGTGTTGGACACTCCGGCGAACAGCAGCCCCGATCCCACGAAAATCGGTATCGCAAAGAACCAGGCGCTTACCAGAAGCCCCAACAGGCTGCCCAGCAACACGAGGGATCCGGCTATGGCGCGCACCTGGCGCTCCAATGAGACCGGGACTTTCTCGCGGATGACGGGAGCATTCTCCTTTATCCAGGCCTTTATCGCACCGGTCATGACGGTTACGCGGCCGGCGCCCGCCGCAGCCAGAATCCCCGCCGCCATCGAAGCCCTCGCGCCCGACAGGCACGAGAGGATCAACTGTTGATCTGAACCTACGACCTCATTCAGGCGGCTGGAGAGCGAATCGAGCGGAATGTTCTGCGATTGTTCGATGCGCAGGGCCTGGTATTCTTCGGGGCGACGGACGTCGAGGATTGTCCAGGACTCGTCAGGCGAATCGAGCCTTCGCCTGGCCTCACTGACGGAGATGTGCTCGATTTCACGGGCCGAACCTTCGCGATTGGCCCGGATGATGGCGTCCATGTTGAACGGTTTGTCGAGAGTTTTGGACCTTGCGTTAGCGCAGAATGCGTCGCGGTCGGTCTCGATCATGTAGGGATTGTTCTCCTTCTGGCGGCCTATGGTCGAGCTGGTCTGGTCGTTGTAATCGTGAGCCGGATAGACCGCCGTCTCGTCGGGAAGCTCCTTGAGCCTGGCCAGCGTGTCGAACATGTCCTCGGGCGACCCGTTCTGAAAATCCGTCCGCCCGACAGCCCCTATCAGCAGAACGTCCCCGGTAAAGACCGCCCCGCCGCCGGTCAGGGCGATGCTGTCGTCGGTGTGCCCCGGCGCGGGAGTCACTGCCAGAGCAGCTTGACCGAAACTGATCGTGTCGCCCGCAGACACCTTGCGAATGCCCATTGAAGAGACCGCGTTGGCGGACATGAACACCGGACAGCCGTACTCGCTTGAGACAATACCCGCCGAAGACAGGTGATCGGCGTGCGTGTGAGTATCTATAACCGCCTTGAGCGTCAGGTTTTCGGCCTTTATGTGATCGCGGTAGGCCTGGACCTTCGTTATGTGCGGATCAATTATGACCGCCTGCTTGTCGGATTCCAGTATGTACGACATGCAGTATCCGGCTTGAATTTGTTTGACTGAGAATGCGTTTTCCATGGTTTGGTCCTTTGATCTTCGGCCTGTTCGATGGGTGTCGTGGTCGGCGTCCCCCCGCCTCCCCGGGATCATCGAAGGCGTTTGCACCATTGTATCCGGTGCGATTCGTTAGTGAAACAGAATCCCGCTCCTGGATCTTATTTGCCCGATATTGGCGGAATCGGAATCTCCCGCCCGCGGCCGGGCGGCCGAGGCGCGTGCGGTCATTGACGCTTGGCGTGTGTCGTCGAACGTGGTATCATCCCGCGACGATGCTTTATCGCAGCAAACTCAACTGGATCGCCGGGTACGTCGCGAACGCCGAAGTTCTGGACCTCGGTTGCGTATGTCACGAGTTGGACATCAGCGACCCGCCATGGCTGCACGGGTTTCTCGTCGAGCGCGCCTCCCGCGTGGTCGGGGTGGATATCCTGCCCGACGCCGTCGCCGAACTCGAGCGGCGGGGCTATGAAGTGGTCTGCGCCAACGTCGAGACAATGGACCTCGACCAGACGTTCGACGTGGTCGTCGCGGGCGACATTATCGAACACCTGTCCAATCTAGGCTTGTTCTTTGAGCGTGTCCGGGCCCACCTGGCCGACGGCGGGCTGCTTCTGGTTGCTACGCCCAACCCGCTGAACCCCATGCGTATGCTTCGGCTGCTGACCGGCGGGCGCGACCTTGCCAACGGCGAACACACCTGCTGGTTCACGCAGAAGGTCCTCCGCCAACTGGCCGCCCGCCACGGTTTTGAAGTCGCCGATGAATCGTACGCCGACGACACGCGCTACTACTATCGCATTTGGCCTTCGATTACGCCCACCGGCGGCGCGCTCAGGCGCGGTTGGCGACGAACGCGAACGCTCATCAAACGTCTCTGGTGGCGTCCGTGGATATGGCTTACTTCACTGCTGTGTCTGGTCCGCCCCAGATTCTCCGAAACGCTCTGCATGGCGTTTCGGGTGAAAGAAGATGAATCCGCCTGAGGCCGGGCCGCACTCGAAAACTCTCACTTGTCCCTCGCCAGCATCCCTACGCCAGGCCTATCTTGGTCAGCAATTTGCGCAGGGGTTGCCTGCGGTACCGCCTGCGGCGCCCGTGGGTTAGCCTGTCCCAGTGATGTTTCCCAAGATGCCGGCAGATGCTTTCCAGCGGGAGGCTGGGCGACTGATAATGCGGTACGGTCTTGTAGCGATGATTGATCAGCGGCAAGGCGCGTTGCGGTTCAAGGTAGGGCGAGTTCCACGAGAAGTCCTTCGGGAGGTAGCCCTCTTCATAACTCATCGACTCCAGGCCCGTGCCCGGATAGACCAGGGGCAACTGCCCGATCGCCGATTCGCGAATCCACGCGGGCCCGAGGATGTCTCTGAGTTCGTCGAGGAATTGCAGCGATCGGTCTATGGTGTCCAGCGTTTCACCGGGCAGTCCGATAATCAGACAAAGCCCGACCTGTTCGATTCCACTGTCCGCCGCAACGTGCATGGCCTTTCGATAATCATCGGTGGTCGTGCCCTTGCGAATCGCGCGGAGCACTTCGTCCGTTCCGGTTTCCACGCCAAAGGCGATGCTCCGGCATCCGGCGCGCCGCATGAGTTTCAGAACGTCCGGATTCAAATTCTTGGCCCGCGCGCCGCACCACCAGTCTACCTTGACGTTCCTGCGGAGCATCTCTTCGCAGACCGCGGCCGCGTGGTTGTCGCTGGTCAGGAAATCGTCGTCGAGTATGTCGAGATTGGACACGCCCAGCGTCTCCCGCAACCATTCAATCTGGTCCACCGCGGCGGTGGGCTCGATATATCGCACGCGAGTAGGATTCGCGTTGGCGCAGAACACGCAACGTTGCGGGCAACCGCGGGAGGTCATGACGCCTGCGACAACCATCGCTCCGTTGCGTCCTTTGGCCAGTTGGCTGGCCTTGGCGGAGTAGGCTTGCGGGCTGAACAGCTCCCACGCAGGTCGCGGAAGCGTGGTGATGTCCATGATCGGATCGCGTTTTTCCGTCATGCAGAACTGCCCGCTCCCGTCGCGATACGCCAGTCCGGCGATGCCCGAGAGAGCCTTCGGGTCGCCTCCGGCCTCCAGCAATTCCAGGAACGTCTGCTCGCCCTCGCCGCAGACCACCACATCGATCTCGGGCACGCTTTCCAGGGCGTCTTGCGCCGAACATGAATAGTGCGCTCCTCCAACAACGATCAGCGCGTCGGGGCAAGCCTTTCGGATCTCTCGTATCGTGGCGATGCTGGCAAGACGGTCCTGCGTAACGGTGTTCGTGCCCACAACTTCCGGATTGGAGGCCGCCACTTCGGCGGCGATCTTCCTGGGATGTCCGACAAAGACACCCTCCACGCCGACGACCTCGTGACCCGCCTGAAGCGCCACAGCGCCCAGCGTCGCCAGCCCCAGAGGCGGCAGCGACTTGTGCGTAGGTTTGCAATTGTATCGCGGCGAACTGACGAGACAAATTCTCATGTCGGAACTTTCCTGATATCCTTTTGGTCCGGGATTTCCCGGATGGCGCTGCGCGCACGACAACCGTGTGCCTTCAAAGCAATCCTAAGGTAGTCTCCGAACGCTTGCAAGCTTCTTCCCGTCTCGCTCCGGTCGGTTGCGCTGCGGGGCGTCAAGGGCGCATCGACATGACTGACGCCCAGCCGACTCATGCCCCGCCTACGCGTTTTTCCGCAACCATTTAAGGAAGATCCAGAGCTTATATCCGCGCGTACCGGTAATCGTGCGGGCGTTCCGCTCCAGGCTCGGATGCAGCCAAGCCGCCGCAAGGTCCGGGTGCTCGGCGCGAACATCGGATATCAGCTTGACCAGATCCGCCGGCGTGAACCACTGCTTGACCGGAGCGGAGAAGCCCTTCTTCTTGCGCTGACGAATGGCCTGGGGCAGACGGTCGCGGACCGCGTGCTTGAACAGGCCCTTGAGCCTGTTGTCAGGGTTCCGCACGTCCTGGCCGAGACCGCAAGCGTACTCTATCAAACGGTGATTCAGAAAGGGCACGCGAAGCTCCAGAGACACGTGCATGCTCGTACGGTCGGCGCGCGTGAGGTTCAGGTCGGGCAGGAACGTGCACAGGTCGAGATACTGCATTCGCGCCATCGGCGGAAGGTCGTCGCGCCAGTATTTGCGGAAGTACCCCGCATTGTCGCGGTCGGCAAGCTGGCGGGACATGTCCGGCGAGAAGATGCGACGCTTGGTCGGACCGGTCATCGCACCCATCAGTTGGGCGTACTGATCCACCGACTCCATCGCATGCAGGCGCCACTTCTTCTTGCGGTGGCGGGTGATTTTTTCCAGGGCTATCCGCACGCCGCGCCCAATTGCGGTCTTCCAGAAGCTCGGTTTCTGCAGGTCCAGCCAGGTGCGATACCAACTGTACCCCCCGAACGCCTCGTCACCGCCCTCACCGCACAACGCCACCGTCACCCGCCTCCTGGCCAGCCGCGAGACAAACAGCATCGGAATTGTGCTGCTGGCGGCGAACGGTTCGTCGAACAGGTCCACCACGGTGTCCATCGCCTCGTGAGCCATCTCACGCGTGACGATCTGCGGCGTGTGAACCGTACCGAATTGCGCCGCCGAAGCGTTGGCCGCGTCGAGTTCGCTGTGCTTCTCCACGTCGAAGCCGATTGAAAACGTGTGCAGGTCCGTCCCGCCCAGGCGGCGCCCCGGCGCGCCATGATTGGCGAAAACCGCCGCCGCCCGCTGCGTGATCACGCTGGAGTCAACCCCTCCGCTGAGGAAGGCGCCGGTCGGCACGTCGGCGACGAGGTAATCAGCCACCGAGCTGTCAATGTGCTCGAGCAGCCTTCGTTCGGCCGTCGCGGGATCGTCGTCGAGGTGTTCGAAACTCACGTCCCAGTAGCGATTCAACTCCATCCGGCCGCCGGAGAACGTCAGAACGTGGGCCGGCGGGAGCTTGGCGATGTCCTGGTAAATCGTAGCGGGGGTCGGAACGTATCCGGTGGAGAAGTAATCCCACGCCGCCTCCGGAGACAAGTCGCGCCGCACGCACTCGCTGGCCAGCACGGCGCGGATCTCGCTGCCGAAAACAAGCCGCCCGTCGACACACGCGTAAAAGAGCGGCTTGACGCCAAGGCGATCGCGAACGAGATGGCACGTGCGGGTCCGCGTGTCGTACACAGCGAAAGCGAACATGCCCTCCAGGCGGTCCACGCAGTCAATACCCCACGCGAGGTACGCATTCAGGATGACCTCGGTGTCCGTGTCGCTGTGGAAGGCGAATCCCGCGCTTTTCAGGTCCTTGCGAATCTCGCGGAAGTTGTACACCTCGCCATTGTAGACGATGGCGACGGTTTGCTCTCTGTCGAGCATCGGCTGGTGGCCGCGCGGGCTCAGGTCGAGAATGCTCAGGCGTCGGTGCCCGAGCCCGGCCTGACCGGTCGGGCATATCCACGCTCCCGCATCATCCGGACCGCGATGCTCCAGCGTATCCCGCATGCGCACGATCGTCCCGGTCTCCACACCGCCGCGCGGATCAATAATTCCCGCAATACCACACATGACAGGCATTCTACCGATTCGGCTTGCGGGCGACAACTCCCGCCGGTAGAATCAGCGCCCCGCGGGCGTCCGGCCGGCGGGTCTCACGGCTGTCCCGCCCGTGGGACAGTGGAGTTTCGCAAGGCTCAGACGGTCCTGCGACACATGGACGGGACGTCAATGGCGCACTCCTGCATGCCGAACGTCAGCGTGATCATTCCGGCGTACAACTGCGAAGACCTCGTTGCCGAGGCCGTAGCTTCCGTGCGCGAACAGACCTATCGAGACTTTGAGACGATCGTCGTCGACGACGGGTCGACCGACGGAACGTGGGAGGTCATTCAGCAACTCGGGCGCGACTGGCCGGAACTGCAAACGATGCGTGTGGAACACCGCGGACTAGCCGCCGCCCGAAACGCCGCCATCGCCAAATCCACCGGCCAGTGGATCGCCTTGCTGGACTCCGACGACCTGTGGCTTCCCGAGAAACTCGCCCGTTGCATGGCGTTCCTCGACGCCAATCCGGACCTGAGCATAGTGTATACCCCGATGGCTCCGATACGCATGGACGGCACGCCTATGCAAGGTCACTCCAAGCCCTGTAAATCCGGCTGGCTTGCAAAGGCGCTCTTCCAGAGCATATTCGTCCACGATCCCGCCTCCGTTTTCCACAAGCGCGTTATCGAAACCTGCGGAGGTTTCAACGAAGCCCTGCCAGTCTGCGTCGGACACGACTTCTGGCTGCGAGTGTCAATGAAGTTTGCGTTCGGATTGATCGACGAACCGCTGGCTTTGAGACGATGGAGCGAAACCAGCCTCACCCGCTCGCGACGAAGCCAGGGGGGCATGATAAAGTCACGCATGCTCGAGGAATTCTACTTCGAAAAAGGCGGTTCCGACATCGTCGACCGCCCCACAGCCATGAAGCGTCTAGCCAAAGTCCACTACCACACGGGCAAGAACCTCCTTGCCGAAGGCCGGCTTCGCCAGGCGGCGACCTATCTGAAGAAAGCAAGCACCTTCCGCCCCATGTGGCTCAAACCGTACCTCTACCGTCTAGCCGCCCTGGCCAGAGCACCGCTGGCCAAGAAGCGAGGGTGACGCAACACAAGCTTTGCAAGGGCGGACCGCCGGAACGACCGTTGACGGCATTGCCGCGGGACTCTGGCGCGCGTCTATCGTCGAGAGCAAAGGCCCCGAGTAACCCCTTGACCACTATTCATTCTCTCTGATAACGTTTCGTGTCATCGGCGCCGCTGGTCCCGATGTACATCGGGATTGCACACGCTGGTTAGGGCTCTATCGTTCAGTAGTACGGTGCGTTCCTTCGTCCCACCAGACCTGCTCCTCGTATACATAGATGAATGGGCGATCCGTTTCCACGCAGGACACATACCCGGCAAACGACAGGTACGGAAAGCCCTTGAAATAGACGAACACTTCCAATCCGTTGTAGAAGAGCATCCTCAGTTGGGCGCCAACTCTCGCCTGGATAATCGCATGTGGATCGAACTGCCCGATGCCGATGTAATCTCCGTTTACGGACGTGCCCCAATCCATCTCGATCGGTTCAGTAGCCGCGTGCTGATCTGTGGGCGCTCCGTCAGGGAAACCCGTATCGACACACCACCTGAGCTTGGTGGGTTCTGGAAGCAGTATGTGGAATACGATATCCTCCTCAAAGTGGAGAGCCACATCCTGGTCCGACCACGACCCGGTCAGAAGGCGCTTATCCGCCAACTTCGCCGTATATTCGTCAATCCCGCTCTCGCGGGAGATCTGCATTGCCCCAGCAATCGCAGCGGAGGCGGTATCGTACGTAAGCGGTGGAGACGACTTGGGGGTAACTCTTCGCATCTTGGCGCCTGTCCCAACGTTTAAGCTCAGCGGCGCTGTCTTTTCGCGTCCGCTGGAGCGCCTTGTTGTGTGATTGTTTGTCAGCCTGCGATAGCCACACTATCGATACCCTTATCTTTAGAACCCGAGACCAGAATCGTATGTCCCCAGAACAGATTTCCGTCCGCAAAGTACATTTCGAAACTGTCATCTGAATAGAAAGTTATACCCGTAAGTACAATTGCTTTCAGGAACTGTGCTCGGGTCACGGGTTTCTGACCTTCCTCCAGCCAAGTCGAGTTCTTCAATTCGAGAAGCTCGGCAATGATATTGTCTTCTATTTGTGCTCGGCTGATAATGATCCACTGCGCCTGCCTGGACAGACGTGTGACAAAGCCGTCAAGATCAGAGTTGAGATCGTTTGGATCAAATGAGATATCGACTGTTCTGCCCCATACACTCAGCTTGCTGCTGTACGTTTTGATCTCCGTCTCGAAAGGCTTACCGTTCGCCTCACCACGAATCGTCTTAACCGACAGAGTGAAGTTAGAAAGCTCCATGTTAACCACCTTACTTTCCGTATCCCGCTTTGCGCATGACACGAACAGCAGGGCTCCTAAGAATACAACGAAGAGTCTCATGCGTTTCATTTTCATTCACACAACCACTGATTATGCGTCACGGTCGTGG
The DNA here is from genome assembly GCA_030745875.1 of Phycisphaerae bacterium. GTDB lineage: Bacteria > Planctomycetota > Phycisphaerae > SM23-33 > SM23-33 > BS750m-G57. The sequence goes on from JASLNT010000044.1 coordinate 11,867, forward strand.
GCGCAGGGTTTCCTTGTACTTTTGGAGTCATTTCATCGGCCAGTTGTGCCGATGCGCCCGTTTCTGACAATCCCATGTCCTTCTTTATAGAGATTCGTTTCGTCCACAACAAAAAGAAAATGTGAGACTTACGGACAAACCCCTCCCGTGAGGATAACCGTCACGGTCGCTGGCGCCGGGCGCATTGTTCCTGGCGAAAACGACACAGTGTTCTGATATTCTCCCTTGTCAGAGCCATAAAGCATGGTATCATATCGTGAGCTCCAGTCTGCTACGATTTGGGAGCGGCAGAGCTGATCACAACTGAGGCATGGTCGTTCTCGCTCACTCGCACCACCTCAAGGCCGCCACCGGCCAAGTTCCCGCGATGGAAGAACCCTTTACGTGGACTGAACCTCCCGCCGGAGGATGCGGTCTTTCAGGTTCATCGGGTTCGGATTGTATCCGCGGCGTGACTCGGTCTGTCCGTGGTAATGCGAGGATATCAGGAACAGGAGAACTGCGATGCAGGCAAAGTGGGTTGTGTTGCTTATGGCGGCGGCGTTGTTCGAATCGTTCGCGACGGCGCAGGACAAGATCTACTGGACCGATTCCGGAAGAGACAAGAAACACATCGCCCGCGCAAATCTTGACGGCGGCGATGTCGAAGTCATAGTCAGCGGGCTGCAGACGCCCCACGGCCTCGCCCTGGACATGCTTGGCGAGAAGGTCTACTGGGCCGATAGCGGAACCGACATGATTTATCGCGCGAATCTGGATGGCTCGTCGCCCGAGGAGCTTCTGCATGTCCAACCGATCACCGACGAAGACGTGACGTTGAGGGGGCTGGCCCTGGATCTACATGCGGGGAAGATGTACTGGGCGGACCACACTGACTACGGGCATACGGGCCTGATACGCAAAGCCAACCTCGACGGCAGCGCCGTTGAGGTGGTTGTCCAGACGAGTTGGCCCGACGACCTTGCCCTGGACATCGCGGGCGGGAGGATGTACTGGAACGATTTCGCAAACAATCGGATCCGCCGGTGCAATCTGGACGGAACAGGCCTGGAGACCATCATCTCGCCGACGTACAGCCCGTACGGTTTGGCGTTGAACGTGCGCGACGGTAAGATCTACTACAACGATAAATCGCTGGACACGGGCAAGCGGCGGATCATGCGTGCGGATCTGGATGGTTCGAATATCGAACCGCTGATAACCGATGGCCTGAATCTAGTCCGTGGAATGGCGCTGGACCTTCCGAACAACAAGATGTACTGGGGGGATTTTGGCGACGATAAACTGTCCTGCGCGAATCTGGACGGTTCGCAAATCGAAGAGCTTGTCACGTCGGGTCTGCAGACTCCCACAAGAATAGCCCTCACGCCCGAACCGGCGACGCTGGGGATGCTGGCGTTGGGCGGGTTGGCGATGCTGAGGCGGCGGCGGAGATGAGTACGACATGATGTTTCTCCGTTAGAATTTTGACTATGCTTGCCCACCAGTCGATCAGGTGCGTTTTGAGGCGACTGAACGGCCGAGGGGCGATACCTGCGAGAACCATCAGGCAATTCGCGAGGGTTTGAATCTCTTGTTTTATGGTTCTAGTCCCGAAAAGTTGGTGGGTTTCACCTGAGGCCAGATTCTAATTCCCAGGTTTTCTCATGTTAGCCTCGGGCGCAAGCCCGTGGTATCGTGCCCCCGCAATACGGAGCCCTCGAAGAGGGCGATTCATTGGCAAGAATTCTCGCAGGCGCATGAATCGCCCTCTTCGAGGGCTCTGGTGTTCATCAACGCATTGTTCCACGGGCTTGCGCCCGAGGCTAACATGAATACGGCAAGGAAGTCGAGTCTAACCCAGGCTCGATAATCACCAACTTCTTGGGATTAGAGCCTGTTTCATTAACAGTTGGCGCAGAAAGAAACCACCGGCGGTTGCTGGCGGCTTTTTCTTAAAGCGGGCGAAGGGATTCCGGTTGACGGGCGCCTGCGGCGGCAAACCCTCAGGGCGTCTTGCCTGCGGCAATTCGCGAGGGTTTGAATCCCTTGTCTTATTAACAGTTGGCGCAGAAAAAAACCACCGGCGGTTGCTGGTGGTTCTTTCGGAAGCGGGCGAAGGGATTCAAACCCTCAACATTCAGCTTGGAAGTTCGCCCTGGCTGAAGCTTAAAACGTTTAACTTACTGTAATAGCAAGGATTTGCAATTGCAAGCATTTTTTGCTTTTGCACGGTTTACGGCTGTTTTCGGCTGTTTGCGCGGTGCGCACCGCGCAAAATTAATTCGTGTGTTGCCGGTAAGGGGCTACCAATCCGCGGCGGCCAAGTCTTTTTCCATCTGCTCGAATCGCCAGGTGTTGAAGCTGTCCTGATCGATTCGCCGAGACCTTCCCTTCTGACCGTTTGTCTTGAACTTGCCGGCGTCCGCCGCTTTAGATATTCGGGCACGAGCCTTTTTCACGTCGATGCCCGATACAACGGCCATCAGAAGTTTAGCGGCTTCCGTGACGGTCAGCGTCTCGGGGACACTTGGGACATCGACGCGCAAATTCGACGCATCCCCCCTACCGCCAGATAGCGGCTTTGCCGCCTTCCGGCTCTCCCCGCGCCGCGTGGGGATACGAATCGGCGTCTTGCCGAGCACCTTCTTGATAACCCGGTCCAATGTTCTGCCGGCGGTGGGGAATGGCTTCTTGATCAGGTCCATCGCGCCTTTCCTGCACAATGACATCGCCAGCCGCATCATATCCTCCGTCAGGTCCAGGTCACCTGCGGCGCGGTCGTTCATGATAATCACTGGCGGGGCGTCCTCGCCCTGGCCTGCGGCCAAATCCTCCAGGAAGCTTTCGGCATTCTGAATTCGCGGTATGCCACGGGGCGATCTGGCGGGGAATTCGATGTCGAGTAGGATATACGAGTACTCGTTGGTCCCGACCAGTCTGCGTGCCTCGAGCAAGGTGGCGGCTACGTCATGCTTGTGGCCCAGTACGACCAGGACATCTTCGATCAGATCGAGTGACTGGGGATCGTCCTCAACGACCAGGGCGATGTGCTTCATTGGTCTCCCCCCTGTTGCGATACGAAAAGGCCGGGCTGCTGCGGGAACGACATTGGCGGGAAGTGCGGCCGAAACATCAGACATTCCCTGCTGCTTGCGAGTAGGCTCGAAATCCGGCGGCTGCGTCCCTGTAGCCGCCCAAAGGATAGTCTCAGATTCGGGCGGCGGTCGCAAGCGGTATTCTCGTGCGAGTCCGGTCGTCGCGGGGCGCCGTGTAACACAAGCCGATTGCCTGCCGGTGATTCCGGCTGTCGGGTGGGGCGAAAAGTTTTCTTCACGAATGTTTCTGGCCCACCCATGCACGGTCCGACACACCGGCCGGCCGGCCGGGCCTCCGTGCCCGAACAGCCTCCAGTCCATTGTAGGACCATACAAGACAGAATTGCGATGGCCTGGTGGCTGTGTCGTGGTATGAACCAGCACACTTGGCCCCGAGGCAGGGGATAAACCGTCATTGTCAGGCCTCCCCGCGGACTTCGTTGGCACAGGCCCTTGGGGTGGGCGGTGTGGTGTCACATCTGCGTGTCAAGGATTACAGTTGTCTGCCGGGCGAGTCCGTGGCCCCGATGCCATCGGTCCTTGATGGCAAGGAATATTCTACCGGGAGGCGGGTCGTTGGTCAAGGATAAATGGGGGGCTTGTTTGGTTTTTGTTTGGGCCTGCTTCGAGGTGATAACCCCCGGGTCGCGAGTTCGAATTCCGCCCCCCGCTATGCAACCCGGAACACAAGTCCTGGGCCCAACGCCCAGGACCTTGTTCGTTTCTGGATTAGGGAAGCATTCTGGCGGAGCTTCGACGCCGTAGCTTGAGTTCCGGCTTGCGACTCTGGAGGAACTGTTGCTGTAACCAAACTGTTTACGTTTGCAGTTTCGCCCGTGGGACATGAGGCGCAGACAATATCTGTTCCTTATTCGTGTCAGTTCAACCACTTGCTGAGCACTTGACGTAGCGATTCAGGATCGATCGGTTTGGAAAGATAGTCATCACAGCCTGCAGCCAGAATCTCTTCGCGGTCGCCCTTCATTGCCTTGGCCGTCAGAGCCACGATCGGGATGTCCTTCAGTATTGCATCCGCCTTGATTTGCCTCGCAGCCTCCAGACCGTCCATTACGGGTAATTGGATGTCCATGAGGACAAGCGCGGGGACGTGGGTTTTTGCTGCGGCCACCGCCAATCCACCGTTCAAGGCTGTGACACATTCGTATCCGAGACTATCCAAAATCGCCACGGTCGCCAGGAGGTTGTCGGCGTTGTCCTCGACAACCAGGATAGCGCCACTATTAGTTTCAGGCGCCCGATCTGCAGCCGATCGGACCGGGCCTGCATCTGTAGCCCCGGTGGCATCGCCCGCCGCTTGCCCAGCATCGGCCATCCGTACAGGAAGCCTCACCGTGAACGTACTGCCCTTGCCGAGTTCACTGGTCACCGTAATCTGTCCGCCCAGCAGTCCGGCCAGTTGTTGACTGATGGCCAGGCCAAGTCCCGTCCCTTCATACTTCCGCGTGTTGGAGCCATCTGCCTGCCTGAAGCTATCGAAGACGTGAGGCAGGACATCGGGGCTGATGCCTATCCCGGTATCTGCAACAGCAATGGAGATCATGCCTCCGGATTCAGACGCGGTCACCGCAATCTGCCCGGCCTCGGTGAACTTCACGGCGTTGCCGATCAGATTAAGCAGGATCTGCTTGATCCGCTCCCTGTCGGAATACACGATCGGAATATCGGCGAGGTCGACTTCGAACCGAAGGGCCTTGGCCTCGGCCATAGGGCGTGCAATAGCCAATACACGGTTCACCATCTCGCTAAATGCAAACTCTCCGGGAGATATTCTGATCTTCCCGGCCTCGATAGTGGACAGGTCCAGGATGTCGTTGATCAGGTTCAGGAGATTCCGTCCATTGCGTTCGATAACACTCAGGAACTCTGCGTCTTTGGCCAAATCTTCGCCCGTCCCCGCGGACAGCATCAATTGTGAAAGGGCCATTATGCTGTTCAGAGGCGTCCGCAGTTCGTGGCTCATGGTGGCCAGGAACTCGGACTTCAGCCGGCTGGCCTCGAGCACCTGCTCTCGCTGGGCCTCGATCTCGGCCGTCCGGTCCTTGACCAGTTTCTCCAGATGATCGCGGTGTTTCGCCAATTCTTCCTCGGCATGCTTGCGATCGGTGATGTCGAAAATGTAGTGGATATATGTCTCGTCGTCGTATGGAAGCCAGATGCCTTCATAAAACCTGCCCCTGTATTCAGGTTCGAATCTCCTGGATTCATTTGTCGCCCAAACCTCAGGGGCAAGGCACCACGGGCAAGGATCGTCTCTTTCTGCACATGTCTCATAACATATTTCTCCTGGAACGGCGCCAAACATTGTCCTCGCTTTCTTATTTGAAAATACAATTTCCCTTGTTCCCTTTCTTAATATCATTGCAGCACAAGGAAGATCATCGAGGAGTGCCTTTCTCAACTCAGCTTCTCTTCGCAACGTTTCTTCGACCCGCTTGCGATCCGTTGTATCAACGGATATGACCATGATGTAATCAATCTGGCCTGCTTCATTATTTACTGGTACGAGTGTCGAATGAAACCACAACTCGCTTCCATCGACATCAGCCACAGATGCTTCCTGTGTAATAATCTCACCGGTTTTCCGGGTCCGCTCCAGGTTCCTGGTCATAGTGTTTCTGAACGACTCAGGGTAGAAATCGAAGGGATACGGTTTTCCGTAGAAACGCGTTATGTTGTCAATTCCAAGGCCTTCTACGCCCGCACGGCTCATGAACTGCAAATTAAAATCAAGGTCCACTATCTTGGTGCAAACCGGTGAATACTCAATCCATGCGCGATTCCGTTGCTCAGATTCCCCCAATCTCTTCTCCGCTCGCTTGCGGTCGGCGACCTCCCTCTGAAGCTCCCGCGTACGTTCGGCAACGGCGTCTTCAAGGTCTTGCGCGCAACGGTGGAGGTGCGATTCCATCGCCCTGTGCACGTGGTTCAGCAGTTCGTTGGGGTCCCCACCCTTCTCCACGTACGCAAAGGCCCCCAGGTTCACCGCGTCCCTGGCGGATTCAAACGAACTGAAGGCCGTGTGGAGGAT
>JASLNT010000045.1 GCA_030745875.1 Phycisphaerae bacterium
ATTCGCTTACATATTCCGACAATCTGGTGAATCTGATAGTTAGCGACGATCTCGGAGTGATTCCCGTAGCCGAGGCGATGCGAGTGATTCGACCGGGCGGTGTGATGAAGATCCGCCAAGGCGACAAATGGACCACGAGAGTCAAGCCCCGCCCCAAAGAGATCGACGAGTGGACGCACTTTCTGCACAGTCCGTCGGGCAATCCGGTGTCCAAAGACACTATAGTTGCTCCCCCCCGACACATGCAGTGGCTCGCATCACCCATCTGGTCGCGAAATCACCACAAACTGGCGAGCATCTCCTCGATAGTCACACGCGACGGGCGCCTCTTCTACATAATGGACTCCGGCCCGTCGGCTAATATGTCCGTGGTCGGCAAGTGGTCACTCGTGGCCCGCGACGCATTCAACGGCGTGCGCCTTTGGAGCAAGCCCATGGCGTCATGGGCTTACCAGGCCCACGGATTTAGATCAGGTCCGGTGCAACTGCCCCGAACGCTGGTGGTCGGGCCCAAGTGCGTTTACGCGCCGCTGGAAATGAACGCATGCGTTTCAGCGGTGGACGTGGTTACCGGGAAGATCATCCGCACGTACAAAGAAACCGCCGGAGCCGAGGAAATCATCCTCATCAACGGTGTGCTGCTGGTCGTCAGCGGGGCCCCGCTGGCCGAGCAGGCGGGAATAGACCCGTCCCTGCGGAGCGGTTTCAAATTCCCCAACGCCAAAACTATTTTCGCCATTGACGCCAAGGCGGGCAAGCTGCTGTGGAAATGGTCCGACGCACAGACTGGAGCCCTCATGCCCCTGACTCTCGCGGCCGCGGACAATCGAGTTTTCTTCGAGTCAGGCCGCAACACCGTCTGTCTGGACCTGGTAAGTGGAAAACAGGTATGGTCTTCAGGTCCGCCCCCATCCAAGCCAGCGCCAACCCCCAAGAACAGCAAGAAGAACAAAAAGAAGCGCGGAAAGTCCGGCTCACAGCGTCGAACCGGCTGGTCACTGGCCGCCCTGACCGTCAGCGACGGTGTCGTGCTTCTGGCCGACAGCGGACGCCTCCAGGCATTCTCCGCCGACGATGGCAAGATCCTCTGGACCAACTCAGCGCGACCCGGGCTCTGCCGCTCACCCTCGGAGATGTTCGTCATCGACGGACTGGTGTGGCAGGGCCCGCACTTCCTCGAAGGACGCGATATCCGCACGGGCAAGATCAAGAAAGCCAACACCGCCGTACAAGACATCTGGACCGCTGGCCACCACCATCGATGCTATCGAAACAAGGCCACCTCCCGCTTCATACTCACAGGATATCGCGGGATCGAGTTTCTGGATATCACAGGAGAAGACCACACGCGCAACAACTGGATCCGCGGAACGTGTCAGTACGGAATCATGCCCGCCAACGGTCTTATTTACGCACCGTCGCACGCCTGCGGTTGCTTCATGGAAGCCAAACTCCGAGGATTCTGGGCAACCGCTCCGCAACGTACGCGATCCCTTCCGACCCCCCCGCCGCAACTGCAAAAGGGCCCAGCGTATGGCTCGGGTTTGAAGTCTGAATCTAAAACTCGGAATCTCACATCCCAATGGCCCACCTATCGCGGCGACCCGCTGCGCAGCGGATCGATCCCCGCCAAACTGCCCGCAGCGATGAAGAACGTGTGGCGAGCGGAAATCGGCGGGCGAATCACGCCTCCCGTGGTCGCAGGCGGCCTGGTGATCGCAGCGTCGATGGACTCCCACCGCATTGTCGCTCTGGACGCCAACAACGGAGAAGAGCGATGGTCATACACCGCTGGCGGACGGGTCGATTCACCGCCAACTATCCACAAGGGGCTCATCCTGTTCGGATCGGCCGATGGCTGGGTTTACTGCCTGGCGGCGACTGACGGGAGGGAGGTGTGGCGATTCCGTGCTGCTCCCCGCGACCTCCGCACAATCGCCATGGACCAGATCGAATCGGTCTGGCCGGTGCACGGCAGCGTGCTGATCGACAACGGTTTAGCATACGCAACCGCCGGGCGATCGTCGTATCTGGACGGCGGGGTCCGTATAGTCGCGCTGAAACCCGACACGGGCGAAAAAGTGCATGAATCCATCATCAGCACGGACCACCCAGGGGTCCGCGACAGTGAAAAAGCCGCCGCTGAAACCAAAATCAACAGGAAAGGCTTCTCGCAGAACGCCACCGACTACAAAACGTTCACTGATCCGGACCGGTCGGATGCATTCTCGATGGCTGGCGCGGTGACCGACGTGCTGGTCAGCGACGGGACCTCGATCTACATGCACACCACACGATTGGATCGCAAGTGCGTCCGCCAGACGACACACGGACGACACATATTCTCGACCACCGCCCTGCTGGACGACGCAGAGAACCACCGCTCGCACTGGGCGGTCGGTACGGGCGACTTCAGCCGAACCCCCGTAGCCTACTCATGGATCGCCAATCGCGCCAACGGAGCGTATGGAGCCCGCCTGAGCGTACCTTACGGTTTGATGCTGAGCTACGACTCACAGACCGTATGGGGCGTTAAAAGACCCGGACGTTCGGGCGGAGGATACAATCTGTTCGCCCAGGCCAACACACCGTTCTCGCCCGACGACAAGCATCTGCCCGACTTCCGACCGGCCAATAACAAAACCACCCCGCCGCAGAAATGGTCGACATCAATACCTTTTCGACCCCGGGCGATGTTGCGAGCCGGCGATATGATCTTCCTGGCTGGAATGCCCGCAGCCCCAGCGAGCGATGATCCACATGCAACCTTCGAGGGACGCACCGAGGGAATCCTGCGAACCGCGGCCGCAGGCGACGGTAAGACGCTGGCCCACAGAAAACTCAAAAGCCCGCCCGTGTGGGACGGTTTGGCGGCCGCAGGCGGACGGTTGTACGTGTCGGCGATGGACGGATCGATCACGTGCATGGACCGCGACGACTCGCCCCCGCCGATCCCCACCCTGCCTCCCGCTCCGGTTACGAAACAACCTGCTCCCAAACGATTCAAGACCGGTCCCAGACGATCAGCGGGCAAGCCGATGGCGGCCGATCAGGCGGGAAAGTACATCCTGACGCCCGCAACCGCCAAAACTGTCGGTCGACTCCGCTACCAACCCACCCGAAACAACCTCGGCGGATGGACAAGCCCGAGTTCCTTCTGCCAATGGAGCCTAAAGGGCGTCCGCGCAGGAGCCTACAACGTCGAGTTCGCTTACGGTTCGACTAATCCGGGCGTGGAGTATGCGATTGTCTCGGGCGACCGGAAGCTCCCGGGCAAGACGGAGAAGACGGGCGGAATGACGACCTACAAGAGCTTCAAGATCGGCAGGATCACGCTGCCCAAAGGCAACGTGACCGTGTCGATCAAATCGGGGCGGTTCAAGGGCGCCATTATGAATTTCCGTCTGCTCACGCTCACACCGGTGGAGTAATCCTGACGATGAACATCGCCATTACAGTCTACGCTGCGATTTGCCTGCTGTACTGGCTGCGCACAGCCTATGGGGCATATCGCGTCCGGGGCGGAGTTCCGCTACTCACCGGGTTGGACGTTCCTGAACCTGCAGATTGGCCTGCAGTGTCAGTGGTGGTCCCGGCGTGCAACGAGGAAGACAAGTTCGAATCCGCCGCACGAACGCTTCTGGCGCAAGACTACGAGAATCTGGAGATCATCCTGATCGACGATCGTTCCAGCGATGCGACCGGCGAGATCGCTGACCGTCTGGCGGCCTCAGATCCTCGCGTGCGGACGATACACATCAGCGAACTCCCCGAAGGTTGGCTGGGCAAGGTTAACGCGCTTAATCGCGGCCTGTCCGAATCAAACGGCGAGATTGTTCTGTTCACCGACGCCGACGTGCATCACAGCAACGATGCGGTGAAGAAGGCGGTTGCTGTAATGCAAGCCCACGAACTCGATCACCTGGCCGGATGCCCGTCGTTGCGGTCGTCGTCAGGGCTGTTGACTGACTCGCTGATCGCCGGCTTCCTGCGACAATTATTCGGACTGCTTCTGCCTTCATGGAAGGTCGCCGATCCGAACTCCAATGCATTCTTCGGAGTCGGAGCTTTCAACATGGTCCGTCGCAGCGCATTGGAAACAACCAAAGGATTCGAATGGCTCAAGATGGAGACAGGCGACGACATGGGCCTGGGCTTGATGATGAAGCGATCCGGAGCCCGATGCAGAGTGATGTCGATGACCGACCTGGTAAGCGTCCAATGGTACGGTTCACTGCGCCAGGTTGTCCACGGATCGGAGAAGGTTTACGCTTCGGGAGCAAATTGTCGCCTGGCGCCGATTATCCTCTCGGCCGCAGTCATGTTGCTTCTGGAGACATCACCGATCCTGTGTTTGCTTCCGCTGGCCTGGCCGCAAACGCGTATCGCCGGCCTGCTGGGCCTGCCGATAGCAATGCTGTTCATATGTTCGAGCGTCGCCTTCGCCCGCTGGGGACGGGCTCGGATTCTCCCCGGACTACTGGCGCCGTTCACCGCTTTGGTAACCGCCGCGATTCTGCTCCGGGCGGGAATACTTGGATTGCGCAGAGGAGGTGTCGTATGGCGAGACACTCTCTACCCCTCCGCCGCACTGCGCAAAGGCAGGCGAGTACGCCTCGGACGCACCGGCGACACATCGGAGACCGAAAAATCTACAGCTTGAATTCTTTGCGGTAGGCCCGGTGGAGGTACTGGTTGGCGGAGGCCTTCTTGAACTCGAGTTTCTCACCGTCCCATTCGAGCTTCTCGCCCGGGAAGTACATGCCAACCACGCCGAGACCGATCGTTGCAGTCATGCGACCGGCGTATCCGAAGTTCGACCCCGTCACGCCGCGATTGATCTTCTGGCCTTTGCACGCCATGACCCATTCCTTGTAGTGCCCTTCACTTCGCGGAAGGCTGCGAGCGGGTCTTTTGTAGCTCTGGTCGAACGGATTGCAGAACCCCGCGTGCGAACCGCCCAGCATGCCGCCTTTGTCGCCAAGGAACATACATCCGTTTCCTCCGAACCGCATTTTCTTGGGCATGCCCGCAGGTTTCTCCGGCTTCTTCCCACCGTCGTACCAGTAAACTCTCACGGCCGGACGATCCCCAACAGCCGGAAACTCCCACTCCACGATCGACCATTTCGGAAACGAGACCTTGTTGAATTCGCTGCAAGTGGTCTTCACGGATGTCGGCTCGCCCAGGTCCAGCGCCATGAATGCCGGATCCATATTGTGACACGCCATATCGCCAATCGCTCCGCAACCGAAATCCAGATACCCCCGCCAAACGAACGGATGGATCTTCGAACTGTAGGGAGTCGCCGGAGCAACGCCCAGGAAGCTGTCCCAGTCAACATTATCCGGAGCTTTCCCGCCGCCCTTGGGCAGAAAGACCTTCTCGCCCTGCGGCCACCAACGTCCCGCGCGGTCGGTCCATACGTGAACTTCCTTGACCGTGCCGATCACACCGGCCTTGACGCATTCAATAGTAGGCTCCAGCCCGCCGCCGGAGTGCCCCTGGTTGCCCATCTGCGTAATCACCCCGTACTTCTTGGCTGCATCTCGCATCTGGTAACATTCCCGAACCGTTCGGGCCAGTGGTTTTTGGCAATAGACGTGCTTGCCCATCGCCATAGCCTTCAGCGAGACCGGTGCGTGCATATGGTCGGGAGTCGACACGACGACTGCGTCGAAATCCTTGGCGTGTTTGTCGAACATCTTCCGGAAGTCTGAATACAGTTTCAGGCCTTTGCACGCGGAGTTTCTGACAGTCCCGGCAGCACGCTTCGAATCAACATCGCACAGCGCTACAGGCCTGGCTCCGGATCGCAACACCTGGCCGAAATCACCACCGCCCATCCCCCCGCATCCGACCTTTGCGAAGTTCAGCGTGTCGGACGGAGCGTCACGCTTGGCGGTCTTGCCCAGAATGTGCGCCGGAACGATGGCTAGCGTCCCGGCGGCGGCGACTGCGGTTGACATGAATTGACGCCTGTTAATTTTGCTCATTGTAATTTCTTCCCTTTGTCGCCGACATAGCGTGATCTGATTATTGTTCAGTTGAGATACAGTATAGATCGCCGAGCGTACGCAGGTATATGCGCCCGCCCACAATCACCGGCGTCGCAAAGACACCGTCTTGCAGTTTATTCTCCGCCAACAGTTTGAAGGTCCCGCCCGCCTGCATAACCAAACCCTTTCCTTTGCGATCAAACAGGTATATGCGCTTTCCGACCAGCACGGGTGATGAGTAAAATGAGCCCTGTAAATGACGCTCCCATGCTACTTTGCCTGAGGCCGCATCATAGCATCGCATGAACCCTTTGTCGGAAACCGCATAGACAAACCCTCCGGCAACCAGGGGCGAGGGAACGTATCCAGCCTTCCGATCACTCTTCCAACTCACGTGCGTATCCGTAACATCCCCCTTGCCGTCTGCTCTGATGGCGAGCAACGCCTTCTGCGGATACCCGCCGGTCGAGTACACCGTATTCTTATCGAACGCAATCGTGGCGGCGCAGTACTTAGCCGGTCCGTCGCATTCCCACAAGAACTTCCCGCTTTGGGGATCGTAGCTCCGTGTCTTGTCCGGACCAATAATGAACACTTGATCCCGTCCCGCCACCCGGGCCACCAGCGGCGAGGCGTAGCTCTCGTTCTCACCCGGACGCGCAACGCGCCAGATAACCTTTCCCGTCTTGCGGTGCAGTGCGACCAACCGAGCGGCGCCCTTTGTGTCCGCGGTCATGATAACCGCCGATTTGTAGACCGCTACCGATCCCGAATGTCCCTGCACCGTACTGTATTTGGCGACCTCCTCGTCCCAGACCGCTTTTCCCTCAACATCCAGCGCAACCATACGAATCGCGTCGGCCGTCTGGTATGCGAAAAACACACGCTCGCCGTCACAAGCGATCATGCCCGAAGCGTACGAGTTGTCCCTGTGCATTTTCGGCAGCTTGCCGCTGTATACTCCCGTTCGCCATTTTTCTTTACCGGTCCGACGATCGAGGCACATCACTGCGATAATCCCCTTGCTCTTGTCACCGGAGGCCAGGAATATTCGATCGCCCCAGATACACGGCGTACCATGCCCTTTCCCATCAAGCTGAACCCGCCACAAGATATTCTTCTCCGCCCCCCATTCCAGCGGAGGCTCCTGGTCAGCCCGAGCAATATTGTTGACCCCGGGCCCGCGCCACCACGGCCAATCGTCACGCCCGGGCGTGACAGCGGGAAGATCATCCCAACCCTCAGTAGCGTCAACCGCATCAGCAGCCCTCGCAGGTTGACCACCCTTATCGCACCCGGATAACACCGCAGAACACGCAAGTCCGAAAGCAAGACAAACCACCAGACAATGCGCACGAGAGATATTGAAACAATTCAGGCAATTCGAGTTCATAACGCAACCTTTCTCCTGATAACGCAAGAGTTATACCCCCCGCCCCAAGCATAGGGCAACCCCAAAGTATTCGCCGCACGTTAGATTACAGCGTAGCGGTCATTGTCGATTCGGCCAGTACGTCGACCAGCAGGCTGTCGGTGTCGAGCGATGCGTCTGTGCCTTCGCCCGAATCTTCGCCCAGCAAGACGTCGGTCAGTTCAAGCTCAACACTGGGCTCCGGAGCGGGTGAAGCGGTCGGAGTCGACAGGTCGACCTCGCCAACCGCTACCGACAGCGGATCCAGTGCGGCGGCCTCGGATGTCGTAGAGGATTCGGCGAGAAGGTCGGCTTCGGGAGCCAATGCGGGCGCCGGGGCGGCGGCTGCGACCGGAGCAGGAGCCGGGACGGTCGGTGATTGGACTTCGTCGCCGAAGCGGCTTCGCATTAGCGTAAAGTCGCGCAAGCCCACGCGGCCGTCTCCGTCGAAGTCGGATGCAAGTGCTCCGATCCCGCCGCGCTGGCCGAACTGGCTCTTGAATGTATCGTACTCGGCCTGGCCGATCACGCCGTCGCCGCTTGTCTCGCCGGCGGC
>JASLNT010000046.1 GCA_030745875.1 Phycisphaerae bacterium
TTTCAGAAATCAATCTCGACGCCTATGTCGAAGGCGTGAATTACAACTTTGCCGAACATCGCGCAGAGACCGGCGCCGGACAGATCGTCCTCGGGCAGACCGCCACCATCGGTTTCTGGGCGGGCAGGAAGGGCAAGAAGCTGATCGAATCTCTTAACGGAAGCAAGTACTCAACGGAGTTGGGCGACTGGCTCGCGAGCGAGTTTCCCAACATCTACGGCAAGCTGGCCGGCAAGACGAACAAGGCTGTCGCCAAGTTCTATAAGAAGCTGTTCAAGACCACCAAGAGGCGCTGCCGACGCGGTAGGCACCGCAAGCACGGAAGCAGTCTGGCCAACAACCTGCGCGACCTCAACGCACAAGTGATGGCCACCGCGCTGGCGATCTACGTGACCGATTCGGACCTCGCCGGGAACACCGCCGAGAGGTATGGCTTCCTCGTGACCACCGAAGGCCTGGGCGCCGCGACGTTCAGTGTGGGCGATAGCGGCGAAGCCTTCGGCCTGGGCATCGGCGACAGCAGAGTGATGAGCATTTGGAACATCCTCAAGGCCACCAACGACCAAGCCGTCGACGGCCGCCTGTACGATATGGACATCATGCTCCGGGAACTGGCGGACAAGGTGTACACAATGATCAACGAAATAGGCGCTATCGACTGACATTGATGCCCGCGTTGACTCTCAGCAAAGGCGGCGGTCCGGATTTCACCGGTCCGTTGCCTCTTGCCAAGATGACCAAGGTCAAACCGACCATGGTTGTGGTCTTAATACCGTCTGATTTGGGATTGAACAGCAAGACCCCAGATCCCGAATCAGATGGTATGTAACCAACAGGCAGGAGAGTTGACGGGGTCCAGGCGTCTTTCACCATCACTTTCTGCGTTGCTCGGCCATTATTTTCCGCCCTCAAGCCGCTTAATCTCGCGGTCGAAGTCCGAGATATAGTTAGCGTCCTGTCGCTGGCGAAAAACTGTGTATTCCTGTTCCGCCTTGAGTTTGGCCTCCATCGCGGTCACCTTGCCCTTGTCCTGCAGAATGGGATAGTTAGACAACTCCAGAAAACTATGCAGAAATGCGACCCAGTCCTTCATCTTCATCAATATCCCGCGTTCGGCGCGGTTTTCGGCGAGGTCAAGATATGCCGAGACGATACGGTTCAGTTCCTTGACGTGTGCCTCGTTGAGGTAGTTCTTTGCAACAGCTACGTCGGATTTCAGAATCTTTCCATCCGGTGCGCGCTTCCAGGTTGCCAGCCCCATGTGCGGCAATTCCGCGTCCGCAGATTCGTTGATGATCTCGGCGGCGGTCTTTCCTGTGATCGCCCAGTGAAGATTGTTCTGGACTGTTGCAAAGAATTCACCGGTGATCGGCGCGCCCCTGTCGTAATCGACAGCGAGTGCGTAAATATCGGTAATCTTCTGGTAAAAGCGTCGTTCGCTGGCGCGTATCTCTCGGATGCGTTCCAGCAGTTCTTCAAAGTAGTCCTTCCCGAAGTTCTTGCCTTGTTTCAACCGTTCGTCATCCAGTACGAACCCCTTGATAATGAATTCCTTCAGGGTATTCGTCGCCCAGATGCGGAACTGTGTCGCCTGGTAGCTGTTGACGCGATACCCCACTGCTATTATCGCGTCCAGATTGTAGTACTCCAGGTTGCGTTTGACTTGCCGGGCCCCTTCCTGGCGAACTGTTTCCAAAATGGAAACAGTTGCCTCGCGGTCCAGTTCACCCATCTCGAAGATGTTGGAAAGATGCTTGCTGATGGCCGGAATCTCTACGCCGAACAACTCGGCGATGGCCTTCTGCGTTAACCAGAAATTCTCTGCCTGAAAGAAGACGTCAATCTTTGTCGTGCCATCCGGAGAGCTATAAAAAATAATCTCCCCTCTCGGCGCCTCACCGTCTTCTGTAGGCGGATTATCATTCATGTTCGTGCTTCCATCGTATTGTGCGGTCACTGGTAACCCGGACTTTGAATAGATGCTATTCAGGCTACCCTAACAAAGCAAGAACAAAGTTACAATTATTCCCGTCAGCGGCAGTTGTTTCTAAAACTGTTTTCTACTTCTTCTTTGTTTTCTTCTTTTTGGGCGCCTTCTTCCTGGTTTCCGGATGCTTGAATTCAGGCTTGCTCGCCGCCGGTTTGCCCGCCGCGAGCCAGGCGGACATTGCCTGGAGGTATTTGACCCGAATGAGGCATTGGGCTCTGGCGTCCTTGTTCTGCACTACCGCCTGGATCTCGTCGTCGGAGGATGCTTCGAGCCACTTGATCTCTTCGGTCGCCGCGGCGCGAACGGCTGCGGCTGAACTTGGCTTGAGTTTATCCATGATTCGCACGGCCGTCTTGCGCGCATCCATCCATCCGCCGTACGTGTTGAAAGGCACCCGGATTATGCTTCGGCAGACCGCCTGCACCGTACCGGGAGATTTCTCCAGCTTGTCGTCAAGGTGATATTCGATGAGTTTCAGCCCGTTCTGGTAGGGCGAATTCGTGAAGAATCCGCGAATTGTATGGGCCTTGACGTTCAGGTACCGCACGACGACGGGTATGGCGTGGCGGGACTCGTCTTTATGCTGCCAAAGGTATATCGACGCCAGCGCCAGCGAGTGGGGCGATACGTCGTCCGGTCTCTTGAGCACTTCGGTTCCAACGCGGACTCGCGTCTTGGCGTCCTTGATCCAGTGACGGACCAGGCTGGCGGTTTTGCTGCGCACGCTCGGGTCCAAATCCGCGGCCTGGGCGATCAGTATCTTGTGGACGAACTCGTTCTCCACGCGGATATTCTGGAAGAATGAGCCAATGCCTGCCTGCACCTCGGGGTGTGGATCGTCCCTCATCGAGCCGACCAGATCCATGACCTTCTTCAGTTCGGGCGTTATTTCGGGCGGTGTCTTGGGACCCTTTCCCTTCGGGGTATCGGCGGGCTTGTACATCGCACAAAGCACCCTGACAGCGCCGCCGCGTATCCACGGGTTGGTGTCCTTCAGCAGCTTCCTGATCAGCGGGAGGTTTTTCTCGCCGCCTTCGGCCAGTGCGCCCACCGCGCCGCCGACGACTCCGCCGCTGAAATGGGCCAGATAGCGGGCGATCTCTTCGGGCTTTCGGCCCTTGAACGACATGCGATTGACGCCGCTGATATATCCGGGGCTGTGGGCGAATCCGCCGCCGACTCCGCCCCGAGCGGTCTGGCTCGCCGCCATCGCTGTCAGCAGCAATACCGCAAGATACCGTTTTGGTTTTATTACTGTCATGATTATTTCCTGACCGATGTTTGTTTCGGGGCTCCGAGGATTCGAATGCGGTGTTCGGGCATGTAGAGGAACATCGCCATCGCCGCCGTCACTCCGCCGGGATAGGGGAATCGCGTTCCGCGCAGGAACACCATTCCGCCTTCGGGGGTGCGACACAACTCGTAGTACCAGAGCATGTGCTTCATGAACATGTTGAACTCAGGCTTCGGCGCGTAATCGGCGCCGACGCTGCCCCACATCGGGCTGAATATCCCTTCGGCGTGCCCGCGCTCGCGCCCCATCCACATGTAGCACAACGGGCGTGCCCAGCGACGGGCCATCTCTTTCTCGCCCAGCAGACCGAAGGCCACAGCCGCCATACCGTGCATACCGTTGTCCATCCGTCCTGACCGCCCGCCGGGGGTGCCCAGCCCGTATCCGAAATTCGTACCGCAGTACTTCCCGAAATAGCGGATGGATTTGGCGAACTTCTTCGCGTCGCCCTCCAGACCGCATTCGCGCGAGAGAATCAGGGCGATGAAGCAGGCGAGTCCGGCGTTGTTGATCTCACCGTATCCGGGCGGGGCGCCGTGCGACCATCCGCCGCTGGGGAACTGGATCTTCTCCAGCACGCGACCCAGATAGCGCATTCGTGGGAGCACGGTGCGATCTTTGGTCAGCAGGTAGTATTCCGCCACGTTGAGCAACTCGTATCCCGCCAGCCACGATCTGCCCCCCGTGACGATCTGCGGATACTCCGACGCCGGTTTGGTCGTCGCGCGTATCCATTCGGTGACTTTCGCCATTGCGGTCTTGTCGCCGCTGGCCATCAGGAACAGCGGCGTCCAGAACCCGCCTTTTCTGTGCATGTTCGTCAGGTTCCTGGCGTCAGGTCCCTTTTCCATAACCAGCTTCAGCGCCGCGGCGCGGATATGTTTGGTCTTTTCGCACTTGTAAGGCCACGTCTCGCTGTAGGGGGTCTTGTTGCCCAGGTCCAGCTTGACGTTTACGCCCTTGCCCTCGCGCACCACGTGGAGGGTGAGTATCCCGTCGAGTTTCGCCGATTGACTGTCGACCAGCGCGTAGCCCATCTCCGGGCGGGGATCTTCGGGATCTGCGATCAGTCGGCCGTTGGCGCCGATGATGATATCGTTGGGTTTCAGCTTACCGGCAGCGGGTGTATCGGCCTGGACGTCGACGATCAGGAAATCCTTCCGCCCGAAGTAGTCGTCCGCCATACGCCCCCCGGTGATCCCCAGCGGCACGGAGGCGGGTTTGCCCTTCCTGTCTTTACGCAGCTTGCCGATGCGGCGTTTGAGTTCGTCGGTCAATTTCTTGAGTCGCTCGAGGTCGAACTTCACGGTCGCATTGGCGTTGGTCTGCGGTTTGGGGATCGGTCGGGTGCGCAACTGCTGACGGGCCATCTCTTCGGGATCGGGCAATTTGCCCAGGACGCTCGACTGCCCGGCGAACAGATCCTTCTTCACATCGCGCACCTGCTTGAGCGCATCTTCGATAAGCTCCGCATCTCCCGCCGCAGCGGACCCGGCGAACAAACTCACCGCCAGCAGACACGCGATCCAACTGGATAATCTGACCATATCTTACCTTTCTTCAACGGGGTTCGGCAACGAGTCCTAAGGTAATGACTAACGCGCAGCCGCAGCGACCTATTTCAAGGAAGTCCGCCGTTCGAAACGTCTCGTGATCCTGAAGACCTGCGCGTGCTCGCACGGTTTGGTTGCGGGGGTTTTTATCGTCAGGCCTTTGTGGCGGTCGAAGGTCCACTTCAGATCACCATCGGCGCCGACCATCTCAATCTTACTGATCTCCGACGGATAAAGACGTTTCAATGACGCGATCGTCACTTCTTTGCCCGGCCAGTCCAGGCAGATCGCGTAGAGCACATTGCCCTTGGCTGTGAAGCGGATATCCTGCCCGGTGTAGCGGCTGGGCTCCTCCAGGCCGTATTTCCCGCTGGTCTTCATCTTTGTGGGCCCCTCGCCGTACAGCATCCAGGCGGTGGTGTCGTAGATTGCCTCGCCGTTGAGCTTCAACCACTTACCCAGGCCCAGGAGACGCTTCTTCGCTTCCTCGGGGATCGTGCCGTCTGCTTTCGGTCCGATGTTCAGCAGCAGGCATCCGTTCTTGCTGACGCGATCGACGAGATTGTCGACCAGCGTGTTGACCGACTGATAATCCAGATTCGGAACGTACCCCCACGATCCCTTCATGTTCAGCGATGAATCGGTCAGCCACACCTCGTTGGAACGCCCGAGCATCTGCTTCCGTTCGAGATCGTGAACGCCGACGCCCGGCGCCAGGTCCTGGCGCTTGTAAGTCACCAGCACTTCCTTGCCCAGCCGGTCGGCGTGGTTGAAATAATACGCAAACGTCTCCAGCAGACGCCCCTCAGGTATCCGGTCCAACTGGAAGTCGAACCAGAGCATGTCTGGCTGATACTTGTCGATCACCTCGATGACCTTACCCTGCCACAGATCGAGAAACTCC
>JASLNT010000047.1 GCA_030745875.1 Phycisphaerae bacterium
TGTTCTGCCGTAATCTTAACATCCTTGTTCATGGCCTCGTCTCCGTAAAAAAACCAGTAGAAAACTTTCACCCTGCACAGGGTTCCTAAGGCCAGCATACATAGTGATTTAAAAAGCGCCAGAAAAAATTCTCACACCCCGGCGGATCGAAGTGATTTTTCCCCTTGTCAAAATTGGCGTTACGCGTATAATTGAGGGTACTTGAATGTTCATTGTTCAGGCGGAGTTGCGGCTGACTCCGGGAGGCGTCGGTGATGCTGTGCCTGGTCAATGTGAGGCTGGCGGTCTGCGTGTAGGAAGCGGCGTCGGTCTGTGTAGCTGTCCTTATCGGACTCCTCGGAGGAGAAGGCCATTATGAATCCATGCTCCAAGCCCTGTCGTGCGGCGATTTTGCTATTGGTTGCAGCAACGGTTTTAGTCACCGGTTCATCGGCGGGTGCGGCTAATACTGTGCTGAAGTTCGACACCATCCTGGGTGATTTCAACGTGCGTCTTCTCGATACCGACACTCCGTTGACCACCGCGAATTTCATGCTTTACGTAAACGGAGGATCCTATAACGATTCGGTTTTTCACCGTCTGGTTCGCGGTTTCGTTCTCCAGGGCGGGGGATACGGCGCCAACGCCATTCCCAACCACGGTACGGTCGACAACGAATTCGGGCGTTCCAACATTCGCGGAACAGTCGCGATGGCCAAAGTGGGCGGAGACCCCGACAGCGCGACCAGCGAGTTCTTCTTTAATCTCTCTGACACCAATGCGAGCAATCTGGACAATCAGAATGGCGGGTTCACGGTCTTTGCGTATGTGCTCGACGGAGGCATGCTGGTGGTCGACGCGCTGGCTGACGGCGTTCAGTATTCGAACTTCCTGATCGACACCGGAGACGCCAACGATCCGCTCGACAGCAGATACGACGGAGAATGGCCGCGAATAGTGCCCCTGGAAGACGGAAGTCCGATTCTGGAGGGTGGTCAGGAGGTCTGGTATTACGAGTGGATCAATTCCGTTTCGGTGGTCGGCGTGGACGGGGACGTCGATCTTGACGGTGATGTCGACGACGATGACTACAACGCTTTCGTCGCCAGCTTCGGGCGGAAAGGGCTTGGTCTGCACGCCGATTTCGACGGCGACTACGACGTGGACCTCGACGATTTCATGGTTCTGAAGTCCAACTACCCGTCCGCGGTTGCGAGTCCGCTTCCGACACCCGGAGCGGCGGTTCCCGAACCGACGAGCATATGCCTGTTGAGTTTGTGCGGTATTGCGATGATTCGGAGGCGGCGGGGCAAGGTCTGATCGTTTCCTTCTGTGGGGCGCATATGCGGAAACTCTTGTTGGATTGGCGCCGCCTGTCTGCTACGATGACTGCGTACGTACAGCAAGGAGCATCAAATGACTCGAGACGGTTCTGACAAGGATTGCCCTACATCATCACAGCCCGAAAGATTGCCCGGGCGACGTAAGTTCCTGGGTTCGCTCGCCGCCGGAGCCGGTCTCGCCGGATTGGCCGCCTCAGGCAGCGCCGAGGAAAAACAACTCAGCGCCGAACTTGCATCCGACAAGAAGACCAAAGTCGACACCGTGACCGCCGCGACAAAGAAGTTCAACTGGACCACACTCAAGGACCGCAAAGGCAAATCTCCCAGCGGGCTCGTGGGCGATCTGAAACTCAGTCGAATAGTCATGGGTGGAAATCTCATCGGCGGATGGGCCCACGCACGCGACCTGATCTACGTTTCGAAGCTGGTGAAGGCTTACCACACGCGGACCAAGATATTTGAAACGCTGCGTCTGGGTGAGGCCTGCGGGGTTAATACGATCATCATAAACCCCATCATGTTCAAAACGATGAAGGACTACTGGAAGAACGCCGGCGGAAAGATGCAGTTTATCTCCGACTGCGGCGGCGGTGAACTGATGACCACGATCAAGAAATCGATCGCCGCGGGCGCAAGCTCGTGCTACATCCAGGGCGGAATCGCCGACAACATGGTCAGGAGCGGGCAGTTCGACCGCATCGCGCAAGCCGTTGAATTGATCCGCAAGTCTGACATGCCCGCAGGCATCGGCGGTCATAAGCTGGAGACGATCAAGGCTTGCGTCGAGAAGGGCATCAAACCGGACTACTGGATGAAAACGCTGCACCATATCGACTATTGGTCGGCCAAGCCCAAGAAACAGCGCGACAATATCTGGTGCGAAAAGCCCAAAGAGACTGTCGAATACATGGAGAAGCTGCCCGAACCGTGGATTGCGTTCAAAGTTCTCGCAGCCGGTGCGATTCACCCGAAAGTCGGATTCAAATACGCCTTTGAAAACGGCGCCGATTTCATCTGCGTGGGCATGTACGATTTCCAGGTTGTCGAAGATGTGAACCTGGTGGTCGACATCTTCAAGAACAAGAAGAAACCCAAGCGCACCCGCCCCTGGCGCGCTTAGGCCGCGAAACGACGACCCTTTTCTTCGTCTACAGGCTCCAGCCTTTGCGGTAGGGGGGATTGATGAACTTGTTGGCTTCGGCGTAATTGGTGAACCGCATTTCCTTCGGATCCCATATCAGCTTGCGCTTCGCTCGAAGGGCGATATTGCCCAGCATCACCACTTCAGTCAGGTGCGCCGCGTGGTTTGCGAAATCCGAACCGGCGGGCTGCCCGCCCTTGCACGCGATTAACCACTCCTTGACGTGTCCGGGCGAGCGGGGCAGTTTCTTCGGAGGCCTGCCGTACTCGCGTCTGCGTTTTTCCGGTATCAGCGTGTATCCGAAAATGCAGCCCTTGTCGCCTACGTACAGGTTTCCGTCGCCTCCGGTCATTCGGCGGCTAGGGTCGAATTCCTCCGGTCGGGGGGGCATCATCCCGCCGTCGTACCAGTTAAGCTTGAGCGCCGGCCTGTCGCCCTCGGCGGGGAACTTGTAGCGAACTATCGATGAGACCGGAGCCGTTTCGTCCGCGATCTCGGGCGGGTGCTGATCGTTCGATGAACAGGCCTCGATCGACGTGGGATGCCCGAGCTTGAGTGTCTTGAAGATCGCCGACAACTGGTGGCAGCCGATGTCGCCCAATACGCCCGTACCGAAATCCCACCACCCTCGCCAGGAAAACGGCAGGTAGCACGGATGGTAGGGGCGCTGTCCGGCCGGTCCCAGCCACAGGTCCCAGTTGAGCTCCTTGGGGACCGCGGGCGTGTTCTTGGGTCGCGCCACGCCTCGCTGGGAGATTCGCCTGTTGCGGTTGGACCATGCGTGGATTTCCCGCACGTTTCCGATCGCTCCGTCCCAGATGGTTTCGGCCAGCAGTCTGGCGCCTTCGGAGGCCTGTCCCTGGTTGCCCATTTGCGTGGCGACTTTTGCTTCCTTGGCGGCGCGGCCGATCATGCGGGCTTCGTGCACCGAGTGGGTCAGCGGTTTCTGGCAGAACACGTGCTTGCCGAGCTTTATCGCCGCCATCGTTATCACCGCGTGAGTGTGGTCGGGCGTCGCGATCATAACCGCGTCGATGTCCTTCTGTTTTCCGAGCATCTTGCGGTAGTCGACCCAGGTTTTGGCTTTTGGGAACTGCTTGGCTGATCTGGCGATCTGTCGCGTGTCGACATCGCACAGCGCGACGATGTTCTCGCTCGGTACGCTGCGTACGTCGCCCCAGCCCTTGCCTCCCACACCGATCCCCGCGATGTTCAGCTTGTCGCTGGGGGGCGTTTTCGCTCCGCCCAGAACGTGCGGTGCGACTATAGTGACGGTTGCAGCTGCTGCTGCGGCTTGGCCCATGAATTGACGACGATTGACTTGTTCGTTGGCTTTCATGTGTCCGTCTCCTTATTCGGTTGCCCGGCGCTCGGATCAATCGAGCGACGGGTGGAAGAACAGTTTCAGGCTCTTGGTCTCGGTTTTGCCCAGGGGCGTTAGCAGCGATGCGCCGAAGAATACTATTCCCGCGACGATAAACGACACGAGAAATCCGTTGAGGTCCAGCAGGAACTTCTGCGGCAGCAGTAGCATCGTATTGACGCCTTTTCCGCCGACAATGCCCCAGACGATAAACACCAGGTTCATGCCGACGCCTACGAGCGTCCCGGCGATGGCTCCGAAGCGGGTGGCGCGTTTCCAGTAGTACGCGCCCCAGAGCGGGAAGATAGTCACCGCCATTATGCCGAACCCGATGATAGCCAACTCCGCGATCGGAATATTCGGGTTCCACGCCAGCGCGATGCATATGGCGATGATCCCGGCGATGCAAATTCGCCCCAAGGCCACCAACTGCTTTGCGCTGGCTTGCGGTTTGATCTGTTTGTACAGGTCGTTGGTGATGTTCGACGCATTGCCGAACACCACTCCGATAACGGTGGTCATCGCGGCGGTGAAGGCTCCGGCCACCGCCAGGCCTGCGGCCCAACGCGGAAGCGTGGACTTAGCGGCCAGGATGTAGATCTGGTCCGAATCGGCCTTGGTCAGAAGATCGGGATGGAGCAGCTTGCCGGCTATTCCGATCATGATGGTCATGGAGATCACGACCACGCAGATTCCGCCGAACACGAAGATCATGACCTTGAAGCCCTTGGCCGAGTTGCTCGAGTATGCGTGCATGTACGGTTGGGGGAAGCAGACCGATCCCAGGCACATCGCCGCGGCGAATCCGAATATCATCGGATAGCTCCACAACTTTCCGCCCTTGGCGCCGAGTATGAACGCGTCGGGATGCTCGCCGAGCACCTTGTCCATTGTTTCGGCGAATCCGCCGTTTACGTTCATCACCGCAAAGAACAGTATGAAGACCATGACGGTGAAGAAAACTCCCTGCACCGTGTTAACCCATGCGGCGCCCTTCATTCCGCCGAGTATCAGGTAAAGGGCCACAAACGCCGGCGCGAAGAACAACCCCACCTCGTATGGTATTTCCCTGTCGCTCATGCCGTGGATCATCAGCCCGATCCCCCGCATCTGTGCGACCAGATACGGGATGGACGCCACCAGCACAATTACCGGAATGATCGTCCGCATCGCCGTACCGTACCGCTCGCCGAACGGCGCGCCCATCGACATCCATTTTCTCGCCCGCCCGACGAGGAATGTCTTGCGGTGCATGAAGTACCACAGGAACCCCAGCGGTATCAGGTTAACCGTTAGCACGAACAGCGCTCCGAACCCCATGCGATATCCCATCCCCGAAATCCCGAGCATCGCAAAGGCGCTCAAGAACGACGCCAGCAGGCTGAAGATCAGAACGAAATATCCCAGAGACGAACCGGCTACGAAGTAGTCGTCGGCGCTCTTGGACTTGCCCCGACGGTACGCCGCGTAACTGACAAGGACCGAGGCCAGGCATATCCCGATGAGAATGCATATTTCAACGTTAAACATTACTCGCCCTCCCCGTCAGCGTCGACTGCTTCCAAATCGCTGATGATGCCGGGCAAGTCTTCATCGCTGACAGCCAAACCGCTTACAAACAGGAACACCCACTCCAAAACGAACAAGGCGGCCGCGCAAATGTACGCCCCAACCGCCCAGGTCGGAATCGAAAGCGTTTGACCGGTGATGTGTCCGTAGGCCCACGGGCACCAGCAGAGGCTGGTGAGGATAATAAATCCGATAATAAACGCCCGTTTTCCCCAGACGCTTTTCTTGCGATTCATACGGCGACTCCTTGTATCCAGACTGCATCCGACCGAGATTGTGAGGCGGCATTCTACGCGGGCGATGGGCCCAGAGTCAATTGCGGGACTTGGTCTTGAGGGTCTCGACGAGTTCCTGCAGCGTTTTGCGAGCTTCGTCGGACGACGGCGTGTCGGCGTACGTGCGGATGAAACTGCGCAGGCGGTAGTACTTGATCTTGTCGGACGTAAGCGAGTCGATCGCCGCCAGGATGTTCGTCGCCAGGCTGTTTCGACGCGTGCGGGCTTCTTCGGCCAATGGCAGGGGCGCCCATCGCGCCGCAAAACTCTTCAGTTTCATCGCCCGATCCGCGTCCTTTCCAGTGTCGATCGCCTCCAGCAGCGGTTTGACCTTCTCGCTGAACTTCTCTTCGGCCTGTTCGCAGACGGGATAACCTTTCCAGCGTTTCAGGAAGCCTGTGTAAAGGGTCGCGTTGGGTCTGAGTTTCAGAACTCTCTCCAGATCGGTCACGGCGAACTTGTTGGCTAGCGATTTAGCCTTCTCCGCTGCGGGCGTTCCCGACCATCTGCGCTGGAAGGCCTGGAGTCTGAGCACCGACGGTTTGCTTTTCCCGCCGGTCAGAGTCGCCAGCTCTTTTTCGCCTTTGTCACAGAGCGCTTTGCGTGCGGTTTCGGCGACGGGATAGTCCGACCACTGTTTGATAAACTTGTTCAGTGATTCTGCTCCGTGGGACTTGCTCGCCAGGAGTTTGCTCAGATGCTGCTGTCCGTAGGCGTCGATCTGTTTGTTGACCGGTTCGAGCCCCTTGCAGCCTTCCCACGCCCGGGCGAATGTCTGCAGTTTGCCCAGGCTTGCCTTGGGAGTTTGACCGGCCAGCTCCGTCGCCAGCGCCGTTCCCGTCTTCTCGAGCCTTTCAACGGCTTGGGTGTAGAACGGGTATTGAGGCGTGCCCTCGTAGACCATTTTGCCCAGTCGTTTGCATCCAGCCCATGCTTTCTCGTATTTGCGGGCCTTTTCGGCTTTGGTTATCTCTTCTACGGTTGCGGCGATGACTTCGGATCCGCTGAGTTTGGCTCCGGTCATCTGCAGCTTGTGGGTGCTTAGGGACAGAATCAATGCGGTCGCCGCGCTGGCCGACAACCGCGGATCAGCCGAGTAATCCTGCGGGTTGTTGTCGCGATTGGGCTGGTAGTAGAACGTTCCGTCCGGGCAGTGCGCCATCGCCAGCGACCAGCGGTTGTGGTCCATGAGTTTTCGCAGGCTCGGCGGATCGACCGCCGCCCCCAGCGCCGTCCACGCCATTCCCAGCAGCGGTGAACCGTGCGTGTCGGGGAATGTTTTGGGATGATCTCCGATGCACTTGGCGGCTAGTTTGGCGTAATCGTGGTATTCTTTTCCACCGCTGGGGCTCAGGTAGTGCGCCAGGGCGGCCGCCCCGGTGCGCCCCATGTCGGCGTAGCGGGAATTGCGCGAACCACCGTCCTTGTACCAGACGTATCCGAAACTGTTGGTCCCCTTGACCACGAAGGCGTGAGCGGCTGCAAAACGCTTGGGTTCCACGGTGAGCTTGCATCGCTGCATGAGCGACCAGGCCATTTTGCACTGCATCGTGATCACGCAGATCGGTCCGTACCCGTTGCCCTCTCCGGAAGTTTTCCAGGGCGAGTGCCCCCATCCGCCCGCGGGGGCCTGGGCCTTGAACAACCACTCGTTGATTTCCTGAAGTTCAGCGGGAACCCATTTTTCACCGGTCAGAAGGTAGTATTCGCCCAGGACAGCTCCGTACAGACCGTACCGCCAGGCGGGCAGACCGCCGAAGCTGATTGTGCCGCTGGTCGAGCGCCCCATCTCCTGGACAGCCTTCTTCACTGCGCCCATGTACTCCCGCCGCCCCGATCCCATCAACGCCAGCGTCGCGAACGCATTAATGTGAGGCCGTCCGCTCCACGTCCCGTTATCTCGCTGTTTCCGCACGAGATAAGCGCAGAGTTCCTGAAAAATCCGATCGGTCTTGGGGCAGTCGTACGGATATGTCTTGGAGTATTGTCCGTACTTTGTCGGGAGTTTAAGGTCGACGCGTTTGCTTTGTCCACCGCGCATCACCTCGATCGCCAGCCTGCCCTTTAGAATCTTGCCCTGGCTTGCCTCAAGTGCGTTTCCGAAGTCCATCATCGGGCCTTCATAACCGAACTTGTCCACGCCGTATCCGAACTTGTGGGCCGCCGCGAACCGCTTGCCGTTTGCGCCGATGATCTTGTCGCCGACTTTCAAAACGCCCGCAGCGGGGGTGTCCTGGAACACAAATGTTACTTCAAGGACCTTAGGCTGGTCGTCGGGGATCTTGGCGCGGGCTCCGGTGATCCCCAGGTTGATATACCATCCCGGGACCTGTGCGTCGGGTCCGTTGCGGGTGGTCTTATTCCACGTTGCTCCATCGCCGCTTCTCAACGCCGACGCCGGGAGACAGACCATGCAAACCACAAGCGGTATTATCAGACAGCAAACGGAAATTACAGGTTTTGGCGTCACGTATTCTCCCGCCCGCCGAACCTCTTACCGGACTCGCGGTGTTGTGATCGATCGGGTAAGCGATATTGTCGCCTTCTTGATTGCCCGTTGCAAGCGCAGCTCAAACCGGCTCCGGTGTTTTAGCCCGCCGACTCTGCTCTGCCTTCCATACGCTCGTGCTTTGGAATTGGTTACAACGATCGCCCCCCAGCGCCGCACATCATTGATCGCACGAGCGACCGACGCCGCGAACCATCGGGCTTACTTCCGGTTGGCCTGGTCTACTGCGTCTACTTTCTTGACCGCCTGCTTGAGGAAGTCGGCGAAGCCTTCGAGGCCTTCGGTGTGTTTTGTGTTCATCCAGGCGTCGACCATTGCGTTGGCTTTCCAGGGGGCGATGAACATTGCGCCCATCGTCAGGACGTTCGAGTCGTTGATCGCCCGAGACATCTGGGCGGCGTATACGGATTCCACGCAACTGGCGGTTACGCCTTTGAACTTGTTGGCGACGATGGACATGCCCATGCCCGTACCGCAGAACAGCACGCCTCGCTGAGCTTTTCCGGCCTGGATTACTTTGCACGCCGCGGCCGCTCCGTCGTAGTAGGCGGTTTCCTGGTCCTTGGTCGCTCCGACGTCGGTTACCTTGTGGCCGGCTTCGGTCAGGTGTTTGATTACCGAATCCTTGAGGTCCAGTGCGAACGGGTCTGCTGCTACTACTATGTTCATGGTGTCTTCCTTCTTGGCTTTCTTGGGTGATTTTTCCGCTGCTTCGAGCGATGAAGCTATCGTTGCGGCCGCTAGCGTCGCCGAGGCGGCTTGGAGAAACTGACGCCTGTCCATAAACTGCTCCTTAAGTGTAATGCGAAACTGAATCGATAGCGTGCAATCATCGCCTCTGTAGCCTGCCGGTTCAAGCAATCGTCAAAAAACACTGGTCGCTTTGGCGTCTGGTTCGTTGTAAAAAGGGGGGGGCGACAGGGCGAGCCGAGAGGAGCGAAAAATGCATGAGCTTAAGCGTGCGAAATTGATGCTGGGGATTGTGGCTGTCGGATTGCTTGTTTCGGGGGTTACGATCTGGCCGGCGACCTGGGAGCTGGAGACGCTGGTGCATGTCATTTGGGGGCCCGGTGAGGCTTCGGGCGTTATGCACGGGTTTGTTCTGCGGGCGATCGAGGCCATCGAGTATGTCGGCGCGGAGTATCCGTTCCTGTTTTACGCCGGCGACTGGTTGGCGTTTGCGATGATTGTCCTGGCGATATTGTTCTACGGAGCCCGTCGCGACCCGGTGCGAAACGTGTGGATCGTGCAGTGCGGGCTGATCATGTGCGTGCTGGTTCCGGTTTTGGCGGCGGTGTGCGTGCCTCTGCGCGGACTGCCCCTGTGCTGGTTCTGGGTTGATACGGCGTTCGCGCCCGCGGCGGGCCTGCCGCTTTGGATCGCACTGCGGGACATCAGGCTCGCTGAGAAGTTACTCACGGGCACGGTCGTTCCGAGCCGGGGATCTACTGAACCGGTCGACCGTCGGGAATCATCGCCGCCTTCTTGACCGCTTCCACTACGGACATGTGCGTCCCGGGATCCATCATTTCGGGCAGGAGTTCGTTTTCGGGCACCATATTCGCCAGCGTTTCAGCCGCCGCCATAAGCATCTCCATGGTGAATTTTTCGGCTCCGGCTTCCATTGCTCCGCGGAAGAGCCCCGGGTATGCGATTGCATTGTTCATCATTCGCCCGTCTGCGTAGACGGCGGCTCCGGCGGCAAGAGCGTCGTCCTTTGAGATTTCCGAGACCGGATTGGCCAGCGGGAAGATGATCGGATCGGGCGCCATAGCGCGGATCATGTCCTGGGTTACGATGTCGGGTTGGCTTACCCCGATGAACAGTTCGCGTCCCTTCATTGCATCGGTCAGCGAGCCGGAGATGTTCTCCTTGTTGGTCCGTTCGGCGAGCGCCTCTTTCTCTGCGTTCATTCGCTCGGTGCGTCCGCGATGGATGATCCCCACCGAATCGACCAGGACCACGTCGGGGATTCCCGCCGCGATAAGGACGTCCGCGATCGCCGTGCCCGCCGCTCCCGCTCCGCTGATGGCGGTGGTCATGTCCTCCATTTTCTTGCCTGTCTTCCTCAGCGCGCTGCACAGACCGGCGAGAACGATAGCGGCTGTTCCGTGCTGGTCGTCGTGGAGGACCGGTATCGGCAGACGTTTGTCAAGTTCGCGCGTGATCTTGAAGCATTCGGGAGCCTTTACGTCTTCAACCTGGATAGCTCCGTACCCGCAGGCGATCTTCTCCATCACGTGAATGAACTCATCCGGATCGTGGGTGTCTATCAGCACGGGCTCAGCCGACACTTGTGCAAATTCGGCGAAGATCGCCGCCTTGCCTTCCATTACGGGCAAGCCCGCCACACAGCCGATGTCGCCCAGGCCGAGGATGGCGGTCCCGTTGGTTACGATTGCGATTTTGTTTCCGACGCCCGTGTACTGGCGCGCCAGTTCGGGTTTGGCTTCAATGGCGCGGCAGACCCGCGCGACTCCGGGCGTGTAGACGATTCGCAGGTCGGTGTTCGACGTGATGGGCACGCGCGACTTGACCACAGTCGACCCGCCCCGGTGAAGCTCCATCGCCAGATCGACCACTTCAAGGACCTCAACGCCCTCGATATCCGCGATGGCCTTTTGCAGACCGGCCATCTGTTCGTCGCCGGTGGTGAATATCTGCAGATCGTGGACAACCGAACCGTGGTGTTCTTCAGCCAGCGCGATCAGACCGCACCTGGCGTCGGCGGTGTTGACGGCGGCCAGTATTGCAGCCATTGCGTCTTCTCCGTCGGTAAGCGAAACTCGCACGCCGAAGACGATGTTACGTTGGAACCTGTCCTGCATAGCTTGTTGAGACAACATCTCGATGACCTTTCTATTGGCTGTTTTCGGGGTGTCGGAGCCGGATGAAAAGGGGATTATACGCAAAAGCCCCCTCGGATTCACGCGCCTAAATGAATTGCCTTCTCGTCGACGAGCCGGGCTGCTATTGCGGCTTGGTTATGTTCGCCACCATCCTGCCGACGTAGGAGGCCACGTGTGGGAACTGTCGCGATTTCATCGGAGCCTGGCGAATTTGGGGCAACGCGGATTTCGCCTTGTCGCCCTGGCGGTCCAATACGTTCAGCGCTCGGAGGCGGATGAACGGTGCTTCGTGCTTCAGGCCTTCGAGCAGCACGTTCATCGCGTTGTCGCGCTTACCGATGTTGCACAACGCTTCGGCCGCCGCGATTCGAACGTTGGGGGCCTTGTCGGTCAGTGCGGAGGTCAGGGCGTCTGCGGCGCCGGAGGCTTTCGCTTTCAGGGCGACTAGTCCGATTGCGCCCCAATATCGCACCGCCGGTTCGGGGTTTTTCAGCAGTTGCGCGAGCCTGGCGGTGTTGTTTGCATCCATCGCGCTGGCCAGCCAGGCCGCCGACAGCAGGGCGGATACGGGGTTCTTGCTCGGGTCCCGTCCGATTTGCCACGGCGTGGATCCCTCGGCGCGAGTGAATGTTTCGTATTCGGGAAGCAGTCCGAGATCGCCTGAGCGTTTCATCCAGTCGGCCAGTTCGGTCCGCATTCGCGTCAGTACGTCCTTGTACTTTGGATCGCCGGCGAGATTGTTTATCTGGTGCGGATCGGTTTTGGCGTCGTAGAGTTCTTCGGGCGGTTTGGTCGGGGCGAAGTACCGTTTCTGGATTCCGACCAGCTTTCCCTGCTCGGACAGCTTCCGCCAGACCTGCATCGTGGGCATCATCTCGGTGTAGCTGATGAACTGCGACCAGGTCAGGTGCGGCATGAAGTTGCGGTTGTACTGGTAATCGGCGTCGCAGACGACGCGCACGGTGTCGTACCGCTCGGCCATTCGGTCGCGGTGTGCGTAAACGTATCGCCTCGGTTTGCCCGCTTTGGCGCCCAGAAACGCACCGCCCTGCATGTGATCGGGAATCTTCACGCCAGCCAGGCTCAGCACCGTCGGTGCGAAGTCCACGAAACTCACCAGCCTGTCGCACACGCCGCCGGTCCGCCCCGGTTGATGTCCGCTGTACTTTTTGGGGAATCGGACGATGAACGGAACGTGCAGCCCGGATCGCCACACCCACTTCTTGCACCCGGGCAGTCCGGCTCCGTGATCGGAGAAGAAGAAAACGATCGTGTTGTCCGCCAGCCCGTCCTTCTTGAGATCCGCCAGCAGTTTTCCGGCCTGGGTGTCCATCGTTCTGATGTTCTCGTAGTAGTGCGCCCAGTTGCCCCGGACCTCCGGCGTGTCGGGGTGGAAGGGGGGGATCGGGACTTTGGCTGGGTCGAACGTCGCTTTGTCTTTCGGGGCTTTGCGACATCGGCTTTCGTGGGTGATGGTGTAGTTGAACACTGCGAAGAACGGTTGCCCTGGCTTTCGCGACCGCCAGTGAGCCTTTCGGCTGGACTGATCCCACGCTGTTTTAGGGACCGGGAAGTTATAATCGGTTTTCGAGTTGTTAGTGCAGTAGTACCCCGCGTTTCGCAGGTATTCGGTGAAACATTTGATCGAATCGCCCAGTCGCGTGTTTGACCGCATGTCGGCGCTTCCCAGCGACGAGGGGTAAACCCCGGTGATCAGGCACGATCGATTCGGCGCGCACACTCCGGTCACGCCGAACGCGCTTGTGTACCTCACGCCCTGAGTCGCCAGCTTGTCCAGATTCGGCGTGCGTGCGTACTTGTCGCCGTAGCATCCGAGATTCGCGCTGATGTCCTCGCAGGTAATCCACAGAACATTGGGTCGCTCCGGACCCGTCGGCGCCGCCGATGCGATGCCATCGCCCACCGCCGGAAGGACCAGCGGCGCGGCGACGACGGTCTTGAGAAATTCACGCCGCTGCAGTTTCAGTTTGTTTGACATGTATCGCCTCTTGATGCTTTCGCCCGCCTTCGGGCGAGCCGGATATGAATTACATAGACCGGCGCCGCGAATTTTGCAACCGTTGAATTCTCGCCCGCGTCATCGCCCGGAAAAAGGCAGTCAATCCGTCGCCTCTTGCTCGGGCGGATCGCCGAAGTCGTCGATACGCAGCAAAACGACATCGGCGACTTTCTCGGTGGATATCTCCAATGACATGGTCTTGACATCCCCGTCGAGCTGGATGTCCGGATACGCCTGTACATGCAGGAAATCCTTGCCCGTTGCAAATGTCTCAAGCACAGTGTTCCTGATAGTGCATGACTTGCAGTGTACGTCCTTGCCGCATCCGCCGGGAGTGTCTGCGTGCGTACATCTGATCACCTCTCCGCCTCTGCGCCCTTCGATCTCATCCAGTTCCTTGCCGAGCATCTGGCGGGCGAGTTTGTTGCCCGTCAGCACTCTGGGTTCGGATTCCACCAGAAGCACCGGAACGCCGAGACTGTCAAGAAACTGATGGAGAGGTTCAGGTCGATTCACACTGAGGGAACTCAGGCGGGCGGCGCATGAAGGGCAAATACCGTGAGTGACGGTGTCTTCAGGGTGGATATTCGACTCAACCGGGCCCAGATCGGCCCGGCACCAGGCACAAACTCGTCTCATCGCGGAGGCTCCTTTGAAGTGTAATCCAGGCGCAGCCTATTCTATAGACATATTATCGCGATTGCTGGCTTAATGCAAGTGCGACGCCAAAACGCCCCCGAGCCCCCAAACGCCGAATCAATCGTCGTCATCGTCGTCGTCATCGTCGTCGTCTTCGACTTCCTTGCTCAGGAGCTTGCCTTCCGGATCGACGGTGATCTCGATCTCTTTCCCGCCGGTTTCCCACTCGGCTTCGTAGTAGATCACCTTTCCGTCTTTGCTGACTTCTTCGATCTCTTCGATCGTGTTGCTTCCGGCCTCTTTCAGAATGGTGGTCTTAACGGCCGCCGGGACCTGGTCGATCGTGACGTCCTTCTCGGTCTTCTTGCCCGCGATTGCAATAGACAAGCTCAGCGTAAGAACTACGATCAGGGCCAACGCGAGTGCTTTGACGTGTTTACCGGTCATTTCATCACCTCATTGTCGCAAAGAAAGTTTTCTGTCGCGTAATAGAGTGGTTGCCAATAGAAGTATAAACACATCATCGGCGATGCGACAACGAAATTTTCTCATATTTTCCGCGTCCGGGCGTTCGGAATAATAACGCGACGGAGCTGGAATCGAATTCCAACCCCGCCGCGCGGTGGTGAGTATCTGTAGCTGCTATCTGCGGCGTCTGCGAAGCATCGCCAGCCCGCCTATCGCCAATAGCGCCATCGTCGCCGGTTCGGGGGCCGCAGTCACCGTCAGCACCGTATACCCGTCCAGATCCCCTCCGCTCTGATAGGCCACTGTGTAATCCACGCCCGCCGTTGCGTTAGTGATGTCGTCCCATGCTGCGCCATTGAAGTAGCGGATACTACCCGTACCAGCGACCATCGACAAGAAGTCCGCCAGGTCGTCACCGGCGGCGCCGTCGTTCAACGCCAGCATCCCGCCGTTGGCCATCGCGATGCGAGAGTCCACAGGACCGGTGTAGTCGATGGTCAACTCCCTGGCGACACTTACCAAACCATCGTCGAATATTTGCAGCCTGCCGGCGCCACGGAGACCGACCCGAAGGACGCTGGAATTGGTCCATGTCGATCCAGCGCCGCGGACAGTCGCCTTACCCGAGCTGCCGTCATAGAAGCCGATCATTCCGGAGGACGTATTGCTGACTTCACCGCCCATTCGAACCTCCAGTTCGCCGTGTCCGGAATGGCCGACGTTAAGCCCGCCGGAACTGGTCCATTTCGATCCCGTGTCGCGGACTATAACCTTACCCCTCCTGCTGCCTGTTCTACCGACATACCCATTGGTATTGCTGACGAGCCCGCCCCTGATAATGTCCAGCGCGCCGTTACCAAAGTAGCCTACGTCAAACTCGCCGGTATTGGTCCATTTCGACCCGACGCCGCGGATCGTTGCGTCACCCGTGGAACCGGATTGGTCGCCGACCCTTCCATGCGAAGTGCTGACGACCCCGCCGGAGGAAACGTCCAGCCAGCCGTCGCCATTATGGCCGACACTGAGCCTCGTGCCGGTCAGGATCGAACCAGGGTCGGTGATGTTACACCAGCCCTTGGCTCCGCCATACAGGCCGAGGGAGATGTGCGTGCCGTTGACGGCGCCGCCATTGGTGATATTCAGCGTACCCTTGCTGTTGGCATAGTAGCCCATGCGAGCGTGGTGGTGGGGAGTCCAGGTCGACCCCGGATCGGTGACCGTCATCGAACCAACTCCAGTGGCGCCCACGGAACTCAGGTTCGACTCGATGTCGCTGCCGTCATCGACGGTTACCGTGCCGGTATAGATGTACGCGTTGGTCGCACTGTTCCACAAGGGCGTGGCTGGACTCACGACCCCGGTCTCGGTAATCGCCCCCTGGGTAACCGAAGCACACAGGGCGACGGACATCATCAAAACAAGTGTTCGCTTGATCATGATCGGACTCCTTAATTCACAAGACTCGTTGAACGGCTCAAGGTCTTGTGACGATTGACGTCACTCCAAACGGCAAGCCTGTGATTAAAAGCCTGCGGTATGTGAAATCCGCTATCTGCGGCGTCTGCGAAGCATCGCCAGCCCGCCTATCGCCAATAGCGCCATCGTCGCCGGTTCGGGCGCCGCAGTCACCGTCAGCACCGTATACCCGTCCAGATCGCCTCCGCTCTGATAGGCCACTGTGTAATCCACGCCCGCCGTTGCGTTGGTGATGTCGTCCCATACTGCGCCGTTGAAGTAGCGGATACTACCCGTACCGTCGATCATCGACAAAAAGTCCGCCAGGTCGTCGCCGGCGCTTCCGCCCTTCAACGCCAGCATCCCGCCGTTGGCCATCGGGAGGCTGGAGTCCCCATCGCCATTGTAGTCGATGTACAGGGTGTTGCCGACGCTTACCAGACCACCGTCGAATATCTGCAGCTTGCCCGGGCCGTTGCTGCCCACCAGAAGGATGCTGGAATTGGTCCATGTCGATCCGGCGTCGCGGACAGTCGCCTTGCCCGAACCGCCCGCATAGTAGCCGATCGCGCCGGACAACACATTGCTGACTTCACCGCCCAGTCGAATCTCCAACTCACCGTGTCCGGAGTGGCCGATGCGGAACTCTGAGGAATTGATCCATTCCGACCCCGCGTCGCGGACTATAACCTTACCCGTCCTGCCGCCTGTTCTGCCGATATACCCGCTGCGATTCCTGACGAACCCGCCCCTGATAATGTCCAGTTCACCGTCACCGAAGTAGCCTACGTTAAACTCGCCGCTATTGATCCATTTCGACCCGGCGCCGCGGATCGTTGCATCACCCGTGGAGCCGGACTGGTCGCCGACCCTTCCATCCGAAGTGCTGATGACCCCGCCGGAGGAAACGTCCAGCCAGCCGTCGCCATTATGGCCGACACTGAACCTGGTGGCCGTCAGGATCGAACCAGGATCGGTGATGTTACACCAGCCCTTGGATTCGCCGCGCAGCCCGAGGGAGATGTGCGTGCCGTTGACCGCGCCGCCATTGGTGATATTCAGCGTACCATTGCTGTTGGCGTAGTAGCCCATGCGAGCGTGGTGGTGGAGAGTCCAGGTCGACCCCGGGTCGGTGACCGTCATCGAACCAACACCAGTGGCGCCCACGGCGCTTAAGTTCGACTCGATGTCGCTGCCGTCATCGACGGTTACCGTGGCGGTATAGACCCAGACATTGGTTGCACTATTCCACAAGGACACATCTGGGTTTACGACGCCGGTCTGTGTGACCGCCCCCTGGGTCATCGAAGCACACAGGGCGACGGACATTATCAAAACAAGTGTTCGCTTGATCATGATCGGACTCCTTAGTTCGCAAGACTCGTTGAACGGTTCAAGGTCTTGTGACGATTGACGACATTCCAACCGCGCGGCTTAGCGCAAAATAAGAAGGCGCGCCAGCAGGAACGCTTCTGCCTCATTTCAGATTCGACCGGCTCGGGTCGAATGCAGCCCGCAACTCCATATGCAACGGGCATACCCAATACAAACCATATCACATAACTCGGATATCTCCAAGAGAAAAATGAGGATTTTTCCATATGGTCCGTCGGCGGGCGCCCAACCGTAAATCCATGCTTCAAAGACAACTATGAACTATCCGCAAAACGGGAAAGGCCGGTTGGTTCCCCCAGGTTAACAAGCTGCAGTTGCAGTACGCGCGTGTTCCACCCGCACGGCCCGGATACTCAACTGTATCATCGAATCACCACGACCCGTCTTTCAGGACCAACTGTCTGTCGTAAAAGAGCTTGGCGCGGGCCTGAGTTGTGGGCGTTTTCTCGTGTATTTCCATCAGGAATCCGCCCTTGCGATACTCCCGCCCGCGAGCTCCGTTTCTGCTGATTGCACGCGATTCGTCCAATTCGTTTATCGAGCAGAAGTCCCAGATCATCGCCCATGCCGCGGTCCTGTGATTCAGGGCTGACAGCATCTTCTTCATTAGCTTGACATCCGCAGAAGAGCTTTCGGCTCCCAGGAGTTCATCGGGATTGGCGTCTCGCGGGATGTAGGTCGACATTGCGACGATCTGCTCGGGATCGTTAACCTCGCACCACAGATTGATCCTGGCCAGGCTTCGCAGTTCACGATTCCCTGCGACGGCGTATGAGAATCTCTGCAGTTTCCGCCCGTCGAGTGTTTCTACGGCTCCGTCGGCGTTGAGCAGGAAATACTCGGCCTCGCTCAGGATTCTCACCAGCCTGCCCATCGACGGGAACCGTCCGCCAGCCGGACCGGATGAAGCCCCGGGATTCTCGCTTGGATAAATCATGCGGAAGGCGATCCAGGCTGCGATGATCACCGTGACCAGCAGAACCGCCTTGCCCAACTGGGCGATGTAAGCTTGTCTATTGGACGCCCACCACGTGCGGCCGACTTCCTTGAACTCGCTGGGACGTTTGGCCTTCCGCCTGACCGGTTCGGGGACGATCGTTGTCCTCCCGCAGGATGGGCAAGCTTCAAACTGACCGACGTTCGAACGAGACGTCGATACAGGCGACTGGCAGAATGGACATTCAAATTCGATTACGCTCGACTCCCGTTAGTTCCGGTGCTGATACGATTATGAATAATCGATGTCGATTGGCAATGGGCAATTGGCCTCGTTGCGCATCCGGGCTGAGACGATGCCCAATTTTCTGTTTCATTATTCCGGGCTCCAATTCCGACAAATTGGTGCTCGAGTGCTACACTTACACTGGTGCGTGAATCTCGGCTTGCAGCGAGTTCCTCTGCCCGTGACAGCAACGGATGAACAACTTCAGAGGTCCTCGCATCCGGGCTTGTCGTATCCGGTTGTGTTCAGGAACTCTTATGGAAATAAGGAGCCCATCATGAATACGAAAGTATACATGTTCGTAGTGATCGCCCTTGTTGGTTTCTCATGCCTTATGACGCCCGCGGGGGCTTATGGGCAGGTGACCGTGAAGTATTCCGACGAGGCGCAGAATGTCATCAATGATTCCCTGTCTCAAGCCGAGATCCAAAAACTGATTAACGACGGGCTCAAGGAAATGGGCAAGAAGAACCCTGCGGCGAAGGATTTGTACGACAGCAAGCAGACCATTAAGATCCTCTGCGTCGAAGAGCCCGCCGCCAAGAAACTCGGGTTCAAGCCTACTCCTCCCATTGCAGGTGTTCTTGTAGGCGGATTCGCCGAGACCAAGGGTGACTTCCTCAATAACGGTAAGCCCAAACCGGGCGGGACCGTCTACATCGCCGTTGACTGCGGCCGATTGAAGCTGTTCGGTTGGTGGAGAGTATTTGACCATCCGGGAGGCAGGCAAAAGATGTGGAATGTGCTGGTCCACGAGTTGTTGCACGCCACCAACTCTGCGCGCAAGCACCCGCCGGATAAACTGACCGTGTACGAGACCTGGATTCAGGCGTTCAACCGTTCAATCAGGAAGGCTCGTATGCAAGCCGCATCAAGATACTTCCAGTTGCAGCGAGACAGGAAGAAAACCAAAACCACCACCAGGCCCAAGAACAAGGAAGTCTCGATGCGTCTGCCCCGATGGCCCGGCGGGGGGTTGGTCTGCAGTTTTGTTCCGTCAGGCAGGAACTACGGTGATATTGGGGATCTTTCGATCACCAATACGACGGATCTGGCGATCGTTGTAACTGTCCGCGAGGGCCTGCTCCTCGACAGCACCGATCCCGGCGTGCAGGATTTGTATATCGCCGTCGTTCCAACGATCGTTACACTTTCCGGGGCGAAAGAACTCAACAGACCGATCACCGTTCGCGCGCACGCGACATACACCATCAAGCACATCCCCGGTTTCTGCCCCGACTTTGAGCTGGCTCCGCCTGCTCGGGGCGCGGCGGACATCTATACGATCAGACCGCCCGACGAGAAGTCCAGGGCGCTTATTGCGACGGTGCGCGCCGCCAGGGAGTTTGACGTCGGAAGCATGAAGCTGAAGGTTTTCGGACCGGACAAGGCCCGGGAAATGCTCTGTCAGAGCGCCGTCTGGGTCGTGGACAGCCAAACCGACCAGGTCAAGGGAAATGAG
The DNA here is from genome assembly GCA_030745875.1 of Phycisphaerae bacterium. Taxonomy (GTDB): domain Bacteria; phylum Planctomycetota; class Phycisphaerae; order SM23-33; family SM23-33; genus BS750m-G57. Next base: position 19,690 of record JASLNT010000047.1, read on the forward strand.
GTCACCGGTGAAGTTCTGGTGACGCGTTATTGGAAGACTTTTGAACTGTCGGCGAGAGAGAAACTCGAAAAACTGCCCCAGGCCGATCGCAAAGCCGCAGAAACCACAGTCAAAATCGATATCAGGAAGATCGTCGCGGCGACAGCTTTTCTAGCCAAGAACAGGCCGGACGGCGGCGGAAATAAGTACGATAAGAACGGATACGACAAGGACGGATACGATCGATCCGGATACAATATCTACGGTTACGACAAACGCGGATACAACCGGAGCGGGTTCGATAAGGATGGGTACGATCGCGACGGATACAACGGATACGGTTACGACAAGGGCGGATACAACCGCTGGGGACGAGACAGGTTCGGAAGGACCCGAGGCCGGGGGATGGGGGGAACCAAGTACGACAAGGACGGGTACGATCGATACGGATACGACAGGAACGGATTCAACAGAAAGGGAACGCACAAGAACGGGACAAAATACGGCGCCTTCGGAGCCCGCACCGAATTCGGTTGGTCCTACGGAAAGTTATACGACAAGGATGGATACGACAAGGACGGATACGACAGAAACGGATTCGGAAAGGACGGGTACGATAAGTACGGGTACGACAAGAACGGATACGATCATAACGGTTTCGACAAGACCGGAAAGCATAAGGATACGGGAACCAAATACGACAAGAATGGCTTCGACAGCAGGTACAGGCACAAGAACGGTACGGATTACGATGACGACGGGTACAATCGAAACGGCTTCGACAGGAAGGGAAAGCACAGGAACGGTACGATGTACGATGATGACGGTTACGACGCCAGTGCGTTCGACAAGGATGGATACTCAAGGGACGGATTCGATCGCAACAGATTCGACAGAACGGGCAAACACACCGGGACCGGAACCAAGTGGGATTACGGCGGTTTCGACAAGAAAGGGAAGAACAGGGACACCGGTACGAAATTTGACAAAGACGGATACGATCAGCGAGGGTTTGACAAGAACGGCCGGAATCGTTGGGGCTACGATAAGGACGGATACGACAACAAGGGCTTCAACGAGAAGGGACACCACAAGGACACCGGTACGAAATATAACGATCGTGGATTCGACAGGGACGGAAAGCACGAGAACGGGACCAGATACGATGACGACGGATACGACAAGTGGGGATACGACAAGAGCGGAAACCACATGGACCCCAACCGGCCGCCCAATCCGCACAGACCGCCCCCAAAGAAACCGCCCACAGGTCATGTGGAAGGTTGAGCATCCTCGCCCAGCGCCGGTGAACTGGACGCCGACTGGGTCTTGGGCGGCTTCTTGGGCTGTCTCTAGTCCGATTGCGGGATCAGAACGGATAGACGACTTGTCGTTTGTGCTCGCCTATATCAATCCATCTTCCGACAGTTTGCCGATAAGCTTGCGCGCATAGTCGGACAAAGCTCCTGTAGGCTCCAGGGCGATGTACTTCTTGTAGGCTGCGATGGCTTGGGCGTACCGTTGGGCTTCATAATGGTCTTCAGCCTGTTTGCGGCGCGCCTCAGCTTCAGCATCTTTCTTGTTAGTCGCCTTCCGGTCCTCGTTGGAATTGCATCCGCCCGGGAATGCGGTCAGTGCGATAAGCGTACAACTCGCAACAAAAGAGCAAATCCGCAATTGCCTTGATTCTCCGTTCATATATCACGTAGTCGGTTTGGCGAGAGGACCGCGACTATCCTTTGTCACATTGTTGATACTGTGATTATGGGAGACGGGGTGGCGATTGACAATGGGCAATCGGCCGGAGGCGGGGCGTACTATTCGAGTTTTGTTGAGGCTACGCTCTGACGCGTCGTCTGAATACCGCCAAGCCGCCTATCGCCGACAGTGTAATCGTTGCCGGTTCAGGGATGGTAAGCATCGTATGATCCGTCGGCAGGTGCTGTGTGAGTGCTATTAGTTTCCAGACCGATGCGTTTACGGGTTGACTATTGTGGATCGTCGGAGTCCTCCCGTTCACTATCGTCGCAGGTGCGTTCTCTTCTCACCGGATCGAACATATGCTGTATGCCGTGAGCACATAAGCCCACGCCCAGCAGGACCAGCGGGGTGATGAGGAAAATCGGATTCCATTCCTCAGTCATGACTTGATAAACCATCCAAATAATACCGAGAGCAAGTACAACCGCGCACAGAACCCTGACCCATGCCCGTTCGGACAGGACCAGGCCGATCACCGCCAGGACATAAACCCCGCCGGGCCACCTTGCTCCAAGCGCCAATATCTCATCCATGTGCTGTTATCGCCTGTCGGAATCTCGCGACCTGTGCGGTCCGGATATGGAACGATAGTAATACACGAAGATCGCGCTCGCAAGAGCCCCGGGCATTCAGAAGATCATGCGCCGCTGATATTAGCTCTTGCGCTGAAAGGCGTTTGCGATCATAATGCGTTTTCGGGGCGACTTCCGCACAACCGCTTGCGGCTTAGCTAGGCTGTTTTCAATGGCGATTCGGCGTGTTTTCTCGCGTTTGCGATATATCGGGGCTTAGTCGGGGGCGAAAGCATTTGCGGCCGGACGCTGCGGCGCGGTAAGGTGATGGCGACGCCATGAAAGACATCCAATACAATACGATAGTCGCCGCCGTGCGCGATATGTGCATTCGCGGGTGTACGCTCGCCGACCCGCGCGTGGTCGACGCACTGGCTGCGGGGCGGGGGAATGAAGCTAGTGAGCTGGCGGCGACGATTCTGAAGCAGATCGAGGAAAACGCGCAAATCGCCGGCCGGACGGGGCTGCCTTTGTGTCAGGACACCGGATTGGCGGTGTTCTTCGTTGCGCTGGGCGGTGACGTGCGGATCGTGGGCGGGGAACTGATCGATGCGATAAACCAGGGCGTAGCCGACGGGTATCGCGACGGGTATCTGCGCAAGTCGGTGGTGACTGATCCCGTGCGGAGGACGAATACGGGCGATAATACGCCCGCGATAGTCCACGTGCGCCCGGCGCCCGGCGACCAGTTGCATATACGCTACGCAGCCAAGGGCGGGGGCAGCGAAAATATGAGCCGCATAGCGATGCTGAAACCGGCTGACGGGATCGAGGGGGTCAAGGATTTCGTGGTCGACACCGTATCGCGGGCCGGCGGGAATCCGTGCCCTCCGCTTGTGGTCGGCGTGGGGATCGGGGGTGATTTCGAGCAGTGCGCTGTAATGTCCAAAGAAGCGATATTCCGCCCGCTGGGCGATCCGAGCAGCGATGAATTCTACGCGGGCGTTGAGGCTGAGTTGCTGGAGCGGATTAACTCGCTCGGCGTCGGGCCGATGGGGCTGGGCGGGTCGACTACGGCGCTGGCGGTGCATATACTCACCGCACCGTGCCATATCGCCTCGCTGCCTGTGGCGGTGAACTTGAACTGCCATTCGTCGCGACACGAGGAGGTGCGGTTGTGAGCGGTCCGATGCGAATAGACTTACCGCTGACACGCGACAAGGCGCGCTCGCTCCAGGCCGGGCAAGTGGTTGAACTGTTCGGTGAAATGTACACCGCCCGCGACGCGGCCCACCAGCGTCTGATCGACCTGATCTACAGCGGAGGCGAGCTTCCCGTGGACCTGACGGACATAACGATCTACTACGTGGGTCCCACGCCCGCGCCTCAGGGCGCCGCGATCGGATCGGCGGGTCCCACGTCCAGCTATCGGATGGACCCATACGCGCCGCTGCTGATCGCGCGAGGGCAGACCGGGATGATAGGCAAGGGTCCGCGCGGTCCGGAAGTTCTGACCGCAATGCGCGAGCACGGTGCGGTCTACTTTGCAGCCGTCGGCGGGGCTGCGGCGCTGATCGGGCAGTCGATAAAATCGTACGAAATAGTCGCATACGAAGATCTCGGAGCCGAAGCCTTGGCGCGAATTACGGTCGAAGGCTTTCCGTGCATCGTCGCCCAGGACAGCGTCGGCGGGGATCTTTACCAGCGTTAACTTTGCATGGAACCTGAGATATGGACGGACCCTACCTTCAACGCCGTTTCCTGGTCAGCTTCGCCAGCCGCAAGCTCCCGCATATCTTCACCGACGTGCTGGTGGTGGGCTCGGGTGCGGCCGGGATGCGCGCGGCGATCGAAGCCAGCGGCGCCGGAAGCGTGATTGTCCTGACGAAGGGTGAGCTTCGCGACTCCAACACTTACAACGCCCAGGGCGGTCTTGCGGCGGTGCTGGATGCGTCTGACACAATCGAAAGCCATCTCGCCGACACGATTGAAGCCGGAAGGGGGATGTGCGACGAGGCGGTGATCCGTCGCGTGATCGAGGCCGCTCCGCATTGCATTCGCGAAATGTACGAACAGGGCCTGGAGTTCGATTCATCCGGTCAGGATCTGGCGCTGGGGCGAGAGGGCGGGCACAGCGCCTCGCGGATAGTACACGCCGCCGGCGACGCCTCAGGACGCGTTCTGGTGGACTTCCTGGCCGGGCGCATCGCCGCCTGCGAAGAAATCAAGGTGTTCGAAGACTGTTTTGCGATCGATCTGGTGACCGACCCGCCCGAAGGCGGTTCGGAGTCCCGCTGCATCGGAGCCCTGACGTATAATCCTCGCTACGGGCTGCAGATGATCCACGCGCGGCGGACGATACTAGCCGCCGGGGGAAGCGGGATGCTGTGGCGCGAGACGTCTAATCCGCCCGGAGCCACAGCCGATGCGATTGCCCTGGCGTTCCGGGCGGGTGTTACGATATCCGACGTCGAGATGATGCAGTTTCATCCGACCACTCTGTACATCGCCGGTTCGTCGCGGTCTCTGATCTCCGAGGCCGTTCGAGGCGAGGGAGCGTACCTGGTCGACCGAAACGGCGAGCGTTTCATGCCCGACTGCCACGAACTTGCCGAACTGGCTCCTCGCGATACGGTCAGCCGGGCGATACTCACGCGCATGCGTGAAACCGGATCGACGCACGTTTTTCTGGACGTTCGTCACATCGGAGGGAAGGCTTTCTCCGACCGTTTCCCGCAGATCAATCAGCAGTGCAAATCGTTCGGGATAGATCCCGGTTGCGATCTTATACCGGTGCATCCGGCGGCTCATTACATGATCGGCGGGGCAAGTGTCGACATGGACGGTCGGACATCCGTCGAGGGCTTGCTGGCTTGCGGAGAAGCCGCCTGCACGGGCATGCACGGAGCCAATCGCCTGGCGTCCAACAGCCTCACCGAAGCGCTGGTTTTGGGGCGTCAGTGCGGTAGGCTGGCCGGTGAAATCGCATCGTCGGGGCAGGGACGCTCGGATGCTCCGGATATCGACTGGATGAATGAGAAATCCGAGCGTACGGAACTGGATCTTTCGGATATTCGCAGTTCGCTGCGTTCGGTTATGTGGCGCAACGTGGGACTGTTTCGGCGTCGCGGGCGTCTGGAGGAAACTCTGGAGATCATCGCCTTCTGGGGCAGGTACGTTCTGGACAAGGAATTCTACGACCCCGCCGGTTGGGAAGCGCAGAATATGCTGACCGCATCGTACGTAATAAGCCGCTTCGCACTGCGCAGAACCGAGACTCGGGGCGTACACTGTCGTGAAGATTATCCGGAAACCGACCCAAGCTGGGCCAGACACCAAACCGCCCGCAGAACCGACGAGGAGCTTGTCATCGAGTGATGTCGGCGGATATATTGTATAAAAACAACGGTAAGTAATCCGAAAGGAGTCGTCATGGCTGTCGCAAATAGAAGGAATATCGCTCTACTACTGCTGGTTTCGATCATCCTGCCCACGGCTGGGGGATGCAGCACTAATCCGGTGACCGGGAAATCGGAGTTGATCATGATCCCGACATCGCAGGAGATTGCGATGGGTCTCCAAGCCGCCCCACAGGTTGAAACCCAGTTCGGCGGACCGGTTGCCGACACCATTCTGCAGGCGTATATCCAACGCGTCGGGAAAAAAGTAGCCGCCGTAGCCGACCGGGAAATGCCCTACGATTTCACGCTCGTAAACTCCGAGATTCCAAACGCATTTGCGCTTCCGGGCGGGAAGATATTCATTACCGCCGGGCTCATGTCCAGAATGACAAACGAGCAGCAGCTTGCTGCCGTGCTGGGCCATGAGATCGTGCATGTGGCGGCGAAACACGGAGTAAAAGGCATGCAGCGCGGCGTCGGAGCCTCAGTGTTGGTCGAAATCGCCGGAGCCGCCGCCGGAGCCGACAAAGCCGCCGCCGCAAAAGCCGCCTCCAAGGTCGCCGCATCCATGGTAACGATGAAATACGGGCGGAATGACGAATACGAATCCGACAAGTACGGAATGAAATACATGACCAAGGCGGGGTATAACCCCTGGGGAATGGTCGAGTTGCTCACAATACTGCTGAATCTGTCGGAAAAGGAGCCCGGAGCGCTCGCGGCGATGTTCCAGACCCACCCGCTGAGCAGTCAGAGAATCGCGGCGGTCAAGGCGAATATCGCCGACGACCCCATGTATCGGGGTTATTCGCCTGTTGCGGCGGACCCAAATACTGCGCAATTCGTCGGTATGCACAAACGCCTGCTGAAGCATGCAACGTTTAAATCCGCCCCGCAGCCGAAACAATAGGGCTGCTGATCCGGGCGCGTTCGGATTGAACGGGCAAGCTGACCTGCGTTCTTCTAATCGCCAGGCGAAAAAAAATCCGGTCTTTTTAGTGGGATAATCTGTTGCGAGGCGTTTTTTTTCTCGCATCGTATCTCCGAACGTCTACAATTACGTGTGAATGACACGTATTGGTCATCTCACTTGTGAAACTGTGGTTAAACACATTCTGGGGCCGTTTGTTGCTGAAAGGAAGTAGCATTGAATCGGAAACGATCAATTCAAATCGCGGTGATTGCGGCGGTGGTTATTCTGGCGGTCATAATAGTGCTCTGTATCCGCGGATGCCGAGGCGGGGGACCTAAAGGTCGCCCAATAGTCATTGAAGTGTCGATCCAAGCCGGCGACGACATGGCGATGTCGGTTAACGTTGATCTCCCCGACGCGCTGTCTGACCAGATGGTCATCGATCCGGATTCCGAGGGGCGCCTGCTTCTTGGCCCGGAGCTCATCGCCGCGATCAAGAAAGGCCTGGGCGATCAGAGCGTTCAGATGCCCGAAGGCGTTACCGAACTGGAGGAGATCGGAGCGGTCATCATCGAACGAATTACCTACAAAGGGGAGGGACGCACCGGCGCCGTTACGCGCATCCGTCTGGCGGCCGAGATGACTGATCCGCCCGAGCGAAAGACGCCCGACAAAGTCGCCATCGGACTGGATGATTCGAACGCTGCGTTGTACGACGTTCTGCCCTGGCCGGCTGACCTGTCCTGGAGCCTGATCGATGACGACAAGCTCAAAGTGGTCAGCGGTGAAACTGTTGTGGAACTGGAGGTCGGCCAGAGCGGGGATCTTCCTTCAGTCACCGCAGAAATCCCCGTGACCATCGAAGAAGTAGACGACACCGCCGACATACCCGACGGCGACGATGTCAAGCTGCCCACTGTCCAGCGGGATTTGGGCAAGGTCAAATTCACTTCGGCGCTTTCGGTTCGTTATCTCGGACGCCTCAAGATCGCGGAGGACAAACCATGAAATCCGCCCGAGTCGGTATGTTGTCAATGTTGGCTGGCGTGTTGCTGATCGCCTCTGTCGCCGCGCCCGTTCAGGGCGCGACGGCGGTGAGATCGTCGAAGCATTTTCGCATCACGTACAAGACCACCGAAACCACCAGCGCGTACGCCCGGTTCATTCTTACCGAGTCCGAGCGGGCCTGGAAGGAGATATTCACGACTCTGGGATACAAGCAGCCCAAGTGGATGTCCGACCGGATCGCCGCGGGCGGCAAGATCCTCCTATCGGTAAAGGCCACCGGTCCGCTGGCCGTCGCCACCAACACCTACTCCCGCGCCACCAAGATCGTGATCCGAGGCTCTATCGCATTCGGCTTGAAAGCCAAGTTCATGAAGGGCGGGAGCATCAACTGGCACGTGTTGCGGGCCACTTGCGGACACGAGTTCTTCCACCTGGTTCAAGGCGCTTACGACGTGACCGAGTCGAAGTGGTTGAAGGAGACCACCGCGACCTGGATCGAAGACAAGATATATCCCGCCGAAGCAAAAGCCCATCCGAAAGACTACGGATACAGATACTACCTGAAAACCTGGAACAGGCACCGCCGATTGTGGGACCTCGTTTCGGTCGGAAGCAACCAGGAATACGCAGCTTCGATCTTCTTTCAGTACCTCAGCGAACACGACTCGCGGGGCAACGGCGTGGTCAAGGCCGTCTGGGAAAAAGCCGCCCTCGTCAAAGGCGACACCACCGCCAAGGCGCTGGGCGAGGCGCTGGGCGACAGCGGAGCCTGGGGCGCCAAGACGCTCAGACGCGTAAGGGGCCTGTCGCTTACCGACCTGGTGCGCAGCTCCAAACGAAACAGAACTTTCGCACTGGCGTCGCTGGTGAAGGGACCTTATTTCACGCCGACCCTGCTTTCGATGCGCGGTATAAGCGTGCATGGCGAGTCCGGAGGGAAGCTCCGCGAGGCGGGGCGGACGGTGGCTAAGCTTTCGTTCGACTGCGTTAACATCGTTCCCGACCCGTTGAGGACAGGCAGCCCGGTTGACGTCGTGCTGGCCGCCCGCGGAGTCAAGAACGACGGAGCCTGGGATTTTCACGTGGTCAAGGCCCCCAAGAGGGGAACGTGGAGGGTTAAGCGTTTCACGCCTCCCAAGGAGAACAAATGGACCACGCTGCGCGTACGAAACGTTGATTTTCGCAAGGAGGAGTTGTTCTTCGTAGCCACACGCGCCTCTGCGACCAGCCGCGACAAGTACCGTCTGTCGGGCATGATCATCACTCCTCCGGTCGTCGAATCGTTCCAGGTCCATTCGCCTCCGGCCCCGGGCAACGCCGAACTCGGCCGGACAACCGCGCCTCCGGGCGGGCGGGAACTGTCCTGGGCGGCCAGACGCATGCGATGGACGTCTCCGGTGCGGGGAACGGGCTGGCGGACTGAGATCACTCCGACAACGGGAATAGCCTACGATCCCGATAAGACCGTTGAATTCCGCATCATATTGAGTCGTCCCGCTGCTGGAGGATTGACTCTGAACCTCGGTCCGGACCTGTCGCCGACAGTAACCGCAGCAGGCGGTTCCGGGCGAAAGTTCTTCGCCAGGGTCAAGATCAAAGAGCTCGAAGATTTCCTGGGCGCCGGGGAAATCCCCGTGGAGATCCAAGGCAAGGATGTGTTCGGTATGGGTCTGGACGGGCGCCCCTGGACCCCTCCGCAGATAGAATTCAAGGGTTCGACCCCGCCGAAGCTCGCCGACATCAAAAAATGGGAGGGCGCCGATGCTCCCTTCGTTCGGCCCGGCGGGCTGGACGGTCTTGACGGGAAGAAGATACCGCTGTTCCATCCGAGGAAACGCCCTCCGAAGATCGTGCTGGTTAAGTGTTCGCGCGACAAGGATTCGGAAGTGTTCTATCACTCCGAGAATGGCAATTACCGACCGATGACCCCCGGTAAGGTCGATATTGAGATAGCGTTTGAGAATCCCATGCAAGCCGATTCTGCCAAGATTATGTACATGGGCGCTCCGATAGTCGGCGAGTTCCAGACGCTTCGCACCTGGGTCGGTTCGTTCGACGTCCCGAACTCCAAAGGCGCCTTTCCGCTTTCGATACAGGCCAGCACCGTACACGAGATACCGATAGACACCGATACCGAAACCGAAGGCGATCAGCCCGACACCTCGCACAAGCTCATGATCGACGGGATTCCGCCCTATATCGAATCGGTCCTGGTCGCCGGGATGGGCGATACGTTCTACGACGCCTCCTGGAGCGGAGGACCCGACCTGAAAACAGCCGAGAATCTCAGTGTTTCGAAAATCGGCGACCAGCGGAGAAAACTCAGTGTTCGCGTCGCAAAGGACCTGCCCGCCGAGCCCAAAGGAAATCTCCACGTTGCCGTCAGATGTTCGCAACCGTTGAACAACCCGCCATCCATATTGATTGGAACGGTGGCGGCGACGAACGTGACCGGGGATGACGACAAGCTGCTCTGGCAGGGCGAAGTGTCGATGGAGGCCGTCAGGGCCGCGGTTAAACCCGGGCGGAACGCGCCCATCGCCATCAGCGCCTCGGACATTCACAACAATCAACTTGACGCCGACCCGCGCACCGTTCCCGCCCTGGCGACCAGGGCGCCGTGGTGGAGGGGGTACGAGTCGAAACGCGGGGGAGACAACACCGGATACGGCGGGACGGACACGTGGCACGAGATAGGCCCCGCTCCGAAAGTGTCGTTTGTGATCGTTCTGGACGCCTCGGGCTCCATGAACGACAACAGTCGCATGGTCAACGCCAAGGCGGGCATAAAGAAGCTTCTCGACGTGGTTCCCGAAGGAGTTGAACTGGCGATCGTGATCTTCCAGGGCAGTTCCTCCCGGGCCGTAGGCTTCACGCGGGATATCGACCAGATCCGCGCAGCGGTCGATGGGGCGTCGGCGGGCGGAGGCACTCCCCTGGCCGCAGCCATCGCGACGGCCAGGAAGCTGCTGGAATCGTCCAGCCACCCGATGTCGACCGATTGGCGATACCGAATATTCTCCGACGGTCAGGAGACCGCAGGCGGGAACGTGGTGCTGGAAACTCGCCTGCTGGACCAGGCGATCGCCCGTCGCAAAGGCAAGCCCGCCAAAAAGCCCAAGGACAAGATCCCGCCGCCCAAACCGGTGGTGGAGGATGCCATTGCGATAAATCCCCAACGCTGGACTGCGCACATGGTTGAGGTCGATTCAAGGTCCGGTCTGGACTGGATATGGCTGGTCGAAGTGAAATTCACCGAAAAGGAGCTGCCCGACGGGCGGTGCTACGTGCGACTCGAATCCAAGGCGTTCGGAGTGGCTTACGGGTCGATCACCGACGCCGACGGAAGCAACAAGAGGATCAAATGGCAGGTGAACTCGCAACCGAGCTCCAGCCGTTCAAAACTTATTCGAGCCACCAGCGACCGCGGAAGACGCGCCATCGAGCGCATACGCAGACTCGCTGCGGCGATGAAAGCCAAATCCAAATCCATGCAGCAATGCCGCCAGGAGATACAGCAAAATGTCGAACGCGAAGTCAACTAGGCTCCATAGCGTGCTGTGCGTTGCGGTGATGTTGGCCTTTTCGGCTCCCGCCGGAGCGCAGAGCGGAGAGATGATCCCGGTTACTATCGATGTTCCCGGGCACGTCGAGGATATACCGTTCGATCTCGACAAGCCCGCCGCGGTGAACGTCCAGACGTTTTTCGCGCCCGCCGAACTCGGCGCGATCAAGCTGGTGGTGACCGATGCGGACGACAAGGTCGTGAACATCGCCCCTCCGAAAGTTCTCAAGCCCGGGTCATACAGCGTTGCTGTTTCCGCCGCGGGCTCCTCGCCCGAGAGCTTCAGCGTCAAGATCGGCGTTTCTGAGCCCGTGGACGCCTACGAGCCCAATGATACGCTTGAAACCGCAACCCCGATAACGCTTCCGTTGCGGACGGTTATCGTTGCCGACAGGGGACTCGACAACCTTGACTGGTTCAAGTTCTCTGTCGATCAGGAATATTTGCTGTCCGTGCATTTGCGAGCCAGGCGCGGTTCGTCCGTCAGCTTCAAAATACTCGACGCCGACGGCGAGAATCTCTACAAGACTGCGTCGAGCTGGGATTCGGCCGGTGCGAGATACGCCAGCCTGGCCGCAGGGGAGTATTACCTCGTTATCGGGCCTGCCTCCAGTTCCGACACTACGGAAATGGAATTGGCGCTCTACGATCCGGTTGGCGTTTCAGGCGACAGCGGCGGATTCATCGCAGTCGGTATGAAAGAGGGATCGGCCGGGCTCAATCAACTTACGCTAATCGCCAAGGCCAGCGGAAAGGGTCTCGTTGAGACGGTCTCTCCGGACATCATGAAAGCTGAATTGCTTGAAGCCGTGAAGGACAAACCAGTCGAAACCGGCAAGCCCGGAGGCTCCGGCGGATGGATCACCTGGATCATAATCCTGTTGATGCTTGCGATAACCGGAGGCGCGGGTTTCTGGATGCGCGGACGGTTCAAGGACGGCGGAGGCGGAACTGGAGGCGCTGGCGGCGGAGACGGCGGAGGCGGTAAGGACGTTAAGACTCCGGCTCCGTCAGGCGATTCGACGTAGATAAGCAGGTCGCGACGCAGCGCTATTTCTTGGCGGTCGTCGGCGTCACCGGCGAGCGGGACTCCACGAAACCCACAAGGTCTCGGAAGTTCTGCAGTTTCCACGAATCCAGCAGCAGTTTCTCACCGTCTGCGTATGTGACCTCGAGTATCCCTTTACTTTTCAGACGCGAAGCATCCAGGGCGGTTATCTTCTCCCAGGGGAGTTTGTCCTTGCCTTCGTATCCCATTCCCTCGGCGTCGGCGGTTAGCACGCGACGCAGCGCCAGGAACCCTCGCAGACCCAGAATCAGTCCTATGGGTATCGCAATCCACGGTGTGAAGTGATTGAAAGCGTATCCGGCCGCTTCGTTGATGTTGTCGAGATTCCACGCGGCCGGCGGAGGGTACTTGCCCGTGGCTGCGTCCATCCAGCACCATATTCCAATTCCCAACAGCATTGCGGCCATTATGAACGTTCTGACCGCGGGGTCTTTGCTCGCGGGGCAGCTTATGCTTGTCGGCGCCGTGTTCTCCGGTGTTTCGGTCATTGTCAAACCTTCCGTGCAGTTATCCAATATGCGTACATGTTCGCATGAGCGGCGTGGCGCGGTTTGCGCGTCATTTCGCCGACCCTACATGTCTGTATTCGGTCATTACAGGCTTGCGACATCAGCCGTTTGGACAAAAGCTTCGATTGTTTTCAATTCAACCGAGACCGCCAAACCTCTCGAAACCGGGAAACATCCTTGCTCGCGAGGGCTTTGGACGATAATGTGAGCTTCCCGGCAGGATGCAGGGGTTACACATGCGAAGCCTACTTGCTCTATACAAATGGCTGGCCGACAGACCGTCATATATGTTGCTGACGGCGTGCGATGAACGTTTGGAGGCACAGAAACCCGCTCGGTTCAGGTACGCCTGGATCGGTCTAATGGGCCTTGCGGTTCTTGCGGGTCTGGCGCTGATAGGCGTGTGGAGCGTTGTCTGGCGGATATGCAACGACTGGGACCGCCTGTCGCGTCCGGCGGCGGTTACGGCGGTGGTTATGCTGGTCTGGCCGATGCGGAGGGCGCTGGTGTCGATCGGGCCTTCTTTGCGTTTTCGAGACCGCGCTAACCAGATGGCTGTCGCCGCAGCCGCTGCTGCGCTGGTCGGCGTTGGTTTCATGAGCCTGGTCGACCGATACCCATACGCCACCGACTATCCCATGCCCGGATTCATAGGATGGATTCGTCCGCAGTTGTCGATTTTTCGCGTGTTGCTGCTGATGCCCGTCTGGGGGGCCTGGTCGATGTTGATCTCCGTTCAGTTCCTGCGCCCCAACGAGGTGACCGATCCGATCACGCGCCGTTTCGCACGCGGATGCGGACCTTTGGCTGCCGCCGCGTGCATGGCTCCGCCTTTGATTGGGACGATAGTGTACTTTCACTACATGGTCCCGCCCGGGCAGATAGTGATTACAGGCGGGACGGTGTTCACCGCGATTGTATCCGGACCGATTCTCTGCAGGATCGGTGGGGGAATAACGCGCCGAGCCTTGCTCGCGGGCAACATGATCACACAGATCTTCTTCCTGATGCTCTGCACGATCTGGCTGTAAAACAGCGGACGCCTGTCTTCACCGCCCAAGACCCGACTCCGACCGCAGAACTACCCCAACCCGTCGGAGAACATGTCCATACCACCGTAGGGTCGCTCGGGTGGCGGCCGATGGCTGTTTCCGTGTTTTCCGTGCTTTCCGTGGTGGAAGAAGAGCTCTCGCCGTCTATCGCTTGAACGGCGCAATTCTTGATGGTGGAAATTGCGATTCCGCAGAAATTGCGCTTTGGCGTCTGCTTGCAGCGATTGACGCGCCTTCGGGCAAAACTCCGTAACACATTTAACAGAAAAGGATTCGACGCTTCGAATCTCAGATTGTCGGCGATTGCGGTTTCATGGCACGGCCGTTGCGTATTGCACCAGTGCGATAACTCGTACGCTTAGAGGTCTGACATGAAAATCGCCGTATTCAGCGACACTTTCTTTCCCAAAACCGACGGGATAGTAACTTCCACACTCAATTTCGCCCAGCGACTGAGCAATCACGAATTCACCGTATTCTCGCCGGCCTACAGGGAAAAGTCTGATCCGGACATCAAGGGCATGACGTGTCACCGGTTCTTTTCCGTTCCCCTGATTTCTTATACGGAAATCAAGATTGTGATACCTAATCTGTATCGGCTGTTCAGATTGCTGAGGCGAAATCGCCCTGACATTATCCACATAAACACGCCCGGCCCGATGGGGCTCCTGGGCATTATATGTTCCAAGATATACAGGATCCCGTGCGTGGGGACATATCACACCCTGGTGAGCGAACAACTGATGTATCTTTCGATAGCGAAGCTGCTGAGGATTGGGCGGTTCTTCAAGAAAAAGAAGAAGGAAACGTTGCTTGAGAAGTTGGTTTGGAAGGGCTCGGTGGCGATGTACAACCGGTGCGACCTGGTGATAGCGCCCTCCAAGTCAATTGAGAACGTCCTGAAAGAGCATGGTATCAAGAAGGAAACGAAAGTCATCTCAAACGGAATAGACCGGGGACTATTCAAGCCAAAAAGAGAATACAACAAGAAGGTCTCCAGACTAGTCCACGTTGGGAGAATATCGTATGAAAAGAACATTGATCAGACGATAAGAGCTTTCGCACTGACATTAAAAAAACACCCGTCGGCGACCTACACAATAATCGGCGACGGGCCCGCGCTGCGATCCTTGAAAGACCTGGCCAGAGAGCTGAAACTGGACATCAGGTTCCTGGGCTACGTCCCGTATAAGAACCTGCCCGGATACTACAAGAACGAAGATGTTTTCATTACCGCTTCGACGATGGAAACGCAGGGCCTGGTGATCCTGGAGGCGATGGCCTCCGGCCTGCCGGTTATCGGCGTGCGAAGCTATGCGATTCCCGATATCGTCAAGAACAACCATAACGGGTTCCTTGTACGGCCTGGGGATATTGAAGGCATGTCCGAATGCTTCAACAGGCTCATAGAAAACCCGGGGCTCGTATCCGAGCTTGGACAAAACGCCGCAAGATTCGTGATCCACCACGATCTCAACAGCACCGCCGCTCTTCTCGAGAGGACATATAAACGCACAGTGCGAAACAAGAGTAATTGACCCGGAGGCCGGATTCCGTTTGCCCAACGCACCGCATCCGGTACAATCACTGTGAAAGCCCCGCGATCCCGATGTGCATCGGGACGGGCGCAACGCCGCTTGCCGGTAGGCGGGTCTGGGACACCGCAGGAGCCGCGAAGTGAAATCCCAACTCATCAGTCGGGAAAAGGGATCTGACATGACGATCACCAAACGCATGCCGACGATAGTTGGGGTATGTTTTTTGCTGGCGATACTGACCGGACAGGCCCACTCGGAAGTTGATCCAGCCAGGCGCCTTGGCGTGGTGAGTTTTTGTGGTCCGCTGCGAGTCCGCCCGAACATGGCCATCGAGTTCACAGGCGCAATCACCCACGACGGAATGGCCGGTCGCCGCGTCACTGTGAAACTGTTCATGCGAGGAACCGACCAGCAGAAGTGGATCAACACCAACGTCACCGCCGATGTGACCCTCACGTGCGACAAGGACAAGCGCTCGGGCATACAGGGCTTCATGCTGAAAATGACGTCCAGGGACACCGAGAAACTTCCCCTGGGCCGATACATCTTCCGCGCCGCGATCGATCCGGAAGATGACGACAACGACCCCGCCGACAACGCCGCCTACACCAACCCCGTCATCGTCACCGACAAACAGATACGCATCCTTCTGGTCAGCGGCGATTCGGGATGGGAGTTCCGGTATCTGCAAAATTACCTGCTTCGCAAATCTCACATGTTCCGTGTGAGCGTCTGGCTGCAGAACGCTGACAAGGACGCCAACCGTAAGGCCTCCTCAAAGGGCATGGCGCTGCCCGGCCTGCCCAATACGCTGATGAGGCTTGTTGGCCGGAAGGATCGCCCCGACTCGGGCTACGACCTGGTGATCCTCTGCGACCCCAAGTACGGATCCGATGGATTCGACAAGGCGTTCTTAAACCTTCTGGCGAGCTATGTCCGGAACCATGGCAAGGGGTTGTGCTACGTCGCGGGAGACCGGAACACAAGCAACATGGCTGGCAAGGATAAAGACGTCATGACGCCCCTGGCCAGGATGCTGCCGGTGGTGCTCGCAGCCAACACCACCGACCAGGCGACTCGGATCAAAAACAAGCCGAAGGCCCGGCCCCTTGACGTAACGCAATACGGTTTGGACCACCCGCTGACGCAACTGGGCGCGGCGGGCAAGGCGTCCGAGAAGATATGGAAGCTCTTGCCCGGCGTGTTCTGGACGTATCCCATAACCAGGATCAAACCCTCAGCCCGCGTCCTGATTGAGAACACCAACCCCGCCAGGCGAACACTGAACGGCAAACCCGAGCCCGTCCTAGCCGCACATGCATACGGGTCCGGACGCGTAGCGTATCTGGGTACAAACGCCACGTGGCGGTGGCGATCGCTCGATGACGGGTCTTTCTACAGGCGATTCTGGGGCAATATGGCCGAGCACCTGGCCGTCCGCATCACCCGTAACGCGGTGCTGACCACAGGCGGGGAGAGGTTCGCCGTCGGCCGGCGAATCACGGTCGATGCCGCGGTGTTGGATCCGAGCAACGGCTTCAGACCGCTGAAGGCCAATGAGTTCGTCATACTGATCACCTCAGTAGCAACCGGCCGCACTACGCGTGAACTTACGCTCAAGTTAGTCAAGGGCAAACCCGGACGCTTCCGGGGCGCCGTCGACAACCTGCCGGCGGGCGCCTACAGCCTCACCCCCAAGCCCAAGCCCGATCGCCGGCACGACCCGTACAGCCAAGCGGCCAAGCGAATCATCGTCGCATCGCCCCGCTGACCCGTTTACGGCTCGGAGGACACTGCTTGGGACATTGGGAAGAGATAAAGAATGGAAACAATGAACAGACGACAGTTTACAAATTCGGGGGACACCCACTTAATTACTCTCGCGATTCGTGGCATAAACACACCCTAAACATCGAAACATAAACCTCGCAAGACAATAATTAAGGGGGTGTCCCCCGAATTCTGCCTTTTCCGCCTCTTCCAGGCTGCCCCCGATGCCCGCCCTTTGGTTTGGGCTTCGCTCCGCTTCTTGCCTCCGGTACAATAGTTTTGTCGCGGGACCACGCGCCCGGAAAGGGACAGATAAATGAAACGTGTAACAGCGATCATGATCCTGCTGGCACTCGGCATATCCTGCCAGGAAACGGACACGAGCAAAGAAGCCGGTAACGATTCGATCGCCAGGGACAGACTTCGCAAAACCCAGAGCCTTGAGGTATGCCAAGCACTGTTGAATGAGGCCGGGAAAGTCGACACAACTGACGTTGGGGCGGCACTGGCGAGTTACGACAAAGTTTTGGCCGCTCTGAACAAACACAAATCACACATTGATCCAACCAGATGGCTGACAATGAAGTCCAAGGCCGAACTGGCCCGAGCAAAACTCATGAAGACCCAGGCCTCCAAAGAGACGCCGGCCACCGGTGGTGAGCCCGAACGGAAGGCAAAGGTTAAAGCCCTTCTTAAGCAACTCGCTGACGAATCACTCGAAAACCGGCAGGCCGCCCTTGCCGAGCTTCGGGATACGTTACGGAGGCGGGATGCTCCTGAGCTGTGGGAAGAACTCGACCGAAATGACGACCCCGAGCTCGAATTGCTGGATCTCGTCATATTAGTGGAGGGAAGGTGGCGGCTTCCAGACAAAGGGTGGACCACCGACACCAGTGAATTCTTCAGGCGTTGGGAGAAGGAATTCCAGGACCTGGGATGCCAGGCGACGGTGTCTATGGGGCAGGACTACAAAGTTAGGCTGTATGTTTCAATCAGACCTGAGAAGTGGACAGGAGTAATTAACCTGATTCGCATTCTTGAACCAGAGTGCCTATTCCTGACAGTACGGGGATCTTTGACCAACATCACCTTTCTCGGGACTCTGGCGAATCTGGAGTATCTCGACCTCGAACATACTGGAGTGACTGACCTGACGCCGCTGAAAGGGCTGCCAAATCTAAGGTCCCTTGGGCTTCATAACACAGGAGTCACTGACCTGACGCCGCTGAAAGGGATACAAAATCTTAAGAGTCTTGATCTTAAGAATACAAAAGTAACTGACCTGACGCCGCTGAAAGGGGTGCGAAAACTAAGGTGGCTTGAGCTTCAGAATACAAAAGTAACTGACCTGACGCCGCTGAAAGGGCTGCGATATCTAAGGTACCTTCGGCTTCATAATCCAGGAGTCACTGACCTGACGCCGCTGAAAGGGATGCCAGATCTCGAAATATCGGAAAAGATTGGTCCTCATACATGGCAGGGCAAGAATCCTTGACTGCCCCCTATCTATTCCGAAGATCATCCCGTTTACTAGA
Source organism: Phycisphaerae bacterium (assembly GCA_030745875.1). GTDB lineage: Bacteria > Planctomycetota > Phycisphaerae > SM23-33 > SM23-33 > BS750m-G57. The sequence goes on from JASLNT010000047.1 coordinate 38,302, forward strand.
CCGGGGACCGAATTTGTATTGTGTCTCCCGATCTCGCAGCTATTTGGCGCCGCTGCTTGGCGGCTTGCCCGGGCTGGTCTTGCCCTTGGGCGGCGGGGAGTCCATGTACGCCTTGGGCTTGCCCCAAACCTTCTGGAGTTTCTTCAGCAGGATCGGATCGCGCTGGACGAGTGCTTCGCGTTCTTCCTTCGTGCCGAAGTAGCGTGTGGTGACGCCTGCGAAGAACTCCTTGTGATCGGATCGGACGACCCGGTCGTTCCTGGGGTACTTGCCGCCCTGGCGGGCACGCTTGTGGGCGGCCAGGATGTCCCGGTCATTGAACGAGAGAACCTGGTCGTGATACGCGTGGGCCAACTCGTGCAGGAGGATGATCGCGGTGCCCCTGCCGCGGCCGATCATCACCAGCGACGCGGCCCGGCTGTACTCCACGCACTTGTGCTTGCCGGGGTGGAAGTCCATCTTCTTGAGCCACCCGAGGTACGAATGGTAATGGAACACCGGTGTTCGCCCGTGCGGACCGTTGGTGGTGTCCAGCTCGAGCCAGATGCCGACCTTCAGCAGCTTGGCCAGCGCCTCGTCGGCGACCCAGCGCTTGACCAGCACCATGTCGCCGCGGAGACGCTCGATGGCCTTGGCGCCCATCTTGGCATGCGCGCCGCCAGGCAACAGGGCCTTGTTCACATAGACCTTCCAACCCTCCATGTTCATGATGGTGTAGTGCGACGTAGGCTCGTACGGCGTTTTTTGGGCGGGCTTGCCGGACTTGTCGGCCTTGGACGCCGGAGCCGCAACCGCGACGGTCGCAAGCAACGCCACCACGCAACCGGCCACAAGAAGGCATACCGAACCGAAGTCCTTACGCATTGCTCGATAACACATACGACATCTCCAGAATAGGGTTCGTTTTGGAGGCTATATTGGAGGCTATAGTAGACCGGGATTTCCCGGATGGCCTCCGGCCCACAACCACAGTACACCTTCTTGACGATCCTACCACCGCTCCGCGGGGCCCGCAAGCACTTTGTCGGCTCGACAAAGAGGTCATCCGGCCGTTCTCGGGTCACGACTTAAAACCCATCACCCCCGGGCCTCCGACGTACGGTCACGCGGAATCAACTTTCCTATCAGTTTCTCACTATATTAGATTACTGATTCACCATATTACCGCAGTCTAAATTCTCCAGATTGACGCGTATTCACCAGAGCATTGTATTGCTCTGGTGAAAAACAGGGTTCCATCTCAGGGGAAAATATACGCATGGGCGCTACGTTTTTGTCCCGGCTAGCGCCACGGTTTTACTCCGCCCTTACTGCGGTGATACGACGCAAGCACTACTCCCTTCGAACGGAAAAGACCTACCGTTACTGGATCGTGGCCTTTCTCCGCTTCCAGAGGAGCGAGGGAAAGCCGCACAGTAGATTGATGTTTTCAACACGCTCGCGCTAGGGAACTGTCAGAACCAAACCGCCTATACGTCCCGACGTATCAGATAGGAATTGCCCGAAGAGAGAGAAAACGGGCTTTTTCGGGGCGAAACGCGCCGAGCGGGTCCCGACGCGATTCGCCAATGCGGGCGCGAAGGGTTGGTCGAAAGTCTCGTGACAAGACGACCTAACGAAGCGGCCCGCTCGCGTGTACGAGCGGGCCGTGTTTCGGTTGAGAGTGTTTCACAAGGATACACTCACTGGAGGCGCCGGGAATCGAA
>JASLNT010000048.1 GCA_030745875.1 Phycisphaerae bacterium
ACTCTTTCGAAATGTCGAGCGCTCTGCAGGAGTCGGCTGGCCGAACCTGACCGGTCATCGATATTGACCATCGATTCCTGATAGTCCACCAGCACTATGCAACCTCCGCCGGAGTCATACCTGTACGCGTAGATATTCATACCGTAGTTGGTCATTCGCTCGCCCCAGTCCTGCAGCATGAACGTCTTACCGCGTGCATCCTGCATCTTCCCGTTGCCATTAAGGGAGGGTTCGCCCATGTATCTGATCGAGTTCATATTACCGCACGTGTTTATTCTGCTCGGCCAGCCCGGACCGTGATTGTTCGTCCATGCCGGAGAGCAGCCTGTGGTCTCGGGAATCAGATCCTTGAATATCATTATCTGTCCTGAATCGTAAATCCGACACCCTCCGTCCGTGTCGATCCATCCGGTGAAACTCATCTGTGCGTACTGCCCGCCTGTGCCTTCGTCGTCCTGCATGATATACTCGGTGTAAGACCCTTTCGCATTGTGGCCTCTCCGGGACTTGTAACAATTGCCGTCCCCGATCTGATCCAGCGGATATCGCCCGTGCGGGCTTTCATATTCAACATTCGCCAACGACCCTTGTACGGAGGACTGCTTGACCTCATCCTCAGGACACTGGAACAACTCGATGTCCTCCAGAACGTTGTTTGGAATGCTCGGCCAAATCATACCGCTTGGAAACAGACCGGCCGAGTCGGCCTGTTTGACCGAAAGGACGCCCCGCGCCGTCGCAGGATCGCTGGCCAGAATAAAGCCCTCGCCGAGACGACTGAGGTTCGTGCGACACTGCGTGTCGCGCTGAACCGACCTCACAGTGTTGAAAGAGGGAATCAGTAAGACCGCCAGAAGTGCAATCAGCGATATCACCACAAGCAATTCAATTAGAGTAAAAGCTCTACGTTTCATGATGTGCTCCTTGCAGGAGTCTACTGCCTGCTGCGTCTCCGCTCAGGATGCCAATCTTTGCCCAGAAGGTCCTGGGGTCTGCTGTGCAACGTTTTGCCCGCCGCAGCGTAGGCGTCACGCACGCGTCGGCTTTGTTTCCAGCGTTGGATCAGGTCCCTCCAACCGGCCCGATCCTTCGGGTCGCGCTCTCTGGACATTCTAACGCCCAGTTTGCTCAGGAGGCCCTTCATCGCAACCAGTTTTATTTCTCTGGTGGCGCCTTTCTCGGCGCGTTCCAGAAGCGTAACTATCGATTGCGGATCTTCGCATTTGACCAAGCCCCGAAGAGCCGCCTTCATGAACTTGTCGTCACGCTTGTCTGTCTCCTTCTTGGACTCCCTCTGGACCATTTTGGTCAGATCGGTTGTTGCGGCCTTGTCGCCATACTGGCCGAGCACCTCAACTGCGATCACTCGCACGCGAGGGTCGGTGTCTTTGGTGCTCTTCATGACAATACCGCGGTGGGCTGGTTTCAGATAGTGCGACAGACCGGCCAGCGCTTCGCGACGCACCCTTGGCGACGGATCGTTGGCGACGACTTTGGCGAGGGTCTCGCCCGCATCATCTGAACCGTTGACCGCTACTTTCTGAACGGCCGCTATACGTTGCTCGTCGTCACCGCTCAACACATCCGGCGAACCGCCGGTGTAAAAGACGATCACAATTACTGCAAGCACAATTACCGCCGCGCCACCGCCCCACACAATCTTTCCAGAGCTATCAGACATTTTCACCATTACGAAAGTTGACTATCCGCCGCCGGATTCCTCATCAAGACCAAGCGGTTACACACTCTACATTCTAGACTGACAATGAATTCGGTTCAAACATAAACCTGTATTACCTGTATCGGACGTCCGGGATTAACGTCATAGACAATAGTTAAGCAACATGTCGGACCCGACGCGTATTTCCGTCGGATCCGGTAGAGAAATCCGTTCGCCCAGCCTGGCGATATCGAAAGACGGCGGCAGTCGATCGGCTGCAACATCGCCAATCGCCTGGGGTGAAATAAATACGAGCAGCTCATCAACCAGACCGGATTCGATGAAACTCGTCAGCACTTCGGCGCCGCCTTCGACCAGGAGATACGTATATTGCCTGCGTCCCAGTTCATCCAAAAGTGCGGCCAAATCCACACCATTCTCGCAGGCGGGCAGTTCCAGTAACTCCACACCCGGGACTGACAGTGTTTCGGGAGCCCGGGCGCCCGTTGCGAAGGCGACCAGGACAGGAGCCTCCCCCGCCGTAGCAACCAGTTGAGAATCGGCGGGCAATCTCAGATGGGAGTCAAGCACGATACGCGTAAGAGGTCTGCGCCTCTCGGAACGCCCGCTTCGATCGGTCAGGAGCGGGTCATCAGCGAGCACCGTAGATACGCCCGCCAACACGCCATCGCACCAGGAGCGGATCTCGTGTACGCGCCGGCGCGACTCGGGGCAACTGATCCACCGCCCGCGACCGGCCGGGAGTGCAAGATACCCATCGGAAGTTTGCGCCCATTTGCAGATAACCCACGGGCGATTGGTTTTACGGAGCTTGCAGTACGCCCTCAACAGGTGTTCAGCCTGACGCTCGCAAACGCCCACGTCAACCTGCACACCGGAATCGCGGAGCCTGGCGATCCCGCGCCCGGATACTTGCGCATCGGGATCGACCATGGCGACTACTACGCGACTGATCCCCGCAGCCAGAATAGCGTCAACACATGGGGGAGTTTTGCCCTGGTGGCTGCACGGCTCAAGCGTCACGTACATCGTCGCGCCGGTTATATCCGCCCCCGCCCGTTCTGCAGCGGCGATAGCATTAACTTCGGCATGCGGACCACCGAACCGCTCGTGAAATCCGCGGGCCAATTCCACCTCTTGGCGGGCTATCACAGCGCCCACCATCGGATTGGGCTCAACGGAGCCTCGTCCGGCGGAGGCGATCTCCAGGGCGATATTCATAAAGTGTTCGTCACGATCAGCCATGGGCGCATTATAGAGATATCGGTGCAAATGGCGAGGCGGGACGATAGTATGAATGGGGCGCACCGCCCGGATAAACGTTCATTTATAAAGTAAATCGGATAAGGACAACCTCCACATGCTTCGTAGATTCTGCCTCTACGGATTCGTCAAGAACCAGAAATACTTCGAGCCGTTCCTGTATCTGGCGCTGCTGGAAAAGCTGTCATTCACGGGCGTGGGAATACTGATAGGATTTCGCGAGTTGTGCGTAATCGTTATGGAGGTCCCCAGCGGAGCGGTGGCTGATGTGCTCGGGCGACGCCGATCGATGATCATCAGCCACGCCTGCTATATCGCAGCATTCGTAACATTCGCCCTGGCCGCCGAAGCGTGGTGGTTGTTTGCGGCGATGTTCCTGTTCAGTATCGGCGAGGCGTTCCGCACGGGCACGCACAAGGCGATGATCTTCGCGTGGCTGGCAAGGGAGAACAGAAGCGACGAGAGAATCAGCGTATATGGACGAACCCGAAGCTGGAGTCAACTCGGATCAGCTTTGAGTATTGCCGTCGCAGCCTTGCTGGTGTTCATGACGCAACGATACGACATTGTGTTCCTGTTGAGCACCGTTCCCTATGCGATCAACATCGTCAACTTCCTAAGTTATCCCAAAGATCTTGACGGCCCGCACGCCGGCGGCGTGAGACCGAAACAGATGCTGCAAACTATGATCCATGCGGTGCGGGAAGCCTTCGGGAATCGGGGTTTGAGACGAGCTCTGGCTGAAGCGATGACCTTCAACGGTTTGCATAAGACGTGTAAGGACTGGTTGGGACCTCTGTTGAGCGTGATCGCGTTGCAGGCTCCGCTGTTTGTTTACATGACGGACCGGCGACGCGAGGCAATTCTCGTTGGATGCGTGGGTATAGTGCTCTACTTCCTTAGCAGCTACGCCTCGCGGCACGCCAATCTGGTTGTCCAGCGGGCCGGATCGATTCGTCGCGGCAGCAGGTGGCTTTGGCGGATGAATCTGGCGGCATTTGTACTTCTGGGGACCGGGGTGCTGGCGGGGTTTGGTCCTATCGCGGTTATCGCCTTCATAGCAATGGCCGTGCTCCAGAATTTCTGGCGCCCCATCATAGTCGGACGAGTCGCACAACACGCCGACGAATCACAGACCGCGACCATACTCAGTATCGAATCTCAAACCAAAACATTGTTCACAGCAGTCGCAGCCCCCCTGCTGGGCTTAACCATAGGAATGATGAGCCCGCAGATGAGATTTCTTCCGTTGGCGATTCTGGGAATAGTAATCACGTCTATAATGCTGGCCACAGACAGACGCGATAGACCCTCAAACAGCTGACGATTCGGCCAGCACGTCGACCAGCAGACTGTCGGTGTCGAGAGATGCGTCTGTGTCTTCGCCCGAATCTTCGCCCAGCAAGACGTCAGTCAGTTCAAGCTCAACGCTTTGCTCTGGAGCGGGTGAAGCAGTCGGAGTCGACAGATCCACCTCGCCAACCGCTACCGACAGCGGGACCGGCGCGGCGGCCTCGGATGTCGTAGAGGATTCGGCAAGAAGGTCGGCTTCGGGAGCCAATGCGGGCGCCGGAGCGGTTGCCGCAGGCGGAGCAGGAGCCGGGACGGTCGGTGACTGGACTTCGTCGCCGAAGCGACTTCGCATTAGCGTGAAGTCGCGCAAGCCCACGCGACCGTCTCCGTCGAAGTCGGATGCAAGCGTTCCAACCCCGCCGCGCTGCCCGAACTGGCTCTTGAATGTATCGTACTCGGCCTGGCCGATCACACCGTCGCCGCTTGTCTCCCCAACTGCGTTGCCGAAGTAGAACACGTCGGCGGCGGCGAGTCCGGTGTCAGCGGTCGCAAGCACTGTCACTTCGACCCACTGGTTGGCGATCGCGCCGTCGGGCCAGACAAGCGTCACGCGG
>JASLNT010000049.1 GCA_030745875.1 Phycisphaerae bacterium
ACTGTGCGCGCCACCGGTAAAACCGGACTCGGCGCCGCCGACGTGTTCTACTATGGCAACGCAGTTGGCGAGATCAACGGCGACGGCGTGATCGGCCAGGCCGAGTACGATTCATTCAAAAGCCAATTCGGCCAGCGCGGCGGGGTTGGAACGCTTGCATCCGACTTCGACGGAGACGGTCGCGTGGGCTTGCGCGACTTCACGCTAATGCGAAGTCGCTTCGGCGACGAAGTCCAATCACCGACCGTCCCGGCTCCTGCTCCGCCTGCGGCAACCGCTCCGGCGCCCGCATTGGCTCCCGAAGCCGACCTTCTGGCCGAATCCTCTACGACATCCGAGGCCACAGCACTGGATCCGCTGTCGGTAGCGGTTGGCGAGGTCGACCTGTCGACTCCGACAGCATCACCTGCTCCGGAGCCAAGCGTTGAGCTTGAGCTAACCGACGTCTTACTGGGCGAAGATTCGGGCGAAGGCACAGACGCATCGCTCGACACCGACAGTCTGCTGGTCGACGTACTGGCCGAATCGTTAGCTGTTTGATCCAGAGTCGAAGCCTGACACAGTAGTTACCGTTCTCTGAAGCAAGCTCGGCGAGATTGGAGTTGATATCCGCGCTTGCGGTGCGGATGGACTCCGGTGATAATTACCCCCTGATAGCTGCCTACAGGACTGCGTCCGGGAGGTAATACCGTGGCCAAGCAGCAGACACCATCAAATGAACTCGCCGCCATCTTAGAAGATATCCCAGCCGTGGACAGCGGTGCCGCTGGTCGGGTCGGCAAGAAGCTGATATCAGGCGGACCGGTCATGATCGAAGAGATCATTGGTCTGATCGGTCAGAAGTTCGGGGATCCCGCTGGAGCAATGCCTAAATACGCAATGCATGGAGCGGCGCTCTGTGCAGGGCGGCAAGGCGCCAAAGAACGTAAGATGGTTGCCGAAGCATTGTCCCGAGAACTGGCGAAGGACCATTCGCCCGAACTGAAGGCGTTCATTATTCGCCAACTCCAGTTTTGCGGCCGTTCCGAGGAGGCGCCCGTGCTGGCGAAGTTTCTGGGCGATCAGAGACTCTGCGAGCCGGCGACCCAGGCGCTGCTGGCGATTGGCGGCGGGGCGGTTGCCGCCGTGCTGCGCGGCGCCCTGAGCGACGCCAAGGGAAAACACCGTGTGACGCTCCTCAACGCCGTCGGTCGCCTGAGAGATAAGGGTTCGGCGCCTGCGGCGAGAAAACTTGCGCGGGACAAGGATAGAGATGTTCGGCTGGCGGCGTTGTATGCCTTGGGCAATATAGGCGACGCAGGGTCGAAATCCGTTCTGCTTGAGGCCGCCGGCGGTGACGCTGGCTATGAGCGAACGCAGGCGGTCGATGCATGTTTTCTGCTCGCTCGGCGTCTGGGCGAGCAGGGCGACACCGCTAACGCCGCCAAGATATGCCGCACTCTGTCGGTTGCCCGTAAAGCGCCTGCTGATGTTTACGACCGTTGCGCCGCACTGGCTGTCCTGGCTGAGACGTGCGGGGCGGACGCTGTCGATGACGTGATGGCGGCGATGGACTCTGAAGAGGTGAAGGTTCGTTATCCAGCCGCACGAATTGCGGTCAAGCTGTCCGGAGCCATTGGCAAGGGGCATTCCGCCCAGGCCGCAAAACTCCTCAAGAAGGCCGTAAAGGCTACTAAAGATCGTGCTGTTATCCAGGATGCCGAATCGTTGCTGGCTGGATTGGGCAAGTAGCCCACGGGCGAAATCAGCAGGAAACAAAGGTAAGCTAAGGAGAATACAGGCATGGCTACCTCGAAGATAACACGTAGGGAGTTCCTGGGCGCCACGGTCGCCGTTGCAGGCACGATGAGCATTGTTCCTCCGTATGTTCTGGGCCGTTCGGGTAAGGCCGCCCCCAGCGACACCGTCACATATGCGGTCATTGGCAACGGTAGTCGAAAGGATTCAGGGATAGGGGTCCTGGGCGCTCGCAAGAAGATCGCCATCTGCGACGTAGATACAGGTCCGAGGCATCTGGGCGGACAACCTGACAATAAGACGCGGTACACAGATTACCGTCTGCTGCTCGAACGTAAGGATCTCGACGTGGTCTGCATTGGTACGCCTCCGCACTGGCACGCTCTACCATGTATTCACGCCGCACAGGCCGGTAAGGACATCTTCTGCGAAAAGCCCATGACCAAATTCATCGCCGAAGGACGCGCCATAGCCGACGCCGTCGAGCGATACGGCGTGGTGTTTCAGATTGGAACTTTCAAGCGATACGGAGCATCAAGGAAGCGAGAGAATATCGATAACCATAAAATCATCAAGTACGGTCTCATGAAGGACCTGAGCGGTACTGTGGCGACCGCGGGGGCGAGGAATCGCACGGGCAGAACCGACCTGGCCGAACAGGACGTTCCGGAGTCTCTTGACTATGACATGTGGTTGGGCCCGGCTCCGTACAAACCGTATAACTCGAAGCGAGTGCACTACTCCAATCGATTCTACTGGGACTACGAGGGCGGCGACCTTACGAACTTCGGAGCCCACAGTCTCGATCCGCTCCAATGGACGTTCGCCAAGGATTACACGAGTCCGGTTAAGGCTGTGCCCAACGCGCCCTGGCCGCAGCATCCCGATGCGGTGTGTCCTTTCGGATGGGTTGAACTTACGTACGCCGACGGGTTGAAAATCATAATAACCGGCGGGAAATCGGGCGCGAAATACGACGGCGCCAAGGTTCGGAGCATAGTCAAGACTTCCGACCTTGACGATGATGGACGCAAGCGTCTTGCTGAACTGCCTGATCCGCCGCCCCTGGTGGGTTTTGGCGAGGCCGTACGCACCCGCCAGCTTTCAGGCGGTCACGCCGAGTCGTCACATCGCGTGTCGACAGCGCTTAATCTCGCCAACATAGCCATCCGCATGGGTCGGACGATCAACTACGATCCGGTCAAGGAACAGATCATTGGTGACGAGGAAGCCAATCGACTGGTCAATATCCCGATGCGCGCTCCGTGGCGTTTGTAGAGTAGCGACGTGTCGGATGGTTGGAGGATCCGGTCAGTTACGAATTGCCTTCAAGCCGGACAGGGAGTACACTCCCGATCATGTCAGAACAGTACGTTCATCTCAACGGTCGTCTCGTCACCGCCGACAAGGCGGTGATACAGGTCTCTGACGCCGGTTTCCTGCATGGAGCCTCATCGTTCACTACGATGCGGGCGCACAACGGCGTTGTGTTTCGCCTGGCGGACCATCTGTCGAGGTTGTTGGGCACGGTCGATGTTCTGGGCCTGCGCACTGAGGCCACCGGCGAGACGCTTACTATCGCGATCGATGAATTGTTGGTCGCCAACGCCCTCGACGATGCGCGCCTCAGGATAACCCTGACTCCGGGCGCTGTCGCCGGTGGTGATCCGACGGTTGTGATAACTGCTGAAGCCCTTCCGGAATATCCGACCAGTTGGTATACCGAGGGAATATCTGTTTCGGTCACCGAACTCCGCCAGTCGCCAACAGACATTGCCTGCGGGCGTAAAACAGGCTGCTACTTCCCGCGGATATTGGCGATGCGGACGGCGGCGGCGAAGAAGGCCCAGGAGGCCCTGTGGTTCACGCCGGCGGGGCATCTGGCCGAGGGATGCTTCTGTAATGTATTTCTGCTGTCTGGGGACGAGCTGCGCACCCCTCCGCTGGATACGCCCGTTCTGAATGGAATTGTTCGCGGTGTTGTAATGGAGTTGTGCGAGACCCTGGCGATAAAATGCAGCGACACCGAGCCGTTGACCGGACGAGATGTCCTCGATGCCGACGAGGTGTTTATGACGTCCAGCTGCAGTGGAGTTCGTCCGGTTGTGCGAGTTGAGGATCACGTAATCGCCGACGGAAAGGTCGGCCCGATTACCGCGGAAATCATGAAGGCCTACGAGGACATCCTCAATGCCGAATGTCCTTCTGAGTAAATCAGGAACGCCGAATATCGAGATCAAGTCATGAAAACTTCTCAGATTGTCAACTTGCTGGAACAGATAGCGCCTCCCTCCCGGGCCGAAGAATGGGACAATGTTGGTCTGCTGATTGGCGACCGCGGCGCGAACGTCAGGAAGGTCATGCTGTGTATCGATCTTACGCCCGAAGTTCTTCGTGAGGCGGTTGCTGGAAAAGTGCAGATGGTGATGGCGTACCATCCGGTGATTTTCAAACCCGTGTCTCGTGTGACGGCTGACAGCAATGAAGTCGTCTATGAAGCCGCAAGACACGGGATCAGCGTCTACTCGATGCATACGGCTTTAGACGTTGCCCAGGGCGGAACGAATGATGTTCTGGCCGACGCGATGGGACTCCGGCAGCGAAGACCTCTGCAGCCTTCGTCCGGGCCCGGAGAGTGCAAGATTGTCGTCTTCGCGCAGGCCGAGGAAGTCGCCGACATCGCTCGCGCTGCTTTTGCCTCCGGGGCGGGAGTCATCGGAAACTACACTGATTGCGCGTTCTTCGGATATGGAATAGGCTCCTACGCCGGCGGGCCCGGATCGAATCCTACGATAGGTCAGCCTGGTGAATCTGAAGTAGTCGAGGAAGTGCGCCTGGAGTTGATCTGTCCGCCGCGGCGCGTTGCGGATGTGTGCAGAGCTATTCGGATGGCCCACAGCTATGAGGCTCCCGCTATTGACGTATATCACCTCAGCGGCGCCGGGGCGGACTGCGGAATGGGTAGGATAGGGACTCTTCGGCGTCCGGTTACCGTTGCGACGCTGATCTCCAGAGTCAAGAAAGCCACCGGTGTCAAGCGTGTCCTCCTGGCCGCCCGCCCGCGTCCAACAGCGGGTTCCGGTAGCGGTAAGGGAGGGCTGGTTTCAGTTGTGGCCTGTGGCGCCGGGGCGTGCGGTGGGTTGTGGAAGACCGCTCTGAAGGGGGGGGCGGCGTTCTACTTGACAGGAGAAATGCGACATCATGACGCGCTGGCCGCGACCAATGCGGGACTCACCGTCGTGTGCGTGGGGCATTCAAACTCCGAACGTATTACAATGGCTGCGTTGGCGAAACGCATCGCCGCGGCCATACCGAAACTCAAGGTGACCGTATCGAAACTGGATCGGGATCCGTTCGAGATAGTTTGAGCGCGGGCGTTTCAGCTCAAACCATCAGAAAACAGCCAAGGGAGAAGTATCATGAAACTCGAAGTAACTCGCGTGGAAGTATGGATCGCGTCGCTCAAGGACACCCCGGGATCCCTGGCCGCAAAGCTGGATATGCTCTCAAGCGCCGGAGCCGACATGGACTTTGTTTTCGCCAGGCGATCTCCTGAGAAGCCCGGAACGGGCGTGGCGTTCCTGTCGCCTGTTAAGGGCGCCAAACAAGCCGCCGCCGCGAAGAAGGCCGGATTCAAGAAGGGCAAGAGGCTCTTCACGATTTGCGTAACCGGACCGAACAAAGCCGGCGTGGGAGCTGCAATCACCGACGCGATAGCCGCCGCCGAACTGACCATGCAGGGCTTCTCGGCCCACGTTATCGGCAGGAAGTTTGTACTTCACATCGCGTTCGAGACGTCCGCCGACGCCAGCAAGGCCGCACGTATCCTGAGAAAGCTCTGACGCCCCAAGGCGCGACGGGCGTTTACTTTGCAGGCTGATATGCACCGCCCAAATCGTACGAAACGTGTGCGACAACGGCGTCGGTCTCGCTGCCGCCGGCGCCGTCGCCCCATTGCAGGTAAGCTCCGCGGGTGTTCAGCATCGGATCCCTACCTGACGCCGCCGCCCGCGTTGCCAGTAACGCGCCGTCGCGATATATCTGGACCGCTCCATCTTTGCGGACGCTCATTCGGTATGTATGCATGGCGCTGTGGTTGTCCAGCCCCCCGGCCGCCAGCGAGAATCCCCGATCCAGCCAATGGACTGTTGTCTTGGTGATTGTGATGAAATACCGCTTGCCTGCGACGCGTGCTTCAAGATCGAACCCGCGGGTCTGACTGGTGCTCTTGAGAATCTGCAGGCGAGACTCGGCGGTGAATCCCTTCTTTGCGTCGGCCCCGGCGAAGCCGTCTGTCGATGTGTCGATCCAGCGCGCACGCTGCCTCGGGCCGGTATCGATCGTCATGCCGCTCTTGGTGAAACGCACCGCTTGCTTCTCCTGAACGCCGCTGCCGGTGAACCGCCAGGGACCGGTCTTGGTTGGCGGATCCGCGGGGATGAAGACGTTCGCCAACTTGCCCTTGGCTTCCAGCTTTACCGGCTTGACGTTCAGGCGTACGGGTTTGTTGCGTTTTTGGGGTGGTGGGGCGTCCGCTGCGGCGGGGGCGGGCGTATTCAGCCAAGCCAGATTGAACTGATAATGCTGTTTGCTGGAGATCAGATGGATTACGCCGTTGGGCGTCTGGCAGATCGACATATAGCCCCTCGGCTCAGCCGAATGGGCGCTCATCGTGAAACTGCCCGTATTGCCCCCTCCGTCCACTTTGCGGGCGGGCCCGTCGTCGGTGATCGGCCGTTTGATCGACCACGTCTTGCCTTCGTCAGTTGTCAGTGCTGCAAAGAGGCCCGAGACGCTCCGTTGCTTGCCCGACGCGTCGGTGATCGTCATGTTCCTGCCGAATGAGCAGAATAGTATCGGTCCCTCAGCCAACCGCAGGACAACCAGCCGCTGTCCGCCTCCGATGGGGGGGAACGGGCTTGCGGAGTATTTCCACGTCTTGCCCATATCCTTCGAGACGCTCATTGGCATTTTTCCGCCAATGGCGTTTCCGCGTCCAAAGGCCATCAAACTCCCGTCTTTCAGTTGGACGAATCCGGCGTGGATGCCGGCGATCCATGCGCCGGCGGATCCGCCCGTGAATTTCGGTGGAGGTTTGTCCTGGCCGGGGTCTGTCCACGTCTTGCCCGCGTCGCGGCTGATCAGGACGGCCGTTCCTCCACTGCCCCCCACAACGGCGTCGCACGGTACGACTATGGCGCCATCTCTGATTCGCTGCACGGATTCGACGGGCATGTGACGCAGCCCGTGTTCGGGCATGATGAGTTTGGCTTTGGACCAGGTGGCTCCGCTGTCGGTTGAGGTTCGCATAATTGTCGCCAGGGAGCCCCAGGTCGCCGCGGCCGACAGGCCGTTAAAGTGATGAATCACACCCTTTTTGTCCACCCACAACGCAGAAGCGTGATCGTTGCGGTCCGGTGCGTCCCAGAAGTTTGACGCAACCTGCCATTGGTTGGCTCGGTAGGGCAGGCGGCTGGCTACGATGCCCAGTTCGCGCCCCGGTTCCGAGCGACACGTGTACCAGATTGCAAGCAGATCGCCATTGGGGCAATTGACAATCGCCGGACAGTGGTTGTGTCGGGCGTAGACGCCGCAATCCGCCGCGGTGGGGACCTTAACGTATTGCAACGGACCCTTGAAGAAAGGCTTCTTTGGATCGGGGCCTTTGGACAGGTCGGTCGGGATCTTCTGGTTGACATTTCGTGCGTTCAGCGGCGGAGGAGGTGTTGGGATCGGTTTAGTCTTGGGCATCTCGCCCTCTACTACTCGAAAGCCAATCAGCCAACTCTTGTCATCCGGCAGGGCGCCGGACCGATTTGCCGACCGCAGAAACTCCAGCCTGGTCGAGTGGCTTCCCCCGCGTGTGACCTTAAAGTCACCGTCGGCCCGGCCGATCGGATTGCTTCGGTCGCCGCGGGGATACGGACCGTACCAGTCGCTGCACCATTCCTCGACATTTCCGTGCATGTCGCACAGGTCCCAGGCGTTAGGCTTCGTTGCTCCGACAGTGAGTGTTACTGGTTTATCCCTGCCGCGATTTGAACCGGGAAACCAACTCATCGTTACGTTCTTGGAGAAAGCCTTGGGCAGCGTTCGGCCTGTGTGGTATGGCGTGGAGCTCCCCGCGCGGCAGGCGTATTCCCATTCGGCCTCGGTGGGCAGGCGGTAGGGTTTGGATTCCTTCTTGGAAAGCCATTGGCAGAACGCCGTCGCCTCGCGCCAACTGACAAACACAACCGCTTCGTCATCGCCTTTGGAGAATCCCAGCTTTCCGCGGAGCTTCTTGTGGGTCGGATCGAACTGCTCATACTGTGCGTTGGTGACTTCCGTGCGCGACATCAGCATGCGTTTGGCGATCGTCACCCTACCGATCGGCTTTTCATCCCACCGGCCGTCTTCCTGCCCCATGACAAACGATCCGGCGGGAAGTTTAACGAACTTCATCCCGATCGAATTGACCGTCGCTCCGGTCGCCAGATTCGCGAAAAGCAGCAGCGCGGCAGTTATTTGGAATCTCATGCCAGATGTTCTCACGGTTACTTGATCTCGGCGCGGTATACCGATTTCGAGCCGTCTTTCAGTGTTTTGACGTACAGGAGGAACCGGCCGTCAGCGTTTATTATTCTCGTTTCACTGCTGAGCAGAGGCGTGGTTTTGGCGGTGGCGGGATTGTGTATCTTGCAGCCGCCGTCTTCGGGCTTCAGGATCATCGCGGATTTATCCGGAGCCGGTCCGACGGGGATGACGCCTTCGAGGATTGCGTGTTCGACAGCTTTTTTGCGGTCCCAAATGCGCGTGATGCTCTTGCGTCGCATCCGGCCGTCGGGGCCTGCGTCATTCTCCGAATCCACGTAATACAGGTATCGTCCGTCGGCTGTCCACTGTGGGTTGTAGTCGTCGAGTTTGTTTCCCGATTGTATGGGCAGCATGAGCAGTTGCTTGTCGGCCTTTGTGTCGTACAGGACGAAACCGGCTTTTCTGCCTACGTTTGGATCCTGGCGATTTGGGGGAAGCAGAACAGGGAGGAGATCGCCGGCGGGGCACGGGCTGCGAGGCATGCCCACGACGCTGATCTGTTTGAACTTGATCTTGTCGACCGCTGAGATGACGATCTTGCTCGATGGCATATCAGGTCTTCCATCCCTGGTGAACATTGCAAACACAATGAGATTCTTGCCCGCCGCATCGTAGGACGGAAAGACAACCGGCGCGGTCAGGTCGAGTTTCTTGTGCTTTCCGGTCGCCAGGTTGTAAGAGCCCAACTGCATCTGCCCCTTGCCGATTTGGACCGGCTCGTTGTCCTGGCCGACGCCCACTGGAATGACGAGATTCTTCCCCGCCGCGTCGAACGGGCGCATCGATATATAGGCAACGAGAAAGTCATCGGATCCTGACGGCGCTCCGGGCATGACGGCGTCCTTGCCGGTTTTTATGTCGCGGGTGAGGAGTCGGTATCCGCGGCGAGTTTGCTTGTTGGCCTGGGGAATCTGCTGCATGTACAGCAGCGTCTTACCGTCGGGGCTGAGGCGCATCGAGTGCATGCCGGCGTTCTCGCGCACATCGCGCGAGTCATCCAGTTTGAATATCTTCGTTTCCTTGACGATCTTGACCGCTGGTTTCGGTTTGGCGTCTTGAGCCCAGGTTGTCGATGCGATTGCGACGACGAACAGACAGATGAGTTGGTTCAATGTTTTCATGGCAAGTTCCCTTTCGGCGGTTACGTGGACCGCTGAGCAGCATTGTCGCTTCGGTCGGAAGGTCAGGCAAGGGGCAATTTGGAGCTTGTGATCCGACCTGATCGGTATACGCGGATTGTGAGAGCTTCGGACCTGGGGCGGGTGTCCGTTCCACTTCGCTCGGTCAACCGCTTTCTAACAATCCAACGACAACCGATCGCAGAGCGTTGAGTATGGGCAATAGACGCAATGGTCTGATTCAAGTCGTGGGAATTGGTTGGTGCGGCGGGCGGTTATGAGATCTTCGGTAAGCGCCGACAGGCGGGCCTGCGCGCCTTGTAGTGCGCCTCGATCGATGGTGAACGTGTGCTGTCGCGCGAGGCGCAGGAAATAGAGCGACGCATCGGCGACAGGTTGATTGAGATGCCTGCCGGCTGCGATTGAGTAGGCGAGCATCTGGAGTCTGTAGTTTTCCGCACGCTGGGCGATCCGGTTGTCGTTGGAAACGCGGTCGGACTTGTAGTCAACCACATGCCAACTCCCCTGGTCATCGCAGTACAGCAGATCGATCTGCCCGCGAAGCGTAAGTTGCCCGGCGGTCAGTACGAAGTCCAGTTCGCGATGGATGTGCCTGGCCGAGGCCAACGATTTCCAGAGGTCATGTTTGGCGAACCGTGAGATCATGTCGTCGAGTTCGTCGGTCAGTGCGGATTGGTTCACTGCATCGTCGAGATCCATTTCCCATACCACTCGTGCGATGAGTTCCTGGTTTGCGTGTGGGTTGCTGAAATCCAGCATTTCCATGCATTTGTGGTAGAGTGTTCCGAGCGTAAGCGCGTCGAGCGAGATCCCCCCGCCAGGCTGCGGACTGATCGGGGCGGGGCGGGGGGGCGAGATTAGCGACGGTACAGCCAACTCATATCGCCAGCGGTACAGCATTGGGCAATGTGCAAATTCACTCAGCGCCGTGACAGCCGTTTCGACTGAACCGACCGAAGCGGCCAGTGGGCCGATGAGCACAGGCGGGGGAACAGTGTTGGACTTCTCGACGAGCATCGCGGCGGCCAGATCTTCGGCCCGGGCGGCGCGAGAGATTGCTTTTCGCCCCGGGGGCTCCGGTCCGGTCTGGTTCCCGGGCGGGCTCGGAACTATCCGTGCGACCCGGGCTTTGAATTGTCCGTCTCCATATCCGATGGTTTCGGCGCCGGAGTCGATAGCGTCGGAGACATGCAGAATCTCGTCGATTTGCGCCAGTGGGCTGGTCGAACTGGAGATTCTTGAATTCCGGTCGCGCATGTTCGCGCCGATGAGGACCAGGTGATCGCGATGCCTGGTGATCGCGACGTACAATTTGCGAATGTCTTCGGCGCAGAGGTCGTCATTCTCGGCGAGTTTGGCAAGGCGGAATGACAGAGGTTCGGCGTCTTCGGGGCTGTCAGGTTCGTCCGGATCGGGCTTAACGTTGAGCGTCCATCCCCAATCCCGCCCTCGGTGCATAAGCCTTCCGACAAATCCGCGGCGTCCGGCGTTCAGGTCCGGCAGGACGAGCACTCCGAATTCCAGGCCCTTGGCTTTGTGAACGGTCATTAGTCTGACGACATTGTCGTTCTCTCCGGCGACAACGGCCTGCTCGTATCGCGATTCGCTCAGAATCAGTTGGTCGGTGCTGGTGATGAAGTCTCGCAGCGACATACCGTCCCGGTCGGCCGCCGCGGCGCGGTCTGTGAGCTGGCGGATGTTGCCCACGAGGCGCTTGGCTCCGAATTGCGAGGCCAGCACCGCCAGGTAACCGGTTTCCTCCAGCAGTTCCGCCATGAGTTCGTCAATGGCGATAGCGTTCTTTCGTTTGGATAGTCGTTGCACCAGGGCGACGGCGAATCGTAAAGCGTTGAGTTGGTCGCCGGTGAGCTTTCCGACTAGATTGTCGATCGCCGATGTCGCAAGTTTGAGCAGGTATGGTCCGCCGGCGAGCGTTTCGGTGATATGCATCAGGGCGTTGTCGTCCAGGCTGACCAAACTGCTGCGCAACACGCCGAACAGGGCGATGTCATCCAGCGGATTGTCGATGATGCGAAGTGCGTTGAGGATATCGAAAACTTCCTGCTGCTTGAAGAAGCCCGTACCGGCTACAACGTAGTAAGGCACATTGTGTTTCTGGAGTTGGCGTTCGTATTCCAGCGAATGCGTCATGCGGGACAGCAGTATCGCAATGTCCCTCGGCTGGACCGCTCGCCACGCTTCGAGGTGTGAATCCCAGACAAGCTTCTCCCCGCCGGTGATCATTTCAGAGATCCGTTGCGCCGTCAGCGCCGCCTGGGCCTCCGACGCCTCTTCGGAGCGTGTGATGGGCTCGTCGCCATCGGCCAGGAGTATTTCCACCGATTCATGGGGCGGAATCTCGCTTCGATGGGCGTTCATTGTTTCGTAGCTGTCTCCCATGAGCGGGGCGAACAGCGAATTGACGAATTCGAGGCCTGCTCCGTGCGTTCGGAAGGACATATCCAGCGATTCGCTTCGCCCCTGCCCCAGCCGGTTGCACGTGCTCTCGAATTCCTCCACGTCAGCGCCGCGGAATCTGTAAATGCTTTGTTTCGCGTCGCCTACAACGAACGTCTTGGGCGCATCGCCGCCATCTCCAGAGACCAGATCCGCGAGCATCTGGAGTTGGAATGCGTCGGTGTCCTGACATTCATCTATGAGAAGCTGATCGATTCCGCTGGCGATCTGGTTTCGCAGGTCCGGATTGGTCCGTATCAGGCCGCTCGCGTGGACGATCAGGTCATTGAAGTCCAGCAGCCCGCGCCCCCGCTTGGCGGCCGCGTATCGTTGTCCCGCGTCGCCAGCCAGCGACGTCAGAGCGACCAGCGATTTGGCGGATACTTCGTCCATCTCGTTGAGCGTCTCAGCGTACGGAGCGTAAGGCTCCAGAAGCTCCTTGAGCTTCTTAATCCGATGCCGCAAATCCATCGCCGCCTCGCGGGACCCCCAACCCGCCTTGCCGCCTACATTCCCCACCGTGAATTTGCATGCGAAGGCGAACTTCTCAGGCGTTCTGGCTGTAGGATCCGTGATGATCGCATTGATCACGGGCATGAGGTGTTGGCGTTTGGCGAGCAGTTTATCTTTGGGGTCGTCACATGGTTGGCCGCTGATGTTGCGTGCGAGATCGGCCAGGCGTTGATCGTTGTCCAGGCGTCCCCAGGCGGCTTGTCGCTGACGGTCGAGCAGCTCACGCCACGCCGTCAGCACGTCCATTGGATTGCGATAGGCTTCAGTATCGAGCAGATGGCGTTCCGAGACAAGTTTTGTCAGAAGTTCGACCACGCCTGGATAGGACAAATACTCCAGCAGTCCCGAGAGTTGCGGATCTCCGGCTTCAGCGGCTGCGAGCATGGCTGAATCGCACGCCTCCTCGAGCAACTTCGTTACCAGCAGATCGTCTGCGCATACTGCGAAGCTCGGATCTACGCCCGCTTCTACGGCGTGCGCCCGCAGCAGCGATGCGCAGAAACTGTGAATGGTCGAAATGCGTGCTTCGGGCAGTTCGTCGATCCAGCGGCGGAATTGGGCGCGCTGCGGTCCGGAAGTCTGTTGCGCCTGTTCGCTCAGCATCATGCCCACGCGCTGAGACATTTCGATGGCCGCCTTGTCGGTGAACGTAAGCGCCACCAGGCTCCGAAGCGATCGTGAGTCGTCCTGCGGGCCGGTCAGGAGTTGCGTGTATCGGCGCGCCAGGACGAACGTCTTTCCGCAACCCGCCCCGCTGCGGAGCGCCATGCTCTGATCGGCGCAATCTATCGCGGCCTTTCGTTGAGGGTCAGTGAGTTGCAGTTCGCTCATGATTGGCCCTCGGAGAGTTTGACTTCCGCGCGGGTTGGAGAGAACTGGCAGATCTGGCGGAACGGACAGTACGACGGACAATTGTGGGTCGGATACAGGTCGAATTGTCCTTTACTCATTGCGGTGACGAAGTTCGCCACGCTCTGCATCGCCGACCGGTTGATCTCATCATAACCTCCGAGTCTGGCGACGCCGCTGTCGGCTGTGTCGGGTGAGAAATCCAGCCTCTTCTTGCCGCTTCCGATCCCGATGCGATGGAATGCGCCGCCTGAGGATTCGTTTGAGAGTATCTCTGCGGCGGCGGCTGAGTAGAGCGGGAGTTGCAGATTCCGCCCGGCGGCGATGTCGCCGGGTGATGGAAGGGCTCCGGTCTTATAATCGATAACTCTCAGGCTTTCGGAATCCATGCGATCGATGCGGTCGATCTTCCCACGAAGCCGGATATCGCCAGCCGGCGTATGCAACACAACAGGCTCGTGGCGACTCATGTTATCGGTCGGCTCGCCGGGCCTGCTCTGCAGTCCGAAGCCTAATTCAAAGTGGCCGCACCGCCCGCGTGGTTCGGCGTTTTTTAGCGACAGGAGATAGCTCCTCATCTGTGCGTGCAGGCGATCTCTCTGTATCCGCCACAGCGCAGGATACGGCGCCGCCTCTTCGAGCGGTTCGGAAAGGTCGCTCACCGCGCCCTGCAGAGTTTCCGTCATTTCAGCATCTGCGATCTGGTCGGGCCTGACCGGTCCGCCAGCCGCCTCGAACAGGCGTTTCATCGTGGCGAATAGCACATTGTGTACGAACTGTCCGCGTGAAGTCGGCTGGAGCATCCGCTGCGGGACCGCCAGCGGTTCGAGGCCAAGCACATATCTTGCGAAATACCGCCACGGACACTGACCGAACGTGTTGAGCGAACTGGCGGAGAATACGACCTGGTCGGGATATCTGCGTTTGAGTTCGGCTGTGAGTTTCGTGTCGTCCAGGCGCCCGTCGAACGCATCCGCCCGTCCGCTCCGCCAGCGTTTGTGCGACGCCCAGAGCCCGGCGGCGACTCGGGTGAGCTTCTGCGGGTCGTGTCGCGCTATCCACGCCATTGCGGAATCGTCACACCCGCGCGTCGGATCGAACCATCCAGCCGCAGCGCCGATAAGCGCGTCGCGGGCGCACGCGATCTCGCCCCGGTCGGGCAGGAACGAACCCAGAGGAATATCGCGATACCGCCCTTTGCTCTGCAAGACGTCGATACCGCCCGCCGGTTCGAGCAGCGATGTCAGAAAGCCCCCCCGGGCCGAAGGGCGTCCCGATGCGTCGGAAGTCACGTATGTCAGCGTCATCGATTCTGTCGCCCGGCTGGCTGCCAGATAGAACAGCAGCATTTCGCGCGACGCGAGATCTCTGTGGGTGTCGAGGGCGATTCCGTGTTTGGACCATCTGATCCGCTGGGCTTGTCCCAACAGGGAATTGTCGGTGATCTTCGCCGGGAAATGTCCCTGGCCTAGCCCGATCAGGAACACGTGCTTGTATCGCAACGCTCGGGCGTCGATCACGTCCAGAACGTCCACCAGCGTTTCGACGCGGCGAGCCGGACAGGTCGCCTGCGACAAGGCGGCCCGCAGATCAACGCCTGTGGGTGTTTCCTGCAGTGTGCCGACAACCTGGTCGAGCGCGGCGAGAGCTCTCATGTCTCTGGCGATCAAAACCGGATCATCCAGTTCCATCACCGTCTGGGCGACTCCCAGCGTTCGTCCCAGCACCAGCGGATTACCGTTGGCTGACTGTATGGCATCGAACAGCGCTTCAAGCAGTTTGGCGGCTGAGGCGATATGCTGAGGTGTCACTTCAATCGGACCGAGTTGCAGCAGTCCTGCGGTTTTTGGGTCTTCGTTGTCCGGAGCGTTTCTAGCCGCCATCCAGGCCAGGCGGTCGGCGGCTTGGGCGTAGGACGACCTGCCCTCCAGCACATTGCCTTGTCGTATGATCAGTTCCGCCGCCGACGCGTCAGTAGTCGTGAATTCACCGAGGGCTTCGGGGCGGAAATAACTGTTGGATATGATTCGCAGGACGGCGGAGTGGGATAGTTGCGGGGCGGCTTCTGCGGTGTCCAGCAGGAATCGGACGATCGGCGCGTCGGAAAGGCGACCGGGCGATTCCGCTATCGGTATGTTGTGGAGGGCGAACACTCTCTGTATTGCTCGCCGGTAAGGCTCCAGCGACCGGGCCAGCACCGCGATGCTTCGACCTGAGGCTCCGTCAAGAAGCAAACGTTTGATTCCTCGCGCTGCGGCGGCGACTTCGGTTTCAATATTCGGTGCGGAGACTACGCTCAGACCGTCGGGCGGATCGGCGGGTTCCGCGTCGAGGTCAAACAGGTTGTCTGTCAATCGCTCCAGAGACGTACGGGTCGCCGTGTCGGGCGCAGTGTGTACGATCGAAACGCGGTCGCCGAACGTCGCTTGAATTGCGTTCAGTGTGCGTCGGGTCCAGAACCACATCCTGTCGCGTCCGTCGTCGTCGAGGGTAAGCGTGATCAGGATGCGGAGGTTCTTGCGGCTTATCGAATCGAGCATTTCCAACTGCGTTGGCGTGAAGTCGGTGAACCCGTCCACCGCCAATGCAGTCACGCCGTTCAGACCCGGAAGGTCGCCGCTCTCGCAGTCCGCCGCCGCCGACAGACGATCTCGGGCCAGCCATATCTGCCCCTCAACGTCAAACAGCCCGTCGGCTTGCAGGCGATTCTGGTAGCACCGGTAAACTTCAAGAAGGTCGCGTTCCTTGGCGGGCCCGGACCGCACCGCAGGCGCCAGAGTCTCCGGTTCAACAGCAGCGCGCTTCAGTTCCCCAATCGCCCGGTCCAGAGCGATAACGAGCCCCGGGGTGTCAGCCACCTTGTCGAGAGCGTTGAGCTTGCCTCTCCGTGACAGATCACCCACAATCTGCGACAGGAGCAGATGTCTTTGAAACGGTGAGATTCGCCTGCCTGGAGCATTGCTTCCGGCGAGAACACCGGCTGCAAGGCGTGGGAATGTGTTTACTCTTGCTCCGACGAGCGTGGAGGTTTCGCTGTCGTCAAGCAGACGTCGACGGAGGTGGTCGGCGGCGGAGATGTTTGGCGCCAGCAGCATGCACGCCGAGACGCCGTCCTCGCCGATGAGATTGCGATAGAGATCGAGGGCGGCGGTTGTCTTTCCGCACCCCGCCGGACCGGTCAGCACGACCACGGGCCCGGGAGCATTTTCGATCTGTTCCTGAAGCTCGCTGTTTGTCATTGAGCGGCCGTTGTTACGGGGTCCTATTTATTGGTTTTGGGCTTCTCGATCGTGATGATTTTGAAATTACCAATCGTGTTCACCACCTTGAACATCGCGTCGCTGATCCCGTCTCCGAAAGCCAGGGCGATGTGTCCGGTGTCGAATCCTCTAAGGGCCGAGTCCAATCCGACCCATTTTCCACCTATGAAAGCGCGATTCCATGCGTGCGGCCCGAACACGTTGCGGTGTTCAGCGAACCCGTCGACGTAAGCCAGACCGATTACGACCTGGGCCGGTATTCCCACGGCGCGGCAGAGCGAGGCGGTGAGAACGGCGTGTTCGGTGCAGTCGCCTTCGCGACTTTGGGCTACTTCCACCGCCGTCGCATAACCGACCGAGAGATTCTTGGTCTTTATGTATTTTCGCACAAATTGTTCGATCCTGGCTGCTGCGGTTGCGGCGTCTTTGGCGTCGCCGACCGCTTTTTTCGCCAGGGCCTTGATTGTCTTGTGATCTGACTGGACATAGCTTGATGCCTTGAGAGCTTCCAGGGCGATCGTGTCCTTTCCCTTGTACGGCAGTGGTGCGTTTTTCGGCGCCGGCGTCGGTGCGACAGTCAGAGTTGTTGTCTTGTCATCGGCGGTCTTGACAGTCTGGTTTCCGCCATCGAGGAATTTCGGAGCTGATTCGGCTGAGGTGGGCTTGATTGTGTAAACAAGCGGTCCGCTGAGGGCGTCTTTCTTCAGGTTGACGGGGCTGGCGAGAATCACCTTCGATATCAGGTCGATCGTTTCGTTCGACGCCATGGCGACGGCTTTGCTGCAGTCGATCAGTTCGATCTTCATACCCATTGCCGGAGTGATCGATTTAAGGGGGATGAAATAGTCGTCGACGTAGCTGGTGGTGTTCATCTTGCCCATTGAAGCCTGCATTACTGATTTAATTTCGGTGAGCATCACCACTCGCCCCAGCAGGTCGACCCTGGTCTTCTTGCCCACCGTGCTTACCGCTGTCATGGGCGACAGACTTGTCGGGTCGAAAACGGTTGTCTTGATTACCGTGCCCGGTTTCAGTCCGGCTTTGCGTTCGGCGATCATTCGCCCGTGGCTCATCAGTGCGCCCTTGGGCCAGGGTATGCTCTTCTTTTGCTCCATGCCGGCGACTTTCATGACCACATTGAGCTTTCCGTCCTTGGCGAGATCACCGCGAGTTACGATCTGTCCAAGCGGTCCCTGACTGATAGTCAGTGTGAACCCCAGCGGCTTGCCGTCGGACGTTTCTATTTCCAGAGTATCGATCAGGATCGTGATCGCCATTCCTCCGCGGGACAGCGTCATGGTCATCTTCACGTTTGTCAGCGCCTTGCCCTTGTCGATCTTGAAGGTGGCGATGGAGTGGCCGACTTTCTTTCCGTCCATCATCACAGCCATGTACTGCGTGCGCGGGGGATGCTTGAGCGTCTTCTCGGCTCCAGAGGCAATCGCGGTTACTGAAAGCGTTACACTGAGGAATATCGCCAGTATTTTTCCGGCAAGATGTTTCATATGCGCAGCCCTTTCTGTTGAATTTAGAATGTGCCTTACCTGTTTGTACGTTCTGGCGCCCGCCGCTTCAAGCGCATTGTGCTCAACTATAAAAGTTATCGAGCACCGCCAGCCAGTCCGACGCGTCCTTGCCGGCCACAAACGCCATCCGAAGCTTCTTGGGCGTCGGATGCATGCTCGCGTATTTAATGCCGAATTTTCGCATGTTCTTCACGCCCCGACGCTCTCCGTAGAATTCGACGGTGCGTCTGAAGTGGTCGAGGATGACCTCCTTTTGTTCAGCGAGGGTCGGGATGTACATATCCCGTCCCGCGCGCAGGTCGCACCACTGTCGGAAGAACCACGGGTTGCCCAGACCTCCCCTCGCCACCGAGACAGCATCCACGCCGGTCTGGTCGAACATGTCCATAGCGGCGGGGGCGTTCATTACGTCGCCCGAGCCCACGATCGTCTTCTCGGCGAAACGTTGTTTGACCGAGGCGAGGAAGTCCCAGTCCGATGGCCCGGAGTACCTGGCTTCAACGCTGCGCCCGTGAACGCATATCGCCGCCGCTCCGGCGTCGAATGCGCCTTCGGCGATTCGCCAGAACGCATCGTGAGTGTCGTCGGATTCGTAGAACGCCCGTCTTAGTTTCAGCGTTACCGGCCTGTTGGGCGCCGCTGTGATGACCGCTCGCGTGATGTCGATCGCCAGTTGCGGGTCGCTCATGATGTGCCCTCCTCGCCGGCGCCGCAGAGCTTTTCTCACCGGGCAGGCGAAGTTAAGGTCTATCACGTCGAACCCGCGGCGGTCCATGAGCTCGGCTGCTGCGGCCATCGTTGCCGGTTCGTTTCCGACGATCTGCCCGGCGATCGGATGATCCTCGTCGTCGGTGCGGGAGATATACTGCGGTTTGCGCGGTTTGACCAACAGGCACCTGTCGAGCATCATTTCCGTTGCGCAGAACGGGGCTCCGAGTTTGCGGCAGACCTGGCGGAAGGGCAGATCGGAGTAACCGGCCAGCGGGGCAAGCAACACCGGGAAATCGATTTCGACCTCGCCGATTCGAAAAGTTTTTAGTACGTCGGACATGACCACAGTATAATCGAGCCGACGGCGGATTAGGAGTCGACAGATGCCCCGATTGTTGACAATTTGGATACTGGTTGGAATTGCGATCCTGGCGACCTCGATGATACTGAGCTTCCAGGCTCCGCAGAGCGATGCGGCGAGTGTTTCGCCCGCAACGCGCCCTGCGCCGAAAACCCGCATAACCTATCTTCCGAGCAGGGGACTTTGCATACTGGTCAACGAGGAGATTGGCGAATCCAGCGGGCTTGCGGCTGGGCGGACCAACAAGGGCGTTTTCTGGACGCATAACGATTCCGGAGACGCGCCGCGAATCTTCGCCTTCAACCACGCTGGAGCGGATCTGGCGTCCGTCAGGATCACCGGAGCCTCTGCGCGGGATTGGGAGGATATGTGCTCGTTTGCGATCGGCGGGAAGAGTTTCCTGATGCTCGCCGACATCGGCGACAACAGGGTGTTTCGCAAGAGCTGCAGTCTCTACGTCCTGCCCGAGCCGAAGCTGAACGTCAAGCAGCGAGGCCGGGAATTGATCGCCCCGGTTGGCGCGACTATCAACTTTCGATATGAAGACGGAGCCCATAACTGCGAATCGATAGCCGTGGACCCCGCCACGCGAACAATATATCTGGTATCCAAGCGCAGACCGTCGGTTTGCAAGGTGTATGCAATGGCGCTTCCGGTTAAATCGCCGAAGAAAACGCTTGTCGCCAGGGCGATAGGTACGTTGCGGATACCTACAGCCACCGCGATGGACATTTCACCAGACGGTTTGCGGGCGGTTGTCGGAACGTACGGACATGCTTACGAATACGTCCGCCGCCCCGACGAGACCTGGAAGGCGGGTTTCTCGCGGGACCCTCGCGTAATCAAACTGCCGTTTCGCACTCAGGGCGAGTCGATCTGCTTCGGACGCGACGGGCGGACCCTGTACCTGACCAGCGAGAACCTTCCGGCTCCCCTGATACAGATTCCCGCCAAATCGCCTGCGACGAAACCGTCGACGAAGTGAAGAATCGGCCCGTCCGATATCACCATGTGTTTCAGATTCTCAGCACAAGGAATCTCTGCAAGTAATATCCGCCGGATAAACGTGCAACTATCGCAGTCGCCATAGTCTTCGATCGACCTTTGAGCTTTATCATGGCGGGCGGCGGCGGTTATTGAGTACACTGAGGATATGAATTCGGATGACACGTAATCGATACCGAACAAAAGGATAGGTCACAATGAACAGACGACACTTTCTAAAGACAGTTGGAATCGGCGGAGTCGCTCTTGCCGCATCGATCCGCACGCCCTCTATCGCAGCAGACCCAAAGGTCAAGCCCAACTTCATCATCATCTTCATAGATGACCAGGGCTATCAGGATCTGGGCTGTTTCGGTTCGCCTAACATAAAGACGCCCAATATCGACCAGATGGCCAGGGACGGTATGCGGTTTACCGATTTCTACTCCGCCGCATCGGTCTGCACACCGTCGCGAGCGGCGCTCATGACCGGGTGCTATCCGGAGCGCGTGGGCAACCTTGGGGTTCTGTTCCCGCGGAACAATACCGGGCTGAACCCCGAAGAGACCACGATCGCCAAGATGCTCAAGGGAATCGGATATGCAACCGCGTGCGTCGGAAAATGGCATCTCGGTCACCTCAAGGAATTCCTTCCCACCAGCCACGGATTCGATTCGTACTACGGGATTCCTTACAGCAACGACATGACCATCGCCGCCAATATGAAGCTCTCCAAGGACATCGTGCTCCGCGAGAAGCAGACGCTGGAAACTCTCAAGAAGCCCAAGAGGAACCTGGTTCCGCTGATGCGAGGCGAGGAAGTTATCGAGTACCCAGCCGACCAGAACACGCTTACCAAACGCTACACACAAGAGGCGATCGCGTTCATAAAGAAGAACAAGGGCGGAGACTTCTTCCTCTACATGCCGCACACCATGCCCCATATCCCGCTTTACGTTTCCCCGGAATTCGAAGGCAAGAGCGAGGCGGGGCTTTACGGCGACTGCATTGAGGAGATCGACTGGTCGGTCGGCGAAATCATCAAGACCCTCAAGGCCGAAGGCATAGATAAGAAAACCTTCATTGTCTACACGTCCGACAACGGTCCGTGGAATCTCTCCGGTAATAAGACATGCAAGGTTAAAGGCAACAAGAATCGCAGAATAGGCGGTTCGGCGCTTCCGTTGAGAGGTTACAAGTTCCAGAAGTGGGAAGGCGGAATGCGCGAGCCGACGGTTATGTGGTGGCCTGGCAGGATACCGTCTGGAAAGGAATGCAACAAGTTGGCGGGAACTATCGACATCCTCCCCACCCTAGCCGCTCTGTCCGGCGCCAAACTCCCCGAAAAGAAGATCGACGGCAAGGACATCACCCTGCTTATCGAAGGGCATTCCGGCGCCAAAACACCGCACGAGGCGTATTTCTACCGCACCAAGGCGGTCAGGTCGGGCAAGTGGAAGCTCATCGACAACAAACTGTTCGATCTTTCCGCGGACATCTCGGAATCCAAGAATCTAGCCGACGACAATCCGGAGATCGTCGCCCGCCTTAAGAAGCTTCTTGAAGCGCACAAGGCGGAAATGTCAAAAGAAGGGCGTCCGTGCGGAAGAGTAGGCTCGGCGCCGCAGAAGAAAAAGAAGAATCGCAAGAAGAAATGATCGCCTGAATCGATCGAGCCTCTGAGCGAAGAAACAGTAGAGGACGCGTAATGAAGCGGCGTGACTTCCTGAAGGCGGCGGGGTGTTGGGCGGTTGCTTTTGGGGTGACCGGCCGATCACGGGCCGCCAAGCGCACCGACCGGCCGAATATTATCTACATCCTGGCCGACGATTTGGGATATGGCGATCTCGGCTGCTACGGGGGGAAACTCAACGCCACTCCGAATATTGACCGCATGGCTGGCGGAGGCGTTCGGTTCACCGATTTTCACGCCGCCAGTTGGTGCGCCCCAAGCCGCATCTCGCTGATGACCGGTTGTCATCCGAACCGACCCGGACTGATGGGACGCAATTCCGCCAGGCTCTCCGACAGGATCACCATCGCTGAGATGCTCAGGGAGCAAGGTTATGCTACGGCGCTGATCGGCAAGTGGCATTTGGGCATGGGGAAGGGGACCCATCCGCTGGACCAGGGATTCGACTACTGGTTCGGAACGCGTGGAAGCAACGACTGGGACGGGCCGCGACCGAACTACGGTTCGTTCAAGAATGCTCCGGAGAGCGCCTGGAAGACTCCGTTGTATGTGAATCGTCAGCGGAAGGGAGTCATAAGGCAGTCGCTGTTCACCCAACGCTACACGAAAGAGGTTGTCCGGTTGATCCGCGAGAACAAGGACAAACCGCAGTTCATCTACCTGGCGCACAACATGCCGCACGTTCCGATCTTTGCCTCTGAGAAGTTCCGGGGCAAGAGCGCAAACGGTGTTTACGGCGACGTTATCGCTGAACTTGACTGGTCGGTCGGCGAGATCATCCGGGCCGTGAAGGACGCCGGTCTCAGCGACAAAACACTTATTGTCTTCACCAGCGACAACGGTCCGTGGACCATGTTCAAGGAATTCGGCGGTCTGGCTGGACCGCTGCGCGGGGAGAAGTCGACCACCTGGGAGGGCGGGCAACGCGTGCCGTGCGTCTTTTACTGGCCCGGCGCGATCAAGCCGATGGTCAACTCGGAATTCATGGTGAATTGCGACGTTTATGCTACGTTGGCCGGGCTTACCGGTTCGACCGTGAAGAAAGGTCAGGCCATCGACTCAAACGATATGTCAGGCGTGCTTCTTTCGGGCGACAAGAGCCCCAGAACCAGGCACATCTTCTATCACCACAAGGCGATGGCCTACAGGAGCGGTGATTACAAAGTCCATTTCTCCACGCGTCGGCGCACGCGCGATCCGGAAACTGGAAAGGGCGAACCTTCGAAGCCCCACAACCCGCCGCTGTTGTTCAATGTCAAAAAGGACATCGCCGAATCCAGAAACATCGCCGCCGATCACCCCAGAATTGTCGAACGATTGACCAAAGAGTTCAAGCAGGCCCAGGCCGCGATCAGGAACTGGGAGAAGTTGCCCGGTTGAATGACCGCCTGCCCGCGTTCGATTCCCAACGGGAGGTCCGTCGACAATCAATCCGCATGCGGGTTAGCTTTTTTGCCGAGAATCCGTATGATCTAGCGCGTGGTTGATTCAGAGGAACAACATGTAACCGTTTCATTCGTATCCTTGGGCTGCCCGAAGAACCTGGTGGACTCCGAGAAAATGCTTGCGCGCCTGGCTGAAGGCGGCTGTGTTGTCGGAGCGCCTATGGATGACGCCGACGTGATTGTAATCAATACGTGCGGTTTTCTGGCCGACGCGCGGGATGAAGCGATGGGAGTGATATCCGAGGCGCTCGAGCACAAAGCGGCGGGTCACGCCGGGCGAGTAGTAGTCGCCGGGTGCCTGGCGCAGCGCAATGGGGAGGAACTGTTCGACCAGGCTCCCGGGATCGATGCTATTGTCGGCGTTAACGACCGCGAGGCGATACTGCAGGCCGTCACCGGACAAAGCAGGTCGCAAGTTAACCCGTGCACGCACCGGATCGGAAGCGACGCCGGACGCTTCAGGCTGACGCCCAAACATGTAGCTTACCTGAGGGTTGCTGAAGGCTGCAGCCATCCGTGTACGTTTTGCACCATTCCCGCCATTCGCGGACCGTTCCGGTCGAAACTAGCCGCCGACGTGCTGGGAGAAGCCGCTGAGTTGATTGCTGATGGGGCGATTGAACTGAGCGTCATCGCCCAGGACACCACCAGCTACGGTTCGGACCTGGACGAGATCGACCTGGTTGGGCTCCTGAAACAACTCGATTCGATTGAGGGAGCGACCTGGATCCGCCTTATGTACACCTATCCGCGTCGGTTCACCAACGAACTGGTGAGGACTATCGACCAGTGCGACCACGTTGTCCCATACGTAGACATGCCCCTGCAGCATATTTCCGACGGCGTCCTGAAACGCATGGGGCGCAAAGTCAGGCGCGAGCGAATTGAAGAACTCCTCAGAGAGTTGCGGGAG
Source organism: Phycisphaerae bacterium (assembly GCA_030745875.1). GTDB lineage: Bacteria > Planctomycetota > Phycisphaerae > SM23-33 > SM23-33 > BS750m-G57. The sequence goes on from JASLNT010000049.1 coordinate 24,165, forward strand.
GCGAATGTCACTATCCGCACGACGTTTATTGTCGGCTTTCCGGGTGAAACCCAGGCTGAATTCGATGAGTTACTCGAGTTCATAAAGGAATTTGAGTTTGATGCCATGGGTGTTTTCGCATATTCTCCTGAGCCTGGGACCTCCGCAGCCGATATGCCCGACCAAGTTCCCGACGAGATCAAAGCCGAAAGGGTCGCCGCAATGATGGCCGCCCAGCAGGAGATTGTATTCGCCGCCAATCAGGATGCGATAGGGCAGTTAGTCGACGTGCTGATCGACGGTGTTGACGAACATGGACGATGCATCGGGCGCCACGCCGGGCAGGCTCCCGAGATTGACAGCCTTTGCATACTGACCGAGCCGCGGCCCGCCGGTCAGATACTGACGGTTGAAGTGGTGGGCTCAGAGGGATACGACCTCATCGTCCAGCCGCAGTCAGATGGTCAATAGTTTTTCTGAATGCTTATAGTCTCTATGTCGCTTCATCGAGAATTATGAACTGGAAGTTACCCAATCAGTTGACCGTTGGCAGGATGGTGTTGTCGATTGCGTTCTTTGTGTTGCTCGGCGTGTACGAGCAGGGCGCATCCTGCGGGCGATGCTTGCTGAATATCGCATTTGGGCTCTACATTGTCGCTGGGATCACCGACGTACTGGACGGGTATCTCGCTCGCAAATGGAACATCACCAGCGCTTTTGGGCGGATACTTGACCCGGTGATGGACAAGATCCTGGTTGTAGGGGCGTTTATCATGCTGACCGGTCCCAATTTCGCGATGACGCCCGGTGCGGTCGACGAGAAGTTGCCCGGTTGGATTACCGGCGGTATGATCTCGTCAGTCCAGGCGTGGATGGTTGTCGTGATTCTGGGGCGGGAGTTCCTGGTCTCCGGTGTGCGGGGATACAGCGAATCGCAGGGCATGAAGTTTCCCGCGACCCCCGCAGGTAAGATCAAGATGTTTGTACAGTCGTTTGCGATATGCACGTCGTTGTACCAGCAGGCCAACGTTCCGACGGCGATGTGGGCGATCTATATGAAGGTCGTCTGCGTTTGGCTTGCGGTGATCGTGACGCTTCTCAGCGGACTATCGTATTTGAACAAGGCCAGGGGACTCCTCCTGGGCGGTGATGAATAGGTTTCGCAAATTTCTGACCACGGGCTTGGGGTTGGGTTACGCGCCGTTTGCGCCGGGCACGTTCGGATCGGCTGGCGCGGTGGGGGTCTTCGCCCTGACCGTGTGGATTGCTCCCAAGCCGATTTGCGTTATCGGCGTGATGGCGCTGGTTGCGATATTCTTCTCTGTGGTGTGCGTCCGCCTCGGACCGTTCACCGAAAAGGCGTTCGGTAAGAAGGACCCGTCTCAATGCACCGCTGATGAATGGGCCGGCCAGGCCGTTGCGATGCTCGGCCTTCCGATAGTCGGGTGCGGCGCGTGGATTACGTGTTGGGCGGGCTTCGCAGCGTTTCGCCTGTTCGACATAACCAAACCGCCCCCGGTCCGCCAACTGGAAAAACTCCCCCAGGGCTGGGGAGTGTTGGTCGACGATCTCGCTGCGGGGGTCTACGCCAACATAGTAGCCCAGGTGATCCTCCGCTTATGGCTTGCAGGCTGACGTTACGGTGAGAAGCGAACTGCCTGGCCACAGGTGCGACCTTGTTGCGAGTAAGCTGACGCGCCGTCGACCGCTAAACGACGGGTAAGGCGTGTTGGTTGGGCTCATATCTTGACCGCTGGGGCGTCGGGCGGTAACCTTCTTTCTTCGAGCACTGGGTTGTGCTTTTTCGATGATTGACTGAGGGGTGCGGAAGAAAGTGAGAACTGCGATGGAGATGAACGCCAAGAGGCTGACCCGTAGAGGTTTTCTGAAGTCGGCGGCTGTGGGAGCGATTGGGCTTTCACTTTCGTCCGGCGCCGGGGCTAAAGACACCGCCGACCGCAAGCCCAATATCATCTTTGTTATGGTTGACGATATGGGCTATCACGATCTGGGCTGCTTCGGCAGTAAGACGATTCTCACGCCGAATATCGACAAGATGTGTGCTGAGGGCGTTAAGTTCACCGACTGCTATTCCGGCGATACGGTGTGCGCACCGGCGCGCAGCACGCTGATGACGGGCACCCACAAGGGACACACTCCCGTCCGCGGCAATAGCGGCGGGATTCCGCTCCACCCCGAGGATGTTACGGTCGCTGAAGTGCTGAAGAAGGCCGGCTACGCGACCGGCGGGTTTGGCAAGTGGGGCTTGGGCAATCAGGGCGAGGACGGGGCGGCGGAGCGTCAGGGGTTTGACCTGTTCTTTGGATACTACAACCAGTGGCACGCCCATACGTACTACACGCACCTGTTCCGAAACAGCGTGAAGGTCGAACTCAACGGGCGATATACGCACCACGCGATCTACGACGAGACGATCAAGTTCATCAAGGCCAACGCCGATCGACCGTTCTTCTGCTACTGCCCGTGGACGCCTCCGCACGCGGCGTACCAGATTCCCGAAGATGAACCGGCATGGGCGCTGTACAAGGACAAGCCATGGAAAGACAAGTCCGCCAAAGTCGCTGCGGCGATGGATTCGATGATGGACAGGCAGGTTGGCGAGATTCTCGCGCTGCTGAAGGAACTGAAGATCGACGATAACACGATCGTGTTCTTCACGTCCGACAACGGGGCGGCGAAGCGTTTTGACGGGATTCACAATTCGTGCGGAAAGATGAAGGGGCACAAGCGTTCGATGAACGAAGGCGGTATTCGCGTGCCGATGGTCGTTCGCTGGCCGGGCAAGATCAAGGGCGGACAGGTTAGCGATCTTCCGTGGTATTTCCCCGATGTAATGCCAACTTTCGCCGAGCTTGCGGGCGTTTCAAAGGAAGTCCCTAAAGACGTTGATGGAATTTCAATCGTGCCAACGCTGCTGGGCACGGGCCAGCAGAAGAAGCACGAATACCTGTTCTGGTCATCCGGCGTTCACGCTGTGCGGATGGGCAAGTGGAAGGGGATCGGCGGCAGGCGGAAAACGCAGCTTCGCTTGTACGATCTGAGCAAGGATATCGGCGAGGAGAACGATATCGCCGACAAGCATCCTGAGATCGTCAAGAAGATCACCGAGATAATGGAAACCGCCTGGGTCGAAGCACGCAAGCAGGTTGACGACGGCAAGTACACGGGCAGAGAACGCAAGCCGAAGCGGCCGAAGAAGAATAACAAGAAAGCCTAATCAGTCTTCGGCAGCGGTTGCTTGATTTCGTAGATTACTGCTCCCGCCACCGCCAGTACGGCGAACAGGAGCACGCCCCAGATCATGTTGTTGCCCATCGCCTTAATGACCGCCGGGAAGTCCGGTTGGCCTTTCTGAGACAAGTGCGCCCACAGATGCGCCGCTGCTGAGCCCAGACCTGCGATCAGTCCGCAAATCATCGCCAGAAGCGCCCTTGTGGTGCGCGTGGCGCTTCCGGCGTATCGTGTGGCTCCGGCTCCGATCAGGAGCGGGAGCACTATCAGCACCGGCCAGACGTCCAGAATGCCCGGCAGCGAGCCCCATATCTCCAGGCAGACCCATTCGCTGAGAATGAACAACCCCACGCCGATAGCGGCTACCGGAAGGATATGCCATTTTCGCACCGGGAGACTCTTGCGGTGCTCGAATATCGTGGTCATTCTGCGCCTGATCGTAAGGGGCATGTTGTAGAATTGTCCGAACACGGCGTGCTCGAGCAGTGCGCCGTGTTCCCCGAAAACGGGGACGACATGCGCCGCTCCAGTGGCCCAGTGCCCGGCCATGAATCGCGCCAACGCCGGATATCGATACGCCATCTGAATTGGAAACGCCAGGTACCCGACGTACTTGAAGAAGCCCAGAAACAGGGCGATGTTGTAATCCTTGAAGTTCCGCTCCCTGATGGCGAGATAGACAACGTAAAGCCCGCGAACCAGGGAACCGGGCGAAACGGGCGTTACCTGGAAGGCGGCGATTATGAGCGCTCCCTCTTCGTAAGCATTGGGTCGTTCCGGGTGCGCCCAGACCCAGATTGTCGCGGTGATCACCGAGACGATCTGCGTAATCGGGAGCGTGCACACATGCACCGCCAGGCTCTTGAGGTACTTTTGGATATACGGGTCGCCGAGTTGCGATTCGATCAACGAGGCGTCCTCTTCGCTGAGCATGCGGCTTTTTCGACCGGCTGCAAGCATCTCACGGAGCCACTGCTCGCGCGCTTTGGCGTTGAAGAACAGCAGGAACGGTCTGACGAAGATGTAATGCAGTTTGGTGCTGACGTAGCGCCAATCCGTCAGCCCGCGGTGCATGAATACGGGCAGAAACGACATCAACTCATGCCCCGCCAGATGAAAAGGACGCTTCGACAGCGCCATGGCCCGCTCACCGGAAACGCGTCCGTCGCGATGCCACGTCATCAGCTTCTCCAGGAACCTTCCCTGCGAGGCCCGCAGCGCGTAATGCCATGACTTTACGATCCTGCCGCAGTGTTTCCTGTAGATTGCGTTGCCCCACATCCTTCGCGGTCCCTTGCTCAATCTCGGGCCCAGCCATGCGATCACGAACAGGGCGATTCCAAGCGGCCAGGACAGCGCGCCGGCCAGGCAGGCCCAGATGAAGCCCGCCAGAGCCCCGAATCTGCACAGTCCTCCGATCATGCCGGTTATGGCGAACATTATCGCCTTGAAGCGATTGGCCCTGAGCGAAGCGGTGAACTGTTCGTCTGCGACTCCCTGGACGTTGGCGGCGGCGATTGAGCTTTCGATCATGGTCGACCAGAGCCTGCCGCTGTACAGCAGTCGCGCGTGGTTGTGGGTTATGTCGGGTATCGAGTTGCGATAGGTTTCTTCGACGGACTTAAGCTCGTCCATCGCAGGGCCCATGTCGGCGAAGGTCTCGGCGTGAGCGTCGATGTATTGCTGGAGCTTACGCAGGTTACCCCGGTCGAACTGCACCAGCGACCCGCGGGCGATGCCCTTGAATATCAGCGGAATGTCTCCCGGCGACATCGGAAGGAAGGGCAGCAGCGCCAATCCGGCGCGAAAATCCACCGCCGTAAGCCCGTCGGCGGGCCCGTCGCCCGCATCGTTTCGCTTCAGCACGTTGGGCTGAGATTTACAAGTGCCCCATTCGTATTGGCGTGCGAATTCGTGCGCTCCAATCTCGTGGAGGAGGTCTACGAAGTCAGCCATGAATCGCCGCTTGGCGCGGTATTCGGGCGATCCGAGTTGCGCCTCGTCGACTTTCTTGCCCTTTAGGTGTTGCTTGAGAACGTCAATATGGTTGTCGACTTCGAGATCCCATACGCGGCCGTCGATCCACTCGCTGAGCTCCCCGCAGCTTCCTATCGTTCGGTCGATGAACGTGGCGTGAATGTCGACCACGGATTTCTCGTCGCCGAATTTCAGGCCCGCCGCGCGTCGGATAAATTTCTGCCACAGTGCCCCGGCCCGTGCGGCCGCCGGGTTCAACTGCAATTGGAACGAGCCCTGGAATCCGATCCGATAGATTATGTTCCTGAACGCCAATGATCCTCTCGACGGAGGGACCAGGATCTTCATTGCGTATTTTTCGCCGACGGTCAATCCGTCGGGTGATTCGCCCTCGGAATCGATTTCCAGAACTTTTACGCGGTAGACTTGTCCGGCGAACCCGCCCCCGACGAACTTGTCGATCTCAAGGCGCACCGTTGCTGTTGCGCTGTCGTTAACACCGGTGACTTCATAGGTTAACTCTTGCCCCGCATCGTATCTTGACGTCCGCGTGGGGCGGATCAGCTCTTGTTGATCGAACTGACAGGCCAGTTCGCGTCGGATTTCATCTTGATGGCTGGTTACGATTATTAACTCCCGGCGGTCTGGTTATCAGCGTCTATCTACTATCGGTTGTTCGGCTCGCTGAGATAAAGGGATTGCTGAAGAGAGCCTGCTATGGTACTCTCCGGCGATTTTAATCGACGATTCTACCGTGGACAGCGTTGTCCCGGACCAACGTAACGTATTGCAGGAAAACATCATGCCTCGCAGGGACGATCTAGAGACAATCATGTTAATCGGCTCGGGCCCGATAGTTATCGGGCAGGGCTGCGAATTCGACTATTCCGGTACGCAGGCATGCAAGGCCCTGCGCGAGGAAGGATACCGCATTGTGCTGGTGAATTCCAACCCCGCTACGATTATGACCGATCCGGAATTCGCCGATCGCACGTACATTGAGCCTATTACTCCCCAGGCCGTCGCAAAAATAATCGCCGCCGAACGCCCCGATGCGCTCCTGCCGACACTCGGCGGGCAGACGGGGCTCAACACCGCCGTGGCGGTCGCAGACGCCGGCGTGCTGGAGGAATTCGGCGTCGAGATGATCGGCGCCACACGCGAGGTTATCCACCGCGCCGAGGATCGCACCGAGTTTAAAAACATTTGCCTGGGCATCGGGCTGGACGTGCCCCGCAGCGGTGTGGCCCATACGATGGAAGACGCCCGGAAGATAGTCGCCGACGTGGGCCTGCCCGTTTGCATTCGACCTGCATATACGCTGGGCGGAACGGGCGGCGGGTTTGCGTTCAACAGCACCGAGTTCGAGGAAATCGCCGCACGCGGGCTGGAGTATTCGCCAATCAGCGAGATTCTTATCGAAGAGTCCGTGCTCGGCTGGAAGGAATACGAACTCGAGGTGATGCGCGACAAGGCCGACAACGTCGTGATCGTCTGTACGATCGAGAACTTCGATCCGATGGGCGTACACACCGGAGATTCCATCACCGTTGCGCCCGCCCAGACGCTCACCGACAAGGAATATCAACTGATGCGCGACGCATCGGTCGCCATCATCCGCGCTATCGGCGTGGAGACAGGCGGGTCGAACATCCAGTTCGCCGTCGACCCCGAGACCGGACGGATGATTGTTGTGGAGATGAACCCGCGCGTCAGCCGATCGTCGGCGCTTGCTTCAAAGGCCACCGGTTTCCCGATCGCGAAAATAGCGGCTAAGCTGGCGGTGGGGTATACGCTCGACGAAATTTCAAACGATATTACGCGCGAGACGCCGGCGAGCTTTGAGCCCACCATCGACTATTGCGTGACGAAAATACCGCGATGGACGTTTGAAAAATTCCCCGAGGCCGACGAGACGCTGACCACGCAGATGAAGTCGGTTGGCGAGGGCATGAGCATTGGGCGAACGTTCAAGGAATCGCTGCAGAAGGGCATCCGGTCGATGGAGGTCAAGCGGTACGGGCTCGGTCTGGACGGAAACGACAAGTGGCTCAAATCGCAGCGCGGCGAGGCCGTCGGCGGGGCCGACGACGTAAGCGGCGAGGATACGGACTATCCGATCGAAAAGGCGCACCTGCGCCGCAAACTGGCCATCCCCAGCCAGGGACGCATGTACTACGTGCGGTACGCGTTTAAGATGGGCTGGAGCGTCGAAGATGTGTTCGACATGACAAAGATCGACCGCTGGTTTCTCACGCAGATGAAGCAGCTCATCGACTTCGAGGGCGAGCTCGCGGGCTTCGAAGGCGTTGACGACGTGTCGGACGAACTGTTGGGGCGAGCCAAGCGGTGGGGATACAGCGATATCCAACTGGCGACTATCTGGAGCACGACGCCTGAGGCGATACGCCAGGCGCGAAACGCTCGGGGCATTACACCGGTGTATAAACTCGTCGACACCTGCGCTGCGGAGTTCGAGGCGCATACGCCTTATTACTACTCGACATACGAGACGCCCATCCGCCGGATTACAGACGGTGACGTATCCGAGTACGTCGACGACGAAGTCCGCATCACAGACAAGAAGAAGATCGTGATTTTGGGCGGCGGGCCGAACCGTATCGGCCAGGGCATCGAGTTTGATTACTGCTGCGTCCATGCCGCCTTTGCGGCCCGGGAATTGGGCTACGAGTCGGTAATGGTCAACTCGAATCCCGAGACGGTTTCGACCGATTACGATACATCCGACATGCTCTTCTTCGAGCCGCTTACGCTCGAAGACGTGCTGAACATATGCGAAAAACTTAACGGCGCTCCCCTGGGCCAGCCGGGCAATCTGCACGGCGTGATCGTGCATTTCGGCGGGCAGACCCCGCTGAACTTGGCGCGCGGGCTTGAGCAGGCGGGCGTGCCGATCATAGGCACGAGCCCCGAGTCGATCGACCTGGCTGAAGACCGAGAGCGGTTTGCACAGATACTCGACGAACTGGGCCTGCAGTCGCCTCCGAGCGGAACGGCGTATACGGTTGAAGAGGCCCGCGAAATCGCCGACCGCGTGGGCTATCCCGTGCTCGTGCGTCCCAGTTACGTACTCGGCGGGCGGGCGATGGAGATTGTTTCCGACCAGCAGCAGCTCGATATATACATGGGCAAGGCCGTCGACGCCTCGACCGTCGGGCGGGACCATCCGATCCTGGTCGATAAGTTCCTGGCAAACGCCATCGAGGTCGACGTCGACTGCATTTCCGAGTTCGGCGCCTGCCCCGACGGTACGCTGTCATGCAACGCCCGGGCGGTGGTCTGCGGCGTGATGGAGCATATCGAAGAGGCGGGCATCCATTCGGGCGACTCGGCTTGTTCGCTGCCTCCGTATTCGCTCAGTGACGAGGTCGTCGCCGAGATCAAGCGACAAACGCTCGCCCTGGCTGAGCGTCTGGGCGTGCGCGGCCTGATGAACATCCAGTTTGCGGTAAAGGATGGAGATGTTTATCTCATCGAAGTGAACCCGCGCGCCTCGCGCACCGTGCCGTTTGTCTCCAAAGCAACCGGCGTACCGTGGGCGAAGCTGGCGGCGAAGGTGATGGCGGGCATGAGTCTCGACGAACTCGAAGTCCAGGAAGCCCCCATACCCAAACATACGTCCATCAAGGAAAGCGTTTTCCCATTCACCAAGTTCCCCGGTGTCGATGTGATACTCGGTCCGGAGATGCGATCCACCGGCGAGGTAATGGGCATCGACATGAGTTTTGGAGCCGCCTTCGCCAAAAGCCAAATGGCCGCAGGGATGACCCTGCCGATGAGCGGGACAATATTCATCTCCGTCTGCGACGCCGACAAGCCCCACGTTGTCGCGATCGGTCAGCAGCTTATGGCGATGGGCTTCGATCTGGTGGCTACCGGAGGTACTCACGAATTGCTCGCCGGCGCGGGAGTACCGGCAAGACGCGTGTCCAAACTGGCTGAGGGTCGTCCGAATATTGTCGACCTGATCACCAACGGTGAAGTCCAACTGCTGATCAACACCCCAACCCGCCGCGGACCGGACACCGACGAAGGCAAAATACGCGCCTCAGCCACGCTCCACATGATCCCGCTGATTACCACGATTACCGCAGGCAAGGCTGCGGTTGCTGCAATAACGGCGCTGCTTGCATCGGCCCGGGAAGACGGCGGAGATCCCAGTCTGGCGTGGACAGTGAAACCGCTGCAGGAATATTTTTAACGGCATGGCAGTTGGCAATTGGTCCGCCAGAGGCGGAGCAATTGGCGACGACAACGGCATGGAGGAGGACCCAATGTTGCAGGGGGTTGCATTTCGTCGTCCGAGCCGGAACAATCTATGCTTCCTCGCATACTCGCTGAATGAATAAAGGATATTACTATGCATCGTCAAATCGCTATCGTGCTGGTTCTTGTGCTTGTCGTTCTTGCTGCTGCGGACATCGCTCGGGCGGCTGAGGAGTTCAAACCGCTGTTCGACGGTAAAACCCTCAAGGGTTGGAAGGCCTTGCCCGGAGGCCAGTGGGTCGTCAAGGACGGCGCTATCGTCGGAACGAGTGTGAAATCCGAACGCCGCCACGGCCTGCTGGCCAGCGAGGCCGAATACACCGATTTCGTCGTCCAGTTTAAGTTCCGCGTGATCAAGGGCGACAGCGGTTTCTACTTCCGCAGCGAGAAGGTCAAGGGCGCTGTCGGCGTGAACGGTTTCCAGATGGAGATCGACAACTCCAAAGAAGTCGGCGGACTCTACGAGACCGGAGGTCGGGCCTGGACCAAGAGGCCGGATCCCAAGCTCATCAAGAAGATATACAAGTCCGGCGAATGGAACCAGGGTTCGATCACCGCGATCGGCAAGAATGTGACCGTCCGCATCAACGGAGAGATAACCTCCGAACTCAAGAACGATAAAGGCCGCCTGAAAGGTCATTTCGCGATGCAGTTGCACGGTGGGATGGACATGGAGGTCATGTTCAAGGACATCGAGATCCGCGACATGTCGGCCGACGGATTTCGCCCAATGTTCAACGGTAAGGACCTCACCGGCTGGAAGACCACGGGCAACTGGAAAGTCAAGGAAGGCAACATTATCGCCCTGGAGCCTCGCCCCGGCGAGCACGGATGGACGCGTTACCATGCGTATCTGACCACCGACCGCAAGTACAAGGACTTCATTCTCGATCTCGAGTTCAAGTTCAAGAAACGCGGGAATTCGGGTGTTTTCCTGCGAGTGGGCGATCCCAAAAGCCAGGTCAACAGCGGGTTCGAAGTGCAGATTCTCGACACGCACGGCAAGAAGAAGTTCGGCGCCCACGATTGCGGCGGTGTGATCGGGACTTCGGGTCCGTCAAAGATGATGGTGAAACCCGCAGGCGAGTGGAACCGTTACGTTATCTCGGTGATCGGCTCGCAACTGAAGGTGAATCTCAACGGTGAGCAGATCCAGGATTTCGACCTGAGCAAGACCAAACTGAAGAACCGCCCGCTGAGCGGTTACATCGGCTTTCAGGACGAAGGGAAATACCTGTGGTATCGCAACGTTCGTATTAAAGAGCTGAATGTTGAAACCAAACCCGCAAAACCCGAAGCACCCAAGAAATAGTCAAGACTTCCAGCCCAAAGGGACACCGAATATGAACGATGCACACACCCGACGCAGTTTTTTGAAAGTCGCCGGACTTGGCGCGGCCGCTTTGGCCTTGCCGGTTTCGCTGCGCGCCGCTGAGGGCAAACGCAAGCCCAATATTATCTACATAATGGCCGACGATCTCGGTTACGGCGACTTGAGCTGCTACGGACAGAAGAAGTTCAAGACCCCGCATATCGACAAGATGTGCGCCGAGGGCATGAAGTTCACCGATCACTACTCCGGCTCGACGGTTTGCGCCCCGTCGCGTTGCGTGCTGATGACCGGTTACCACACCGGGCACGCCTACGTTCGCGGTAATCGCGAGGTTCACCCCGAAGGCCAGGCGCCCATGCCCGCCGATATTTTCACCGTCCCGCGCATGCTGAAAAAGGCCGGTTACGTCAGCGGCATGTTCGGTAAGTGGGGGCTCGGAGCGCCCGGTTCGCCGAGCGACCCCGCCGAGCATTTCGACGAGTTCTTCGGATACAACTGTCAGCGTCAGGCACACACGTTCTATCCCAAGCACCTGTGGCATAACAAGACGAAGGTCCCGCTGGACGGTAAGACTTACTCGGCTGACCTGATTGCAGAGAAGGGCCTGGAGTTCGTCAAGGCCAATAAGGACAAGCAGTTCTTCTGCTACATGCCGACGACCGTTCCGCACGCGGCGATGCACGTTCCGGAAGAGGACCACAAACCGTGGCGTGAGAAGCTTCCCCAGTTTGAGAAAAAGATAGGCCGCTACTCCGGCCCGAAGGTGACCAACCCCATCGCCGCCTTCCCCGGGATGGTGCAGCGTATGGACAGGAGCATCGGAAAGCTATTTGCCCTGCTGAAGGAACTGAAGATCGACGACAACACTCTGGTGATCTTCACCAGCGACAACGGCGCCCACCGCGAGGGCGGGCACGATCCGAATTTCTGGGACTCCAACGGCCCGCTCAGGGGCATCAAGCGCGACTTGTACGAAGGCGGGATTCGGGCTCCGTTCATCGCCCGCTGGCCGGGCAAGATCAAGCCCGGTTCGACCACCGCTCTACCGTCAGCGTTCTGGGACTTTATGCCCACCTGCGCCGACATCGCAGGAATTGACTCGCCCAAGGGCATCGACGGGTTGAGCTATCTTCCCACACTGCTCGGCCAGGACGACAAGCAGAAGAAACACGAGTACCTATACTGGGAGTTCGGAAGCGGAAGCAAGTATGCGATCCGCATGGGCAAATGGAAGGGCGTGCGACTGAACGCTCGCAATAACCCCGACGCGCCGCTGCAACTCTACGACCTGGAAAAGGACCTCGGTGAGACGAAAAACGTAGCGTCGGACAATCCGGAAATCGTTAAGAAGCTTCTAGGCTTAATGAAAGCGGCGCACACCGAATCGCCACTATGGTCGACGAAACCGAAACCGAGAAAGAAGAAGTAGGCGTTAGCAGGGCGGTTGTAGCGGTTTGATATGCGATCTTAGTGTTCGCCCGGGCTTGTCATGGCGAATGGCGGCGTGTGTACTATGTGTATACGGGCTAGAGGACCGACCCATGACCAGGACACTAAGGAAGCATCGAAGTGAATAATGCACGCACACGACGCAGTTTTCTCAAGGTCGCCGGACTCGGGGCGGTCGCCTTGGCGTCGCCGATTTCGCTTCGCGCCGCGGAAGGCCAACGCAAGCCCAACATTATATACATAATGGCTGACGATCTGGGCTATGGCGACCTGAGTTGCTACGGGCAGAAGAAGTTCACCACCCCGCATCTCGACAAGATGCGGGCCGAGGGGATGAAGTTCACCGACCATTATTCCGGCTCGACGGTTTGCGCCCCGTCGCGTTGCGTGCTGATGACCGGGCTGCACACCGGGCACGCTCACGTTCGGGGCAATCGCGGTGTCAAGCCCGAGGGTCAGGCCCCCATGCCCGCTGACATTTTCACCGTCCCGCGCATGCTCAAGAAAGCGGGTTACGTCACCGGCATGTTCGGTAAGTGGGGGCTTGGCGCGCCGGGCTCACCGAGCGATCCGGCTGAACATTTCGACGAGTTCTTCGGGTACAACTGTCAGGGGCAGGCCCACACGTACTATCCCGGGCATCTGTGGCGTAACAGGACGAAGGTGCGATTGGACGGCAAGACCTACAGCGCTGACCTTATCGCGGAAAAGGGTCTCGAGTTCATCAAGGCCAACAAGGACAAACCGTTCTTCTGCTACATGCCCACGACCGTTCCGCACGCCTCGATGCACGTGCCGGAAGATTCGCACAAACAGTGGCGCGAGAAATTCCCGCAGTTCGAAAAGAAGATCGGGCGTTATTCCGGCCCGAAGGTCACCAACCCGATCGCAGCGTTCGCGGGCATGGTCACGCGCCTCGACAGCAGCATTGGAAAACTCCTGGCGCTGCTGAAGGAGCTGAAGATCGATGACAACACGCTGGTGATCTTCACAAGCGACAACGGTCCGCACCGCGAGGGCGGGCACGATCCGAACTTCTTCAACTCCAACGGACCGCTGAAGGGAATAAAGCGCGACCTGTACGAAGGCGGTATTCGCGTACCGTTCATCGCCCGCTGGCCGGGTAAGGTCAAGGCCGGCTCGACGACCGCTCTACCGTCGGCGTTCTGGGACTTCATGCCCACCTGCGCCGACATCGCAGGCGTCCAGTCGCCCAAGGGTATCGACGGGTTGAGCTATCTGCCCACGCTGCTCGGACAGGACGACAAGCAGAAGAAACACGAGTATCTCTACTGGGAGTTTTTCGAGGGCGGGGGGAAGGACGCGGTGCGTATGGGCAAGTGGAAGGGCGTCCGCACAGGAACGCGGAGGAACCCCGACGCGCCGCTGCAACTGTTCGACCTGGACAGGGACCTCGGAGAGACCAGGAACGTAGCGTCGGACAATCCGGAAATGGTCAAGAAACTAATGGGCTTCATAAAAGCAGCCCACACCGAATCACCACTCTGGCCCAGCAAACCAAAACCGAGGAAGAAAAAGTAGTCGCCGACCTGAAACGCCTGGCGGAGTGAGTCTGCGGCGTCGCTGCTTCGTTTAGCGGCCGACGCCCGCGTCGGCCTATTCTCGACGCAGTCGAGACTGCCTGTTGTTAAGCCTTTCCCGGTGGGCGGAGGTTGGCATTGATTTCTTTGTCGAAAGCGGTCAGGAGTCCGGTGAGCTTCTTCACTACGTCCGGATTCTTGTCGGCCAGGTTTGTCGCTTCGTTTATGTCGGCAGACAGGTCGAACAACTGGGCGCCGGTGACGGGCTTGGGTTTGGGTTGGTTCTTCCTGCGGCGTGTGCGAGGGGGTTTTATGTGGAGTTTCCACTTTCCGCATCGTACGGCCGCAAGTTCTCCGCGGGCGGTGTGGTAGAAGAACGACTCGTAGGGGCTCTTGGCGCTGGGCTGGGCGGTTATCAGGGGCAGGATGTCCTTACCGTCGATCACGCGGTCCTTTGGCGGCTGACCGCCCGCGAGTTTGGTAAGCGTCGGAAGGAGGTCCATAATCGTCGCCAGTTCCGTGCAGGTCGACTTTGGCGGAATCTTGCCCGGCCAGCGCATCACGCACGGTTCGCGCATTCCGCCTTCCCACGTTGAGCCCTTCTTGCCCCGCAACGGGCCCGCGGAACCGGGAGCCGGTCCATTGTCGGATGTGTATATCACCAGCGTGTTTTCGTCGATACCGAGGTCCTTGAGGGCCTTGAGAATCTCCCCGACGCCCCAGTCCATGCACGCGATAACGTCAGCGAACAGTCCGGCGCCGGTGAAGTCCTTGAACTTCTTCGAGATGTGCAGCGGGTAGTGGGGCATGGTGTGGGGCAGGTACACGAAAAACGGACCGCCCTTGTTGGCGGTGATGAACTTCACGACTTCGCGGGTGTATCGCTCGGTGAGTTCGGGCTGGTTTGCAGGGTATTCGATTACTTCTTCGTTCCGCATCAGGGGCACGGTGCTGCGTTTCCGCTCGCCGGCCTTGCGCACGTCGTCGCTGAAGTCGGCTGGCAGCTTGGCGTCGTCGGCGTATTTCATGTTCGCCGGCAGCCACATGTCGTTGCTGAACGGTACGCCGTAGTAGTAATCGAATCCCTGGCTGGTGGGCAGGAACTGTTTCTGGTGGCCCATGTGCCATTTGCCCACGCAGGCTGTGGCGTATCCCTGCTTCTTGAGCAGTTCGGCGATCGTGATTTCCTTTGGGTTCAGGCCCCTGGTCGAATGGGGGAACAGCACGTGCTGGTGCATCCCGACCCTCCGCGGATAGCATCCGGTCATCAGCGACGATCGCGTCGGCGAGCATACCGGAGCCGTTACGTAGAAGTCGGTGAACTTCATCCCCTCGGCGCACATCTTGTCGATATTCGGGGTCTTGAGTTTCTTCGAACCGTAACAGCCCAGATCGCCGTATCCCTGATCGTCGGCGTAGATGACAATGAAGTTGGGCTTGGCGCCCTTGGCGGGTTTCGCAGGAGCGCCCATCGCGTGATGTGTTGCAACGGCGGCCGTCGACAGCCCGATCACCTTCAGGAAGCCGCGTCGATTGAGTGTGCTCTGCATTTGTCTTCTCCCGTAGCTGGAATTAGGATCATTTCTGTTATACTCTATCAGAAGAGCATGGCGGTCGGTATCGCCATTTTTCAACGCCCCAAGATGGATTAAAGGTGGATGGGATGAGAAGCCCTGGAAGAATGTCGGCGCCGATATGCGTTGTGCTGCTCGTTGTGAATGTTGTTTCGGCTCAGAGCGTTTCGCAGCTCTGGGGCCGATCCGGCGAGAAATGGGATCCGCGCGGGCGCCTTCCCGATTTCTCCCACGCCGGATACCACAGCGGAGCAAAGGCGATCCCGACAGTCAAACGGGCCGCCGACGTCAAAGAGTTCGGCGCCAAAGGCGACGGGCGAACCGACGACAGCGACGCATTTATCAAGGCCATCGCATCGGTCAAGAGCGGTGCGGTCTACATTCCGCCCGGGCGGTACAAGATCACGAAGATCATTGAAATCAAAAAGAGCGGGGTGGTGCTGCGGGGCGCGGGCGTCAAAGAGACCTTCCTGGTTTTTCCAACGCCCCTGAACGACATCAAGCCCAATATGGGCAAGACTACAAGCGGGCGACCGACCTCGAACTATTCGTGGGGGGGCGGGTTCATCTGGTTCAAGGGCTCCAACCGCTCCGATCAACTGGCGACAATCACCGCGCCGGCGAAGCGCGGCGGGCGGGAGTTAAAGATCGCGTCGGCGGATAGAATAAAACCCGGCCAGCGGATAAGTATCCTGCTGCGTGACGATCTAAAGAAGTCATTGTTCTCGCACCTGTATTCCGGCGACCCGGGCGATACTCGCAAGATTCGCGCCGGTTCTCACAGGGTCTGGATCCCCTGTCGAGTTGTATCCGTCGCAGGCGGGCGCATGACGATCAACCGCCCCCTGCCGATTGACATTCAGCTTGCATGGCGACCCGGGGTCAGGCAGTTCGCCCCGACCGTCACCGAGTGCGGTATTGAGAATATGTGCTTTCTGTTTCCGAAACGTCAGTACAAAGGGCACTTCACCGAACTGGGCTACAATGCGATATCGTTCTCCGGAGTGGTCGACTGCTGGGCGAGGAATATCCGAATCGTCAACGCCGACAGCGGTATTTACGCTCACGGACGTTTTTGCACAATACAGCGCATTTCGCTGGAAACCGACGGCTGCAAGACCGACAAACGCGGCCTGTTCGGGCATCACGGCGTGACGCTGGGCGGGAGCGACAATCTCCTGACGCAGTTCGACATTCGTATGCGGTTCGTGCACGACATAACCGTGTCTGGCTCGTGGGGGAATGTGGCTTCAAACGGGCGGGGGGTTGACCTCTGCTTCGATCATCACAAGCGAGCCCCGTTTGCGAACCTGTTTACGAATCTCGACCTGGGCGCGGGAGGGCGCATGTGGCGGTGCGGAGGGGGACGGTCGCTGGGCAGGCATTGCGGGGCGTTTGGCACGTTCTGGGGCGTCCGGGCGAAGAAACCGCAGGCCCATCCGGGCGGATTCGGACCGGCGTCGATTAACCTCGTGGGCGTGCAAACTGACAAGCCCTCCAAAACGGACATGAGCGGAATATGGTTTGAGACGATCAAGCCCGGGACCCTCCGGCCGCAAAACCTCCACGAAGCCCAACTCAAACGCAGGCTTCGCGAGAGATGACGATCGGGCGGGATGCGGTCAGAAGGGCAAGAAGAAACCGAACCGCTTATTAGATAAGGCAATAGAGTAATTCTGACCCTTTTATTCCCTCCGATCTGCTCTGCACCTCATGGATATATGAAAACATCTTTCTTCTTGGTGATTTGGGGGTTCTGCAGTATAATCCACGTAGAATAGAGGAGCGGCCCGTTCCGGGTGGAGCGGCGGGCTGCATTCGACCCGAGCCGGTCGATTGAATGAGGGCAGGAGCGCTAGCGCTCGCACGTTTTCTTTCCTGCACCCAGGTCAACGATCCGCCGAAGGCGGGCCGTGTCGGCCAAGTTCCTGTCGGTGATGGTTCTGATGTGTACTGATCGGGCAAGGTACAGCGATTAAAGAGGCAATTCAAATGATGTGTGCTGTGACGGCCTGCTGTGTGCCGGTGCGCGCCGAAGGCTTCAACGGGAGCCTCGGGCGATTAACAGAGGATCAAACTTAACCTAGAGGAGTTGACTACAATGCGATCACAAAAACTGGCTTGCATCTGTTTCCTTGCGGTGTTTTTCGTCGTTTCAACAAGTCGCGCAACGGCAGCTGACGTTACGGCGACACTCAGAGTCGACGCCTGGATCGACGCTTCAGCCGAGCTTAGCGTCGCCCCCAACAGTACTGGAACCGGAACAGACATCATATGGTCCAAGGGTAACAACTGCGGTGCGCCCGGGTACTGCGGCGGTAAGGAGTACGACACGGGACTGTTCAGCTCCCTGGGCGAATCAGCCAGTTGGACAGCGTACTACCCGGGGAAGGGATATACCCCGTGGAACGCGGCTGTTTCGGCTCCATGCACGGAACTGACGCTGGCGTCAAACTTCTACGACCCGACCGGCCAGTACAACAACATTGTGACAAGAGCATGGGCGGATCAGCCTCGTGACGGCACGAGCCTTGCGATTCTACAGCAACCCTCACCGGGAAACGGTTTCTCTCTCCGGGCTCGTTTTTCCGACGGTTACTCCGGGCCCAGTTGGCTGCATGCCAGATTCACCTATCCAGCCAAGACCGAGCTCGACTATGAATGGATAACCGGAGCGGGGAGCTTCGGCGATTGGGAGAACTGGAGTTCGCACAGAGTTCCCGGGGCGAGCCATGTCGCCGTATTCAAGCGTCGCGGCTCTTACGACTTTAACTGGTATAGCGTCCACATCGAGAGTCGCACGCTCGGTGGGATCAGAGTTCACGACTCTGGAGTGTCCTTGTCCGGGGTCGTGTCAGTCACTGACTCTATCGAGGTGCAGCCTGGCGGCGGCCTGGAGCTTCTGAACCTTACTGTCGCTCCATCCACCGTGAGCGTCCGCGCTGGGGGCTCTCTTGCATTGAACGGCAGCACACTCACCGTTGACGAGTTGGACGTCGGCGGTTCTGGAACGCTGCACCTCGAGAGGGGCCTGCTGTCTGTCTCTAGTGAAGCGTCGATGCAAGGCGCCCGCCTCCGTCTCTCTCCCGGCGCCCTGAAGTTCTCCAGTGACTCGAGATGGTCCGGAGTGATCGGCGAGCTCAATATCGATCTTCCGGGGTATTTGCAGGGGATCCGCCACGCTCCGGGAGACACCGTCAGCGTGATTAATTTCGGCGCTAACGTTCAACGCTCCGGCGTGACAAGCCGGAGAATTAACGTTTGGGGCGATATTGACGGCGGCGGTCACTGGGAGACTCGCAGTTTGTTCACAAACGGCTACATCAAGGCCGTGGGAAATCCGGGTCCCCAAAATGACTCCGACACGATCACGGCGAACAAGCTGCAAGGCGCCCTGCTGGGTGGAGTCCAGGCGGATTCGGGAGTCCAGGTGGAATTCTCCGAAGTGACCCTCGACGGCGAGTTGAGCGTGAAACAGAGTTGGGTAACGCCCGGCCAATATGATGGATTACCCTTCAGTTCGATCGACTTCTTCCCGGGCGGAACTGTCCTGCAACTCTGGGAACTCGGGTTCGACGGCGTGTTCAACGGGATGGCCGACGTAATGCTGAACTTTCACGAGGAGTTCCTCCCACCGGGCTTCGACATGCAGGACTTGTCCGTCTACCACTACACCGACGGTGAGTGGATCAATTTGGGAGGAATCGTCGACGAGATGAACGGAACTATCCAAATCCAGACGGACGGTTTTTCGCCATTCGCCCTGGGGACCGAGGTGCCCGAACCGACAACGCTAATCTTGCTGGCCGCAGGCCTTCCTTTGATGCTGAAGCGCAAGCGTGAGCCCCGATTAACATCGTAATACCCGGGCCCTCGCCGGGCGGACATTGCGGGGGGTTTGGTGCGTTCTGGAACGTACGGGCCGGCGTCGATTAACCTCATGGGCGTCGAAACCAGCAGGCGTTCGAAAACCGATCCGCGCGGAATATGGCTCGAAGCGATCAAGCCCAAGGCCCTCCGACCGCATAATTCTTACGAAGCCCAACTCAAACTGAGACTGCATCGCAACGGTGCGGATTCTCCGAAAAGGTGATTCTCGGGCTGAATATGTGTAGAATGGTCTGGTCGCATCGCGGTGAAACCGCCACAGCGCCGGAGAGAAAGGATACGAAATGAGACGAACGCGTTTACTGACAGCAGCTTTGATATGGCTCTGGGTTCTATCGTTGTCTATTGCTTTCCCCATATCGGCGGCGTCCAAACCCAAAACTCCCGCCAAAGAGAGTAAAGCGGATATCCAGCGCAAGGCCCGCGAGCAGATGGCCAGGATGCGGAGGATAATGGCGCTGAACCGCGAGGCGATCGAGCACTTTAAGGCCGGTCGGTTTGATAAGTGCAAGATGAAGCTCGATGGTATCCTGAAGATCGACCCGAAGAACGATATCGCACACTATAATCTCGCCTGCCTTTACAGCCGTCGAAAGAAGTTCAGCAAGGCCATCTCCGAGTTGAACACCGCCATCAATAACGGTTATATGTCGTTCGCGTTCATGGAGCAGGACCCGGACCTGGAGCCTCTGCGGGGCTTGTCGGGCTACAAGAAGATCCTCGTCAGGCGCGACAAGATTCAGCGCGACAGGGCGACCAAGATTCTTGCTTCGCTGAAGAAGCGTTTTGGCGACGAGTTTATCTGCGAGATCGATCACGACAACAAGTTGGTGTTCGCCACTGATATCGACACGCACACGCTGGAGGAGTTGAAGGTCTCTCTGTCGAAGTACGCCGACGCCCAGTGGAAATCGCTGTTCGAGAATCGTTTTGACGAGTACGTGACGGTTGTCATCCCGCGCGTCCCCAAGAATCTGCCCCGGATGCTCGGCGGGGCGTACGATCCGGGCAGTCGTCAGTTGATTGTGCGTTCGATAGGCATGGTCCTGACCCACGAGTTTACACACGCTCTGCACTTCGCCGATCAGTCCGCTCGCGGGCAAAGCCATCCCATATGGATCATCGAGGGCCTGGCGACGCTGTTCGAGAGCTCCAAGCTCGTCGATGGAGCCGCCGAGCCGCTTCCGAACCATCGGGCCAACGTTATCCGAAGCATTTTGCGTCGGAAAGCGACTATCCCCTGGTCGGAGTTCTTCAAGCTGTCGCACAGTCAGTACATGAAGAAGAGCGCGTTGGCCTATCCGCAGGGGCGGTACATTTTCATGTATCTCTACGAGAGGGGACTGCTCCGGAAATGGTATGACGCGTACACGTCCGGATATGAAGACGACCGCACCGGGGCCAAGGCGATCGAGAAGGTGATGGGCAAATCTCTGGACAAGGTCGAGGCCGACTGGCTGGTCTGGGCGGGGAAGCTCAAAGACGTGCCTTTGCGTGTGGTCGCCCGGCAGGCGTACATAGGCGTGCAGCTTGCAAGGCAGGTTGACGGGCTGCGAATTATGCGCGTGGTGCCCGGAAGCGCCGCCGACCGGGCCGGGCTGAAGAACGGGGATGTAATTGTCAAGCTCGACGGGCGCCGCATGGCGGATATGGGCGAACTGCTGCGGACAGTGACGTCGCACAAGGTTGGCGATAAGGTGAAGATCGAATTCCGCCGCGGCGGGAAGTACAAGACGGTGACCGCTAGACTGGGCGCCGTACCGAGCGACCTTATGTCCGGTCGCCGCAGGCCCCCGCGCAGACCCCCGCGCAGGCCCGCTCCCCGCACGCAACCGGCGAAAAAGAAAGCAGCTTGAGTCCCGAACTGTTGCACCAACAGGAGAAAAAGATGCACACACGACAGAAGCGTTGTAGTCTTATCGGAGCGATTGGAATCGCGTTGCTCTTTGTTTCCATTACGACCGGATCCGCCAACGGGGCCGACAAGATCAAAATAGCGCTCCTGGACGCCGACGGAAAAACTGTTAAGGAATCGGCGACCGGTAAGTTGGAGCTGGATCGCAAGTATGTCAAGGGCGATCGGATCGTTGTAACCGG
This sequence comes from Phycisphaerae bacterium, assembly GCA_030745875.1. Lineage (GTDB taxonomy): Bacteria > Planctomycetota > Phycisphaerae > SM23-33 > SM23-33 > BS750m-G57. The sequence continues at coordinate 45,542 of JASLNT010000049.1, forward strand.
TGCGAAGCATCTGGCGGTGAAGGTCGACGAGCACTTCGCCGAGACCCTCCTGTTTGCTCCCAAGGGGAAAGTGGATTATCCCATTCCGCTCTGGCCGAAGGGGAAGTACGCCAACAGGTATCCTCATCCGCCCAAGGCTTTCCAGGGCGCCAAGCACGTGATCACCGCCCGGATACCCACCGACAAGGAGATAGGAGCCTACCGCAACCAGGCGGTTAACCCTATGGATCCTCGCGGTAAGTCACCGGCGTATCCGCATGCGAGTTCCAACAGCGAATGGGGCGAGGCGGCGGTGTTTGCGGCGAGATGTGCGATTGACGGATTCGTCGAAGCGACGGGCGACCATCACAGCTGGCCGCGACAGAGTTGGGGACCGTACCTGCCCGGGGGAAAACACCCGGAGTTGGAGTTCACGATTGACTTCGGTCGCCCGGTCGAGATCGATAAGCTCGTTATTGTCGGCCGCTACAATGTTCGCCAGGGCGGTTACTGGACCGAAGGGACGGTCGAATTCTCCGACGGATCCAAAGTCACGATCAAGCCCGAGTACAACGGAAAACGCCAGGAATTCCCTATCAAGAAACGCGTCGTGACCTCCCTGAAGATCATCAAGCTGGTTCCCAACAAGCCCAGGAAATATGCGGCGTTTGTGGAAGTTGAGGCGTGGGGTAAGGATGCTCCCAAGGCCAAAAAGCCCGTGAAGAAAACGGGTCAGGCGTCGTCGAAGACTTCGAAGAAGTAAGTTTCCGTCGTACCTGCACGGTGGATGACTGATGGCGGATAAAAGGAAACGCCAGGGCCTGTTGAAGATTATAGGTCCCGGTTTGCTCGTAGCGGCCACCGGTGTTGGGGCGGGTGATCTGGCAACCGGAGCCCTGACGGGCACGAAGCTGGGCCTTACCGTTCTCTGGGCGGTTCTGGTCGGGGCGCTGATCAAGTTTATCCTGAACGAGGGGTTGGCAAGGTGGCAGATGGCGACGGGGCAGACCGTTCTGGAAGGCGCGATTCTCCGCCCGCGGAGCGTGCTTAGTCGGATCGTTCAATCTGTTTTTCTGGTCTATCTTTTGATGTGGAGTTACTTCGTGGCTTCGGCGCTGATGAGCGCGTGCGGAGTGGCGACCCATGCGATGCTGCCTCTGCTGGACTCGGGGGGCGACGACAAGATCCTGTACGGTATGGCTCACAGCGTGCTTGGCGTGGTGCTCGTGCTGGGGGGCGGGTACAAGCTCATCGAGAAGGTCATGAGCGTTTGCATCGCGGTGATGTTCGTTACGGTCGTGTCCACCGCCGTGATGGTCGGGCCTGACTGGTTGCAGGTTGTTTCGGGCCTGACGACGCCCGTCATTCCGCAGGGCGGGCTGGTCTGGACGGTCGCTCTGGCCGGCGGGGTCGGCGGGACGCTGACAGTGTTGTGCTACGGTTACTGGATACGCGAGAAGGGCAGAAGCGGACCTGATGCTGTCAGGACCTGTCGGATTGACCTGGCGGTTGCGTATGCATTTACGGCGATTTTCGGCGTCTCGATGGTCATTATCGGCAGCACCATTACCGTGGAGGGCAAGGGCGCGAAGTTGATTGTGACGCTGGCCGATAAACTGCTTGCCAGCCCGCTGGGCGCAGGCGGACGGTGGGTGTTCCTGATCGGGGCATGGTGTGCGCTGTTCAGCAGTCTGCTGGGCGTATGGCAGGCCGTTCCGTATATCTTCGCGGATTTCTGTAATATCGCACGGAGCCGATCACCGGAGCGGATGCCCGGACCGACGGTCGAGCCTGTAAACACGCGCCAGCCGGCGTATCGCGCGTACCTGCTGACCATCGCCATCGTCCCGATGGTCGGACTGTTCTTCAGCTTTACGCAGGTTCAGAGAGTCTATGCGGTGTTCGGGGCTATGTTCATGCCGCTGCTGGCGATGGCGTTGTTGTTTCTCAATACTCGACAGGACTGGGTCGGCGCAAAGATGAAGAACCGCCTTATCACCAATATATTCCTCGTCGCAACAGTCCTCCTGTTCCTGGCGGCTGCGTTGTTTATGGTGTGGAAACCGTAGGAACTGCAGTCATGCTCCCTTGTCTGTAAGGGCTTACGCAATTCGACGTGGATAAATATTTTTTTTCAGCTACCGATTCGGATTGGGACGCACGTTAACTTTAGAGCGGTGTAGCATAACTGCTTTGCGGTTGTTATAAGTTCACCTGTACATCTGTATTATCCATACTCTATGAAAGGAACGGGCAAATGAAGAGACTACTGGCAGCAATTCTGGTGTTTACCGTGTTCGGCGGTATCGCACTGGCCGCGGACGCCGACAAAGCGGCGGCGGACCTGTGCAAGAATGCAGTTGATCCCTACGAATGGGTCGGGCAGAAAACTCTGTTCTTCAAAGCCGCCGGAAAGGACAACGAACTGAGCGAAAAAGAATTCGAAGCCGACAAATCCGCCGGAAAGGGCTTCGTCAGATCGTTCGAAAAGTGGGCGACTATCGTAGCTTTCGATAAAGACGGAAAGAAGCAGATCGACTGGTTGGAGGCCGACGCGTATCGACGCGACCTTCGCAAGCGCGTTCTTGCCGCACACGACACCAGCAAAGACGGAAAGCTGGCCGGCGACGAGCGCACCGCAGCCAACAAGGCCCTGGCTGCGGGCAAGTTCGCAGCGGCGCCCAGGCGAAGTTCAGGGCGGGGCTCATCGAGAGGCTCGTACTGGGATCGCCCCGAGACGATCAAAGAGTTCGACAAGGACAAAGACGGCAAGTTGAGCGAATCGGAACAGGAAGCGGCCCGATCTGCAATGCGGGCGCGTTACGAACTTCGGAGATATGACGCCAACAAGGACGGTAAACTTGACGCAAAGGAAACCGCCGAACGCGACAAGGGACGCGCCGAAAGAGAGAAACGCCGCAAAGAATTCTACGATCGATTCGACAAGAACAAGAACGGGCAGATAGATGAGAACGAACGCAGCGCTATTGGCGAGTACTACCGCATGCGCCGCTACGACACCAACAACGATGGTAAACTTGACGAGAAGGAAACCGCCGCGCGCGACAAGGCCAACGCCGAACGGGAAAAACGCATGCAGGAGTTCCGCAAGCGTTTCGACAAGGACGGTGACGGCAAACTCAACGAAAAGGAAGGAACAAGCCATGCGAGACTACTTCCGAAGTCGATTCGGCGGTAGGGGGCGCGGGCGGGGACGCGGCGGGCGCGGCGGCGGAGATCGCGGCGGAGACCGGGGCGGACGTGGCGGCGGGGATCGTTAGAATCACCGTGTGACAATTTCAGGTAATAAGAAGCTCCCCGCGGAATTCGCGGGGAGCTTTCTTATTGGAGCGCAAATACGCCTGTAGCCTCTGGGGGATTACTTCTTGGCTACGTCTACGCACTTCATTTGCGATTGGTCTCGAATGACCAGCAAACCGTTGCTCAGCGCCATCGGAGCCCATATCTCCCTGCCTCCCAGCAGCTTGGCCTGGGCAAGTTCGTTAAAGCCTTTCGGCGAGGCTTCCACGAGATGAAGTATTCCGCTCTTACCGCCCAAAACGAACAGCAGGTCATCGGCGATGAGCAGGCTGCCAAGCGAGAGGTCCAGCTTCCGCCCGGTCTTCCACTTGACCTCGCCATCGGCCGACAGGCACTGCAGCGAGTCGCCTGTTTCCGTGTTCGAGTAAATGTGTCCGTCATACTGTATCGCCGGAGGCACTTTTGAACCGCTGCGTCCGTCGTTGAATATCTGTTTGACGCGGAACGAATCTCCGGACTTGGTGACCTTGATCATGGCGCAACCGTAACCGTACCCGCTGGTCAGGAATATTCTCCCGTCGGCCATAACCACCGGGTTGGGGATCGGGCGTTTTCCTTTGTATCCCGCGTACTCCCACAGCAGCTTACCGTTTTTCGGGTCAACCCCGGCGACCACGCCTTTATGGAACATTACGATCTGCCTGACCCCGGCGATAGTTGTCAGCATAGGCGAAGTGTAGCAGTCGCTGCCGCCGATCGGCCAGGACTTCCAGGCGACCTTGCCCGTGAGTTTGTTGAAAGCGGCTAGACCGTTCTTACCGCTCTGGATCGAGACCACCACCAGGTCGTCGACCACCAGGGGCGACTGCCCGAAGCCCCATCCGCCTCTCTTGGCTCCGAAGTCTGCGATGAGGTCCTTGTTCCAAACGGGTTTGTGGGTCTTTATGCTGAAGCAGTACAGTTGCCCGAACGTACCGACGGTGTAAACGTGTCCGTCGCTGACGAAGGGCGTTGAGCGTGATCCGGGGTGGCTGACGCGGCCGGGCGCATCGTATGAAGACGACCACTCCTCTTTACCCGTCTTCAGATCGAAGGCGCGCAGTACGTCGGATTTGCCTTTGATGCGGTCGAGCAGGTAGACCTTTCCGTCCGCGATCGCCGGTCCGCCGAAGCCCGGGCCCGTGTCGACTTTCCAGAGCACTTTGGGCCCGCTGCTGGACCAGGTTCGCGCCAGGCCCGCCTTGCTGACCGAGCCGTCCCCGTTTGGACCCATGAATCCGGGCCAATCTTCGGATTGCGCGGTTTGGCAGGTCATCGCGATTAGAAACACTGATATGCAGAGAACTGCTGACAGGACTGCTTTGCGACCCTTGAATTGCTTTTCGGCGTTCATTGGATATCTCCTTATCCGGTCTAATCTGAAAAACGTTCGGTCTTTCTCGATCTTGCAAATACCCTATTCGATGCGACAGGATCCTGACTATAAAGGCGCCCGGTTTCCGGGTAAAGACATTTCGACGCCATCCCGCACCCGATACGCATACAATCGTAGTCTCGTTGAAAACAGGACCGGTATTGACATTGCCTGTAAAGGGGCAATATGATCGGAGGGGAGAACATGCTATCCCGTTCTGCAGATGTCAGCGCATGTGCGGTTTGGACGCCTTCGACGTTGTCGGCGGTGAAGAGGACAAGTTTGGCGCGTTCAAGTCACTTCAGTTCGATGATAATTGCGGGAGCTTGAGATGACGGGCGACAAGAGAACCAAAGCCGAACTGATCGCCGATGCGGACCGTCTGCATCAGCGGATCGCGGAATTGGAGGCGTCCGCAGCAGACAGCGAGCAGCGGTTTGATGTTCTGATGGCCGATCAGGATCGATTGCGACGCCTTTACGAGAACGCTCCGCTGGGTTATCAATCGCTCGACGCCGACGGTAATTTGCTGAGCGTCAATCCGGCTTGGTTGTCGGTTATGGGCTATGCGCGGGAGGAAGTCATCGGAAAGTGGTTTGGGGATTTTCTTGATTCGCACTACCAGGAGGCGTTTCGACATCGATTCCCGTGCTTTAAGCAGGAGGGCGCTATCGACGGTGTGGAGTTCGAGATGCTCCGCAAGGATGGTGCGACAGTTACGATAATGTTTAACGGTCGAATCGGCTACAACGTTGACGGCAGCTTCATGCAGACCCATTGCATCATGCAGGATGTGACCGACAGGAAGAGAGCCGAAAAGGAGATAATCGACCTGGCGAAATTCCCCTCGGAGAACCCGCATCCCGTCCTTCGGGTTGCGTCTGACGGGCAAATAATCTACGCCAATGCGGGCGGTGAGGTGATGTTGCGGGAGCAGCATGCTCAGGATCCGACCCAGGCTCCGGATTCGTGGATGGACGTGCTGGCTGATGTGCTGTCCTCCAACCAGCCGGGCGAACTTGAAGAACTCGCGGGCGATCGCATTTTCAACCTGGTGTTCGCGCCTGTTGTCGGCAGCGGATATGTGAATATCTACGGCCACGATATCACCGAACGCAAGCGTGGGGAGGATGAGCGTCATACTCTTGAGGCCCAGATTCAACACGCTCAGAAACTCGAGAGCCTCGGCGTGCTCGCCGGCGGGATTGCCCACGATTTCAACAATCTGTTGATGGCGATACTGGGTAATGCGGATTTGGCGCTTATGGACTTGTCGCCCGTGTCGCCCGTTCGTGAGAATCTCATGGAGATCAAGCGGGCCTCGCAGCGTGCGGCAGAACTGGCCAGACAGATGCTGGCTTATTCGGGTAAGGGGAAGTTTGTTATAGAAGCGCTGAGTTTGCCTGAGATTGTCGAGGAGATGGCTCACATACTGGAGGTGTCCATCTCCAAGAAGGCGGTTCTGAAGTACAATTACGCTGAGAATCTTCCTCTCTTCGAGGGCGACGCCACTCAGGTCCGCCAGATCATCATGAACCTGATCACAAACGCTTCAGAGTCCATCGGCGACAGGAGCGGTGTTATATCCGTCACAGTCGGAGCCATGCAGGCCGACCGAACGTATCTGCGCGAGACGTATCTGGATGAGAATCTGCCCGAGGGACTGTACGTTACGCTGGAAGTGGCCGACACGGGCTGCGGAATGGACGAGGAAACTCGCGCCAAGCTGTTCGATCCCTTCTTCACGACGAAATTCACCGGTAGGGGACTCGGTATGGCCGCCGTACTGGGCATTGTCCGCGGTCACAGCGGAGCCATAAAGATCTACAGCGAGGTGGGCAAGGGCACAACTATGAAAGTCCTTCTTCCATCCGTGGAAGGAGCAACCGCCGTGCGAGCCAAACGCGCTGAAGCCGTCGCAGATTGGCACGGGTCGGGTACGGTGTTGTTGGTGGACGATGAAGAGACCGTACGCGCCATCGCCGCCATGATGCTGGGGCGTTTGGGTCTTTCAGTGATCCTGGCCTCCGACGGGCGGGAAGCGGTCGATATTTACACGCAGCGCGGCGATGAGATTGACTGCGTGATCCTTGACCTGACCATGCCCCATATGGACGGAGAGCAGGCCTTCCGCGAGTTGAGATGCATCGATCCGGAAGTGCGAGTGATCATGTCGAGCGGATACAACGAGCAGGATGTCACCCAGCGTTTCGTGGGCAAGGGCCTGGCGGGTTTCATTCAGAAACCGTATGAACTCGAAAAGCTGGTCGAGACTCTGCGCGGCGAGTTAGGCCAGTGAGAGTCCTTCCGCTGAGCTATTGTTCGGCGCCCCCCAACAGATCCGCAAGAGGGATTCGCTGGAACACCATGTGAGCGGTCCCTCCCTCGTAGAGTATGCCTATCGTCTTCTTATCTATCATCGTCAGACAGGAGTAACCGGCGCTCGAATTGGCGTCCAGGAGCAGATGATGCTTTTCCGGCCAGGTCAGTCCTGAGTCCGTGCTGAGCTTGATGGTCATGTGTCTCCGCGGACCGGACGAGACGTTCGGATTCGAAAAGAGCAACCAGCGCTTGTCCGAACCGCTCCGAGCCGGGCACGCCAGCAACGAGGCCATACACGCGCGTGGTTCGATCAGCGTTTTGCGGCTGGTGGGGTGCTCGATCCAGGTCTTGCCCAGATCTTTGGTGGTCGTGACAACGCGGCGGTTCTTCCGGTTGTAGCGGCAGTTCAGCATCAGCACGCCCGGTTTCAGCTCGACCACCGCAGCCTCCGTCGTGTCGTCGAAGGCTCCGGTTCCAATTCGCCAGGTCTTGCCCCGGTCCTGCGAGTAGATGAACGTCGAGTGCGGAAGGCGTTTCTTGTCGGGCGGGTCCTGGTATTGGGCGGGCAGCACAATCGTCCCGTCAGCCATAGTTGTCCCGCGTCCCGGGCCCGCCAGCACGAAGCACCATTTGGGGTCCTTGATCTGTCCGGTTATGTTAATGGGCTTCGACCAGGTCTTCCCGTCGTCAACGGACTTGACCAGCATGAACTGCCCGGTTTTTTCGGCGCTGAGTCCGGGTCCCGATCCGCGCCAGGATCTGTCGCCGTGCGACCAGGTGGCGGCGACCCAGATTGTATTGGTGACGGTGTCGACAACAATGGACGGATCTCCCACTCCGTCATATCTGTGCTTCGCGTCGTCGCCCATGTCCATGATAACTTTCATCTTCTCCCACGTTTTTCCGCCGTCAGTCGAGCGGCTCATTCCGACATCTATATCGCCCGGAAGGTCGCCCCATCCGCGATATCGAACATCGTAGACCGCCGCCAACACGCCGTTGTTCGTCGTGACCAGCCCGGGAATTCGATATGCCCTGACCCCGTCGTCTCCCGCTTTACGCACCGCTGTCCCCAGACGCTGGCGGCCGGGCGGACTTGCGACAGACGGGCGGTGCGTTTTCGATTTGCCCTTGCTGGAGATCGTCACCGTCTTGCAGCCGGCATCGACGAAATTGTCGATGTCGGCTCGATCCTTTAGTTTCATCGACACCCAAAGCGAGTTCGAGCCCGGCTGCAGAGGGATGTTCCCGCGGAATGTCAACCCCGCCGCTGGTTTCATCGCCGCGCCGAGCTTCGGAGACTTCGGAGCCCAGCTTTCCGCATCTCGCCAGTCGATCCTGCTTTGCGAGCCCGTTGATATCACCTCGATCGATTCTATATCGCCCAGGTCGTCGGAACCCGTGGTGGTGATCTGTAATTCAGTAATCGATAGAGGCGCCAGTGCGCCCCGGGTTGTTATGCGAACTTCGAGCACGGGATTGTAGCGGTTGCGGACAAGCACGGGCGAGGTCTGCTGTGCGGTCGTCACCGAAACCACTTGCATCGGCGTGGCCCGGATCAACTGCACATCGTCGATCAGGATTCCCGAACCCTTTGGAGACGTACAGACCAGGCGGTACTTCTCGGCCGGTTCGCTGGATATGTCCACATCCGCCCGGACGTGAAAACCGCCCACGCGAATCGCCCGGTCGCCATTGTAAACCGACCGCCATTTACCGCTGCTGAATCGGTCGATTCGGAAGGAGAACGGGCTGCGGCGCGTCCATCGTTCCGCCCAGAAACGCAGGATGCGTCGGTCTTTTTCGTCGGCTGTCGGTGTGAATTCCACGATACGCTCCCGACCGCCGAAAATGCGCAACGCCTGGCGCCCGCTCCGGGCGGTGTGGCGTGTGATCTCCGCGTGCCCCGACTCTCCGCGCCATACGCCCACTGTTGTCGCCAGTTTCGTCAACGGACCGCTTGCAGTCTTTTCAAAAGACTCAGCGTTGGATTTTGCCGGCGAGGCGTTCTTGAACAACCAATCGGTCGAGAACTTGACAACGCTGATCTTGCGATATTTGTCGGTCTCGTAGAACAGGCCTATCTTACCGTCGGGCATCCGGAGCAGGCTCGAATACGCAAAACCGCCCGGAACGGCGAGCTTCCTGACCGGCCAGGTCTTGCCCCCGTCGAGGCTTGCGTACACCGCGCCATGTGTGCGTCCGGGCCCGACGGGCGCAGAGCACAGCAGGATCGCTCCGTCGGAGCCTCTGGAGTGTTTCACCGCAATCAGGCTGCCGTTGCAGCTTACGGTCTTCAGGGCGGGGTCGTTTTCAAGTCTCGACCAGGTCGTCCCGCCGTCGGTGCTGAACGATCGCGTGCGGAGGCGCTGCTTTGATCCGTTGCGGATGAATGTGCGGCTGTGGAGCACCAACACGCCGTTTGGAAGCTCCGCCACTTTTGACTCGCTCGCCCATGAGACATCGCCCTTCGTCGGGACGACCTTGCTCCGCTTCCAGGTTTTGCCCGCATCGTCGCTGTAGTAGCACAGTATCTTCTTGCCCTTGTAGAAGTCCCCTCCGGCGACGATCAACCTGCCTTTGCGTGGCCCGTGAGTCAGTTGAATTCCTTCGCCCGATCCCACAACCATCACCGCGCCCTTCGTGCCGACCATCTCGGAGATATCTCGCGGTTTGGACCACGTTCGCCCTTCATCGTCGCTGGTGACGGTGAACTGGCGGCAGTTCATGTCGCCGAGTTCGCCCTTTACGTCTTTGGGCGGGCTGGTGAAGTCCCACATGAACAGGTTGTAGAGTACGTGGATGCGGCCGGTCTGCTTGTCGTAGACGGCGGCGTTGGGGCAGATGGACTTAAGACCGTGGCTGACGACGAGGCGTCCCGGGCTCCAGGTCCCGCCCGCGTCGGTGCTGGTCTTGCATACGAGGTCCTGCCCGGACCGATCCGACCAGCGAGACTTGTTGCGTCCCTGGGCAATCATGACGACCCGGCCGCTGTTGGTGACAACGACGGTTTGTTCCCGGTACTGGGCGTATCTTGACAGGGCGTCAGGCACGCCGCTGACGGAGTCCTTGCCTGCGGTGAGTACATCGACCGGTTCAGGCGGAGTAGACGCGCTGCTTTTCCCGGCGGGCAAGGCGGTTGCGACGGCGAGTGCGATAACGATTAGCGTTTTGACAGCCATGATGCGGACGTCTCCATACGGTGCGGTTGTTACGCGGGTTTCCGCAATTGTATCTTGGGCGGGGCGTCTTACAAGAAATGTCTTTGGCGTCTTCATGTTGGCAAGGGTAGTATCGTTATTTGGTATTATCGTGAGAACCTCCTTTTTAATTCGATTGCTGCTGTGCGGGTTGTGCTGTCCGGCCGTCGTTTCGGCGGCTTTGGGGCAGGAGACTCGCTATCTGGCGGTCTTTGCCGACGGGCGTCGGGTCTCGGGCGACGAGCTATCGGGCTGGGGAGTGAGCCCGGCGGAGCCTCGTTTGGGCGAGACGTCGCTGGCGGATCCCAAACGTCCGTTGCGATGGTTCCAGGACCGAAGCTTGCGTCTGTGGAAGGCTTCGGAGTGCACGTTGGGGTTTGTCGAATTCGTCGGCGGAGACAGGATTGTCGGGCAGGTGACCGGTTCGGAGCAGGGCGATCGCAGCGGTGTTGGCGATGCGGGGATGTTTCTGCGGGTCCATCCGGCGCACCTTCACGAGATGCCTTCGGGAATGGGGCGAACTGTCGTGCGAGTTTACGAATCGGCCGTCAAACGCATAGTCTGGACCCGACAACCTCACCGAACCTTCCAGCCGTCGATGATCTTTCTTCGGGGCGGCGGGCGATTGAAGTACACGTCGCTTCGCTGGTTCGCAGGCGGGATCAGGGTGTTGTTGGAAAACGGCGTGCGTCGGATCATGCTTTCGGAGCTGGCGGAGCTGCACATGCCCCGAAGAGATCACTGGAAAGCGTATTTTCGCGAATTGGCGATTCTCAATCCCAAGCCCGGTCAGGCGTTGTTCCGCCTTGAGACATCCGACGGTGTCGTTCTGACATGCTCTCCGGGGCGTTTCAGGTCCGCCGCCGCCGTCCGCAATCGCAAGTTGCGAAAGAAAGGCCCGCCCGACCGCCTGCCCGAGTGCTGGTATCACCTGGTCCAACCGGCTTGGAGCGTTGATGCGATCTGGTTGCCGTTCAAGACAATTGCGACTCGAACGTATTTCGCGCCGCACGAACTACCGCTGGCCCGCCTTGCGCCCGACCGCGTAGTTCAGAAATCAATGACCGGTTTCTCGTGGCGATGGCGGTCGAATCGAAACGTGCGGGGCGATCGGCTGATGGTCGGCGGGCAGGCTGTCAGCAGCGGAGGCCTGGGCGTACACGCCAATAACGAGCTGACGTTCACGCTGCCCGCTTTCGCTCGCTCGTTTCGAACGCGCCTGGCGTTGGATGCGGCCGCCGGGCGGGGCGGATGCGCCAGGGGGCTGATCCATCTGGACTCGACAAAGAACAAACCGCTCTATCGCAGCGACGCCATAGTCGGGTCGAACAAGATTCTCGACAGCGGCGAGTTGAAACTTTCGCCCGCCAAAGACAGCCCGCGACGCCTCATCCTGGTCGCCGACGCCGCACACGCCGACCGCCCGGCCGACGCCGATCCGCTCGATATTCGCGATATGCTCGACTGGATCGATCCGATTGTGAAACTCGACCCTCGGCAACTCCGCGCTGCAGTGGTGCGTTCGGTGCTGGACTCCGTGCCCGCCTGGAGGGGCTGGGACGTTTCCCTCAGCGGAGAGAAGTTCGTTCCGCTTTCTTCGCAGTGGGATGCTTCGAATCCCGCTCGGGCCAGGTTCGTCCATGCGTTGGACCTGGGCGGAAGACGGTTGACGCTGACCGCTCGCAGGCGAATCGGACCGAAGCAGAGATGGCTGAAGATTCGCGCCCGCCAGGTCGGTCCGCCCACCAATCCCGGGCGCATTGAAGTTCGTTTGGACGGGCGGTTGGCGGCGTATTTGCCCGTCTGTCGCGCGGGCTACGACTCGCCGTACCTCGTGCCCCTTGACGCGTATAAGGGCAAGGAAGTGACGCTGCAGATTGTCTGCAGGCCCGGCGGCGATGCGGAGCTGATAGACTGGCTGGCGCTGGCGATTGTCGAACGCAAGACCGCCGCCGACTGGACCCCCCTGCGAACCGTAAGCGCAGTATCGCAACGAGGCGTCAAGCTGGACGTCCAACCTGACGGTTCCATTCTCGCCATCGCCGATCCGCAGGAGGTCGTGCCCGCTCTCGATACTTACTGCATCCGGGCCGAGACCGATCTGCCGCGCGTGGCGGCCATTCGCCTCGAAGCTCTCGCCGATTCATCGCTGCGGCGCGGCGGTCCGGGTCGCGAGGCCCGCTCCGTGCTCTCGCAGTTTCGCGTGTCAACTGCTCCCACGTTGCGGAACGCGATCCGCGGACAATACGTTCGACTCTCCCTGCCCGGAAAAGAAACGTGCCTGCACGTAAGCGAGGTGCAGGTGTTCGCTCCGCCGCCCACAGAGAACCAACTTCTAACCGGACTCGCTGAGCCCGAGACGCCCGAGAACCTCATCTCGCCAAATCACAAAACCGCCGACATCCTGGCCATCCTGAAGATCCGACCAGCCAAACGCGACCTCGAACAGCGCACCGTCCTGCGATCGTACCGCGACGCAATATCGCGCAACATCGCCCTGGGCGCCGAGGCGTCGCAGTCGACCACGGTCTACAGCTGCAAAGCCGCCAAAGCCGTCGACGGGCGCCTGGAGGGCGGATACACCCACACCGACCAGGAGCAGTCGCCCTGGTGGCTGCTCGACCTGGGGGCTCAGCGTGAAATAGATCGGATAGTGGTTTGGAACAGAGAGGATGGAAACGGGTACTCTCGCATGACCGGGCTGGTCGTTGAGGTCCTGGACTCGAAACAAAACGTCATCTGGCGGCGTACGGAGAGAGACCCCGGAGCTCCGGCCTCCGAGCTGTTCGACTCCGATTCGCGCAAGCTGATCTTCTCCTCAGCGGCCTCAAGCTCCATCGAACCCGGCCTTCCCGCCGCCGGAGCGTCGTTGCAGCCGACCGCCTCGGGATGGAGCATCGCGACGCGGTTTGGCGAATCGCACGCCGTCGAGTTTGCACTGACCGATCCTGTTGACGTCCGCCGCACCGGGCTGGACATAAAGATGAAGCAGGCGTACGTGCACTCCTATCCGGTCAACTTCTTCTCCGACGGTAACGGGAGATTGCGTTTTCATGACCGCCGCCGCATCGCCACGCTGGGGCGGTTCCGCCTGCTGGCGACCGCTGACCAACCGCCCGCCCAGGTCGAACCCGTGCCCGTTGTTGTCAAACTGTTTGACACATCCGGCTCCGAAAAAGCAGACGCATCGGTCGCCCTGACCTCGCCCCATCCGCTGTTTGAAGACTCCGCCCGCTTCGAACCCGTCAAATCGGCCGACCGATCCAAACTCAAGCTGATCTCAGACGATCGTCACGCCGGAGCCCGCGCCGTGCGCATCGCGCCGAGCGGGAAATATCGCATGAACCTCGGGCGCATGATCTCCATTCGCGCCAAGCCCAGCGAAGGGCAGTTCCGCTACATCCGATTCGCTTTCCGCAAATACGGCTCGGGGCGCGTGTCTCTGCAGTTTGGCGGCCTGGCGGCGCACGAGTATCCGTGTCGATACGACGCCGGCGTCGGAACCCCCGTCGACCCGATCGCACAGAGCGTTTGGGCGATCGACCTTCCGCCCGAGTGGATCGTCCTGGACCGCGATCTCTTCGGAGATTTCGGCCGTCTGGACCTCACATCGCTGACCATCGCGTGCACGGGCGGAAGTCACGCCGTCTTCGATCACATTTACCTGGCCAGGTCGCACGCTGACTTCAAACGCCTGCCCCCGGCGCCCTCGCCCGAAGAGACCAACCTCAAGGCCCGACGCGTGCTGGCCGGCCCCATTCTCAAGAAGGGCTTCCCCGCGGTCGTGCTGGTGAAGGTCGGCGACCAACAGGCCGGAGGCGTGCTCGTCGGCGAGGAAGGATACGTGATGACCGTGGGGCATCTCCTGGTCGGAGGCGGGGACGACGCGTCGATTCGCCTTCCCGACGGGCGCACCGTGCGGGGCAAAATCGCGGGCGTCTATCGCAGCGCCGACGTCGGGCTGGTCAAGATCACCGACAAGGGACCGTGGAAGGGTCTCGAGCTCACCGAGGAAACGCTGCATCCTCGCGGCGGGCTCTACGTTGGGTTCTCGTTCGCCCGGTCGTTCAAGGGCGGTAAAGCCCCCACCAGCTACATCACCGACATCTCCGATTCCGGTTACTGGACCTACCAGGGCGGATTCACGCAGAAGGACGCAATTGTCGGCGGGCCTCTGCTGGACGCACGCGGGCGCATCGTCGGCGTGCACAACCAGATGCCTTCCGGAGGCGGGATGCGGTTCTCGCGTTTGCATTCGGTCCGTCACGAATGGCGTCGGCTGAAGCGGGGCGACAAGTGGAATGAATGGCTTTCCGGGAGCGGGCCCATGCTGGGCTTCCATTCGGCGATACGGCGGGGCGGGTGCGGGGTGGCGATTGTCTATCCGAACACGCCGGCCGCCGCGGCGGGAATGAAACCAGGCGACCTGATCACCCACATAGACAACGATACGGTGGACAGCTTCGAGACTCTCGTGAAAGTCTTGACCGACAAGGACCCCGGGCGGGAGGTCACCGTCGTATTCAAACGCGGATCGCAGACCCTGCGGAAGAAAATCCGCCTGATGCGCCGCATACACTACCCGCGCTAACCGCCCCCGCCCGCGCGCTGCGGTCGGGCCCTGTTGTCAAAAGGGCGGTGGTGTGTCATACTGGTCCGCCCCGCGGGGGACCGCCCCCCCCCAAAAAAAAAAGAAAAGAAACTCGAACTTCGCAGGGAGCAGATTATGGCTGGTAAGTATACGCGACGCGATTTTTTGCGGGCTTCGGCTGCCCCGCTGGTTCTCGGCGCCGCCGGCGCGCTCGCCCGCGCCGCCGAAGATAAGCCCAAACCGAACATCGTCTACATCATGTGCGACGAGTTGGGCTACTACGAACTGTCGTGCATGGCCCACCCGCACTTCAAAACGCCCAACATCGATCGCCTCGCCAGCCAGGGCGTGCGATTCACCCAGGCGCTGGCCGGTTCGTCGGTCTGCGCGCCCACTCGCGGTGTGCTGATGACGGGCAAGCATTCGGGCCACACCTCCGTGCGCAAGAACGATGGCGGCACGCCTCTGCGCGCCGATGAGGTGAGCGTCGCTGCCGTGCTGAAGAAGGCGGGTTATGCGACAGGCGGGTTCGGTAAGTGGGGCTGCGGCGGGCGGGGGTCCACCGGCGTGCCCGAGAAGCACGGTTTCGACGTGTTCGTCGGTTACTACGACCAGGTCCACGCACACAGCTACTACCCGCCCTACATCCTGCGGAACAGTGAAGAGCTGACCCTTGCGGGCAATTCCGGAGGCGCAGCGGGCAAGACTTACTCGCATTACGTTATCATGGACCACGCCAAAAAGTTCATCCGCGACAACAAGGACCGCCCGTTCTTCTGCTACCTTCCGATAACGCCCCCGCACGGGATGTTCAGCATCCCCGACGACGATCCGGCCTGGAAACTCTTCAAGGACAAGCCCTGGCCCGAACCCGCCAGACGCTACTCAGCCATGGTCAACATGGTCGACCGCCAACTGGGCGAGATACGATCGCTGCTGAAGGAGCTTTCGCTCGACAAGAACACGATAATATTCTTCTGCGGAGACAACGGAGGGATGGACTATTTCCGCGACAAGGACCACCCGCGCGGTTTCCACGGGCCGAACGTGCACCCCAAAACGGGCGTGACCTTCCGCGGCCAGAAGGGCAATCTCTACGAAGGCGGGCTGCGAATACCCATGATCGTCCACTGGCCCGGTCATATCAAACCCGCCCGCGTAAGCGATCTGCTGTGGTATTTCCCGGACGTGCTGCCCACGCTGGCTGAGCTGGCCGGCGGAGAGCCCCCAAAGGACATCGACGGGATATCGATCGTGCCCGAACTCATCGGCGAAAAAGCCGCCAAACGAAAACAGAAACTCCACCAATACCTCTACTGGGAGATAAGTCGCCAGAAAGCCGTCCGAATGAAGAACTGGAAGGCCATCGACCCCGGCGGGAAGGGCGCTTGGGAGCTCTACGATCTGAACACCGACATCGAAGAGAAGACCAATCTCGCCGAAAAGCATCCCGACATTCTCGCCAAAATGAAAACCTTCGCACAGCAGGCCCACCAACCGGCCGTACAAGGCGTGTTCGCCGACAGAACGCTCCACGAAAAGGACCGACGCGCCAAATACGGCGGGAAAGCCCGGCCGTCCCGGATGAGGGGCAAGACCAACAAGATGCCCAAAAAGGGCCTGATCGACAACAAGGACTGGAAGATCGTTCGCGCCTCCAGCGAGTCGTCGGGGAACGGGAAGCTCGCCAAATGCGCTATCGACGGCGATCCGCGAACGTGGTGGCATTCGGCGTTCGGAGGCAAGGTGCGGGAACATCCCCACGAGTTGGTTATCGACCTGGGCGCCGAATACGAGATCCGCGGGTTCCGCTACCTCGCCCGCCAGGATAGCGGCTGGAACGGGGCGATCGACAAGTGCGAGTTCTACGTCTCCAACACCGCCTCCGACTTCAAAACACCCGCCGTAAAAACCGCATTCAAAAAAATAAGAACCGCCCAGGACGCAAAGTGCAAACCAACCCGCGGCCGGTTCGTACTACTCCGAACACTCTCAGCCCACGGAAACGGACCCTGGGCCTCAATATCAGAACTAGGCGTAGTAGGAAAATAAACCGCCGCCGTCGCCAGTTATCCATTGCCCGCCTTTATCCTTACCATCTGTTGATCACCGATCGATAATCAAGAGTATGTTATCGCCTTCAAGGAGCCAGATTCACGGTTTAGAACTGATACCAAGCGGCAAGAATCTGCCGTTTGTTCCTCTGACGGTTGTGGATCAGGGTCGTAGTCAATCGAGTAATTGTGGCTTTCGAACTGCGCCGACGTCCTTAATTCTCTCTTGTCAGGAAACACTTCTTGTCGAAATTGACAGACAGAGTATATAATCCCGAACTAGTTGGTCGAAAAACCAGGCGAGACCTCCTTGGAATTAAGGCTGGTATCTGTTGATATCTGGTCTCTGACTGAGTCTTGGGGGCCTGATTTCAGTGCGAATGAGGACATGTGTTCCTTACAGCGTACGTTGGCATTGTGACACATAGGGTATAACGTGTATATAGATCTCTTTGCTGGGTGTGGTGGGCTTTCGCTGGGCCTGAGAAAGGCTGGCTGGGAAGGTCTCTTTGCAGTTGAAAAGAGCCCGATGGCTTTCAGCACGCTTCAGCATAATCTTATTGATCGGGAGAATCATTTTCTCTGGCCTGATTGGTTGCCAATTGCTTCGCATGACATTGACACGCTGATTCAACAATACCGAACTCAGCTAATGGACCTTCGGGATCAGGTCGATCTTGTCGTCGGCGGCCCTCCTTGCCAAGGCTTCTCGACTGCTGGTAAACGGCAACGTTCGGACAAGCGAAATACAATGGTGATTTCATACCTCCGGTTTATCGACATCTTGAGGCCAAAGGCTCTGCTGTTTGAGAATGTGCGCGGATTTACAATGCCTTTTCAGCAGGGGCTGAATAAGCACGCCGCCTATGCAGATGAAGTGTTCCGCAGGCTAGCCGAAATGGGATATTCTGACGCTACGGCGGAAATTGTCGATTTTTCTGAGTTTGGGGTTCCTCAACGCAGGCAACGTTTTATTCTGGTCGCGACATGCAATGGTATGGCCCCTAACTTTTTTGAGATGCTTCATTCTCAAAAAGGGGAGTACCTGCGGGAGAAACGCCTCCCCGCATCAGTAGGTGCGTCGGCAGCAATTGGAGATCTGGAAAAATCACATGGTATAACGCCTTGCCCAGATAGCCCGCGATTCAACTCAGGTGTTTATGGGCCTGCACGTACAAACTATCAACAACTGATGCGAGATGGCCGGAGAATCAGGGAATGCCCGGACAGTCACCGTTATGCGCAACACCGGCCGGATACTGAGGCGATATTCTCTCGGATTATCAACTATGCTGAGCCCAATGTTTGCATTTCTGGCCAAGAGCGAGCCCGCTATGGGATTCGCAAACGTAACGTGACACTGCTTGGTAGAGATAGCCCGTCGATGACCTTGATGAGCATTCCTGACGATTGCGTTCACTACTCCGAACCCCGGATCCTAACCGTTCGTGAATACGCAAGGCTCCAATCCTTTCCCGATAGCTACGAGTTCAAGGGTAACTACACTACGGGAGGATTGGCCCGACGAAATCAAGTGCCAAGATATACCCAGATCGGCAACGCGGTACCCCCGTTGTTCGCGGAATTCGCTGGTCGCATCCTGAGGCGGTTATTGTAACATGGCCAGTGGTTCACCACATTTCCGTGTAAGCTCTGCACTGAAGACCATCATTGGTAAGGACCTTATTACAGATGATATTATTGCCGTGTTCGAGTTGGTCAAAAACGCCTTCGATGCCCATGCCAAACGGGTAAACATTGAGTTCAAGGGTCTTCAAACAGACAGCCCAACATTGATTATCAGTGATGATGGCAAAGGGATGGATCGGCGTGACATCCGTGACAAATGGCTTTTTGTTGCCTATTCTGCCAAAAAAGATGGTTCAGAGGATTATCGAGACAAAATTCAGTCTCGCAGGATCAAGGCGGGAGCAAAAGGTATCGGGCGTTTCTCTTGTGACAAGCTTGGAGCAAAGCTTACTTTGTATTCCCGAAAGCAGGGAGAGCCGCGTTACCAGAAGGTCGTAGTGGACTGGGAAGATTTTGAAAATGACGCCAAGCAAGAATTTCAAACCATTCCGGTTGTACTGTCTTCTGTTGAATCCACTCCCTATAGGAGAAAACACGGGACGATTCTGGAAATATCAGGGCTTCGAGAAATATGGGACAGAGACAAGCTATTGAAGCTTAAACGGTCTTTAGAGAAATTGATCAATCCGAACCAAGGCAACGGGCGTCATGCGTTTGGCATTCATCTTAAGGCGGAGGAAGAGAAAGAGAACGATCTTGCTATCCCTAAGGAGAAACCATGGGATGTAGTCAACGGCGAGATACAGAACTTCCTTTTTGAAGATTTAGATATCCGAACCACCTCCATCCATGTAGCAATATCTTCGGATGGAAAGACCATCACCACACGTTTGGTGGACAGAGGGACATTGATCTATGAACTCGTCGAGAAGAACACGTACGAACTCCTCAAAGATATTGGCGTTTATCTTTTCGTCCTGAATCGGTCCGCCAAGATGTTTTTCACTCGGAGTATGGGTCTTAGAGCTGTAGAGTTTGGTTCAATTTTCCTGTTTAAGAACGGATTTAGAATCTATCCATTTGGGGATGTAGGAGACGATACTCTTCAAATAGACCGTAGAAAACAGCAGGGTCAAGCTCGTTATCTAGGATCACGCGACCTAGTTGGACGCATCGAAATCAATGGAGGTGATCCTGGGTTTCGTGAAACTAGCAGTCGCGATGGAGGTTTGATAAAAAACGAAGCTTTTGAATCTCTCAGGAAGTTCATTACTGTTGGCTGCCTCAGGCGACTTGAAAAGTTTGCTGTTGATGTGATCAAGTGGGGAAAAGATATAGATCTCTCCGACTACGATCCAAGTTCCGCCCTTGAAGTAAAAGAGAAGATTTTTGATATTGTCAAATCTTTGACTAACTCTGCAGATGTTATTGACCTTAAATATGATCCCAACTTTTTGGATATCTGCGAAAATATATCAGAGGCAAGTGTCAAGGGTCTTTTGAGGAATTTCCGTCGTATCGCAGATGAACGAGGCTCTGTCTCGTTAGGGAAAGAAGCTCGTAGAGCAGAACGGCATCTCAAGCAACTTCAACAAGCCAGAGAAGAAGCAGAGGCGGAGACAGAGCAGGTTCGGGCGCAAGCAGAAGAGGCTGAAGAGCGAGCCAGAGAAGCAGAAGAGGAAGCTAGGCAGGCTTCTGAGAAGGCCGAAAAATCAGCGAAGAAAGCCCAGGCGGCAGAGCAGGATGCAAGTACTCAGCATACCCAAAACCTGTTTCTTCAATCTATTCTGTCCAGCGATCTTGAGCAAGTGGTTCACCTGCATCACCATATTGGCATAGCTGCGGGGACGATCATGAACCACATCAAAGACGTGAGCCTGCGGATACAAAAAGGCAAGTCCATCACGACAGATTATTTCCAAGCGATACTGGAGAAGATCAGCTTTGAAGCGCATGGCTTGCCCCGGTTCTTCGGTCCAGTTGTTATGAGAGAACCATTACCTTGTCATTCGTTCCGCTGCCTGGCTGCGTAGGGCGGAGCGCAGCGGAGCCCGGAGCAGGCTGGCAGCGGGCGGCGTATTCCGCCGGACTCTG
>JASLNT010000050.1 GCA_030745875.1 Phycisphaerae bacterium
CCGGTTTCCTAAACCGGAGGTCAGAGGTTCGAGTCCTCTCGGGCGTAGTTTAACGACCGCCTAGAGCGGGTGTTGCCTGGAGGGCCGCGCCAGCGGGTTTTCCCCTATGGCTGGAGTAAATGTGATGTTCGGACACCATGGCGACGTTCTCAAAGTAAATCTGGGGTCAGGTGATGTCGTTCAGGAGCAGTTCGATGAGGCTTTTGCTCGGAAGTTCCTGGGTGGAAACGGTCTTGCCGCCAAGCTCATCTACGATAATGTGCCCGCAGACGCCGACCCGCTCGGTCCGGACAACGCACTGGTTTTCGCTGTCGGGCCGATCACCGATACGCCGGTATGGGGCTCCAGTCGCGGACATATGGCGGCGATCTCGCCGCAGACAGGATTCTTCGCAGACTCGAATTTCGGCGGTAAGTTTGCGGTTATCCAGAAACGAACCGGATTCGACGCCATCTTCGTCAGCGGCGCCGCCGACAAGCCGGTATATCTCCTGGTCACTGAAGACGGCGCCGAAATCAAAGACGCCGTCGAACTCTGGGGCAAGGACACCGAAGCGACAATTGAAGCGCTGATAGAACGGGAAGGTCCCGACAGCATGGCTGCGGCGATCGGTCCGGCGGGTGAAAACGGTGTGCTATTCGCCAATATTCAGGGCGGTGGAAAGCGGCCGGGGGCGGCGGGGCGAGCGGGCATGGGCGCGGTCATGGGCTCCAAGAACCTCAAAGCTATTGTCGTCAGGGGCTCCAAACGGACGGAAATCGCCGACAGGGAGCGGCTCGTAAGCTATCTCAGAGAGCGTATTGACGTACTCAGGGAAAATGGGTCCGCGTTGCGAAATCACGGTACGCCTATCCTGGTCAACATGATCAACGGTAAGGGCATACTCTGCACGCACAACAACTCCAAAGAGACATTCGACGACGCCGACGCGATCAGCGGCGAGGTCATGCGGGACCAGTACTGGGACAAAGACATCACCTGCCACGGTTGCCCGCTGGCCTGCGGAAAGAACGTCAAGGCCAAAGAAGGACTCTACGCCGGTAAGCCCGTCAAAATGCCCGAGTATGAAACGCTCTACGCACTCGGGTCTATGCTCGACAACAGCGACATCAACTCGATTATCAATGGAAATCACCTGTGCGACCTGATGGGTCTCGATACGATCTCGATGGGCGTGACCCTGTCGTTCGTCGCCGAGTGCATTGAGAAAGGGATTGTCACCGAGGCTGACCTCGGCGGGGCGGTGGACTTCGCCGATGGGTTGCAGATGGTTGATCTAATCGCCAAAACCGCCGCAAAGGAAGGTATCGGAGCGAAGCTGGCTCTTGGTTCCTGGCGGCTTGCTGACGAGTTCGGCGGCCAGGCCCGCAAGTACCTGTACGCGGTCAAGGGCCTGGAGATCGCCGGGCATTCGGCGCGCGGATTGAGGGGGATGTCGCTGTCGTATCCGACGTCCACACGCGGAGGCAGCCACCATGACGGACGCCCCAAATACGTAATGCCCGAATCAGATCCCGGTTTTGACCCCCAGCCGGAGTACATCCGAAAGAGCCAGTACTTCACCGCCGCGGGAGATTCCATGGTCATCTGCCGCTTTACCGCAGAGCGGGGTTTCGGAATGATGCTCAGCGACGAGTTGCTAAAGGCGCTGAACTATGTGACCGGCTGGGATATGGGTCTTGCGGAACTCGAAACGATCGGCGAGCGGGTCTATAACCTCGAGCGGATGATAAACGTTGGACGGGGCGTGTCTCGCAAAGATGACACGCTGCCTTATCGCGTGATGA
Source organism: Phycisphaerae bacterium (assembly GCA_030745875.1). Classification (GTDB taxonomy): domain Bacteria; phylum Planctomycetota; class Phycisphaerae; order SM23-33; family SM23-33; genus BS750m-G57. The sequence goes on from JASLNT010000050.1 coordinate 1,788, forward strand.
ACGAACCGATCCCCGAAGGGCCCGCCAAGGGAAGGTACTGCCCCCGGGAAACCCTCGACGCTATGCTCGACGAGTACTATGAACTACGCGGTTGGAGCGCCGACGGCGTTCCGAGCGACGAAAAGCTCACCGAACTTGGATTGAAATAGCGACCCGTTTACATAGAGACGAAACTCATGGCAAAGAAACCTCTGGACGACATCCTGGTAATAGACCTTACGCGCGTCCTGGCCGGTCCGTACTGCACGATGATTCTCGGTGACTTGGGCGCCGAGATTATCAAGGTCGAAGCTCCCGGCGTGGGAGACGACGCGAGGCACTTCGGGCCGTTCCTGGACGACGCGGGTGAGAAATCCGCCTACTTTGCGAGCATCAACTGCGGTAAGAAGTCGCTGACGCTGAATCTGAAGACTGAGCAGGGAAGGGAAGTGCTGGCTGATCTGATTCGAAAGGCCGACGTGCTGGTCGAGAACTACCGTCCAGGCGCGTTGGAGAAGCTCGGTTTCTCCGAGCAGCGAGTCAAGGAGTCGAACCCCTCTATCATCTACGCCAGTTCCAGCGGGTTCGGATACTCCGGACCAGACTCCGCCAACGCCGCCTACGACATGGTCATCCAGTCGCTATCGGGGCTGATGTCGATCACCGGTACTGAAGACGGGCGGTGCGTGCGCGTCGGTTCGTCGATCTCCGACATAGTCTCGGGTCTGTACATGACAATCGGCATTGTTACGGCGCTGTTCCGCCGCAGCCGATCGAGTGACGATCGAGGCGCCCGGATCGATATAGCCATGCTCGACAGCACGGTTTCCGTGCTGGAAAACGCCATCGCGCGATACCAGACCACCGGAAAGACGCCCGGACCGCTGGGCGCGCGGCACCCGTCGATAACGCCCTTTGAGGCGTTCGATACGAGCGATTCAACAATCGTCATCGCCGCAGGCAACGACAAGATATTCCGCTCGCTGTGCGAGGTCCTCGGCTGCCCGGAACAGGCCGACGATCCGCGATTCGCAACCAACGCCCAACGCACCGAACATCACGCCGAACTGAAAGTGATGATTAACGGGCGCCTCTCCGCAGAGACCACGGATCACTGGATCAAAGTGCTCGAAGCCGCCAATGTGCCCTGTGCGAAGGTGAACACGATCGAAGACCTGTTCGACTACGAGCAGATAAAAGCCCGGAACATGCTTGTTCCGGTTGAAGGCTCCGGGGACTTCAAGGTCGCTGGAAGCCCCGTGAAGTTCCGCGGCGAGGACGAAGTAACGTCCCGGACCAGCGCGCCGGAGTTGGGTCAGCACAACCGGCAGGTCCTTTCGGAACTTCTGGGTTACAGCGAAGAGAACATCCGAAAACTCTACGAAGCAGGCGCAATCGCGCAATAACGATACACAGGACTCGTGCGTATGAAAGCTGCAGTATACGAAGGACAGGAAACGATTGTGGTAAGGGACGTGCCCGATCCGGTGTTGGAGGACGGCGAGGTGCTCCTGAAGATAGAAGCGTGCTGCGTATGCGGTTCGGACCGACGCACCTACCGCCACGGGCACGCCAGCATACCCCCGCCTCGCGTACTGGGGCATGAATTCTGCGGTACGGTTGTCGAATCGCGTGCGGCCGATCACGTCGACATCAAGGTCGGCGATCGCGTTGTGATGTACATCGTTATGCCCTGCGGCGCCTGCCAACCCTGCCGGGAGGGCAAGGTTAATATCTGCCTTACCCGCAAGACGATGGCGTATCACTTTGACGGCGGTTACGCCGAATACACGAAGATCCCCGCGGTCGCGGTTTCCGCGGGCAGTCTTGTCAAAGTAGAGTCAGATACGCCATCTCCGCACATGGCGCTCAGCGAGCCGACCGGGTGCGCCATCAACGCGCACGGGCACCTCAAGATCGGGTTAAAAGACACCGTTGCAGTGTTCGGGGCCGGTCCCGTCGGAATTATTCACGCGGTGCTTGCCCGTTTGCAGGGTGCGCAGAAGGTCTTCATGCTGGCTCATCCGGGCAGTCGGCTGACTGGCGCTGAAGCGTTCGATGTTGACGCGTGCGTAGCGGTGACCGACGACGGATCCCACAAGGAGGAAATCATGCGACTGACCGGAGGAGCCGGATGCAGCGTGGTCATCAGCGCCTGCAACAGCGCCCAGGCCCAGATCGACGCGGTCGAAATCGCAGCACGGTCCGGACGGATCGAGTATTTCGGCGGGCTGCCGAAATCAAACCCAACCGCTGCGCTGAACACCAATCTTCTGCACTACAAGGAGATCACGGTTACCGGATCGTTCTCGGAGAAGATGAGCGACTTCCAGGCGGCTGTGGCGTTGATCCAGAGCGGACGTTTCCCCGCCGACAAACTGGTCACCCACATGCTGCCGCTCGATCGCATGACAGAGGCTTTTGATTTGATGGACGCCGGCGCGTGCCTTAAACCGTGTATTGATCCCCGATTGTGACGATGTGATCGGTCTGAATATCATGTTCATTGGCTGAAGTTTTTCAGACAAATGTAAGAATGTCGGTTGACGAAAAGCCGCGTTTGTGATACACTACGGCAGCGGTAGAAATTGTTGTTTAGGAAGTCCATCGGTATTTACGGAGGCCGTACCACGACCCGGTATTGCGACGTCTTGAGCCAGACGATCGGGTCGAACAAGAATGAGGGAAAGACAGTTCTTGGAATGTCTGTTTTTCCTTTCCCGACGCGTGCGCACCTGATTTGCGCCTTCGTGCGATGAATGTGTATGAGAGGTCTGCGCGCACTGACGCTGTGTGAGCGATGTCATGCAGTTAACAATGAGGATACAGATATACTCTGGATATCCCGAGCGAGGAATGGAGTAGGACCATGAGCAAGATTATGAACAATTATCGTATGCCTGTCGCAGTGATGATCGCAGTACTGGCGATTACGGCGGCTGGCGGTTTCGCCGCACCGGTTTCAGTTTTCACCGACAGAACAGCCTGGGAGGCGGCTATAGGCGGAGTAGACTGGACTGTGGACTTTGAAGGTTATGCGGTCGATACGCCCTTTCACACAGTTGCTGTCGATGTCGGACCGTTTTCGCTGGAGCAGACAGGGACCTCGACCTCGACATGGCGCAACAGTATCAAAACGACCGGTTACGCCGACATGTACACTGACTTCGGAGCTGTCGAAGTTGACCTTACTCTGGATGTGCCCGTTTACGCATGGGGCGCCGATTTCTTCGACCTGGACGGAGAACTGCTGAATCTTGAACTTATCGGCGACGACAACCAGGTAGTCGAGGTCACGCAGTCGACAGGCTTTTTTGGAATTGTCACATCTTCAACGGCCGTACAAATAAGCAAGATCACCTTTGTCTCGCGAACCGAGGATCTGGGCACGTCGGGTGAAACTTTCGAAATGGACGATGTAGCGGGCGCCGTGCCCGAACCGGCGACGCTGTCGCTCCTGACTATTGGCGGGCTGGGGCTGGCCTGGAGACGCAGGCGAAGATAACGCCTCAGGGCGGTCGATTATACTTTTCGGGCTTCTGCGACTGAGATGTCGGCCTGCCGAGCCGAGCGTTGTTCGCCGGACTCTCCGTGCGGTTTCATATTGAACCGCGATTTGCGGGGAGGCGGTGGATGCGATTGCCTTACGGGCGCTGCGTCACCTGCGCGGATTGGCTCGGAAGTGATCTATCGCTCCGGCTGGACGAACACCTTTGAAGGCTTGAGGGTCGGTCCGTTCGGTGTGTCGACCAGTTCTGCGATTGCGATTAATCGTCCGGAGAGATCTGTAACCGCGACTTCCGGTATCGCGTCTTGCCGCGCCGTCGACAGCCTCACCATCTTCCCCATAGCGAGACGATTCGCGTCGTCCGAATCCACTTTGATTTCGGACAGTGCGTCGAGGGCTTTGATGGGATCGATGAGGTCTGCGGCGGGGTTCAGGTTGTCGAGATTGATCGCCCTGGAAATATCGAAGTTCCCGATAGACGTTCGCGTAAGCCCGCTGCAGTATGCTCCCACCCCGAGTTTCTCACCGATATCTCTAGCCAGCGAGCGGATGTACGTTCCGGCTCCGCATGAAACGTTAATCGTGAGGCTCGGATAGTCGTACTCGACCAATGAAACCTGGTATACGTTCACTTCGCGTGCGGGGAGATCGAATTCGTGTCCGGCCCGGGCAAGATCGTACGCTCGTTTTCCGTCAACGTGCAGGGCTGAATGGGCGGGGGGAATCTGAGCTATCCTCCCGACGAATGTTTTCAGGATGCTGTGAATTTCATCAACGTTGACCGGGGCGGCATGGGGGTTTTCAGTGATTTGCCCCGTGATGTCGTGGGTGTCGCTGACGGCTCCTAGCGTGATGACCGCCCGATAGCCCTTGGTCTGCTGCTGGACGTAGTCCGCCAGTCGCGTGGCCGGTCCGACACACACCACCAACACTCCGTCGGCGAACGGGTCCAGCGTGCCGGCATGTCCGACCTTACCCTTCCGCCGTCCAACAATCTTCCTTACACGCGAAACGATATCGTGGCTGGTCGGTCCGACGGGTTTGTTGATGTTTAGCAGTCCGAACATGGTTAACGAGTCGACTTTACCGGCGGGGAGGGCAGCAGTTTCTTCATTCCCCGTCCCAGTGCGTCTCCAATCAGGAAGTAGCTTTCGGCGTTTCCGAACCAATGGTGCCCGTGACCGGTGTTGGGCGATTCCCTGGCCGGGCGAGCAAACTGTGCGGTCTTCACGAATATTACATTGCCCTTGAATTCGGCGGGTCTGGCTGCGTCGGCCTGGGCGGTGCGGATAGCAGCCATGTTTCCGCGATTGGCCTTCTCCCCGCCGTTGCCCAGCTCGCCGATAACCACGGGCAATTTGGGGAGCTTGAATTCCTTGCGGATGTCCTTAATCAGATTCACGAGGTTCTTTGTGTACTGGGGGATTGCTTCCTTCGTGCACATGTCGTTCCAACCCTGGAACCATACGAATCCGGCGATCTCGTATCCTTGACCGGCGTAATCGGGGAAGAGTTTCTTGATGTTGGCGAGAGTTCCGCGGATCTGGGAGATCATTTTCGTGTAGTAGGGGCCCACAGCTCCGCCGCTGCTGGGCGGGCGGAAATCTTTGTACAGGCTCTTTCCGCCCCAGGCGGTTTTTATCAGCAGCACTTGCTGATCGTAATGATCTCCTACAACGTGTCCGAACTGCAGTTCAGGACCCATGTGGGCTTTCCCGCCGTAGCTGGTGTACCCGATGGTCAGCGGGCCGGTCTTGTGCCCGGCTCGCTCGGTCTGGAACGACACCCACACATCCTTTCGCTCGACCCACTTGCCGGACTTGTCCTTAAGGTGTGTGTAGCGTTTCGCCAGCGGTGAATGTTTCATCACGTGAACGAGATTTCCCTTCCCTCCGTTGTAGTACTTCTCGTGATCCATGGCGACTACGCCTTGTCCCTCCATGTTCGACTGGCCGGCGAGAATGAAGACCTTTACCGGTTTCGGGGCGGATTTGCTTTTTTCCGTGGCGGCTTGCGCCGTGGCCGCCGTTCCCAGAATAAACAGACCCACAAGCACACCGATACGCATTTTTTGTTGTTTCATCACTGCTCCTGCTGAAAGACACAATCTATGGTGGTCCAGCCGGTTAGTTTCTCCTGTTGCTTGTGGTCTGTCAATCTTTTGCATGGTCTGTGGAGGACTGATTCCGGGCGGTTTCAGGCGTTTTCGGCTGTCAGGGCTCATGTTGCCGACGCCATCTGACCGATGAATTGCGTTACCGCCGCTAGCGGTCCCAAAATGAGGAATCAAGGATGATGAACACGAACTACACTACTCAAGAAGCAACCGCCCGGCAGAGAATACGACATTTCTTCACGCCCGACGAAGCCAATAGTTCGCTTGTGCTGGTCAGGCGGATAGTTGCCGACGTGGTGAAGCATTACGATAGATTGCTGGAAGTGCACGAGACTGTCGAGGCCCTGGAGGCCGCAGGGCGATTCGGTCAGATTGAGGATGCTCGCGACGAACTGGTTCTGACCGCCGACAGAATCCGCATATGCCTCGAAGAGATCGAAGATGTCGGGGTCGAGCTCTGCGATTGGGAATTGGGAATAGTTGACTTCCCCGCCATGATCGACGGGCGAGAAGTTCGACTGTGCTGGCGGTCCGACGAATCGCACGTGACGCACTGGCACGAATTGGATTCGTGCCATCTGGGGCGCTATGAGATCGATACGCTCCGCAGCGCTCATGCGACGACATCAGCGTGATTAGTTCTCCCCAGCCGCCCACCGGCCTCCAAGTTAACATCACAGCGCCGATTCCGCGCGCCGCCGGATCAGCTTGCATACAAATCGCCGAATGTTTGAGGATTCTGCTTTCCGTGTGAACTTTTGATCCGTTCCGAACGTCAAATATACTAACGCCCGGACTCTCTAGTATTCCCAAACGTCTGCAGTGGCCGCTTCGGACGGGCCGGCGGTCCACACAGATCAACACGTGGAGAATTTATCATGATCAAACGCCTGGCGATTACGGGACAATTCCTTACGATAGCGGCGGTGATGATCGTTTGCGTCACCGGCGCTCACGGACAGGCCACAAGGCCCGGACCGGAAAAAGTCTACATCCCATACGAGAAACTGAAAGATGTATTCGAATCCGAAAAGCAGGGCGTCTTCCTTCCGTATGCGGACTTTCAGCGACTGTGGTCCGCCGCCCGCGGGGCGCCAGCTGGGGCTGTCGAATCACCACTGGGATACCTGATCTCAACGGCCCGTTTCAGCGGGAAGATCAGCGGTAAGCTGGCGGAGATGAATCTGCTGCTCACCGTTGATATCATGAACGACAAGTGGACGGAAGTGCCCATCGCACTCGGGCAGGTCGCTGTCGCCGGGACATCATTCAAGACCGCTCCCGACGCCAAGGCCAAACCGCTGCTTCGCGTCGTCAACGGAAAGTACCGTCTGCTGGTCAAGGGCAAGGGGCGCTGGGTGGTGAGCATCGATTTCGTCAGGCAGCTTGTAACCAAACCCGGGCAAAACGTACTTGAATACCAGATGCCCGCCGCGGCGATCAGCACGCTTGAACTGCTGATACCCGAGGAGAATATGAAGGTTGACGTCGAGCCGATGCTGGCGGCCGCAACCAGCCAGGTGACCGCGCCCGACAAGACCAAGTCGACCAGGCTCAAGGCGTTTCTCGGATCCGCCGATAAAGTCAAGCTGAGTTGGCGTCCGAGAACGCAGGCCGCAGCGGGCCTGGCGCCGGTGGTTATCTGCAGCCAATTGCAGCATATCAACGTAGCCGAAGCGCTCATCACCTACGACGTGAAGTTCAACTACGATATCCGTCGCAGAGGCGTTGACAGTTTCTCGATACAACTGCCCGCGAAGTTCCGCGTGACCGCCGTTGACGGCGCGAACATCAGCAAGTGGGACATCGTGGCCCCCGCCAAAGCCGGCGCCGCGGCGCCCGCAGTTCAGGAATTGAACGTTAAGCTGTATTCCGAAGCGAAGGGCCCATATTCGCTCACTGTGAAGATGGAGCGTTTCCTCAAGGACGCTACGCTCACCCAGACGCTGACTCCGATAGTGACCCACCGCGTCCTGCGTCGCACGGGTTTGATAGCGATCACGCATTCGTCCAGGCGGTCGGTGGAGGTCGCCAACGTCAACAAGGAGCTTGTGCGCGTCGATGTCGGTCGCCTGCCGGCGAACCTGAAATCCCGCCCAGGCGTGACGGCGTATCGATTTACGTCGGCGGGGTACGGCGCCGATGTCGAGATCGCCACCGTTGCCCCGCGGGCGTCCGTGACGCAGCTATGGGCTCTGGGAGTCAAGAAAGACAACCTGCGCCTCTACGGGCGGTTGCAGTATTCGGTTGACAGGGCGGGGATATTCTCGGTTTCGATGAAGCTTCCCGAACCGTGGGAGATAACCTCGCTTGGACCGGCGAGCATAGTCCACGATTACGAACTTGCGGGCAAGGGCGCCGACCGTACGGTGAACATCACGCTTAAGCGAGAGCTTAGCGGGGCCTTCGCACTGGATCTGGCGGCCCGGACCTCACGCGACGCTCCCGACGGGGCGGTCAAGTTCACTCTACCCCAACCTGACCCGAAGAACCTGCACAACTACAGCGGGCGGCTGATTCTCCACCTGGCCGATTCGCTCCTGGCGGAGGTTTCAGGGCTCGATCAGCTTCAGTCCGTACCCGTCCGCTCGGCTTACCAGATGATGCGGGGCTCGCAAGTGAGCGCGGTTATGAGCGGGATGTCGCCCGCGATGGCGTTTGAATTCCGCGCCGTTGACAGCGCCAAGGCCGCCGGGGCGTCGTTCAAGACCAGCGTAAAGCCCGCCCAGGTGTCGGCGATTGTTCATCGCCTGGTGGATATTCAGGATGGATCAGTTCAGCACGAAGCGGTGGTTGCTTATAACGTTCGCTACGCGCCGGTCGATACGTTCTACGTGAAAATGCCAGCCGCTCTGGCTGATGCGGGAGTTGACATATCCGGCGCGAACATTAAGGAGAAACCGCTCCTTCCGCCCGATCAGCATCCTAAAATGGACACCGCCGAATCCAAGAAGGCCGACGACGCCAAAGACGCTCCGGATATCAAGTGGGCCTGCTACAAGGTCGTTCTGCAGTCTCCGGTTTCCGGGGAGTATCGCCTGCATGTAACGTGGCGTAAGAGTTACCAGGTCGGCGGCGATGACGGTCCGGCTAGGATTGATGTGCCCCAGGTACTGGCGGCGGGCGAATTGTCCGACCAGAGCGGTTACATCGCCGTCAAGAAAGCCGCAACCCTCGCCGTCGGAAAGGGCGAGATGAAAGATCTGGTGTTTGGCGATCCGAGCAGTGCTGCGGATCTTCCCTGGGCTCCGCACCGACGCAATGCGATAATAGCGTTGCGTCACAGCCTGGCGAAATACGAGTTGACTCTGCCCGTGCGGATGCAGAAAGAAGCTGACGTCTACACCACAATTGCAAATGCTGTGATTGTCGAGCAGGTGCTCGCACGGGACGGCACGCTGAACGGCAGGATGATATGTCTGTTGTCGACCAGCCGGGGCGACCGCCTCAGGGTGACCATGCCCACCGGAGCCAAAGTCTATCCGTTCATGCTTAACGGGCGTGAGGTGGCGGTTGAATCCCCTTCTCCGGATGTGCGGATCGTTCAGCTTCCGCATTCGGCTGGGCAGGTCGCCCGGAGCGTGCTTGAGATCACCTATGGGCTCGACGCGGACAGCAGTGCGATCAACAGGAAACTGCCCGCCCCGGTGCTTTCGGATGAAGTGCCCGTGCAGAGAACTTTTTGGCGGGTATACGCGCCAGAAGATCATGTTGTGTTGGGCTACGATCGCAACTTTGCGATCGACGGCGCCAGCCATATTGACAGTCTGTTCAACAGCGTAGCCACCGGGCACCAGCGGCAACTCGGTAAGTTCCCCGCCCAGGGACGTCTGTGGCGTTTCGCACGGCAGGGCGCCGTGGGCGAGTTCTCGATGACGTTGATGAAGCGAGAAATGTTTGTTGGGATTCTATGGGTCGTGATTATCCTGCCCGGGGTCGTTCTTCTCAAAGTGCGCGGGTTTACGCGTGCGATTGTTGCGCTGGCGGCGATTACGGGGGCGGCGATTGTTTACCAGTTCAACCCTTTGCTGGTGAAAAACGCAGCCAGATTCGGCGTTTTTGCGGGTGTGATTGTCCTGTTGCTCTGGTTGGCGCATTGGGTGTTCTTCCGCCTATTGCGAAAACGCAAGGCTTCCCTGCCGCCGCCCAGGCCCTTGAGCCCCGAGCCCATCGTAGAGTCCGTCGAAGCAGTCGAACCCATCGAGCAGAGCAGCGAAGAAGGGGGCGAAAATGAAAACGACTGAATACAACACGGATAACAGCGGTTTGGTTTTGCGGAGTCTTCTGGTGCTGGCGGTCCTGGGGTGCGCCTTGCAGTGCGCCTTCGGAGCCGACGAGGTCGCCGACGCGCCCAAGATCTACGTGCCGTACAAGGACGTTGCGGCCGTAGTTTCAAAAACCGATCGCGCGGTTCTTATGGACCGCGCCGAATTCAACAAGCTCCTGGCGGCTGCGAAAGCGGCGAGCACAAAGGCCAAACTCACCGACAGCGCTCCGAAACTGGGGCAGATCACGCGTGGAGATTATACCGCCGCGGTTAACGGTGAGAACCTGTCGTTGAAGGGCGATCTGGTCATAGAATCGCTCAACACCGAGCCTGTGGTCGTGGAACTGCCGTTCGGCAGGGTCGGTTTGACCGAGATATTGCTGGACGGAAAGGCCGCGCCCGCGAATTACAACACGCGAGGGCGTCTGGTGCTGATAGTCACCGGGCGAGGCGTTCACAAGCTCACGCTGGTCGGTTCGGTGAAGCTGACGGAACTGTCGAGCGGCGGGATGCAGTTTAGCATGGTTCTTCCCACCGCAGTAGCCGGAGCGATGAAACTCCAACTGCCCGGAGACCAGGAAGCACACGCCAACGTGCCGGTTGCCGCCACCAAGTACGACAAACAAGGCGATCGCACAATCGTCGACCTGACGCTTGGCGGATATGGTTCGCTGAGCGTAGCCCTGCTCGGAAATGGGCGGCAGGAAGATCGTAAGGCGATTCTGCTGGGCGAGTCGGCGACCACAGTAGCTCTCACGCCGACCGGTCAGACAATGGATTGTCTCTATACTGTCCAGGTCCTCAGGAGAGGTCTGCGCGAACTGGTGTTCAGCCTCGATCCGAACTGGACAATTACGGACGTTTCGTGTCCGAGTCTGGTGCAGTGGTCCGTTGTTACTCCCGATGGAAAGGGCTCCAAGGAACTGACAGTTCGTCTGCGAAGCGCAACGCGCGGTACGCGAGCGCTGCATATCAGGGCGTCGGCGGCTATGGGTGAGATGTCCTGGTCGAGCCCGGCGGTTTCGCTCGTCGGAGCCGGATACCAGAGGGGCTATGTGCTGGTCGATCCGGGCGAGCAACTGGCTGTGCGCGCCGAGAAACTCATCAGCGCCAGACGCCAGGACATACGAGGCGTGTCTGGAATCGCCGGTATGACGGGCTCTTCGGGCAGGCTCTACTTCCACTGGGGCGACAAGTGGTCGGTTGGGCTGCAGCTGGCCCAGATCGAGTTGCAGACCCACAGCAAGGACAAGCAGATGTTCGTTATTTCGCCGAAGGAGTTGTCTGTGCATTTTGAGGCCGAGGTCACAGCCGTCGGGCGGGAAATGTTCGCGCTGGATTTCATCCTTCCAGGCGAGAATAGCGGGTGGGACGTTAGCAGTGTCACCGTTAACGGGTCAAAGAAGGGCTTTGAATATCGCACCGCCGCCCAGGGCGCCGGGCGTGTATTGAAACTTGAGTTAGCCCGTCCGATCGCACCTGAAGCGGTTGCGAAGGTTAACGTGTTGCTTCGACGCGTACCCGAGAAATGGAATTGGTCTTCACGAGGCGGTTCTGAGAGGGGACCCGTTGTTCGCAAAGTCGCCTTACCGTTGATTCGCTGCGCGGCTGAGAAGTGTTCGGGCCTGGCGGCGGTGGCGGTTGCAGGAGATCTCGATGCGGAGGTTTCCACTGCGGCGGCGGAGCTTAAAGGCGTTACGGTGGGTAAGATGGCTCCGCTGGGCCTGGGGCGCAACGTCCGGGCGGCGTATACGTATGAAACGGCGCCCAAAGGCGTGCTGGACGTGTCGGTAAGCCGACCGGAACCTCGAATCGCCGCCAATGCCGCCGCGCTGGTCTCGGTGAATCCCTCGGGTGTTTCGGGGCGATTCGCACTGACCTACAACGTAACGCGCGTAGGGACCAGAACCCTGTATATCCTGGCGGATAAGTCGCTTGGCAGGAAGCTCACTATCGTTACGCCCGGGCGCCAACTGGCGTCGCGAAGTATCGTAACGCCTGGCGCAGACACACTGGAGTTGCCCAAGAGCGTTAGCGACGCTTATAACCTGTGGCAGTTGAAACTTGACGCACAGGCTCGGGGCGGTTTGCTGGTAAAGGTCAGTTATGAGCAGGCCCTGCCCGAGGGCGAGTTTTCGGTTGCTATGGTGCGGCCGGCGGGTGCGGAGCGATCGACAGAAGTGCTCGCCATCGAAGCCACCGAGGAATTGGCGGTTAAGGTTTCGGCACGCCAGGCAAGCGATGTCGACATAAGCGATCTGCCTCCTCTCCCGGCTCCGGCTAGAAGGGTGCTCGGGGCGTTTCGTCCGACAGACAACATGCGCGGCGCCGGACCGCTGAGCGAGATCAGCCTGACGACCGCGGTTCACGAAAACTACATTATTCCCACCGCTCTGGTCACCGAAGCAAACCTTCGCACCGCTATAGGAGCCGATGGTTCTCAGCAGACCCGGGCGAGCCTTAAGGTGGTTAACGCGGGCTTGCAGTTCCTCACGATCAAGCTCCCGGAGCGCAGCCGACTGCTTTCGGTTCGCGTGGGCAACCAGCAAGCGAAGCTCAAACACGATTCCGCCGGTAATTACCAGGTTTCCGTGCCGCAGGGGCGCAAGCCTTTTGCTGTGGCGATGGTCTACGCCACTCCGCCCGGCGCGGAGAAGATTCGTCTGAGCGATCTGAAGCTGATTCCCGTAGAGTTGCCCGGTCTGCATATCAACACAGCCAGGTGGACTGTTATTCCTCCATCGGGATTCTCAATAACGTCACACGATTCGGACATGTCCCCGGATTATCCGGAGGCTCTGGCTGTCGCCAGCCCCGCAATTGTCGAGCTAGCCAACGCCGCCTCTGATTCCGCTCTCGGGAAAGGTCGCAAATCGCAGTACTACTCTGCAAGCCGTGACGAAGCTTCTCGCGATAAGGGCGAAAGCGGAGCCGATGCGATTGATCCCGGCGTGATGGAGGCTACGGAGGGCGCCGGGGCCGCTCCCCCCCCCCGATTCGATCGGGCGTACGGTGCAGCCTACGACTGTCGATACACCTCGACCGAGAACCCGGCCTGCAACTCCGAAGAAGCCAGTTTTCCCGGCAGGGACGAAAACGCAGGGGCGTCACACGCTGCCTGTTGACTTGGTGGAGTCTTCGTCGGGCGGTCGAGAAATTGTTTTCAGCGGATTGGGAAATCCGCAACTGACTATCTCACTGACGTCAAAATCCATCGGGAAAGGGCATTTGTGGATCGGATTGGCGATTGTGGGGATCGCAGGTCTGTGTTTGTTGAATGCCGCCGTAGGCCGCAAGGTTGTATTTATCATTCTTGCCGGCAGTGCTGCGACACTGATGACGATCTGGGTTCCGTCGCTGGCGCGGGGCGCCAACGGTGCGTTCTACGCCGTCTGCCTGTTGGCGTTGTTCTATCCGGTGGTCGGTCTGTATCGCCTGATCGCCAACTCCCTGACGGGCGGCAGGTATTATGTTCGCGGGGCGGTTTTGTTGTTGGCGGCGACGGTGCTGTTTGCGACGGGCCGATCGGCTGGGGCGGCGACTAAGGGTAAGGTTTCCCGACCCGCGCCGTCGAAGACGCCTCCGGTGGTTATTCCGTACGACGGAGACCCCAGCAAGGCCGATACCGCGGGCAAAGTCCTCCTGCCATATAAGCGTTTTGTGAAGTTGTGGAATCTGTCACATCCCGACCGCAAGATCCAGTCGCCCGCCAGCGGGCTCGTTCCGAACGAGAAGGTGTCGCTGGCCGGAGTTACCTACAGTGCTGTGGTGGCTGACAAAAAGATGAACATTACGCTTCAGGCGGAGCTAACCGCTCGGGGCAAGGGGTGGGCTGTCCTGCCGATGGGAATATCCGGTATGGCGGTGACCACCGCTACACTGGACGGTAAGCCCGCACGCCTGCAGGTTGGGCCTAGGGGGATGGTGCTGGCGGTCCAGGCTCCGGTGTCGGGCAAGTTCGTGCTGACCGGAGTGACGACGCCAAAATACATCGGCAGGAAGGGCAGGGTGAATCTTTCCCTGCCGTTGCTTCCGCTGGCGGTGATGAAAGTGCGCCTCGACGATGCGGACTTCGAACTGGAGACTCCCGGTATGGACGGTGTGCTCACCAGCAGCAAAACCGATGCGGGCGTCGTATGGACCGTGCCCCTCGGTTCGGCGCGAAAGGTCGCGTTGAATTGGTCGCCCAAAGCCGGTACGGGCGCCGCCGACCGGACGCTTTCGGTGTCTGCGACTCACGATATCGGCGTGTTCCACTGGGCGTTGGTGGGTGTGAGCAAGATGGCGTACAGCTTCTCCGCCGGTGAGAACGACCGGTTCGAGATGCTTATCCCCGAAGGCGTGTCGATTACGAAGATCTCCGGCGCCAACCTTCGCGATCATCGCATAGCTGGCGTTAAAACGCTGGAAGGTCGCAAGTTCAGTGTGGTTGATATTCGCCTGTATCGTCCGGCGAGCAAGGGATACAGCTTGACAGCCCACTGGATTGGCGATTTGCCCGCGATGGGGCGCCCCGAAAGGCTCTGGTTGCCTCGCGCCGGACGTGTTGGTCGTGAGGCCGGTTTTGTCCACCTGCACACCGCAGGGGGAATGGTTCTGAAAGTCACGGACGTTAAAGGCGGCAGGCGAAGAGATATCGTAGGTTCCGGACGGTCATCCAAGAGCGCCGTTGGGACGGTTCTGGCCGATTCGACCGCGGTGGTTGCTTCCTATCAGTGGCCTTATAGAGATTTTGCGCTGAAGGTTCAGATCTCGCGACGCCAGGCGCTGGCGAAGGTTGGTTTGGATCAGCTTGTGCGGGTAAGTTCCGATCGCGTTCAACTGCTCGCTCAGGCGACAATTACTCCCGCAGGGGAGGGCGGTAAGGGCGGTTCAAGCAGGTTCTTCGGCGCGACGTTCAACCTGCCGAATGATTACGAACTGCTGAGCGTTGTCGGTCCTGACGTTGAGGGATGGCACGTGCAGAAATCCTCCGACGGTAAATCGCCTCGCAGACTGCACGTTGGTTTTCGGACTGCGGTGGTGAGATCGCACGTGGCGATAGTGCTTGTCCGCGACGATGCAAAGATCGACCGCCTGGTCGTTCCTACAGTCCAAGCTGTCGACCCCGACGGGCGAGTGATAGACGATCAGTTTGGGCGTCTGGCCGTGCAGGTGGCGCCCGCTCTGGATGCGCATACGGTTTCCAGCAAGCAGTTGACCTCGATCGCGCCGTCGGCTGCCGCGGGTTGGCTCGATAAATCCCAGGTCCGAGCTGTCCAGTTCGCCTATCGTTACAGGACGCCTGCAATAGCCCTGGAGCTGGCCGTACGAAAACGCCCCACCAAGGTGCGCGTTGAGATAGTCGCCGGCGTATCGGTGCATCAGTCATCGGCGGATTACACTTATCGCCTGCGATATGCTGTTTCCGGATCGCCGATCGATCGGGTGAGTTTCACCCTTCCCGAGAAGTACGCGAAGTTGGTCGCCGTGACATCGCGCTATTTGCGGTCGGTGTCATCGGCAGGGGCTCCGGACGGCCGGAAAAAGTGGACTGTCGCACTGACCAACGAACTGACCGGTGAGTTTGACATACTGGTGAATTTCGCCCTTCCGATAGACGCATCCACGCACAAATTGCCCGTACCCCGCGTGGTGACCCCCGCGGGCGACGGATACCGGGCGGTGCTGGCGATTCAGAATACTTCCAGGCACGAGCTTGCGTTTACTCCGTCCAAGTCAATGAGCCCGCTTCCGGTTACGGCGCAAAAGCGCGTGCTTGGCTCCAGGGTCAGCAAATCGCTCCAGTACGTTTACCAGGCGTTCGAAGACAACTGGTCGGCGGAGTTGAAGGTCACCCCCGCCAAAGCCGCCAGCCGCATCCAGGCGATTGTCGATCTCATGGAGTTGAAGACCGTGCTTGACAAGTCCGGTCAGTGTCGCTACCAGGTCGATCTGTCGCTGCATAACCGCAGCGAACAGTTCCTCAAAGTTAAGCTTCCAGCCGGACTAAAGTTGTGGTCGGCGCGTGTTGCCGGTCAGGCCGTCAAGCCCGTACTCCCAGCCGGTAAGTCCGGAGGGGACTTGGTGCACGTTCCGCTGGTGAAGACTTCGCGAGGCGGTTTGCCTTACAACATCAGGCTTTATTTGGCGGGAAAGAGCGCCCAGGGAATCTCAGGCGTATCGAGAATCAGCGCCCCGAGCATTCGCATAGTCGGCATCCCGGTCAAGCAGACCACCTGGTCGCTCAGGTTGCCCAAGGGCTTCCGGTATATCAGGCCCGAAGGCAACATGTCTCCCATCGCCGGTACGGCCGAGAGACTCAGCATCGGTATCGACGTGAAGCTCTCGCAACTCAAGAGGATGTCGAAGTCGTACATGGGCGCCTATAACACCGAGGCCCAGGAACAAGTGTTTCAGAAGAATTGGCGTGAGTCGAATGACGATCTGACCCGCGAGATAGCTGCGAACCAAAACTTTCTGGATCACAACCGCGATGATCTTGGTGAGAAGGCTTATCAGCGCCTGACCGGCAAGCTCCAGCAGGCCCAGGCCGGTCAGTACGGTCTGGTGCAGGGTTGGAGCAACGCGGGGTCCGCACAGATCGACGCCAGCGGTAACGTTAACCACTTCCTGAACGGCGGCACGACTAACGCCGGCGTGCTTGAAGTAGAACGCAACAACACGCTCGTGGTGATTCCGGAGTTTGTCCGGAATGCGGGCAATCTGCAGTTAACAAACATCCGCAACGAATTCGCCGGAAACGCCGCCAAACTCGCCTCTCGACGCAAGGGCGTAGCGAAGGGCGGTAAAGTCCGGAAGAAGCAACCGACTCCCGGTTATTCAAAGGGCAAGTTCCTGGCGTTGGAGGATGATGACAAGAGCAATGAATTGAAGAAAGTGGCCGAAACTCTCGCTGGTGAACAGGAACGTCTCCTGGTCATGCGACAGGACAGGCTTCAAAAGCAGGTCAAGGATCTGGGCGATAACCGTCTGGAGCGGTACTTTGGACGGTTGAACATCGCCCAGGGCGATCAGCAGCAAGGACAGGTCGCAGGTAACCTGGAGTTGAACGTTTCAGGCCGGAGCGTGAATGCTCCAGGCGATTGGGTGACCACATCCGCCAATGGCGCCATTATAGCAGACCCGAACGGACGAGTAGTCACCAACGGCGGTGTGATTGGAACCAGAAATGTTACTGGCGGGATTGTACTGGGCAATGACGTGACTGTCACAGGCAGCACCGGTGCTGGAACCATCTCGACCGTTGACGGGACATTTATCTACGACGTGGGAGGCCCTGGCGGCGGCGGTGGTCGCGGTGAGGGTGACGGAGACAGGTTCGGCGCCGGTTTGGCGGCTGCGGGCGGGATGTTCTCACTACCGGTGGAACTGCCTGACAGCGGCGGGGAGGTGCTCGATTTCGCCTATCCGGGCGGTGATCCGGAAGTAAGCGTCCTGGCCGTGCCGGCGGACGTTTGGCGGGCGGGGCGGTCGACGATAGCGATACTGATCGTATTGGCGGTTGTCGGATTGGTCGCGCTGGTCATTCGCAGGATAACAGGAAGATCGCGCCGCGCTGCGGCGGCGTGATTTTCCCGATGATCGAGCCGATGGTTACGGTTCCTGCGGCGGTATCGAGTTGTGCCTGTCCATCGCCAGCTTTCCGCGGATCGATTCGAGTCTCTGGGACTGCTTTCCGACCCGGCTGACCAGCAGCGACATCGGTTGGCGCCGGTGATCGCGGAAGGTGATGATTATCCGTCCGAACCCGAACAGCCGTTCGAGGAAGTCGCCGGTGTCCACTCGCGTGGAGTACTCTTCGCGGGAGATCTGCTCGCCGGTTTCGGTCGGACCGGTCTGGATGTTCATGTAGTTCGGCGTGATAGCAACGTAGTAGAACAGTCCTCGCAGATACGATATCATCACCGCGACTGAAAACAGGCCCGCGATCAGCAGGTAACCCATCCAATCAATGGCGATGCCGATGTGGCGGAATGACCGTACGAACGGTTCGACCCATCCCAGGAACAGCAGCCACAGGAATATCGCCAAAACACACAGTATCAGGATCAGCAGTACTTTTATGCTGACGACGTATTCGTCGACCAGGAAGTTTATCGTGAATATCGCAAACCATATTCCACCGATTACCGGGACGGCTCCGTCGGTGAGAACGTCCATCTGTACGAGCCCGACAATCAGGCTCGCAATCAGCGACGCGAAGATGGTCGGTACGTAGAGGACCTTGCGGCTCCAGTCGAATGTGACCAGCCACTCGTTTATGTCCGGATCCTCGCGTATCTGCTTGCTCACGCGGAGGCGCGTGCGGATCGTCTTTTTCAGCAGGATGAATGTCAGGATTCCCCCGCCCAGGACGATAAACGGAACGGCGAAAACGATAATTTTCGATATTGACCACATCGGCGTCACCTTTCACTATTTAAGCGTTAGGACTATTACCCGCAATCGATGACTATGATTCTTGACTTCCGAGCTCAGTTGTCAAGTGTCAAGCGCCTATGCCCCGTAGAATGTTTCGACGTTGGCGCCCCTGACGTTCTTTCTTATCGTCGCTTCCAGTGCGTTCAAGTGCTCATCCGGAAGGGCGGTGACCGAGTCGCTGGGCGGTTTACGAGCTATTGTGTGGAGTTGGACCAGGGATATCTCCCCGCCGGCGTCAAGTATGTCTCTCAGGCGTCGGCAGTATGCTTCGACCTCGCCCGGCGGAGGACCGGCTCCGTCGATGCGGAACATCAGCGTCTGGATCACCACCGGCCGCAAACGAGCTATATGCGTGATGTCGGCTACGATATTATCGAGCGTTATGTTTCCGACGGGGCGGTTCACTTGCTGGAAGAATTCTTCGGTGCCCGCGTCGAGCTTAGCCCATATTTCTCCATTATTCTCGTCGAGAATCGGCAGGGCTCGCTGGAATTGCGGTGAGGCCAGACGCGTTGCATTGGTTATCACCACGAGTTTGACGTCGTCACAGCGGCAGTCCTTTCGAGCCTTTGCCGCCGTCTCGACCGCCCGGTCGAACTCCTTGGTGCAGGTCGGCTCGCCATCGCCGCTGAAGGCTATATCGTTGATTCTCCGCAGGTCCGCCGGTGTCCCGAGAAAGCGGGGCTCGTTCCAGAGACGACCGTTGCGGGCTTCTTCAATCGCCATGTGAAGCTCGTCGTGAAGGATCGCCAGATGCACTTCGCCGAGTTCCCGTCCGCATGTGCGGTCGATCTGACAATATATGCATCCGAACGTGCAGCTCATATCGGGATTAATATTGACCCCGATGCTCAGACCCTTGGAGCGTCTGGAAATCACAGGGTATACATAGCGACATTCGCGCCATTGCCTGCGATGATCGGAGATTATTTTGGCCCTGGAATTGTTGGTTTTCGGTTCCACGATGGCATTATAGTCGTGCTGGTGGGCATACTTCAAATATCAAGTCGTGCAGGGCTTCCGGGCGGTGTGTGAAAAAATGCAAGCCGCTCGGCAGCTATAGACTGCCGGGCGGCTTGAGGGATGTCCGCATAGCCCGCTTTAAGTCAAATGCGGCAGGGGTTCAAAGTGGCATCTTTCCGATGCTGCCTGCCGTATGGTATCCATCTCCGGAGGGCTGCGTCTTCCAAGTACAGTATATACTACAATCGCAAAATCCGGGGTGCTGTTTTTGCTTTTTATGCCAAATTTCCAACAAATTCACGCCGATCCAGGGTTATTTTCCGTTATTGGGCGCCGAGCCTGTGCTGAAGCGGAAGCGACGCATGGTTTGCTTGTCGGATGGTGAGTCCAGGGATGTGCTATAGGTGATCTCCCACGTGCGTGATTCGGGGTTGTAGTCGCACTGGGCGAAGCGTGTCGACCGCCATTTTCCGCCCTCCGACACCTCCAGTTTCGGGTTCCTGTAGTCTGTAAGTCCGGAAATTGTCATCGGAACATAACCCAATCCTCCGGTGACCGTGAATTCCGCCTGATTGTCGCGCGCCTGGACCATTGTGGGGCGAGTGCGCACGAGCTTCCCGACTGCGACTTTCACCGACAGATCGTTGCCGACGGCTTCTCGGCGTATCATCCGCCACGTATCGGCTCCGGCGCCCAGGGCGGTGCGCAAATTCTTGTTCGGACCGTAGTAATCCTTCGCAAATTGCGGGACCGCGACATGCTCGATCACGGCGCGAACGTAGTCTCCCGGAAGCAACTCCTTGACTCCGGGCGGGGGGATTATGTCAATCAGTGACGTGTTGCGTCCGCGCACCCTGGCTCCGCGTTCCGCGGCCCATGGTTCGGCGGGCTTTCCGCCCAGTTTCGCCTCCCAACTGCGGATGATAATCCCGCGGTTGGCCCAGGCGCCCCGGTCGTCCTTGCGCCTGACGGCTTGGTGCATCGATATCCAGGCGGCGCGCCCTTCGAGTTTCACTGGTTTGGTCTTGTACACGCCTCCGCCCCAACTCGTGTTCCATTCGGCGGCTAGTCCGGTTTTGTCGCCGCGTGCGAACTTTTTCTCACCGGTGTAGCTGTAGTTGTCTCCCCCGCACTGGAAGAACACCATGCGTTGGAACTTCGCCGGTTTGCGGACATCGTAGTTGAACTGGTAGACGCCGCGCGTGATGTCGTCGGTGCGGTACAGGCTTGTCGTGTATTGCAGGTCGATCTTGTCGTCGTGCGTTCGTCCTGCGTAGGTTACTTCGGTCAGGACGGGGCAGTTGCGGCGATGAAGTGTTCTCATACGCGAATGTCGCTGTTTGATTCCCCCCGTGTCGTAGTAGACCAGGAAGTCGGCCCCGCCGACGTTGTGCGTCCATCCCCACTTGCGTTTGGGCTTGTCGCCCATTGCATAGACCATCAGCGGGCGCGTGTCGAGTACGGACCCTCCGCGCTGACCGTGGTCGGGTTCGAAGCAGATCGACTCGCCCCATGATCCTATCGCCGCTTCCTCCCACAATTGATTGCCTCCCCATCCGACCAGGCACAACTGTGCGTGAGAAACCGCCGGAACTCCGCCGAAATGCGCGCCCACGCTGACATACTCCATCTTCAGGGTCGTCCGGGCCGGGACTGTCAGCATGGTAAGTCCGCGAAACCACGGACCCTTGTGTCGTCCGGGTTTTCCGGTGTGCCAGTTCTTGGACAGTTGAACCGGCAGGCCTGTGGGATTTCCGTCGGCGTCCCGGATAAACGCAGATACGCCCGTGATGCCGATAGTGTGCTTCTTGCCAAAACAAAGCCTGACGATTCGTGGTCGGTCGGCGGTGTTGGTTAGCGTAAGGGCTACTCGTTCGACGCGGTTGTTCCGTCCGTCGGAGGAGCGGTCGGTCTGATCGTTTCGCAAACTCACGTAATGCCATCCGTACTCGGGATCGTAGGCGACGTTAAGATTGGCTTTGGTGGGGTGGGTCTGGGCGGCTGTCGCTTTCACAGGCGTCTGCTCGTCCGTTGCGGCGTTCCTGACCAGCGCAGACACCCCGGCGCCGCTGGGATAAAGAACCACTCCGATCTTCTTCTCCGTTCCCGCGGTCCAGCCGCCGATCTGCAGGCGAAACGAGCACGTTTTTCCGTGCGCCCCGCGTCCGACGGCCGATGGATTCGTCGGAAACAGCACCACGCCGCAGTCGCCCGGACCGGCCAGGGAAAATACTTTTCCGCCCGATAACCTGCCTCCGTGTTTCAACGTGACTGTCATTTCCAGCGCGCCGTCGGTGATGTTTGCTCCCGGCGTGACGCGGAGAAGCAGCAGCAATCTGTCCGGCCAGGCTGCGATCTCCATTTCGCTATTGGTTCTCGGCGCTCCCTTGTCCCACGCTACGTTAGTCAGGCAGCGTCGCTGGAAGAAACGTCCGGACTCGATCAACTGGCAGTCGGCGGTGTCCACCCGCTTGCGTTCCGCGATGCGAAACTGGCGCCCGTCGGCGTGAAGCGTGCACTCAAGGTCAATGTCGCTCTTGTCGAATAACTTCCGATTACTCATGACCAGCGCCTTGGACATTGCGGGCGCGTGGGCCAGCGGCGTAACGTGGGTCAGATTCATCTTCCCGTAGTCAAACGACAGTGCGTAGCGGCTGGTCTGGATATTGAATACCTTCGCCTTATCGCCCAGACCGTTGGCCCACCACATGTAAGTGTAGTCTGACGCGTTAGCCAGCACGGATCGCCTGATGTCGTCTCCGTCGCACGGACAGGCCGCCGAACCTATAACGATAATCGCCAGGAACCCGACCGGGAGTATTCTCGTTCTCACTGCAAACACCTCTCTGGCAAGACTATTGCCCAATGGCGCGATTGGCAAGGGCTAACGTGTAAGTGTATCCGAAGCGGGGATGGTTACAGTGTGTTGTAGTGGTTTTTGCGATAGCGTGAATGTAGGATTGTCAGGAACATAATGGTTTGGTCGGGCGTCCAAGTCTGCGTGTCGGATGGACCCGGGAGCAGTCAAATGATGCGGTGTTTTGTAATTATTCTGGCGGTTTGTTCGCAGGCGGCAGCGGCGGAGCCTGATGGATTCGGCGTCAACAAGGGGCTCGTGCTGCACCTTACGTTCGACAAGGCCGGCAAGCAGGCGATCGACAAGAGTCCGAAAAAGAACCATGCGGCGGTCCATAACGCCAAGTTCGTTGAGAAAGGCAGGTTCGGCGGGGCTTTCAGTCTGGACGGAAAGGGCGACTACCTTCGCGTTCCCAACAGCCCCAGCATCGAGATTCGCCGCCAGTTGACGGTGGCTGTCTGGGTCAAACTGCATTCGTTCAATCCCAAGGGTTACGCAAACGAGAACGGTTATATCGTCAACAAGGGGGATGACTACTGGTGGAATCCGGCGTTTGGGTTGGGGTATTCAAAGGGTGCTCACAACGCCCTGTTTCACATCGGCAGCCCCACCGCCCGCCGGACAGGAATAAGATCGCTACGGGGCGTTACGAAGCTCCAGCCGGGAAAGTGGTATCATCTTGTCGGTGCGTACGACGGCGCCGAGGCCAGGTTATACGTCAACGGGAAGCTCGAGAAGACCCAGCCGTTCAAGGGCCTTATTCGGGCCGACAAGGCTCCCGTGCTGCTGGGCGGGGGGCATCTCGGCAGTGGGGAGTGGGGCAACCAGTTCACCATCGACGCCACCATAGACAGCGTAATGATCTGGAATCGCGCCCTGGGCGACGATGAAGTGCGATCTGTTGCGATCGGCGCCCCCGTGGGCGTTCCGTTTATCTCACGCGGGGCGAAATTGGATCGCGTTGTGTTGCTGGATGGTAAGAGCGTGTTCTTCGGTAAGATTAACAATAAACGCTACGTCCTGACGACAAGGCGGGGGAAAATCGAGATCCCGGCTTCGCGGGTGATCGGGATCGTCGTCCACACGGAAGACAAGAACGATACTCTGCGTATTGTGCTGACAGACTCGCAGGTGCTTTGCGGCAAACTCGAAAACCAGAAACTCGAGATAGACATGTCAGGGTCGAAGCTCAGTATTCCTTTCGAAAATGTTGAGGAGTGCGGATATCGGATGAGCGCCGATAGATCTATCAGTTCACGGTTCTCCGGAACGATGGTGTCCCTGCGAGACGGTCAAAGGCTTCTGCTGCCCGAGTTCAAGACGAAACTGCATATAACCACCGGCTACTGCAAAGCGGACCTTCCTCCGGCGAGTATAGTCATGATTCGGGCAGCCGACGTGCAGTGTTTCTCCCATGTGGTGATTCTGCGCAACGGATCGAGGTTTTCGGGCGTGCTCGGCCCGAAGAAGTGGACGGCAAGGGCCGCTATTGGCGATAAGCTGGAGATCGGGGAGAGGCAGTTGCTTGCGCTGACATCCGGGGGCGTCAAGTCGATCAAACCCGCCGGAGGCGTCACGATGAAGATGCTCAATGGCGACACTCTCTATGGAAAACTGACCGCCAAGACCATCGCCATCCGAACGGAATTCGGAGAGGTGTCGCCCGACGCTGCGGGTGTCAAATCGATCGTGGTAAGCCCCAAAGGCGCTCCGCCCGCCGTGATGACGATGTGGTCCGGCGCAGCCTACCGAGGCCGATTTGCAGACAAACAGTTGTCTCTGGCTCTATCGCCCGGCGGACCGACGGTGAAAGTATCGTCGGCTAGGATCGCCTCGATAATCTGGACGCCGCTGAAGTAATCTAGCGTTTGCAGTTTATCGGCTCGTCGGATACTTCCGTTTTCTCGTCGCGCAGATGTTTTCCGAGAAACGCTTTGACCCGCTCCTGCGTTTCGGGCTGTTTGAATCCTCCGTGTCCGGCGTCGATCATCTTAATGAAAATCGAGGGTACGCCCGCTTTAGACAGGGTTTCGTGGATACGCTCGCCCTGGTTGAACGGGACGGTCTGGTCTTTCGTACCGTGCATCGTCAGAACGGGCGCATCGCCTTTCGATACGTGCGTTACCGGCGATGCGTTGCGGGCGGCGGCCTTGTTCTTGTGGATGGCTCCGCCGAGGAGTTTCGCTTCCGGCGAGTCCGGCGCGTCGTGCTTCAATCGGCTGGGATACTTGCCTATCGTCAACATATCCGTTGGTCCGAACCAATTTACGACGCATGTGATGCGGCTGTCGAATTTGAGGTTCTTTCCGATCTTGCCCTCGAGTTCCTTGACGTCTCCCGATACGCCCAGCATCGCCGCCAAATGCCCGCCCGCCGACGTGCCCCAGACTGCGATGCGGTCGGGGTTGAGATTGTGTTTCTTCGCGTTGGCTTTGAGGTGGCGGATGGCGGCTTTACAGTCGTGAATCTGCGCCGGCCAGATCGCTTCTTTGCTCAGCCGATATCCGATCGATGCGCCCGCGTATTGACCCGATTCGACGAACGGGGCGACCATTCGCATTCCGCCGGATTTGTTGCCCGCACGCCAGGCTCCGCCGTGAATGAACACCACCAACGGAAGAGGTTTGTCGGACTTGCGGGTCTTGGGCAGGAACAGATCGAGGGTCTGGCGAGGATTGTCATTGGCGGCGTAGGATATGTCGCGGATGGCGTTTATGTTTTTGTTCTGCGGTCTGCGATTATTGCGACGCCCTCGAGACAGGAAGTCCAGGTGCTCCTTTACGGAGATAAACCCGTTCTTGTCCGTATCGACCCGGTCGAAATTCCTCCGCGGACCTTCGGGCAGTTCGTCGCGCGAGAGCTTGAGATCTGAGTTGCGATCCCATTTCTTGAACAAGGCGTTGGGTTTGGGGGTTTTGTCGGCGGCCTGTATTGGTGTCGAATGTGACAGGCATGCGGTTAGCAACGCGGTAATCGTTAGAATTCTGGTCATGGGATTTCTCCTGGCGCAGACGATAGTATCGGTTCATCAAGATGCTTCCGCAAGGATAGTAACTTGTGCGGGAGAAAGGTAACATTGAAATACATTTCGCTCGTGGAACTTCCCAACGGTACAATCGGCGGATGGTTTCTCCGGATGCAGAACTCACCGCTGTGGTTTGCGACCTCGCGATTGAGGTCGGTTTTTCACGCGCCGGGGTCGCGCCGGCCGGTGATTTGGGCTGTAGCGAGAAGTTCGACGAGTGGGTGGCGCGGGGTTGGCATGCGGATATGACGTATATGGGACTGCACGAGTCTAAACGCAGACGTCCCGATCTACTGGTTCCCGGAGCCGTTAGCGTGCTTTCCCTGGCGGTGGGATATGCTCCGGACGGCGAGGATTCAACTGAGGGCGCCCCGGGATACATTGCACGGTTCGCACGTGGACGGGACTATCACAAGGTGCTCAAGCGTTGGTGCCGCGAACTAATGGACCGTCTGTGCGAGATTGCCCCGGACTTTGCCGGGCGCGCGTTTGTGGACACCGCACCGGTTATGGAGCGGTCGCTGGCGGCTGCGGCCGGGCTGGGCTGGATCGGGCGGAACGGATGTCTGATAGTCGATGGGCTGGGCAGTTACGTGGTGCTTTGCGAGATAGTATCAAATCTTCCGCTGGTCCCCGGGAGTCCGGTCGAGCGGGCGTGCGATGAGTGTGACGCATGTATCCGGGCCTGCCCGACGGGCGCTCTCGATGCCGACGGCCTGGTCGACTCGCGAAAGTGCCTCAGTTATCTGACGATTGAGCATCGCGGGCCTGCGACTGAGGAGATGATAAGCTGCAATCGCAGTCTGTACGGATGCGATCTCTGCCAGGAAGCCTGCCCGCATAACAGCGACCTCACGCCCGGTGATGACGAACTGATATCGTGGAACGGTCCGGAGATCAGGTTGGCTGACGTAGGGGGCTGGACCGCCGAGGATTGGGACATCGCCACGCGCGGACGGGCGATCAGGCGTGCGAAATACGACATGTTCATTCGGAACGCCGTGACCGCTGCGGCGCGACTCGTCGAGTGATTCGGATTTGACTCCGGCCGCATAAACGCGGTATAAGGACCAAACTACCGTTCAAGCAGGATTAACACCATGACCGACAACGCAAAACCAGACAAGAAAATCGATATCGACGCGATCAGCCAGGCAGTCAGACAGATATTGCTGGCGGTAGGGGAGGATCCCGACCGCCAGGGCCTTAAGGACACTCCAAATCGCGTCGCCAGAATGTACGCTGAATTGTTCAGCGGGATGGACCAGGACGCCGGGAAGCACCTGAAGGTCCACTTCGACGAGCAATACGACGAGATGGTTGTCCTGCGCGATATC
The DNA here is from genome assembly GCA_030745875.1 of Phycisphaerae bacterium. Classification (GTDB taxonomy): domain Bacteria; phylum Planctomycetota; class Phycisphaerae; order SM23-33; family SM23-33; genus BS750m-G57. Next base: position 28,264 of record JASLNT010000050.1, read on the forward strand.
CCGTTCTATTCGGTCTGCGAGCATCACCTCCTGCCGTTCATGGGCAAGGCGCACGTGGCGTATCTTCCGGACGGTAAGGTTGTGGGCATATCGAAACTCGCTCGCGTGGTCGACACGTTCGCCCACCGACCGCAGGTGCAGGAGCGCCTGACCTGCCAGATAGCCGACGCGCTCATGGATCAGCTCAACGCGCGCGGAGTGGGTGTTATTATCGAAGCCACTCACACGTGCATGACGATCCGAGGCGTAAAAAAACCTAACGCCGAAATGGTTACCTCGGTAATGCGAGGCCTGTTCAAATCGAATCTCGCCACACGCACCGAAGCTATGAAGCTGCTGACCGGCAGGTGATGACGAGCACCGGCGCAAACCCCAGTTTCCCGATTTGCGTTTTGTTCCCGTGCGTAACTTGCCGAGGAAATTAAATGACTGTTGTATCTTCTAGATTACGAACACGGGCGATGGTGTTGGCGTCTGTGTTGGGGATTGTTGTCGGCCTGGCCGGAGGGCAGGCAACGCGCAGCGACTACCGGCGAGCGGCGAGCTTGAAGGTTCTGACGGCTGGCAAGGTGTTCAAGTCGAGCGTTGCGCCGCACTGGTTTGCGGATAACACGCGGTTCTGGCACCGTAACGACCTTCGCGACGGCGGGCGGGAGTTCATTGTTGTCGACGCGATCAAGGGCGTGCGAGAGCGAGCCTTCGATCACGAGAAGGCGGCGGCCGCCCTGTCGAAGGCTACCGGACGGAAGCACACCGCCGCAAGCCTGCAGATCGAAAGGATAGAGTTCCTCAAGGGCGGCGCGATACGGCTGGACTTCAAAGGCGAGTCATGGGAGTACAGTCCGAAGACCGCCCGCGTCACCAGGGTCAATCGCGCGCCCGGGGGTAAGAATCGTTCTGCGGCGAATCGGGGGGCTAAGAAACGCCCCAGGCAAAAGGCGGAGAAACCCTACGCCAGGCCGACCGTGTTTGCCAGGGACCGCAATCTGTATATCCGAACCAAAGGCGACGACGAGGCCCGGGCGCTTACTCGCGACGGGACACAGGCCAATCCGTATACCGGACATGTCGCCTGGTCGCCGGATTCGAAGAAATTCGTCGCATTCCGCACGACAAAGGCTCAGAAGCGACTCCTGCACCTGATCGAGTCGTCGCCGGCCGACCAACTCCAGCCCAAACTGCATTCGTATACGTATCTCAAGCCCGGCGACGCCATTGCAGCCACCCAACCGCACCTGTTCGACGCCGTCGCCGGAAAGGAAATCCCGCTCGATAGAAAGCTGTTTTCCAATCCGTACCAGTTGAATTCCTTACGCTGGTCCCGCGATTCGAAGGAGTTCACGTTCTATTACAATCAGCGCGGGCATCAGGTCGTCAGGATAGTAGGCGTTGACGCCAAGACCGGGCGGACCCGTGCCGTTATCAACGAGGAGACCAAGACGTTCTTCGACTACGCCAACAAGCAGTACGTCAATTACCTCGACGAAACCGGCGAGATCATCTGGGCCTCCGAACGCGACGGGTGGAACCACCTGTATCTCTACGACGCCAGGACCGGGAAGGTCAAGAACCAGATCACCAAAGGTCCCTGGGTGATCCGCCGCGTGATGCGTGTTGATCGGAAGGAGCGTCGGATATGGTTCCGCGCGGGCGGCATTCGACCGGGGCAGGATCCCTACTACATACACTACGGGCGGGTCAACTTTGATGGAAGCGGTTTGACCCTGCTGACCGAAGGCGACGGAACACACGAGATAAAGTACTCGCCGAACAGGCGGTTCTTCATCGACGCCTGGTCGCGCGTGGACGCGCCGCCGGTGACCGAGTTGCGGCGAGCATCGGACGGAAAGCTGATCTGCCCGCTCGAGACCGCCGACATCTCAGCCTTGCTCGAAACCGGATGGAAGACCCCAATACCGTTTTCCGCCAAGGGTCGCGACGGGAAGACCGACATATACGGCGTGATCATCCGCCCGACCAACTTCGACCCCAAAAAGAAGTACCCCGTTATCGAAAATATTTACGCCGGACCGCAGGGCTCGTATACGCCCAAGCGTTTCACCGTGTGGCACAAGGCCTGGCCGGTGGCGGAACTTGGTTTCATCATCGTCCAGATCGACGGGATGGGCACCTCCAATCGCTCCAAGGCGTTCCATGACGTTTGCGCCAAGAACCTCGCCGACGCGGGATTCCCCGACCGGATCGCCTGGATCAAGGCGGCCGCAGAAAAGTATCCCTGGATGGACATTACCCGTGTGGGTGTTTTCGGGCGATCCGCCGGCGGTCAGAACGCCGCCCGAGGCGTACTTGACTATCCGGACTTTTACAAGGTCGCCGTCGCTTACGCCGGCTGCCACGACAACCGGATGGACAAGATCTGGTGGAACGAACTGTGGATGGGCTGGCCCGTCGGGCCGCACTACGCAGCATCATCCAACGCGACAGTCGCCCACAAGTTGCGGGGCAAGCTTATGCTGATTGTGGGCGAGTTGGACAGGAATGTCGACCCCTCGTCGACAATGCAACTGGCCGGCGCGCTGATCAAGGCCGACAAAGACTTCGACATGCTTGTAATCCCCGGCGGGGGACATGGCGCTCACCCATACGCCACAAGAAGGCGCCGCGACTTCTTCGTCCGCCACTTGCTGGGAGTGGAACCGAGGTCCCGACCGTAAGAAGGTTTGTCTTCTCAGTGACGCACTTGTATTCGATTGCCTGATTTGGTGATCTGGATTCTCTCCAGCGTCACCAAGCCCCATTTGTCGGCTTCCACCTTACCGTTCTGAATAGCTTTATCTCCGCCCAGAGGCGTGTTGGTCCACGTGAACGTTTTTCCTGGCGGACATTTGAATTGTTGTAGGCGGCGTGGGGTTACGTTTGCAGTGCACTTGTCGGCTGGGGCGTTGGGCATCAGTTTCACGGTCATCTCCCACCGATCGGGCTTGTCGACGATTGCCCCGGTGTCCCAATACAACCAACGATTCGCGTATCCCGACGGGTCGCCGTCGTAGGGGTCCTTCATTATGCGACCTTCACGGTTCTTGTGTTCGGCGGGCGAGGCGAGCTTCTTGCCCGTGCCCGGGTCCCCGTCGAGACTGCATTTTGTGAAGGCGGGCAGAGATGCGTCCGTGCGGATGTCGAGCGGTAGGGAATTGCCTGAGGCGCCCGGTCCGGGAAGCACAGCTCGAACGCCGTGTCCGCCGAGAGCCCAGTGGAAAACGTGCGGCTGGCGGGCTTCCTGGAGGGCTTGAAAGTACGCCAACGCCTGAGGCCAGCCGATAGCTCCGTCATCCTTACCGTTGCCGAAACAGATTAGCGGCATGGATGTTCCCGGGTGCTTTCGAATCCAGGCCGCATCGTCGAAGTGTTCAAAGGCGGTGGTTCCGCTTTCGTGTTTGAGTTTCCAGTCAAGCCTGCCGTAGCACAATTCGTACGAACCCAGGAAACGAGGCGTACGCGCCGGTATGTGTACGCCCACCCACGACGAGACCCACGCCACGCGCTTGGGTCGGTGCGTTGCGTAGACCGGGGCGCCCGAACCGCCCATCGAGTTTCCGGCTGCTATGGTTCGAGTTGGGTCTATTCGGTAGTTGGCGCAGACCCAGTCGAAGAACGCATCATATCGCTTTTGCGTGTACGATCGGACCACGCCGGTGGACCACGATTTCCACGTGCCTTTGGCCTGGTGGTATCCGGTCCACCAGTCGTACGGAATCTGGTTTGTCGACACAAGCACGGTTGTCGCCGGCGGGCGATTATACCACCATCCGTACCCTCCATTCAGGCTTCCGCCCCAGCAGTGGAACGCCATGCACGCCGGCGCGGGCCACTTGACCTTGTCCGGGACCGCAACCAGGTAATCGAAAGGGCGGCTGGGGATGTTCGAGCGCGGAGGGGCCTCCCAGCGAACGTAGTATCGCAGCGTGGGCCTGGTGTGGTACATGAACTTGTCGGGCTTTTCGGTTCGCTGGAGGATCGGCTCGCCCGGGCCGACGATTTCGTCTATCGGACCGATCGTATTCATGTCGCCGAACTTCTCCAGGTCCTCGGCCCCGTTCACGGCGACAGTCACCGCATACCACGCCTTGCCCGCTTTGACCGGATTGTGTGCGTAGACGCCCACGCCGGGCTTCACCGGACCCTTGCCGTCCTCGACGGCGTAACGCAGCGCGGGCTTGTCCTTCTTCGGGTAGATTCCGTAATACTCACCGTTCCAGCAGGTAAGCGGTTGGATTTCGTCGATCAGCACGGCCTGGCCGATAGTCTTCGCTGAGATTGGCTCGCTGGATCGGTATATGCGATACGTGGTTTTTTTTGCCCCCGCATCAAGCTTCTTACGGGCGGCGCGGAGTTCGGCGATCGTGAGTTTTGTTGCAGTGATCGGTGCGTTGAACTCGTCAAATGTCAGTATTGTCTGTCCGGCGCGATGGCGGGCCTTCAAGTTCGACACGGTCGGTCCGGGGGCGGGGACCTTGCCTGCGGAAGTTACGTCCAGCCGGATCGTCTTGCCGTCCCATCCGGGCAGCGACTCGATCTTCAGCGTAAGGGTCCGTCCGGTCTTTAGCGCTGCGATTGCGGCCTCGGTGACGTCGAAGCTCCTGTAACGCGGTGGCGCGAGCGGTAAGGGCTTGCCTGCAGCCGTAACGCTGATCCTCGCCAGCGCCTCGCGTTTCTGTCCGGAGAAAACCGGGCGTTTCATGTGGACTCGAGCGCGATATACATGGGTCTTCCCGATGGCCGAGAGATCAAACGTGACGGTCGGCGAAGCGATTTTGACGGTATTGGCATGCGTTGCGTCGCCGCCTCCGAAAGTTGTCGTAACGGCCCCGTCAAGCAGCGCCGCCGGGAAACAGACAAGCAGTCCAACGGCTGCGATGCTACTTATCATACGAAATGAAGACTGATGTGAATGAGTCATTCCGCTGTCCTTTCCTGGGCTATGATCCGGCCGCCTCAGACCGGCGCATCACTCGGTGCGGCGGATTGTAAGGCGGCTTTTCTGTTTGCCCAGACGCAGGTTCTTCACCGTCACCAGCCCCCATTTATCAGCAACAGCCCTGCCGGACTGGAACGGTTTTGCGTCTTTGGCGTTCGAGTGTGTCCATGCAAATCGCTGGCCCGCCTTTGCTTTGAACTTGCGGCATCGGCGGGGGGTCAGGTCGGTAGTGCATGTTTCGGCGGGGCAGTTGTCTCGCAGGCTGACGGTGATCTCGAATTTGTCGGGCTCATCAAGCAGCGTCTCGGGCTGCCAAATCTGGTATAGATTGATCCCTCCGCCTTTTTCCGCATCGGTGTGGTCGCCGTCGCCGGGCGTGTGGTCCAGCGAGCAGTTTCCGAAGGCGGGCAGCGCCTGATCGCGCCTGATGCGTGTCACCAGATCGCGCAGAGGTCTGACACCACCGGGTCCGTTGGACGACCAGTTGGCTGCGAACGCCCGCTTTGTCGAGGCCATTGCGTGGATCATTTCGGGCCAGGGCATGAAGCCGAAATCGCCGATCGTGTGGCTGGGATATGCTCCGTAGGCCGGCCAGCACAACCAGTATGGCAGCTCCACTGTCGGATTCCGGCGCACCCACTTGGCGAGGTTCATGTACTCCCACTGGTCGACGCCGCGCCAGTTCTTGGAGCCCTTCGGGTACGGTCCCCATTTCCAACCGTGCTTCTGGGCCTCCTTGCCGATGGCGATATTCCCGTATCCGTTAGACATGACAACGGAGAAGACGTCCCCGTGTCGCAGCGCCCAGTGGGCCATCTGCCCCCAGATGTAAGTACGCTGCGGGTCGAGGTGCAGGTCTTTCCTCGACAGCGCCCATGCTGCAGCCGACAGGACGCGCCGCTGCGGGTAGTTGTGGACGACGCCCTGCTTGTAGCTTCCCAGCGTGCCGATACACTCATGAAATCCCTGCCACATGCCGCCCTCGGCCAGGCCGACCGTCAGTACGCCCTTGAGGTGTCTTCTGGCCCGATGCCAACCCGGATTGCTCATCTCCGTAGCCGAGCCGCCGTGGGTGGTCTGCTTGACAAACAGCCCCAACTTACGTTTCGGCGTGCCTGGGGGAGTGTCCTTCCACCTGGCGACGAATACTTCTGAAACGTGGGGCACGTTGTGGTACGGCGGGCTCAGCCAGGCGCTGTAAACATCCACAACGCATTGACCGCCCCGGGGGTCTTTGCGGCTGCGCTGGTGGATGAGTGCGGGGAACCTCGCCGGTTTTTCATCTACGGGTTTGGTCAGGGCTGCGCCGCCGAAACTTCCGACCGCCTCCCGCCCGTCGACCGCCGTCGAGACAGCGTAGTACAACCGAGCGAGTTTGGCGGCGGTGGACACCGCCAGGCCCGTCGCGCGGGGCAGGGGCGGGCCGTTCGGCGTTATGCGGTATCGGGTCATCACGTGATTCAACGCCAGATTTCGACCAGGGCGAAGTGGAGACCTTTTTGTTTTCGTGCCCTGGTTCGGGTGCTCGGTGTTCCGAATGGCCAGCAGATTCCAGGCTGGTGTCACCGCAGGTATCTCGATCGCGAGTCGGGCCTGGGCGATTGTCCCGGATGTTATGGGCTTTGTGTGCACGTAGATTCTGTAGGCGACGCGCCGTTTGGCGCGGGCGCGCAGTATGGCCTGGTCGAACGCCTCGAATGCAGGGGCGTCAGCGCCGACGACATCCTCGATTTCCCGCCAGGTCAGGAACGTCTGGCCGGATTGGTGGACGGCCCGCAACTGCGTGACCTGGCGCAAAGGCTTCTTGATCGTCCCGAGATAACTGACCTCCAGCACGGCCTGGTCGAACCTGACGCCCCCGTCGGCCTCGATACGCAGGCCGAGATTGCTCTTGGCGTCCGCCGTCCAGGCTCCGACTGCTTCGGCGGCGTCGAAGGTCACGTAGTCCGGCGGGCGCAGCAGCAGTGGTTTCTCACCCGCGACGCCGACGGGTGTCACACGCACCTCGGCCCCGTGCCGATGTCCCCGGGTATCAGTGCGGAGGACCGCCCGAATGATATTCTTCCCGGCAACGGCGCTGAGGTCGAACTGCAATGCCTGCCGGGACGCCTTCAACGTTCCGCGGTGCTCGCAGTGCGGGGCGTTGCCGAAAGTTGTCGTAATCAAACCCTTCTCGGCGGCGAGCGTTCTTCCGGCCGGCAGGATCAACGCGATGATCGTCAAGAAACTCCAAAGGGCTTTCATTTCTCCACCTCCTTCGTCTCAAGCCGCACGATCAGCCGCGCTGGCGCCGCGAAGGTTACGTTAGCTATGGGGATGTGCCCGTGCTCATCGACTTTCGTCCGACCGCGCTGAAGTAGTTTCTTGGACTTCAGATCCGTTGTGGTCCACTGCAACTTCACCCCGCGTTTCGGGGCAAATCGCTGCAGGTTACGGATCGTCACGTCGCACGCCACTTTGCCTGCGTAGGTTACGTCAGGGGCGGTGTAGATCGTTATTTCCAATCGATCGGGTTGATCGACGATAGTCTCGCTGTTCCACCGCGGGCGCGTGTTGAGTCGGCTTCCGCCCCCGTATCCTCGCTTGCCCGTGTCGAAATGCGTCTCGAAGAACTTCGCGTTTGGGCTGCGAACCAGGGCGTTGCAGGCGAGCACAGGGCGGTCAGTGCGCGGTTCGAACTCCTCGGCCGGAAGCGGCACGTGGGCTCTTCCGCCCCAGAAGAAGGGCGCCATTACCGCGTTTCGCGTGTCGAGATACGCCTTCATCAGCTCGGTTTCCTGCTTCCATGTTACGTGCATTGCCCCGGCCCCGAGCGAGATAAAGGGCAGAGTCTTGCGATCTCCGACGGAGCGCACGTAGGCCGGAAGGTTTACTTCGTCCCATATCTTCTTGCCGCTTTGGGCCTCGATGCCCCAGGCGATACGGCCCCAGACGGCGACCATGTCTTTTCTGCGTGTGTCGCTACGGTCGCCTCTTCCGTAGCGGCTGTAGACGTCGGGTGTCTGGCGGGGATCCGGATCGGGAGAGTTCTCTGCGCAGATGTAGGCGATCTTCCCCGGGCGCCGCAGACCGTATTGCAGCGCGGCCGTACCGCCCAGATACCCTCTTCCGCCGCATGAAACCCGGCCCGCGTCGGCGCCGAACTTTCTCAACGCCCATTCGGTAAACGCCTCGGTGCGGCGTGCGAAGAATGGTTGGACCTTGCCCTGCTTCAGCGATCGCAGCGTTCCCAGCGATTCGTGGTATCCATAACCGAACGACCGAATCGGCGCGTCGTGGGGCGAGAGTATGATCGCGTCCTTGCGGTGGGGCCAGGGCGGTTTGAGATAGCGTTGGCGGTAGTCGTGGAAAAAAATGACCATTCGTTTCGCCGCAGCTGTCGCGAAATCCCGCGGTAGGAACACGCCCCAGTTGTAATACTGGTTTGGCAGGTGGCTGTGCGGGGGCGCCGACCACTGCACGTATTGATTCCGCCTACCCGGGTAATCGTAGAAGACCGTCACGTCCGGTTGTCCCTGAAGGACCGGCTGGCCCGGGCCGACTACCTCGCCCAGGGCTTGCCCCGTCGTATTGGCTCCGGAGAAATCGCGCGTGTTCGCCACACCATCGGCGACAGATACAACCGCGTAGTACGCCCGGCCGGGCTTTTTGGGCTGGTGCACGTAGAGCCCCATGTGGGGCTCCAGCGGTTTGGCGGGGACGATCGCCAGGCGACCAATGCGCACTTCGCCCATCTCGGGCATGTCCGGATGATACTTTGAGAAGTAATTATTGCGGGCCAGGCGTTTGGCGAAATCAGTGTCTTCGAGCGCCCTGCGTCGGTGAATTGCTATGAGTTGGTCGACGGAACGCCCCCGGATGTTGTAGCCGCTCATAGGCTTGACTTCGCCGAGCAGGCGGGCTTTGGCGAGCGTGTCGGCTGTTATGCGTTCGGCGCTGCGATAGATGCGATAGCGAAGCTCGCTCCTGGCGTCCATCGTGTCGAGTTGCTGCTTCATCGCCGCCCACGTCGGAGCCTTGCTGGAGGAACGATCGTCGGTTTCGCGGAAGACGATGAAAGTCTGCCCGGCCCGATGCAGGACCTTCAAACCGCTTGCCTGGGCGGGGACCTTGCCAACTTCGCCTTCGTAGGCTACGTCCAGAGCGACTGCGTCGCGACGCCACAGCGGACACGCGCGGACCAGGAATCCGCCGTTGGGCTTACCCGCCGCCCATGCGCGAACGGCCCCGGTGGCGTCGAAACGGTCGTACCAGGGACCGCGAAGCTTCAATGTGTCTCCGACTTCGGCGGGCTTATCACCAGCCTTGAACGCTGCCCCCAGAGGGCGAATATCGATGTCGCGCACCGCCTCGTCCTGCCGGCCGTCAATTGCCCGAGTCCGGAATATTCGCAAGTCCGCCCGGTAGATTCTCACGTCTTTCGGCAGGGTCGACAGGTCGAATCGCACCACGTGCTGATTTTCGCTGGTCGGGAGGATCTCGCAGCCTTTGGCCTTCCTCGGCTGGGGGGGGCGATCAGCCGGCTTGGCGCTGCCATTGGACGGCGGGGGAGTTTGCGGTGCTTGACCCCATCGTTGCGTCACAATCCCCGCCTGTGCTGAGACGCACAAGACGCTCAGGGAGAAGACGGCGGACACGCTGAGCTGCGCTGGGCTCATAATCTTCCTCGCTCTACTGTACACAATAACGAAATCTGAACAAGAGAACCCGAGTTTGCTCTACTTCAGCACTTCGCCTTTGGTGACGTCGCCCTTGGCGTCCAGGAGGAACAGGCCCGAAATCGCGCTGAGTCGTTTGTCGTAGACTTTCCAGACGACCTTCTTGTCGGGGGTGATCTCGAAGAACTGAGGATTCCCGCCGTACCATCCGGTCACCGTGTTTCCGTTGCTCAGGCGCTGCAGGCCGCAGACGAATTTGCATTTGAAGCCTTCGGGCTGGTCCTTCGGCTCGAACTTCCAGACGATCTTGTCCTTGGGGTCGATCTCCACGATCGTGCCCGTTCCACCGGTCGTAATCAGCGTATTGCCGTTCTTCAACCGCAGCACGCCGTGCAGTTTGGCGCTCTTTACGCCCAGTGCGTTCAGGTCGATTGTCCGGACGATCTTGCCCGCCCCGTCGAGTTCCTTTACGACACCCTCGCCCGTGAACGCCACCACGTACGTTCCCTTGGCGGTCTTGCGAGCCATACGGAACTGATCGTGAATCTTTGTGGTTGTCGTGGTGAGCTTGATCTCTTTGGCGACCTTGCCCTGGCGGTCGACCTCGACCAGGCGGCTGGTCCCGCATTCGCAGATCAGGACATTCCCGTTGGGCAGCGGTTGACAGGAGTGGATCTCGAGCCCCTTGACGTTCGGGGCCTTGTATTCCCATACGACCTTCTTGTCCTTGACGGTCACCTCTTTGGCGCCGGTGCGATGGCAGAACAGGAGGTTCCCGTTGGGCAGCTTCCAGACGTCCTGGACGTTTCTGGCGGGGTATTCCCACTCGATTTCGCCCTTGGGCGAGACTATACAAATTTTGCCTGCTCGGAAGCATTGGGCGATGAACGGATGGGATATCTTCGCGGGCTTCGGGTCGGCGGCTTGGCAATTTGCAAAGAAAACACCGGCCGTTGCCAGCAGAACAGCCGAAGCCAACACGCTGTTTCGGTTCATGGTCGATTCCTTTCAGATTGGGTGCGTAGAAGAGCCCTCAAGCCTACCAGAACGTTCCGACGCCTGCAATCTTAGTCGGCGTAGAAGGCGTCTGGCGCCAGTTCGTCGAAACCGCCGCCGGCGTGCAGATGGCGTCGGACATCCATGCACAGATCGCATTTGGAGATGTAGGCGTCGTTTTTGGGCTCGTAATTGTGATGCTCGCCGGCCCACTGCATCAGGGCGTGGGGCCCGCCGGTAGCCAGGCGCCAGAAGATCGGATGACTTTCCGACGTGATTTTCGGGTGCAGGTCGCCGATCCTCCCCGCTGCAATACCGGGGCAGAGACCGGTGAACAGGTTTCCGAACGGATCGATGTGAAAGTGGCTGGTGTCGGCAAGAGTCTCGCCGCATCGGCATGAGCGATAGTGCTCGGCGGGTTGGGCCTGGTAGCCTTCGCGGAGTTCTTCGAGTACGCGTCCGCCCGGGATCAGGCCGTAGATATCCCCGACAGGGCCGACCCGATCTCCCAAACCGGCGGCTTGGCGGAATTCCGCCAGCGTGTTGGTCTTGTCGGCGGGCATTTGCGACAGGGCCTGGTAGAACTGCGGTATCCAGACTATCACCCCGCCGCGCCCGAATACTTCGATGGCGGCTTCTACGCACGCTTGCGTCCGGGCGAACGGGATGAACTCGTTGTGGTAGGGCGATGCGCTTACCAGGACGCCCGGAAGCCCGGCCTGGGCGAGTTTGGAGAAGCCTTCGCGGGCGGTCTTGCCGTCGGTGCACCACATTCCGTTTGTTTCCAGATAGCTCAACCGGACGCCCATCGGTGCGGCCAGTGCGACCACGTCGGCAAGCAGGTCCATCTTCAGCGCGGCTTCTCCGCCGGCGAGATGAACGTCGCGGAGTCGCGGTTCGCCGGCCAGTGCGGCGAACACTTCTTCGGCCCGTTCGAGAGACATCCACGTGTCGGCCTGCTGCGGCGAACATCGGTACAGGCAATGCTTGCACTTGTTGGTGCAGCGGTAGGTGAGCATAATTCCGCCCGACGTGAGCGGGGGAATCGTAAGAGTTGTGTCCGATGATTGCTGATCCATTAGGCGCGTCAGATCGGTTTTCCACCGATGGGACCTGTGGTTGGTACGGGGAAAGTGGTTCCGCCGGCGGGGAAGACCGTCACCTTCTGCGGGTCCGAGCCGAGGAGCTTTTCGGCGGCTGCGAAGGCGTCTTCGGGCGTTGGGAATACTTCGAGTCCGGGGAAGTTCGCTCCGGTTTCGTGCAGGCTGCGCGCCACCAGGAAAATCGGATTGCGGTGAATCGTCTGCAGACCCATTCGCACGAAGAATCCCGCATCTCCAGCCAGCCTGGGAACCAACCGCAGCAGCAGCGAACAGAGCGCCTCAGGCCCCAGCCACCTGACTATCCTTCTGGTCCAGGCCGCACTGAGAGGCCATTTGGGCGGGTCCATTCCGTTGAGCCCCGCTTCGCAGCGCGACAGGCATATTATCACGCCTCCGGGGCGGGCCGCCCATCGCGTGTTAGCCACCGCCTTGAACGATTGCCATAAATCGAAATCACGCGGAAATGCGTTGGTTATAAGCACATCCGCCAGCGGAGCCGGCGTGATTATCCCGCAGGCTATCGAGCACTGTTTGGCCAGCATTCGTTGCGTGGATATCGGGTCTCCGGCTCCGATGTGAACGGGTCGATCATTATCATCGAGCATGTAATGCACCGCGAACGTCACGCCTCCGTAGGCGTCCAGCAGCTTCCCGCCGGCGTCTATCGCCGCCCGCATTGCGTTCTTCTCCGCGTCGGTCCCCACCATCTGTTTCGCGCGCCTGGTAAGGCCCAGGCGATGAAGCGGGCGGATCGTGTCCAGGTGACTGCATCCGGGGAATATCATCTTGAACCCGCCGCCGAAACCGGCCTGCAGGTGAGGGCAAACAGCCGATATTACGATTCGCAGGTCCGCTTGTGCGACTCGTTTGTCGACGAGATAATCAATCTTGCCCGCCGATCCGACCGAGACGTACTTGTTGCGATCGTGCCACGGGTTGTTTCTCCACTTGAGCTTGTCGACTTCCGGTCCGAGCTTCTCGGCGGCTTCTGCTTCGGTCATCGGAGGGTGCATTCCGTTTGCGAAGACCACTTCGACCTGATCGTCGGAGATGTTTGCGTGGCGGATTTCGCGCATCACGGTTTCCAGAATCTTGGAGACCGGTGAATGGCGGGTGATGTCTTCGACCACCAGGACAATGCGTCCGTTCGGTCTGGCTCCGAGCAGTTTACCCAGCGGCAGGGCGGTGTCGGGCTTGTTCAAAGCCGCCGCCAGACGGACAGGCCAGGCTTCCTTTCCGGGGCGCAACTGGCTTTCAGCGGTCTGCTGGACCGACCAGTTGTCGGGCAGCTCAATCGATAGACCTTTGTCGCTCCATGGTACGGAGATCGATGGCATTGGCGTTGGATTCCTTTTACTCTCAGGCGGGTCCGCCTGCGAGGCGACCGACGATAACATGATAAACGTTCAACGGTTCGGGAATCGAGACGAAATCTCCGAAGCCCGCCTGGGCGAACAACGCCGACAGCTGCTCGGGGCTTCGATGGATCATATGCAGGCCCATTACGCGACGGAAGAACCGGTCCGTACCGTGGGCTTTGGAGATACTATTGAACACCACAGATCCCCCCGGAGCCATTACTTCGGCCAGCGCCTTGACTATGTCGACGATCTGCTCGTCAGTCAGATACTCGCAGATACCAATCATCTTTACGACAACCGGCGGGGGATCGAGCACATCCTTGACGTCTCGCACGTCGCCCTGAACGTACTTCACGCGATCGCCCACACCGCAGCTCTCAGCCAACTCGCGTCCGTAGTCAAACGCATCTGAGCTTATATCCACCAGCGTGGCGTACGAGCTTTCGGGCGCTTCGAGAAGGGCGTCGATGATGATTCTGCCCGGACCGGCTCCCAGGCACAACGCGTGGACTCCGTTTTCGGTTCCGTTATCGGCCTGTTCGATGAGCCTGGTCAGCAGCGTGGCCGCCAGGATACGACGATTCCGCAACGCCATACTCATCGCGCCGCCATTGACGAGGAACTTGTCGGCGATCTGTTTGGGCTTTCCGTGGTAGCTTATCACCATCGATTTCCATCCGCCCGGATCGTTCCAGTTGCACTGGGCAAGCTCGCTCTTACCGAACCGCAGGGCGGCTTTCATTGCTACGGCGGGGATGTAGTTCACCAGCGGATTGAGCAGAGCCCGCTTCAGCACGCGCTTGACAGGCCCGATCCGTTCGAACTCAAGGTCGCCGACCCATGAATGTATTTCCTGATTCTGGTCCATTGGCGAGAGTATACGCGCATCGACTCCCCACAGACAAAGAGATTCTCATCTCGCCGGTCGGTTTGATCGGACCAGGTTCACATTTGGTTCACACTTTTTTCCGGCATGGGGATTGCCTGGAACGGGCGGTGATATTGAAAGCGAAAGTGATGGGTTAATGTAACGTATGAGTGTGTAAGTAGTTATGGCAACAGGCGGAGCGAAGGTGTCGGGAGGGTCGATAGCTGTTCGATAGTTCACACCGGAGCGAACTGTGAATGTCGCCCTCCGGTCGGTTTGGTCGGGAACATATCTCATGATATGTGCGTCATATTACGTGTAGCGTTCCGTCGGTATTCAGAGAAAGGGTTGTGCTATGGCGAAATGGAGATCGTGTGCGGGCGTTCTGGTTGTGGCGATCGTGTTGGGCGTCGCGGCGGGAGCCCCAGCCGAGTCGGTAAGTTCGCACCACGGACCCGCCTGGCGATCCTACACCAAGCCCACGTCGATTGTCTTCAGCGCTGACGGCCGCCGGATCACCGCGAAATACTGGCGCGCCGCAACGAATCGCCCCGGAACCGACTGGGCCGCATTTGTCGTCAAGTGGGATCTCGTCGACAAGAAACGAACGATCACGCCGGACGCCTCGCCCTCGAGGTCCAAACACACCTGGTCGCCCCCATCGACCGCTACGGATAAGGAGTTGGCGGCCGCAAAGCGTCTCCGCCTGCTTAAGCTTATCGGCCGGGGCGATCGCGTCCGCCTCAGCAGCGACGGAAAGCTGGTTGCGATCTGTGCTCGCGGCAAGACCGTCCTGCGCAAGAGCGACGGGAAACTCATCAAGACATTTCCAGCGGGCGGGGGCCAGGCCGCATTCAGCCCTGACTCCAAACGCCTCGCCGCGGCCGACTATCGCGGTATCATCCGCATATGGGACATTGCAACGTCGAAGCTCCTCCGCACGCTTCGCCTCGACGACCACAATGAGAACACCGTCCTGGCCGCAGCCGTCCAGATCGCAAGCAAATTCGGCGACCCGAAGGGCAATCGCAAGAGAATCCGACAGGCCGTCGCCAGCGCCGCCCGCCTGGGCGCCAAAATCGTCGTTCTGCCCGAAACTGCCGTAACCGGGTACATGACGTACGATATCAAGACCGCCTGGCGAGTTCCCGGACGCAACATCAGCGATGAGTTGCAGGGCTCCGATCCCAAGGACGCCGCCGAGACCGTTCCCGGCCCGTCGACAAAATTCTTTGCACCGCTGGCCAAACAGTACGGGATATACCTTACTGTCCCGCTCCTGGAAATCGACCGCAAGAGCGGAAAGCACTACAACACTTCGGTCCTGCTGGGCCCCGACGGGAAGATACTCATCCACTATCGCAAGCGGAATCCGTGGATATGGGCCGAGATGGGCTGGGCCGAAGAGGGCAATCTGGGCAATCCCGTGGTCGACACGCCGTTCGGGCGCCTGGGTCTGCTTATCTGCTTCGATGTCCACGATCAGTTCAAAGTGATGAGCAAGAAGAAGATCGACACGCTGCTCTATTCCATCGCCTGGGTCGACGGCGCCGGAAGCGACTGGTTTTCGGTGCAGCTTCCGTCCAGGGCAAAAGAATGCGCGTTCAATGTCATCGGAGCCAACTGGACCCTTCCGAAGGATTTTAAACCGAAATGGCACGGTTACGGTAAGAGTCTGATCATCTCATCCAAGGGCAAGATCCTCGCCAAAGCCGCCAAAGACCTGTCCGAAGAAACAGTCTTCGCCGAGATCCCAATCCCAAAGGCCAAGTAGCCCCCCCGATTGCCCCAAGCTCTTATCGCCCAAAGGCCGCCCGGTGCTCTCTCGCTGACGCATCAATGCGGCGAGTTCGGCCTCCCCCGCAGCCTCAATGCTGTCACGATGTTTCATTATCTTGCCCTTTTGTGCATAATGACACGTCTTGCAGGCCTTGCATGACGCCATGCGTCTCAAGCGGGCAACCGCCGGCCCGTTGATCTGCGAGTGACGAGGTTTTTGTTATTGTGTTATTGGTTCATTCAGATGTTCGTGCGATTCATAATCGAAGACGACAATTCGATTGCGATCAAGAAACAGTGAGGACCCGCCCGTGAAAAGGATGTTTTTAAAGAGTGTTCTTGTCGCCGCTTTAATTCTTGGATGCCGCGGCGCCGCGGTGCTTGCTGCGCCCGCCAAGGCGCCCGGGCGCATTGTGATATTTGTCCCGGTTCCCGATCAGGCCGGGTGGGGTGAGATGGCGTATCTGGCGGGGGTTCCGGCTGGAATGGTCGCCACCGGCGGTAAACCCGCGGTGATAGCCCTGCCGGGCAAGGGCGATATCGGCGTGGAAATTCGCGACTACCTGAAAAGATACAAACCCGCGCGGACATATGCAGTTTCCAGTGAAACCGCCTGCGCCGCGGCGGTGGAGTTGTCAAAGGCGTTCTGGAAAGCCAGCCCGACAGCGGTGCTCTGCGGGCCGGATGATTACGCATCAGCGCTGGCTGGCTCGTCGCTTGCCAGCCGCCTGGGCGCACCGCTGCTGTTCTGCGGCCGCGATACAGGGCGAGAGTTGAGCAGGCTTGGCGTCAAGCGAGTGATCGTGATGGGCAAGGCGAAGTTCAGTTCGAGCCATGTGAAGGTCACTCGCCTGGCCGACGCCAAAGCCATGCTCGTCTGGATGCGGAAGAACGGACACAAGATCACCTATATCGCAGCGGTGAATCCGACTGATCGGACCGATACGGTCATCAGGAAGCTGTCGCTGGCCGGTTCGCTGCTGGCGGCCGGACGCGGCGGGGCGGTGCTTCCGCTGAACTACAAGTCGCGATGGAAAACCTCGTTTGCGGGCGAACCGCTCAAGGGCGACCCGCCCAAGGGCGTCACCGTCAAGAAGCGGTCAAAGAACAAGAAGGACCTCCCGCGAACCGGCGTGATAAAACTCGACGGGAAGGACTACGCCTTCGCCGCCACGATAAAACCGTATCGTCTCTACATTGACTTCAACGGAGACGGAGCGTTTGACGCCAAGGGCGAGGAGCCCCTGAAGGCCGGTGACATTGTGACGCTTGGCGATAAGTCGTATGCGATAACCCTGGGGGGCAATAGCGGTGTCGGCAGGGCGGACGTCCGGTTGAGCTGGCCTACCGCGCAGGAAGTTTGCGACGACCTGAAGGCCTTCTATCAAGCCGCCGGAGCCCCTCCGGAGCATCTGTGCATCGTGGGCTTTCCCGACTCATTTCCGCAAGCGGTGATTCAGCGAGAGCCCAGCGCCCGGTACGGCGACGTGCTGACCGATTACCCCTACGCCAACACCGACGCCGACGCGTTTGCGGAAATCGCCGTCGCGCGCCTGATCGGTGAGAATGCGTCGCTGGCGACACTGTATGCAAGCCGGGTGCTCACTTACGAATCTTTGCTGGATGCATCGTGGAAGGACGAAATCGGGCAGGCGCGTTGGGAGAATTCGTATTGGCCCCTATTCGAGAATCGCGGTTTCACCAGGCAGCACCACCACGACGTGGACGACTTGAAGTGGCTCGTCAAGCCCGCCAAGGACGTCAGGGGCAAGCGGGAAAGGGAGTTAGGCCAGTCATCGCCGCTGTCGAACGTAGCGGCGATTACGCACATCGCCCACTCCAATTGGAAAGCCCTCGGGCAGACTTATACCTGGAATTCGACGGTTCTGCTGGCTCCGGCGATGGTTGAGTCCGGCGGGTGTTTGACCGCGACGTTGGACCGCGACGCGGAATATCGGACGGTGGTGGCCAGGTTCCTGCGAAATGGCGCGGTGGGATTTGTTGGTAATATTCGCCCCGGCATAGGGCACCAGGAGCACCTGCGGATGGCGTTCTGGAACGGGGTGCTGGACGCCAAAACGATCGGCCAGGCGCACCGCATGTCGCAGAACAGCATGTGCCTTGAGGCGATGGACCGTGGGCAGCTGGAAAGAGGCGGCCCCCTGCGTTACAGCTTGAACATCCGCATGTTGTTTGGCGATCCGGCGTTTCGCATGAGACTGCCCGCGGCTCCGAAGACGACGGCGGCGCATGTGACGGTCAAGGGCGATACGGTGACGGTGCATGGTCCCGGGGCGTGGTGGCCGGTTGATATTCGCGTACCGGAAGATTGGAAGAAGTGGACGGGCAAGAAACTCTACGTTTGTCGCGGACCCGGGGTCTACGTGTCGAGGAACTGGTGCGGCGGCGGGTACGGGATCGAGCGACATTGCGTAAACGCTTCGATCCGCACATCCAAGAAAATCAAGAGCATCAGGCAAATCCAAAGCCCGCCGGCGCCGCTCGGGTGGAACGAGAAGTTCTGGTCCGACGAACACGCCGACGGGACGCGAACCTATAGTTGGCGAGTTCGCCTGCTGGACTTCGACCAGCCAACCGGTAAGATCACCAACAAGATCGACCGCGTCGACTACCGCATTGAATGGGAGTAACGACCTGGCCGAAGAAGCAGTCCACGCCGAAATCTCGATACCTGCGTCTGGCGGTTGCGGGCTGGGCGGTGAATGATTAAGTAAGATATTCCCGGGATTAGGCCTGATCCCGACACCCTGTGTATGACGGATAACTGATGCCTGATCACTGCCTGTTAATTCCTATCAAATAGGTCGTATTGCAGCCACTTATTTAAGTATATGCAGTGGTTTTGGTTTGGAGATATGGGGATGTCATGCTATAGTAGCAATTGCTCTGCTAAGCTTCGGGAGCGGCAGAGCGGAATTCGACCTGAGCCGGTCGAATCTAAAACGAGGTATGGGCGTTACAGCTTTTTTGCACGACCTTAAGGTCGGATATCCGCCGCGTCGAAGATCCGCCTTTGGCGGAGCGGGCGGAGCCGAACGAATTCCCCTACATAGAGGGCTTGTGTGTTGCGCCTCGGGCGGGCGTTGTCGCGCCTTCTAAATACCGATACGCAATGAATATCTGAAGAAAGGGATGCGATTATGAATGAACGTGCGAATATTACCGTGCTTTGCAGTGTTGTTGCGTTGGCTGTTCTAGGGGCCGGGTCGCTCCAGGCCGCTGACTACAATTGGAATGTGGGCGACGGCGCGTTTGATACGCCTTCTTCCTGGGATCCGGCCGGGCCTCCGGCGGGTGGAGACACCGCGCTGTTCGCACTGCCCGGATCACATACCGTAACCTTTGGCAGCAGCCCCGCAAACGGGTTGCTGTCCATCTCGTACGGCGACTATGATTTCAATCTACAGGGCAATACGTACACTCTGAATACCGGGGTATCTGTTACTGTAGGAGATGAGGCGGGATCCGAGGCAAGCCTGACCCTGCTGGACGGAACGCTATCGGGGAGAAATGCCGGCATTGGCTACCAAGCCGGCTCGGACGGCACGGTGACGGTGGACGGCGCGGGATCGTTCTGGACGAACTCGTTCAACTTCTACGTCGGGAAATATGGCTCGGGCGCGCTGAACATTCTGAATGGCGGGGCCGTGTCGAGCAGTTCAACTTCTTACCAACGGGGCTCCCACATTGGGGCCTACAACGGCTCGAACGGTACGGTGACAGTGGACGGGGCGGGATCGATCTGGACGGATTCGGGTAATATGTATATTGGCGGTTTGTATAATGCCGCTGGGGGGACAGGCGAACTGACCGTCAGCAACGGTGGTTCTGTCAGCGTAACGGGTACGCTTAAACTTTGGTCCGGAGGCACGCTGAATATCAGCAACGGAAACATCTCGTCGGCATCAATGGTAAATGTCGGCGGTACGGTGAACATCAGCGACGGAAACATCTCGACCGCGTCGATGACAAATAACGGCGGTGCGGTGAACTTTGATAACGGCACGCTCACAACCGAATCGTTCCAGAGTGCGGCCGATAGTCTGAGCGGCGTGGGCGTAATCAATACCCATGGTTTGGCAAGCGATGTCGATCTGGTTTTCGACGCCGAAAACGGTCTGACGCAAATCTTGACGATCGACGGACCCGGACAGGACATCACTGTGAACCTGGATGCGGACGGTTCGGGAGCAATGGGCGCCGGATACGGAGGTGAGGGCTCAATGCACATCTCTGATGGTGTTGCACTGCAGTCAACCCACGGCTACATCGGCTACGCTGTCGGCTCGAACGGTACGGTGACGGCCGATGGGTCGGGATCGACCTGGACAAACTCGAAAATCCTCTATGTCGGCTCCAGCGGCACGGGCGTGCTGAACGTTCTCAATGGCGGCGCGGTGTCGAACGCCTCCGGCTACGTCGGGCGCTATGTCGGGTCGGACGGTACGGTGACGGTGGACGGGTCGGGATCGACCTGGACAAACTCGGGCGCTCTGTATATCGCCGGTTCGAATAGTTCCGGGGGCACAGGCGAACTGACCGTCAGCAACGGTGGTTCTGTCAATGTAACGGGTACGCTTAAACTTTGGTCCGGAGGCACGCTGAACATCAGCGACGGAAACGTCTCGGCTGCGTCGGTGATAAATAACGGCGGTGCGGTGAACTTCGATAACGGTACGCTCACAACCGAATTGCTCCAGAGCGCCGCGGATAATCTGAGCGGCGTGGGCGTGATCAACACCAATAGTTTGGTAAGTGATGTCAATCTTGTGTTCGACGCGGCAAACGGTCTGACGCAAGTCTTGACGATCGACGGACCCGGGCAGGACATCACTGTGAATCTGGACGCCGACGGTTCGGGACCAATGGGCGCCGGATACGGCGGCGAGGGCTCAATGCACATCTCCGATGCTTTGACACTGCAGTCGACCGACGGCTACGTCGGCTACGAAGCCGGCTCGAACGGTACGGTGACGGTGGACGGTGCGGGATCGACCTGGACAAACTCGAGTTTCCTCCAGGTCGGCTTCTACGGCACGGGCGCGCTGAACGTTCTCAATGGCGGCGCGGTGTCGAACACCTACGCCTACGTCGGGCGCTATGTCGGCTCGGACGGTACAGTGACGGTGGACGGTGCGGGATCGACCTGGACAAACTCGAGTTTCTTCCAGGTCGGCGCCAATGGCACGGGCGTGCTGAACGTTCTCAATGGCGGCGCGGTGTCGAACAAGTCCGGTTCCGTCGGGACCTCTGTCGGCTCGGACGGTAGGGTGACTGTGGATGGGGCGGGATCGACCTGGACAAACTTGCAATCCTTCAAGGTCGGCGCCAATGGCGCGGGCGTGCTGAACGTTCTCAATGGCGGCGCGGTGTCGAACACCGCCGGCTACGTCGGCTACGCTGTCGGCTCGAACGGTACGGTGACTGTGGATGGTGCGGGATCGACCTGGACAAACTCGAGTTTCCTCATGGTCGGCTCCAACGGCACAGGCGCGCTGAACGTTCTCAATGGCGGCGCGGTGTCGAACACCTTCGGCTACGTCGGGCGCTATGTCGGCTCGGACGGTACAGTGATCGTGGACGGTGCGGGATCGACCTGGACAAACTCGGGTTCCCTCCTGGTCGGCGTCAACGGCACAGGCACGCTGAACGTTCTCAATGGCGGCGCGGTGTCGAGCGCATACGGCTACGTCGGGCTCCATGCCGGCTCGGGCGGTACAGTAACGGTGGCCGGCGCAGGATCGACCTGGGCAAATTCGGACGGTCTGTATATCGGCGGTTGGTCCAATTCCACCGGGGGAGCCGGGCAGGTCACTGTCGATAACGGCGGCTTGGTCAGCGTCGGGATGCAGTTGGAGGTCTGGCGCGAAGGAACGTTGGACACGACCAGCAGCGGAGAAGTTGTCGTCGGCGGAGCGGCTGTCGGCGCCGCCGGCAGCCTCACAATCGGTTCTGACGCCGCGGGCGAATTCAGCGTTGTCGACGGCGGCGGCGTATCGAACTCCACAGGATACATTGGATATTCCAGCGGCTCGGTCGGCGCCGCGACGGTGGACGGGGCGGGATCGACCTGGGCGAACTCGAATAGCCTGTATATCGGCGGTTCGTCGAGTTCCGCCGGTGGGACAGGCGAGTTGACGATCAGCAACGACGGTTCTGTCCATGCAACCAATACGCTTAAACTGTGGTCCGGCGGCACGCTGAACGTCAGTGGCGGAAACATCTCGGCCGCGTTGATGATAAATGACGGCGGTACGGTGAACTTCACGTCCGGCCGGCTCAATTGCACCGGAGAATTCTCTCTTGGTACGGACGAATTCCTGGGCTCCAGCGTGACTCTGGGTCCCGCGATGACCCTGTCTGTCGGCGATACGCTTGAACTAATGTCCGGAAGTACGCTGAACGTCAGCGGTGGAACCGTCTCGGCCGCCGCGATGGTCAATTCCGGAGGCACGGCGAACTTTACGTCCGGCTGGGTCAATTGCACCGGAGATTTCTCCGTAGCCCCGGGCGAATTCCTCGGCTCAAACCCGACGCTGGGTTCCGGGACAACCCTGTCTGTCGCCGGGACGCTGACGATCGACAGTCTTTCGGATCTGACGTTGAACGGCGGGAGGCTCTCGGCGGGCTCTCTACAGGCGTACGGCGAATTTACGTTCAACAGCGGAACGTTCGTCCTGACCGACGGCGATCTGACAATCGGCGCCGGCGGGCAGTTGGGGAGCACTGTGGAACTGTCGAGCGGGCAGGCGGTCGAGGTGACTAACACGACCACAGTTAACGCCGAAGGAATGATAACGCTTGATCGCGGATCCCTGTTGAGCGGGGAACTGGCCAACGACGGGCTGGTGCGTTTGGAATCGCTGGCTTCAGTACTGAGCGGCGGGGTTGTGACCAACCGCGGCGAGATATCCGGCACGGGCCGCATCAGCGCGATGCTGGTTAACGAAATCGCCGGCGAGGTCCGCGCCGGCACCGGCGAGCAGTTGCGATTCAGCGGTTTGGGCAACAGCAACGCCGGAAGTATCGAAGCGATCGGCGGCGAGGTTGAGTTCACCGGCGATCTGACGAACGCAGCGTCTACGGGGCTGATCACCGGGCGTAACGCCATGTTACGATTTGCTGGAGGCCTTACCAACGCCGGTTCGGTGGCCCTGAGCTTCGGGACGTCGGATATCTTCGGCGATATCGACAACGAGGAAAGCGGGCGAATCGTGATTTCCGGCGCCGGAAACGCAACGTTCTACGACGATCTGGTTAACGACGGCTCGGTTCGCATCAGCGCCGGATCGAGCGCGGTGTACTTCGGCGAGGTCTCCGGGTCGGGCAGCTTTATCGGGACGGGTACGAACTACTTCGAAGGCGACCTTTGCCCGGGCTCGAGCCCCGGCGAGTTGGACTTCGGCGGCGATGTGGTGTTCGGACCGTTTTCCTCGCTTCAAATCGAACTCGGCGGAATGCTCATCGGAGATGAGCACGACTGCCTGAACGTGGCCGGCGTTCTGACACTGAGCGGAACGCTTGATGTGGCGTTGATCGGCGATTTCACTCCCGCTGGCGGCGACACGTTCGACATACTCAACTGGGGCGCCCTGGCGGGTGCAACGTTTGACGAAGTCAACCTGCCCGAACTGAGCGACGGACTGGACTGGGACACCTCGGAGTTGTACACCATCGGCGAATTGAGCGTCACACCCGAACCGGCGACCGCAGCGGCGTTGCTGCTGGGCCTGGGCGCCGTTATTCGCCGCCGGAGGAAGCGATTGGCATAACGGCGCGGCAGTAGGGAGCCGGCAGGCGGCGACGGCGAAAACCTAACGGCGGGTATCCAGGCCGAGGGATACAATACGTAATTATGAAGTTTCGTGCATACGGAAGGCGTGATGGAGTATTGCATCCCTTGATCGAAGCCGGTAGGAAAAAGACAAGCCGGCAAGAAAACAATGGATCGACCGTTTCTAATAGACAGGCTGGTTCTGACATTACATCTAAGAGACTTAAGGAAAACCACAATGAAAAAACTCTCCATTGCAATCTTACTGCTGCTGACGCTAACCGTTACGGCTCCGCTGGCCCAGGGGCTCGAGCTTTCGCCTATGTTCACCGACCATGCTGTTCTGCAGCAGGGGATGGAAGTTCCTGTCTGGGGTTGGGCCAAGCCCGACTCGGCGGTGAGCGTCGCCTTCGCAGGGCAAACCGCCAAGACCAAGGCCGACAAGAATGGCGCGTGGAGCCTGAAGCTCAAATCGCTTAAGGTCGACAAGAAGCCGCAAAAAATGACCATAACCGGTGACGGCGCCACTATCACGCTTTCCGACATCCTCGTCGGCGAGGTCTGGTTCTGCTCGGGTCAATCGAATATGGAGCAGACAGTCACACGCGAGGGAATCGGTTACGGCGGCAGCATTATGCCCAAGCACGTCAAGCCAGACGAGCTCGGCTTGATTCGTCACATCAAGTTCCCGCATAAACAGGCCAAACAGCCTGTCAGGAAGACCGCAGTCAAGATGCCCTGGACTGTTTGCTCTTCCAAGACGGTCGGCCACTTCACTGCCGCCGGTTTCTACTTCGCCACCGTAATCAACAAAGAGCTCGGCGTGCCCGTCGGCCTGATTGGCTGCAACTGGGGCGGCTGCAGAATTGAGCCCTGGATACCTCAAGAGGGTTACGACGTCATGAAGGGATTCGACAAGAATTGGAAGCCGAGAGGTTACTCGGGAATGTTCAACGGGATGGGCGCCACCGCGGCGCCTTACGCGATCCGCGGAGCAATCTGGTACCAGGGCGAATCCAACGGCGGCGAGGGTGAAACCTACTTCCAGAAGAAGAAGGCTCTCTATGAAGGCTGGAAGAAGGTCTGGGCCCAAGGCGACTTCCCGCTCTATTTCGCACAGCTCGCCAGTTTCAGGGCTCCCAACGCAAATCCCGCCGGCGGTGACGGTTGGGCGAAAGTCCGAGAAGCACAGCGAAAATGTCTCACGCTGCCCAACACAGGGATGGCGGTCCTGACCGACATTGGTGATCCTCGCAACATTCATCCTCTCAATAAGTACGACGTCGGCCGGCGCCTGGCGCTCTGGGCGCTCGCTAAGGACTACGGAAAGAAAGACCTCGTCTATTCCGGGCCGCTATTCAAGTCCGCTGAGTTCAAAGACGGTAAGGCGACGATCACCTTTGACCATTGCAAGGGCCTCAAGGCCGCCCTGAAAGAACGCGGTAAAAAGAATATTGAGGACCCCAAACCTGTGGACGCCCTCAAAGGCTTCGCCATCGCCGGAGCCGACAAGAAATGGGTCTGGGCGGATGCAAAGATCCAGGGCGATAAAGTCGTCCTGAGCTCCAAGGAAGTCAAGCAGCCCGTTGCGGCGCGTTACTTGTTCACTATGAACACCGCCCACGGCACGCTTTACAACGGCGCCAACCTGCCAGCCGCTCCGTTCCGCACGGATGATTGGTAAACTGTCGCGCCGGACAGGATTGAAGGTGTCTCCGGAATTCGGAGTTTTCAACATCCAATCAGCGGCGTTCATTGGGCCAAGGGTCAGTTCTTCCGTTTGACCAGGCGGCATTGGAGCACTCTGCCGGTTGCCTTGCCCTTGCGCGCCTGAAACCGGACGGTAACCTTGTCTTTCTTCTCGCACAGATCCATCGGAATCGTATACGTGACGTTGAAGGGCTTGGCGTTCTTCTTTGCTTTGAACGTTTGGGTTGTGATCTGGCGTTTGTCGACCTGGATGTCAAACTCGCAGTCTTCGGCTCCGACGTACGTGACTGTCATGTCGGCCACTCGACTGGCCGGGAGCTTCATGTCGTAGGAGAACCAGGCTCCGTCGCGGGCGTATCTGGCGGGTTGATCGTCGGCTCGGGCGATAATCGATTCGGAGTCCTTGAAGTTGTGAGCCTTCTCGGATCTCTCCAAAGGCGTTACGCTGTCGACAGTGCGGGCGGCTAGATCCTTCAATATCGCCCGGGCGTCTTTGCGTTTGGCGTCTTTGGCTTTCCAGGCCTGCTCGGTAGTCAGGTCCCAATAGACGGTGTACCGCTGATGGTGGGCTTTGTAGAAGGGGATCAGCGAGATGTCGGCGGGGCGGCCGACACCGACGGTCTTGAATTCGAGCGGTTTTCCGGCGATGGGCTTTACCCACTGGTCCACCGGTTTGCCGACAGCCGTCAGGTCCGGTACGTCCGGGGTTGGGGTCCCGTTGTAGGCCCGGTGCTCGACCTGGGCGTAGGGCATCTCGCCGGTGAATCCGGCGCGTCCAAGTTGCCCGGCCAGCAGGATCGGACCGTACATGATCGCGACTCTTTGCGGTGCGTTTTCCATTGCCTCCAACCGCAAGCTCATCGGAAGAGCAACGTTTACCGTATCCCCTTTGCTCCACAACCTGTCGATCGAGAGATACTGTCCGGGCTTGCTGGATGTATCGACCTTCCGACCGTTGACGGTGATTTTCAAGACCGGTCCTGCCCAGGACGGATGGCGGATCTTCAACGCCGCCCGGACGGGTTTGTCGCAGTCGAATACGAAACGGGTCTTCGGTTCGTAGGGGAATTTCGTCTGCTGGCTGATTTTCAGGCCTTTGGCTCGCCAAGTCAGCTCCGAGGCGATAAACAGGTTCACGTACAGGCTCTTGTCGTCGTGGAAGTAGATGCTGTCGCCGTATTTTACGTGGTTTTCCAGGCCGCTGCCCGTGCAGCACCAGAAACTGTTGTCCGGCGAGTTGTAGGTGTGGAAGTGCCCGGGCTTGAGCGAGCAGAAGTAGATCGTGGCGCCTTTCCCGGGTTCCTGAGACGCCAGTATGTGGTTGTACAGCGCCCGCTCGTAGTAGTCGGCGTACTGAGTGTCAGCCGTCCATGCGAACAGATGCCGCGTCAGTCTCAGCATGTTATACGTGTTGCATGTTTCGGCGGTGCTTGGGGTCAAACGCTTCCACAGCTCGCCCTTGGAGCGGAAATGTTCGCGTTCGCTGTTGCCTCCGTTGACGTAGGATCGATTTCGCACGACTTCCTCCCAGAAGAATTCGGCAGCCGTGCGGAGGTCCCGGTTCCCGGTAAGTTCGTACTGCCTGGCCGCTCCGACGACCTTTGGGACCTGCGTGTTTGCGTGCAGGCCTTCAAGGCGATCCTGACGTTTGGACAGCGGATCGAGCACGAACCTGTGATTGAAGCGGGTCGCCAGTTTCAGGTGCTCGGGTCTGGCGGTTAAGGCGTAGATGTCGGCGAGCACTTCGTTCATTCCGCCGATTTCGCATTGGAACATGGTCTCGAACTGATCGGCGGTCAGCTTGCCGGTGACCTTGTCGGCCCAGTCGGTCATCGCCACTACGATCGTCTTGGCCTTCTCGTTGTTGCAGTAACGATGCGCGTCGACGAGCCCGGCGTACAGTTTGTGAAGGTTGTACCACGGGACCCATCCCCCGTTCAGGCCGAACTTTTTGGCTTCGATCTTACCGGCTGCGAGTTCCGCGAAGATCCGCTTGGCCTCGGGAACTCCGCCGACGTATCCGTTTCCGTAGACTTTCTGGCAGATCTCAAGTTCGTCGACGATATAGTTGACCCGGTCGGCGAACTGTTTGTCGCCCGACGCGGCGTACATCATCGAACACGCCGACATGTAATGCCCGAGTATGTGCCCGGTAAGCCCCAGGCGCTCCCACCCGCCGTAATCCTCGGCTTTGGGCTCCAGGCCGGCTCGCTTCCGGATAAGCGCCAGGAGCCTGTCGGGCTCAAGCTCAAGCAGGTATTTGGCGTCGAGGTCCATGGCGCTCTTGAAAGGCCCGTCCGACAGTCGAACGTCCTTAAGGCTGAAGGCGCGAGCCTTGATCGGGATTTTCGGCGCGACGAGGTATTTCACATCGGTCTGCTGAGGCGCCGACGTGCAGGCCGGGAGAGTTGTTGCAAGGGCGGTTGTCAACGCGATCAGCAGCTTCTTCATTTTCATTTCGCCAGTTCCTAAGAGTTTCCCGTAAACATATGAAAAGCGCGGATTGTATTCTTGTCCAAGGCGATAGTGTTGTCAACGCCGCGTGCTGAACGCCCCCGCGGCGGGTGACAAGTCAGTCTTCGATCAGAGTGATGTCCGTGGTCGGTTTCTTGTATTTCTTCTTGGCGATATACGATTTGGCGTCGTCCACCATCTTCCTGGTGATCTTGAATTCGTAGTTGCGATAGTCCTTTAGCTTCAGGTCGCCGACCCAGAAGAATCCCCACTTGTCGAAGAAATCCGTCAGGTCCGTCTCGCCGACGTCGCAGCATATCTTCACGAACTCAAACTGGTTTTTGATCGAATCGTTTCCTCGGCCCGCATCGGGGGTAAGTCGCATCTTTTCCATAACGTCGGCGTAGAAATCCGCCTTGCCGTTTCGCGAGAAGTACAGATGCAGCTGCCAAAACGGGACCAGGCGTTGGAATACGTCGCCGACGGCGAGATACGATTTTTTCGGATTCGCGTTGATAATGTTCTTGCGCGCCGCAGCGTACTTTCGGGATTTTTTCAGGCGGCTGGCGTTGCCCATTTTGATGCAGGTGTAGAGCGTGAGAATGTTGTTGCTGACTTCGGTCATTCCGCCCCATGTGATCTGGCGCAATTGCATTGCGTGCCCGACCTCGTGACAGAAGCCCCAGCACGGGTCGCCGACGACGACCACGCTGGGGTCTGCGACCATTCGCATAGTGCCCTTGTTGCCCAGATACGCCATCCCGTCACGATCGCGGAACATGTAATAGTGGAAGTTAACTCGCGCCAGGATGCGATTCCGGGGCAGCTTCTTGTACTTGACCAGCCCCATCAGCGTGTAGTGATGGTTGAGCATTGTGTCGTAGTTGTTGATCAGCTTGACGCCCTTGCTGCGGGTGTAGACGTTGAACCATTCAACCGGATAGGCGACCTGGATGTGCTTGCCCCGAGCGTCCAGGACGGGGCTTACGGCGTTGTCCAGCAGGCGGTCCCAGTCCTTGTTGGTGTGTTTGGCGATGTCGAAGAATCCGTTCACTTTTCCGGTGAGGAAGTGAACGGTCACCTTGGGCGCCTTGTCGGCGTCGTCGTCAAAATAGCTGACGTATGCGTTGCCCGCCTTCTTCACGTCGATCACGTTCAGGCCCGTCTTCAGTTCAAACTGCTGACGGTGCAGACCCCATCCGCCGCGGTCCTTCCAGGGGTTGTATCCTTTCGGCGGTTTTCGCATCCATTCGGGGATCAGCAGCGATAGTCTCTTCCCAGACGTGTCGCCTACGAAGACCGCGTTTTGCCCCGCCTCCAGGTACATGCCCGTGATATTCTCGTAACGGCTGAAGCCCGAGCCCAGCTTTAAGACCCTCCCCAGTTCGCGGGGCGAAGGATACGCCTGGTAGCTTGCAGCTCGATACGTCCTGTCGTACTTGTCCTTGAGCATCTCGCCAGAGGCTTTCTTGAGCAGTTTGCTCTTGAAGCGGCCGATATCTTTGACCTTTACGCTGGTCTTCAACCGGCTGCAGCTTGCGTCCGTGAAGAACTGCATGTCGGACTTTATCGCCTTAGTGTCGATCCCGGCTCCGAAAGCAGCGGTCGATAATGACACAAACAAAACGGACAGAACACATCTTTTCATGTTACTCATATTATGGGAACCTTGTTTGGAAGGGCGTCTTCGTCGGCGCCGTTTATTTCCCGGCGACGTCATAAACGCCGAGTTTATCACCATAGCGGATATAGAGCCTCCCGCCGCACACGACGGGATGCGCCCAGGTGGGCCTCTTGCCCCAATCCTTGATCTTGAGACGCCCGGTGACTTCGAACCCGGTGTCGGTATGTTTGGCTAGGACCATTTTTCCATCGTCCGAGTAGAGGTAGAACATCCCGTCGGCGAAGGTGAGGCAGGCGTTGGGGTATTTATACGAGGATCGTACGGGAAAGGACTTGGAGATGTTCTTGCCCGACTTGAAATCAACGCATATCCAGGGCGCGGACCTGTTGCCCAATTCGGCGTATCCGTAGAGCCTGCCATTGTCCAGAATGATCCCTCCCTGCTTGTTGTCGAGCGTCCTGTTATGCCACTGCAGTTTAACCGAACAGTTGTCGCCCGAAACTCCGAGTCGCAGCGAGGTGGTTCCCTTCCTGACGCAGCCCGAGACGATTAGAAAACCCTCGTGGAAGATCGGCGTTGTGATGTTTTCATCGAAGTAGACCTTGTGCGGATACCTCCACAGCAGTTTTCCGTCAGAGGCCCGCACGCCGACTATCGACTCCGACATTGCCGTTACAATCTGCCTGAGCCCTTTGTACTCAATCAGTATCGGCGAGGCGTAACCGGGCTTGTCGCCGGAGCCTTTGCACGTCCAGACGACCTTACCGGTCTTCCTGTTCAGGGCGACCATGCTGACATCCGGGCCGCCCGGCGTGCAGATAACCTTGTCGTCGAATACGAGCGGTGATTCGGCCAGACCCCATATGATGTTGCGCCCGCCGAATTTCTTCATGATGTCAACCGACCAGACCGGCTGGCCGTTGTCGGCCTTGAGGCATGCGAGATTCCCGATCCCGCTGAGGTGATAGAGCAGCCCGTCGGTTATCGTCGGAGTGGAGCGGGTCCCGGGATACGACTTCTTCCAGGCCCGCCCGTTCTTCCTGGTCCAGACCTTCTTTCCGTTCATATCCATTGCGGTTATGACGCAATCGCCATCGATACTCCCGGTGGTGTAGATTCTCTTGGCGGCGATTGCAACAGTCGAGTATCCCTCGCCGATTCCCGCGGTCTCCCAGACGCGCGAAGGACCGCCTTCGGGCCATTTCTTCAACAACCCCTTGTCGAGGGATTTGTTGTCGCGATTCGGTCCGTGGAACTGCGGCCAGTCGGCGGCGGAGACTGATGCGGCGACTACCAGAACCAGCGATATAGCGTATTTCATCGAAAGCATGTCCTTTCTCCCCGAGTTCTCCAGCCGACGATCATCGGCGACCTTTGCGACAGTTTCATCGCGAATCGCTAGATCAGCAAGCATTTTCTCCGCCTGGCGACGAGGAAACTCTGATTCAATTCAAGCGACACCGGGAAATCGGCGCCTCTACTTCTTGTCCTTGACCTCCGGCCAGATGCGTCCGACTTCGTTCATTGTCATCGAGACGAGTTTCACGTCGCCTCCGGCGGACGTGAGGCCCAGGCTTGAGTCTTTGGGCGTAAACGGGAGATTCGCCGAATACGAGAACACCCCGCCGGCTGAGAAAACTTCGAGCTGAGACCAGTCAACCAGCATGCGGACGGTCAAAACGCCGTTGGCGTCGGGTTTGAGGGCTTTGGGCTTGTCCGGAACGGGTTTATTGCGGTGCGATCGCATGCCGTGGAACATCTTGTTCTTGATGTCGTATTTGAGCTTTATATTGGCGATCTGGAAGTTGATTTCCGTCGCCTTGGTCTCTTTCAGGTCGAACACGGCTGTCATGTCGAACGTTTTGGACTTGGTGTTTTCCAGGAAGTTTTTGCCTTCCTTAAGAGTTTCGTTCTTCCAGGTCTTCGTGCCCTTGTAGAGATTCTTGATCGTTGCGATAGGTGTGCGGGTTATGCGCATTTTTCCTTCGTAGGTCACCAGGCCCACTTCGACCGGGAACGTCGCGTGTCGCTCCCAGCCCTTTTCTCCCACGCCCCCGTTCCAGTGATCGTGCCAGGCGAGTTGCAGCAGCGCCTTGGTCGGCAGGTTCGGGCGGAAGAACGTTTGTGCGGCGTAGAAGTCCGGGCCGACGTCCATGACGAGCTTGTCCTGCTCCTTTGTGAACGTTTTCCCGTCGAACTGTCCGACAAGATAAGAACCGTTGGCGTCCTGCAGCACCCATTTCACCTTGCTCTTGTCGCCGTCGAGCGGGATTTCGTAGATGTCCGGGCATTCGAAACCGAACCGGATATTGCTGAGCTTCTCCCACTTGATCAGGTCCTTGGAACCGTAGAAGGTTGTCCCGCGTTCGAAGATCGCCAATATCCACGTTTTCGTGGGCTCGTACAGGAATACGTGCGGATCGCGCGGATTGGCGCCGCGAGTGGGGTTGGCTACGGGATTGGCTTTGTAATCGTGCCATTTCTTCCCGCCGTCATTGCTCCAGGCCAGGCACGTGCCCGACGCCGTGCCGGTGTAGATGGCGACCATGGCTTCCTTTTTCGATCCGGTGATCTTTTCTGCGGTTTCGCCCGAGACCACAACACCGCTGCCGGAATAGACCTGGTGCCCGCTTACGTTCTTGGTTTCCTTCGGCAGGAAGGTCTTTTGGGGGATCAGCGCCACGCCTTCATCGGTCCAGTGCAGCAGGTCCTTGCTGGTCGCGTACCCGCCGTGACGAATCCGCTTGCCCCACTGGTAGATCATGTGGTACTTGCCGTCATGATACATCAACGCGTTAACATCGTTCATCCATTCCGATTTGGGGCTGAAATGAAACTGTCCGCGAAAGTCCTCGGTATAGGTGACGTTCTTGGGATGCGGGTCGTACTGTGCGTTGGACACGGACGCCTGCATGGCGAGGGCGATAACGAATGCGAGAGCCAGATGTTTCATGACTGAATGCTCCTCTTCCTGAGTTTCTGTTTGTATCCTGGTGTTTAACGTTCCAGGCTCGACGCTATTGGCTGAAACTGAGCGAATAGAGTTCTGCGCCCCTTAGTTTGCCCGGGGCGCCTGGCCTGTCGGCGTCGACAAGTTCTCGCGCATATCATCCGACAATGGGCTATTGTACTCAAGAGTGTGACCGGAACCAGCAAATCCGGGCTAATGCTTCGAGGCGTTCCCGGACGATAAGAAATATCAGTAATAGGGAGGGGCTTGTAACGTCAAAGGGACATCGAGGCAATTGGAATGACGAAACGCGAAATAATAGACGGAATACTTCGGTTCAATCGAAGTGCTGACCCGGGTTTTCTCTCGCAGTTCAACAGCGTGGAACTTGCCGAATACCTCGATCACCTTGAGGCGGCCGAACGGACCGTCATCGCTCGCGGGCCAAGCCCGTGGGAAGGTACATTCGAATACGACGGCGTACCGCAATACGCCTGATAACCGTAACCGACGGTGGAATATCGAACCATCGCTCTGCGACAAGTGAAAACCCCGATGAGAATCGGGGTTTCTTCTTGCGCTTCACGTTCTCCGGCTGGATCGGACGAGCATGAGGAGGGGGAGAGCACTTTTTTGAACTTTTAGCTCAGGGGGGCATTGACACAGGCGAGATAAGCTGTATATTACGTGACCCGCGGTTGGTGGTTGTCACACCATCGGCGGCGACCAGACGCACGGGACCGTAGCTCAATTTGGTTAGAGCACCGGACTGTCGATCCGGAGGTTGCGGGTTCGAATCCCGTCGGTCTCGTTTGAAACAAGGCCCGTCACGGAAGTGGCGGGCCTCGTTTATTTCACTCAACGGCGCCGCCGGGCGCTTCGTCTGTATTCTCACGTGAACTCGCGGGCTCCAGGTGCCTTTCATACCAGATGGATTTGTCCATACCCATCAGGTAATAAAGAATGAGTGCAGTCAGATATACAATTCCGGCGGACCAGAGTATATCGGATGGGAAATGCCCGCCCTGCACATTGCGTCCAAAACCTACGAGCCCTCCGTATATCATCACAGCCCAGAATGCCCGACGTTTGTATTTTGTGTTTCGCAAGATGAAGAAGAAGATAAACATAAAGAAGGCAAATGAAGCGTGTCCTGACGGGAATGAGTTGTGAAGGCCCTGTGGGGGGTAGTATTTCTTGTACAGATCCCAGAATAGTCCGGTCTTCCTGCTCAGGCGCGCCATGCGTTTTTCATTCGGCACGTAAGGGCCTTTGACAAATAACGGGATGTATTCCGCAGTTCCGCCAAATTCGATAACGTTGTATGGTCTTGGGCGGCCCCAGTGCTCTTTGAGCATCAGATTCGTGATCAGCCCGGGTCCGATCGCGGCGACTGCAATCGCATATACCGCCATCTTGCGGTGCTTCTTCAGGTTGTTTGCAAAAAACCCTCCAACCAAAGCCGCCAGAAAACCCGAAATGACAACGCATGGAACAATACGACTGTATTTATACAGGAAGTACCACGGCTCGGTGCGTTTGACAAACGTGTTGACCTCCGCACTCCAGAATAACGACTCAAAATCCATGTCAAGATTTGTGAAGACAAATACCGCACTCAGTCCGAGAAGTATCGCCAGAGCAATGAATATGTCTTTCATCATGCTCTTGGCGCGGCTTGGTGGTGTTTCATTCATCGTTTGTTATGTGTTCCCGGTGGGGCGGCCCCGAGTCGATTTGCAGGCAATATAACACCCGATCACGCATCAGTCAAAGACGGGATTCCGCCATCCGGTTTGCGATCGGGAGATCGAGAGCTAGCCTTGGGCCTGGATTGCCGTTATCGCCACCGTGTTGACCACGTCCGGGACGGTGCAGCCGCGGGACAGGTCGTTTACGGGTTTCTTCAGGCCCTGCATCACCGGTCCGATAGCCACCACACCCGCGGTTCGCTGGACGGCTTTGTAGGTGTTGTTGCCCGTGTTGAGGTCGGGGAAGATGAACACCGTGGCGCGTCCGGCGACCTTGCTGTCGGGCATTTTCTTCTTTGCGACGCTCAGGTCCGACGCCGCATCGTATTGCATCGGTCCGTCGACCTCCAGGTCCGGTGAGAGTTCTCGGACCTTTTCCGTGGCCTGTCGAACGCGATCCACGTCCTGGCCGGATCCGGATTCGCCCGACGAATACGACAGCATCGCCACTCGGGGCTCAATACCGAACATTCTCGCCGTCTCGGCCGAACTGAGCGCGATCTGCGCCAATTCCTCTGCGGTGGGATTCGGGTTGATCGCGCAGTCTCCGTAGACAACGACGCGGTCTTCCAGGCACATCAGGAACACGCTGGAGGCCAGTTCGCATCCCGGTCTGGTCTTGACTATCTGGAACGCCGGGCGAATCGTGTGTGCGGTGGTGTGTGCGGCTCCGGAGACCATTCCGTCTGCGAGCCCTTCCTGGACCATCATCGTACCGAAGTAGCTCACGTCGGTCATCGTGTCTCTGGCGGCGTCGGGCACTACGCCCTTGTGCTTGCGCAACTCGACATATCGCTCGACAAAGTCCTCTCGCCAGGGCGAAGTCAACGGGTCGACGATGTCGACGCCTTCAATGGATACTCCCAATGCGGTTGCGGCTGACAGTACTTCCTCCTCGACCCCGAGCAGCGTAATGTCGACCACGTTGCGGAGCAGCAGGATCTCAGTCGCCCGTAGAATGCGCGGGTCGGAGCCTTCGGGAAGGACTATTCGCTTGCGGTCGGATTTCGCCCTGTGCAGAAGTTCGTATTCGAACATCAGCGGCGTCATGCGGTCGGACCGCGTGATTGACAGTTGCTCGCCGAGTTCGTCCAAGGGCATATGGTTCTCGGTGAGTTTGAGAGCGGCTGCGATCTTGCGCTCGCTTTCGGGTTTGATCGTTCCGACTACTCCGGCGGCCTGCATGGCTGCGGTGAATGTGTCGGTGCTTACCGAAAGAATTGGTACTCGTTGCTTTCCCAGGCCCTCGAGCAGGCGGTGCACCT
Organism: Phycisphaerae bacterium; assembly: GCA_030745875.1. Taxonomy (GTDB): domain Bacteria; phylum Planctomycetota; class Phycisphaerae; order SM23-33; family SM23-33; genus BS750m-G57. Next base: position 63,514 of record JASLNT010000050.1, read on the forward strand.
GCGGAACGTGCGGGATGTCTCCGGTTAGCAGCAGGCCCGCTACGCGCGGATAAGTAGTCGCAGCATCCGCCAGAATAACGCCTATCGCGACGTCGGCGCGATCGTGGGGCGTTATTATCATGCAGTTGTCCTCAATGTGGTCCAGAACGTTAGCCAGCCCCATCGCGGCGATTATGAATGAGTCCACTTCGCGGCGGAGCCCTTCGGCGGTGGGAGTCAGCGGTGTTGCGTCCAGAGCAGCCGCGATTTCCCCGACCGTGGGGTTCGACAGCATCGGATCCTCCGGAAGCACGTAAACCCGACCCGTCACGCGATTGCTCTTGTCAAGCGCGTCGCGAACGGCCTGGGCCTGTTGCGGATCGGTGCGATTGGCGACTGTCGCCAGCACATCGCAGTTCTGCGCATCCAATGACTCGAGCATTACCCCGACTGCCGCGACGGTTTGGGAGGGGGTCTTGTCGGCCGCGTTTACAACGGGGAGGACCTGGCAGTTCAGATTGTTGGCGATGTCGGCGTTGAAGTCGAACTCCAGCGGGGCGGCGATTCCGGTGTAGTCGGTGCCCACGCAGACGACATAATCGTATTCGGTTTGGATGTCCCTGTACTTGGAGATGATCCGGGAGTGCATTTCATCTGTTTTTCCGTCCACCACGAGGCGTCGCATTGTCTTGTGGGTGACGCCCCAGAAGCGTTCGCGATCGTCACCCAGACCGTAACGAGCGGCTATCAGGCCGATCAGATTGTCCGGTGAGTCGCTGCTTGCGCGTATTACCGGGCGGAAGAACCCGACGCTATGTCCCCTGGCCGCCAGATGATTGATCACGCCAAGAGCGATGATCGACTTCCCGCTGCCTGCTTCGGCGCCCGCGATATAAATACTTCTCGCCACTTTATCGGCCTCACCTTCCCGCCCCGCATGACCGCGGGCGAATGTGTACTGAGCCTGCGCTCTGGAAAACAGCGGTGTTTATACCTTATCGAGCGCGACATTGCCATGCGGCCCCTGGAACGCTCCGGCGTATGGAACTGTCGCACTGCGGACTGTATGATTGCAGTATTGCGAAGGGAGCAGATCTATGGACTTATGCGTCATAGGCCGTGTCGTATCGGATCGCACCGCCCACCAGTGGGGACAGTGGCGCCGCAGCCGCTGCGAAATCCATGTTAACGGCGACTACGCAGACGGACTTTCCGGGCTTGAGGACTTCTCTCACGTTCTCGTGGTCTACGCGATGGACAACATGGGGAAGGTTCGAATGAAAGTTACTCCCCAGGGCAAGGACAGTTCTCCGGAAGTCGGCGTGTTTGCGTCTCGGTGTCCGTGGCGCCCGACTCCGATCGGCGTAACCGCTGTTAAGCTGCTGGGCGTGGACGGTGCGGTACTGAGCGTTGAAGGGCTTGATGCGATTGACGGGACCGAAGTGCTCGACATAAAACCGTACATGCCTCAGTACGATGCGGTCGAGGACTGCCGCTATCCCGCCTGGGTCGATCAGTTGGAGTTCTGATCCGCCAAGGCGCGGAAATTGGCCACCGCTTCGCTCGTACGCAAATAGCGGTCGTAGACGCGCAGGCGAACGATCTCCACGCCGGTGTCGGGCGGGAGTTTGATTCTCCCGCCCCCGACAGACCCGATCCTGCGGTCGAATCGTCCCCATCCGAATTGGCGCGGGTGTGTCGCGCCGTCGCAGAATTGCCCGTCGACTACGCAACTGACAACGCCCGGTCCGCCGTCTACAATGAAAACGACGTGGTGTCGGCGACCTGTCTTCAGGAGGCCTTTATCCACGCACCACCGGCCGCTGCGGACTCCATCGCTGAACGATATCTCCAGAGTTCCGTCTTTCGTCTTGGCGACGGTTATTCCCTTGCCCTTACCGCCCTGACGAGAGTCCACGATCACCTGCGGGCCTTTCAGATTGGAGATGCGAATCCGCATGTCGATAGTGAAACCGCCGCGCTGCGAGAGGTCGCCCAGTTTCGGCAAGGGCGCGCCGTTGCGCCTGGCCCGGGCCAACTGCTTACCCGAGAGATCGACCACCAGCCCGCGCTTGGTTTCCGTCTTGCAGTCAAACTGCGACCAGAGGCCCGACAGCAGGGATGGATCGATCTCGTGGACGCGGGCGACTTCCTTCTCCGTCTCGGTCACCCAGTAGCGATCCTTTATTTCGATCAGATCCGGATAGCTCATCCGTTTCTTGGGGTTGTCGTGGTACAGCAGTATTTCAGGTTGCGACCATCGGATAACGCCTTCAACTTCGACCCCGCCGCACAGCCAGACCGGATTGCGGTCGGCGTAAGTCTTTCCACCGTGTTGGTGACACCAGAACAGGAACTTACCGTTCCCGCATCGCCATATCTTGGGGCAGGCTCGCGGATGCCTAATAATGCGCCCGCCGGGCGAGTACCGCATCGCCTTCGGTTCAGACCAGGTCGTCCCGCCGTTGCGAGTGTAGGAGATCGCGGGGAATCCCTTTGTTGTGCGATAGACGCAAGCCAGGTGTCCCGGTTTGGACAGAGATGCAAGATTGTGCTCTTCCTGCACCGACCCGAATTTAGCGTTCTTTATCCCGCCTGAGCCTTTGGGGAGCATCTCCCAGCGGATCTTTGTCGGGTCCTTTTCGGTGAGGATGTTGTCACTGCGGAACAGCCATCCCTCACCTTCGCCCAGAAAGTATTTGCCCAGCTTGGTGAAAGAGAAGTAGACCGTGTCGCCTACTGTGATCGGTTTGCAGATGCCCCAGAAGTGATGGACCACCTTGCCTTTATGACGTATCGTATCGCACGTGGTGGTGCGCATCGGAAGGCGATGTCGCTGTTTGGACCACGTGCGCCCGCCATCGTCAGAGTACTTGAAGGCGTACCATCCGTGCGTGTCGTCGCGCCCGAGATGCACTTTGTCGCCGTTGTAAGTGTAGAACGCGTAGATTCGTCCGAACCTGGTAAGCAGCGGGCACGCCCAGGAAGCCGATGGTCCGTCTGGGGATTCTATGGCGATTAGTTTCGACCAGGTCTTGCCCCGATCGTTGCTGACCGCGGCTGCTACGTGCTGCCCGCCGGCGCCTTCGCGACCCTTGCCCGTAGTCAGCACGCACACCCATCGGCCGCTTGGCGTGACTGTTACATATGGTTGGTCTGCATATTTCAGTGCGGGCATTACCCTCCCTGTTTCAACATTACGCAGGTCTTCAGCGCAGAGGGGCGCTGCAATCAGGCAGGCTGTCAGGCAGGCGGTGATCCTATATATCTGGTGTCTTCTCACGATTCCTCGTTTGCTATCGTCCGGCGCGGAGTTGTTTGGCGGATTGGCTGCCTCCATTGAGCACGTGCAGCAGCGGCAGGGGGCGGTCGACTCCTTCGATGAAACTCGGCCGTTTCCGCCACGGCGTGCTCGACAACACATTGGTCAGGTCCATCCAATGTTGAAAACGCGCCACGGGCAGATCCTGGATCATGTGGAAATGATTAGCCGGGGCGTACTGTTTGTATTCGGTCATGGATGCGTACTTCGGCACGATCCACGTGTGCGGCCAGGTGATGTTGGACGATCGGGCGACCGCGCGGGCGAGCCTGGTCGGCAGCGAGATCGTCGCCGCCTCGTCCCAGATCATCGTAAACATGCCCGACAATTCGCTGTAGGCGAGTCTGGAGGCGATTCCCTTCAGTCCTCCGGGGCTGATAAATGCAACGCTGTTCCCGCCGCCGGGGAAGTAATACAGCTCGGCTCCGGGCATGGAGACATTTTTCATTATGTTCGCGACCGATGCTCCCGGCCGTCCGGCCCAGTCGAGCGAGGCTGAGCCCGAATTGTCACCGTCCACAAACCCGGTTTTCGCCCAGGACGTTTTGCTGTTGAAGGGTGTTTTGAGCTTCCTGGCGAGCGTTCGGATTTCCGCGGGCTCCCATACTTTTCGGAAGTCCATGAACAGGGGCGGGTTCCCTCCGGTCAGCCAACTGGACACCAGCATCGTTATCACGCCCTGCACGTCGGCTTCGGTTCCGAACGCCAGCGGTTGTTTCGGACCGTTATGGTCGAAGCTGGTGTTCAGGAGCGATTCGGCGATATCGCAGATCGGAAGGGGGGTGCATCGCGGGTCCGAACCCCATTCGAGCTGGTTCATGAACCCTCCCGCCACCGCGTCGATATCGGCCAGCAAGTCGCGTATGATTAGATACATCGCCAATCCGCGGCGGTAGTTTCGCTCACCGTTGGGCTGGGACAGGTCCAGACGCTTGCCTACGTGCTCTCGGATCCAGGCGTCGAGCTGTTTCAATTCCTTCCTGCTGTAGGCTCCGCGCGTCAGCATGTCCGACAGCAGTTTCATGTCCAGCCTGGTGATTTCCAAACCGAACGTGTTGCGCGTCGGGATGATGTGGGCCATCGCGGTTTCCATGCCCATCGAATCGTGCCCGAAGACCACTGCTCGGCGCCCTTTGAGCCCCGCATAAGTCATTGCCGCATAGCACCAGTCGATCAATGCTTCGGCGGTTGGAGGGGTCATTTTCGGTTTCGCGCCCGTGTCCGGCCAGGAACCCACGTTCAACGCGGCCAGGCGTCCGTCCTGGGCCAGCGCTCCGTTAATCGAATGAGCGAACACTACTCCCGGCTTTGGTGCGCTGTTTCCGCACGTGATGTTAACAGGCGTGTCGGCTGGCAGTTGCGCCAGGAGGCTTATCATAGTGAGCTGGGCGAACGCCCATGTGTCCGGGCAGCAGACAATCGCGTCGACCTGGGCCTGGCGGAACTGGCGTGCGATCATGTCGGCCTGTTTCTCGTTGTCGATCAGCGTGCGGGAAAACACTACGTCCACGGGCGTTCCGTCAGGCATTCGGACGTTTTGGGCGATAGTGTCGGCGACCATGGAGATGATATTGGACGCGCGCTTCCGGCTGGCGTCGTCGATGCGCGGATCGGCGGGGCTGCAGACTCCAAACGTGACTGTGCGGTTCCGGGGAGATGTCGAAGATATCAGTTCCCTCGCCGAACAGCGTGTTCTGGCCATTACCGGTGCGCTCCTGTTATCTGCGCGAAATGAGTTTCGCGTAGTCTTCTCGTTTCTGCGACCACTGATCTTCGGATTGAGGACGGTAGTCTGCGATTTCGGTCGATTCGCGCATGACCGAGCGTATGGCTTGCGGGCCGTCGATTATCTTCAGAGCGGCGGCCTGGATCAACGCATTGCCCATAGCAGTGCACTGTGTCGGACCGGCATGGATGTTTATCCCGCACGCATCGGCGGTGAGCTGGCAGAGCAGGTCGTTTGCTATCCCGCCTCCGACCATGTACAGCGAATCGAACTTCCGCCCGGTAAGCTCGGACATTGTTTCCAGGCGAGCGTTGTACTCCAGCGCCAGCGACGTCAGCACGCATCGCACAAGTTGCCCGCGTGTCTTTGGCGGGTCCTGGCCCGATCCGGCGAGCAATGCTTCGATAGCCTCCTGCATATCTATCGGAGCCGTCAGCGACGGGTCAGCCACATCGATAAGACCGCCGTAGGAAGCGGCCTGGTCGCTGCGAGCTTCGTTGGTCATGCGATCGTAGTCCAACGGATCTTCGAGCGTGTTCCATTTGCGGCGGAGTTCCTGGACCAACCAAAGGCCCGAAATATTCCTCGCCAGGAACCATTGCCCATACGTGTATTCGTTGGTGAAGCCCAGACTCAGGCAGTGGGGCGTGCAGATCGGTTCGTCGAGGAACGCACCCAGAACACTCCACGTACCGCACGAGAGGAACGCCCAGTTGTCTCCTTCGACGGCGGGAACGGCTGCGGCGGCCGAGGCGGTGTCGTGCCCGGCGACTGCGATTACGGGAATATCAGTTAATTGCGTTTGACGCCTTATGTCGTCCCTCAGCGGTCCGAGCACCGTACCGGGCTCGACCAGCGGTCCGAACATTATGCGTTTCAGTCCGAACGTGCGGATAATCTCCTCGTCCCAGCATCCGCTCGCATTCATCATTCCGGACGTGCAGGCGATGGACCTTTCGTTTACGGCGTGACCGGTGAGCAGATAATTGAGCATGTCGGAGAAGTTCAGGAAGGTTTCGGCGATCTCCAGGACGCTGTCGTGGTCGCGCTGCATCGCCAGCAGTTGAAACAGCGAGGCGATCGCCCAGGGCTCGTAACCGGTGCGGAGGAATATCTCCTGGCGCGACATTATCGGATCGGAGTATTCGTGAATGCCTTCCGTGCGGGAGTCGCGGTATTGCACGGGAAGCGAGATCATGCGCCCGGCGTAGTCGAGCAGTCCGAAGTCCACGCCCCAGGCGTCGACACCGATGCTCGTCAGTTCCAGATTGCGAGCTGCGCAGAGCTTCAGCGCGTCGAGAATCTCATTGAAGAGGTGCGGGAGGTTCCAGTAACGCGTCCCGGCCATCACCACCGGGCGGTTATGCCAGCGATGCACCTCCTGCAGGTCAGCCCGATCGCCTGCAAGTCGGACGAGCATCGCCCGGCCTGATTCGGCGCCAAGATCAATCGCAATGAAGTGATGCTCGTCTTTCATGGTCACCATCTCAGACGACGTTCATGATTACGGTGTTAACCGGCCTGACGCGATGTGTCAGAGCGGCCGAACGCGTTGTTGGCGTTCGCGACGCACATTTCTGAAATGATTGTAGCCTTTCAACGCACGCTGGCAAGCCCGTGTGCGGTTCGCGGGGGAAAAACATCTCCCGCCGCATCGAAATGCGACAACGAAACGAGCCCCGATTTCTGCTGAAAATCGGGGCTCGAAGTTCAAAAAGCCTGGTCAGGCCACAGCATTTCGTCGATCTTACTTGGTCGCCGGCTTGGGGCACTTGCAGCAGCATTTGCATTTGCAGCAACCGGTCAACTCGATAACCGATATCGTGTACGGTGCGTCGACGACATTGTTGTCGTACGGAATGTCGATATTGGCGACGTAGACCTTTTTGCCTCGCAGGCGCGATTCAGACGGTTTGTCCAGGCGTCCGTCGGTTCCGTCGCTCACGGGATTCTTGGCCAGCGTGTTGACCTTTCCGCTCGCCGGGCAGATCTGGTGAACTGCGTTGCCGAGGAAGTCGGCTACGTAGATCATTCCGTCGGCGGCGTAGTCCATTCCGTCGGTGCAGAGCATTCCCTGGCCTTTTACGAATACTTTGCGGCTGACGGGTTTCGTACCGGCGGCGTTCATTTTGAATTTCTCGATTGACGCTTCACCGAAGTTGCAGACGTACATGTTGCCTTCGGGGTCGAAGTCCATACCGTTTGCTCCGACCGCCCAGTCCGGATTGCGCGTCTCCAGGCGTGCGATCAGGTGCTTGTCCTTGCCTTCGGCGGCGAGCTTGATCGGCTTGGCTCCGTTGAGTTCGGACAGTGCGAAACGATACACGCCGCTGTGGTGCACCCCGGTGTCATCTTTGATGCCCAGGGAAGTCTCCGTTACGTAAACCGCGTCGCCTCTGCACGCCACTGCGTTTGAGAAGTTGAATCCGTCGACCACCGTTTCCACGGAAACGGGCTTGCCGCCCGCGATCGTGACTTTCAACAGACGCGAGATTGCTCCCTCGGCTCCGACGATAGCCTGTGCGTCGGCGACGTAGAGGTTCCCGTCGGATGCGAAGTCAATGCCCAGCGGGCACGTTCGCTCCGTATCAGGATGGTCGGGCAGTTCGACGAACTTGCTGAGCTTGTCGTTCTTGTCGATGTACATGATGGCGCCGGGAACGGTCTTGTCGCCGAAGTTGAAGGTCGACAGGTACATGTTCCCATCCTTGCCCAGCACCATTCCGTCGGGACTGTTGCGTTCGGCGGGCAGGTTTACGGCGATCTTCGGGTTGCCGATAGGGGGCGCCTGGCAACCGGCCAACATTCCGGCGCACAGCACCGCGGCGGTCAGGGCCAGAGATACGCAAAAACTTCCATTCGTCTGCTTCATGACATTCTCCTTACTCTGCTTAATACGACGTCGTTTCATTGTTCTGTCGGGGTTAGAAATCTGATTAAAACAGCGGCCTGTTGGAATTACAACGTTTTTGTTAAGAAACCGGCGCCAAACATGGTCTCAGTCCGCATCCTGTTCAAGTTCAACCACCACCCGAAAACCGAGGCCTGATCGCCACGGTCCACCAGGCCCGTCCTTGTCGCGGCTTGCCGAGCGGTAGTTGGGCAGCGACCGGTGACCGAAGGTTCCCCCGCGATGCACCCGTTTGTCGGACTCTGTAGTGTTTTCGGGATCAACGTCGCCGGCCAGGGAGTAGTAGTCCTTTTGGTACCAGTCGCGACACCATTCGGCGACATTTCCGTACATGTCGTACAATCCCCATTGGTTGGGTATTTTCTGGCCCACATGGCGCGGTTCCCTGTTACCGGTGGAGGGGTCTTTGTCCACGGCCAGCCACGCGTAGGAGAATATGACATGAAAGCCCAAATCGCCGAAATAGTATCGTGTCGTGGTTCCGGACCGGCAGGCGTATTCCCACTGTGCTTCGGTGGGCAGTCTGACTTTCATGCCGGTTTTCTCCGATAGTTTTTTGCAGAATTCGTCGGCTTTGTTCCAGATTACGGGCTCGATCGGTTTGTCGCTGCTCCAGCTTCCGGGGGGCATTCGCTGCCACGGGTGGGAGCCCATAACCGCGTGCCATTGGGACTGGGTCACTTCAAAAACGCCCATGTAGAACGGTTTGCTGATAGTCACCTCCCGCTGAGGGCCTTCGTCATCGCGGCGGCCGGTTTCCGACTCGGGCGAACCCATCATGAACTTTCCGGCGGGGATACGAACCAGCTTCATCGTCACCTTCTTGTCGATATTGAGCGTTATGTGATCGGGAGGCAGTCCGGCGGAGTACAGATTAAGGGCCAACAGGCCGATCAACGGCAGGACCAGGAAGAACAGACCGGTTAGCAGCACCGTTAGCGACAGCATCGCCCCGGGCGTTCGTTTGCCTTTTCCGGGTCGATCGCTCCTGTTTAGGTGTCTGGTTCCGGCGACAATGAGCAGGCCCAGACCGATTCCCCAGCTAGCACCGATCGCTGCGCCTGCGTAGGCCCAGTTAGTGCGTTCGGGCGCATTCCGGATCTCGACCGTCATATCTCGGTGAGACTGGAGGGCTTCTGACAGCCGTTTGTATTCCGGCCTCAACTGGGGGAAATCAACCCGAGACTTCTGACGATGGTGACAGATAGCTAAATTGGCGAAAAAACCCGCTACTCCCAGTACGACAGTCACACCGAAAACCGTGAGAAACCCTTTCACAGCCTTTCCCTTTCACGTCGTTAAGACTCTGTGCAATCCCCTTTGAGGGGCCGGTCGTTAGAGCGCCTTGTTTGCGATATCCGTGCGGTTGTAGCAGCCTTCCCACGTAATCTTCTCAACCGCCTGGTACGCCAGGTCGCGAGCCTCGGCGATGGTGTCGCCAAGTGCGGTCACGCCCAGCACTCTCCCGCCGTTGTTAACGAGCTTTCCGCCCTTCATTGCAGTGCCCGCGTGGAAGACCTTCACATCGTCCATTGCGTCGGCTTCTTCGATGCCGGTGATCTCAAAGCCCTTTTCGTAGTCGCCCGGGTATCCGCCCGAGGACATCACAACGCAAACCGCCGGTCGCGGATCCCATTCGATCGCGACGTCGGACAGCTTGTGCTGGGCGGTCGCGACCATGGCTTCGACCAGGTCGGACTTGAACCGCATCATCAGCGGTTGACACTCCGGGTCTCCGAAGCGGCAGTTGAATTCTATTACTTTGGGTCCGGCGTTGGTGAACATTAGCCCGGCGTAGAGCAGGCCTTCGTACCGCCCGAAGTCGCGCCGCATCGCATCTACTATCGGCACGAGTATCTCAGATTCGATCCTGTCCATTGCTGCTCTATCCACGATCGGGACCGGGCTGTAGGCTCCCATCCCGCCCGTGTTCAGCCCGGTGTCTCCGTCGCCGATGGGCTTGTGGTCCTGCAGGGGCTCCATGGGGAATATGCTCTTACCGTCGCACAGCGCGAGGATCGTCGCTTCGGGTCCGATGAGCATCTCCTCGACCAGTACGGTCTTGCCCGCATCCCCGAACGCGTTCCTGAGCATCATGTCTTCAAGCGGTTTCACCGCCTGGTACGGTTCGGGGCATACGATTACGCCCTTGCCCTTGGCCAATCCGGCGGCCTTGACGACCACACCGTGCTCGCGCGACAGGACGTAGTCTTTTGCGGACTTGATGTCGGTGAACACGCGGGCCTCGGCGGTGGGCACCGACGCGGATTTCATCATGTCTTTTGCGTAGGCCTTGTCGGATTCGATCCGGGCCCCCTGCGCCGACGGTCCAAAGCACAGCATCCCCGCCTCGCGCACTGCGTCGCCAAGCCCGTTGGCCAGCGGGTCTTCCGGTCCGATGACCACCAGGTCCACGCTGTTTTCTTTTGCGAACTGGAGTATCGCTTCTGTGTCGTCAACGGAGATGTCGACGCATTCGGCGTCCTGGGCGATTCCCGGGTTTCCGGGTGCGGCGTAGAGTTTGTCGCAAAGGGGCGACTGGCTCATCTTCCACGCCAGGGCGTGTTCCCGCCCGCCTCCGCCGATCAGCAATATGTTCATCAGTTATCCTTTCGGGTGATTGTGCTGGATGGACCACGCGACAGGCCGGAAGTCTAACCGAACAGTTCTCCGGAATCCAGCCTCCCGATTTCCGACGCCTGCGGGCCGAGACGTTTCGCGCGGGGTTCACAATTGGTTCACACTTTCGCATCGCACCGCGCTTCGGCCCGCCGGTCGGGAACATCGTATGAGATGCGATCCGGACAACGCTATCATCCAACCGGACGGCCGCTTATGGCGATATCGTTATCGGTCGATGTGTAATATTGCCCGGCGGGGCGTGTGTCGCGATTGAGGGAACTGTGAACCCGGGCCAGCTCAATATTTGCCCCCAGCCGGCTCGCCGCGATGACGTAACCGTCTGCGCCATAGATTGTTATGGCGACGTCAAATTATCGCTTGTCAATTGCGCGCCGCGAGGTAGTTCACAGGCAATTAACATGTGATATTCCACACGGTTATGTTCGTCGCTCCTGCAGATCTTACCGCAACTCATCACGATGGAGCCCCCGCATCGAGACGCGATCGCCTGCTTGCCGTAGCAGAGAAACGCAGCGGCGCTTGCAGACGAAGAGTATGACGCGCCGCCCGGGCCGCTTGCCGATGAGGCGTGTCGAATCATTCGACGCGCCTTGTCTTTTCAGTCGGATATCGCAGATTGCGCTTCGAACCGCCCGACGACGATTGGATCTTCCTGTGGATTCTCATCGCCGGCAGCGCTCAACGGCGCGCGTTTCTTGGCAAGCGTCAAACGCCCCCACAGCAGCAGCAGGCCTTCTACAATAAAAATCCAGCCGCACAGCTTGACGCCGGCATTCGGCACGCTCAGGGCGACAACCGCCCCCGTGAAAAAACCTATGATGCTGGCTTCGAAAACGACGACGTGCCGCCTGGGGTCCAATGACGCCCGAAACAACGCATAGGCCCACACCAGTGACGCACAACCCCACAATCGAGCCAGCAGCTCCGGAGCCGCGTCGCTTAGAGAATAGACCCCCGCCCCGGCGATAAGCGACAGAACCCATTCGGCAAGTTGCGGGGAAAACAAGCAAGTACCGTCGACCAATTTCTGAAAACACAACACGAGAAGAAAAATTCGCAGGACCATTCGAATGCTCCTTTCGTTGGGTCCGCCGACAACGAAACGTTGCGAAACGGTCAACAAAAATCTCTCGATGGCGGGTACGCCCGCCTGCAACTGACTGCACAGCGCCTGCGGATCGCCGAACCGTTTCATCGCCTCATCAAGCCCGCCTTCCTGATCGACTAGTTGCTGCAAATGCCCCAGCAGTTCCTCCCGCATGCGGCCTTTGCGCCACGCCATCGCCCGAATCGGCTGGACGATCTTATCGACCTCGTCGCGCAGTCGTTGGTCTGTATTGCTGGTGTTCATGTGGCCGGCTCCATGATGTTCCCCACGATATGCACGAACCGGCGCCACTGTTCGCGCCCGGCCTCCAACCGCCGCTGACCGTTTCGCCGTAGACGGTAAACTCGCCGGCGCGGGCCCCGACGTCCGCCGGGATTTTCCTCCCACCGGCCTGCGATCAAGCCCGCACGCTCCAGGCGGTACAACACCGGGTATACCGTTCCTTCACGCAGGGTCAATTCACCGCAACCGGCCGCATCCAGCCTTCGCACGATTTCAAAGCCGTGCCCCTCACCACGCTCCAGACACGACAGAACCATCGCATCAAGATGCCCGCGAAGTTGATTTCCTTCTATTTTTGCCACACATATATTATACCACGCTAGGTATTCCAAATCAAATTTTCTTGACCGTTTATCGGCCGACAGCATGTCGGCCTATTCGCGACAAAGTCGCGACGCCGTCAGTCGCCAATTCCCAACCAACCTACCGGCAGGCAGATTGCCCGCCGTTTCCCCTTGTCAGAGGCCTCTCCATGATCGACAATACTAGTGCCTTCTATGTTTAGGCGCGAATAGCGGTCCCGTCTGACTGTCGTGGGTCTGGCCGGTAGATGATCAAGTATCGAGGCCGCGAGTTTGTGGGCGGAAATCCATATGGGACGCCGCAGGCGCCGCGAAGATAAATTCTGGATAAGGAGTCAGGGCATGGGAACAAGACACTATCTTATGAGCCATCTGAGTATCGCCGCACTGCTGATCGCGTCGGTTCTGGTCTTCGGCGGTTGTGCCCAGAGGGGGCAAGACGCTTTCTCCATGCATTCCGGGAGCGGGGTCCGTTCCGGTATGGCGTTCGATCCCGTCACCGGAGAACCGATCGGCCCCGATGGCGGGCGGCGGGTCCGCTCTGGTTTGGCGTTCGATCCCGTTACCGGGGAACCGGTCCGCCCCGATACCGGGGAGCGGGTTCGCCCCGGTTTGGTATTTGATCCCGTTACCGGGGAGCTGGTCCCCCGCGGCGAGACGCCTCGGGCAGACGATCGGCCGCCGGCCCATCAGGGCATCGCCGGCGACTGGTATAATTCGAAAGGCACTATAGCGGTGCTACGGTTCACCTTGAATCGCGGCGTGTACAGCGGAATTCTGCTCTACGTTTCCGCGCAGTCGCATGCGAAAGGATTCAGAAAGGGCGATGTCGCCTACAGCGTGAAGAGGGTGTCGCGCTGGGTCTACGAGGGGCAGGTCTTGAGCCGGTACACTGACGGGCGAAAGCCCCATTGGAAACAGCAAATCCGTTTCATTATCTCCTCCCAGAATCCCAACGTGATGAAGGGCTACGGGAAATACGGAACCAAGACCGACGCATACACATATACACGGTCCACTCGATAGACCGGGCTCACTCTTTCAATCTGTAACGCAAACCGCGTCAGGACTATTTGATCTGCTGTATTATCAATACGGTATGCCCCTTTTTGTCAGGAATATGGCGGTTTCTAACAAGCAATAGAAGCAAAAAACGTAGCTAACTGCCGGTCACACCTGAGGGATCATCGCAGGACGAGAATTCCATGCCCGCCCCCAAGTTTAGCGGCCGACAGCATGTCGGCCTGTTCGCGACAAAGTCGCGACGCCGTCAGTCGTCGCCATGTCGAAGTCGAATATCCGCCGCAGGCGGGACGCATCGGGATACTACTCTTCCACTATCTCGCCTGTCGCACGTAGCCTGCTTGCCCTGAGCGGAGTCGAAGGGGGCGGGCTGGGGCGCAGGCGTCCCCGAAACTGGAGCCCCCCCTCGACCGGATTGATACTTCATCAAAGCTCTACATGGCCGCGGATTCGGTGAACAGTCGCGCGTCGATACCAGCTTTTACAGTGACCTTGATCTTCTCCTTTTGCAGGGCGCCTCCCGGAAAGTTGACTTCAATCGCTCCGCCGTTGGGCAAATCGATTAGACCTATCCCCGGTCCTGGAAGGGGAAATCCCCCTTGCGATCCTTCGGACTGCCCCGGGAATTCAACGGCGCCGACCACCTCACCTGGTAAGGAAACTACAGTCCCGCCGCTGAAACTGATGTCAACCGCCGCCCCCTGCAGAGGCGGGCCGGGAAGGGTTACCACGGTCAGCCCCGAAGAATCTCCCACGCTCCCGGGAAACGTGATCGTCAGATCGTCGCCGATTCGACCCACTTCCACAGGAGGATTTACGTCAAGGAGTTTGGTAATCGTTATCGCGTTCGTTCCGTTTGACATATTGTTTCCTTTCTTGTCGGGTCAGTTCAGATTACTCCGCAGCAGCAACCATATTCTTGTCCAGTTTATTCACGCGCCACTCCCTTCGCTCTCACCATCTTGAACAATTCCAACACATAACCAATGGGTACAATCCCCATATGTACACTACCTTTCTCCGGTTGCCACAACTCCCTCACGAGCCCTAGCACCTCTCCTCTTGAATCCCACACCGGCCCGCCACTCATACCGCGATTCACATTCCCATCGACCAAAAACAAACATGTCTCCTTATCCCTCGCATCCAGACCCACTGCACTAATTCTCCCTCGACAAAACGTCACAGTCGGTTCCCCAAACGCTTGTATCGCACTCTCTGCAAATCCCACCCAACCTACATCCATCCCAAGAGGCGGCACACCCACATCCACTACACCCACCGTCTCATCAAACTCTGGTGGCCACACCAACTCCAACTTAGGCCCCGGCGGCGGTGCCTTCACCGCAAACAACGCGATATCTATCGTCGCACATTTCTCAACCACTAACCCTTCCCGCGCAAACCTCATCTCCCGCCTCTTCCGCCCCGCTGTCCTTAACACCACTTCACCCAACTCCGCCTTCATCACATGCCACGCCGTCGCCACCACAAACCCGCCCTTACCGCATTGGCCCGGCAAGAAAACCCATCACTTCGTCCGAGGCCGGCAAGGCCGACGCGAAATTCTCCGCCAGGGTTATGCTCCGCAGCGGTAATACTCTGGCGTGGGACAGTTCGGGTATGACAATACAATTGAAGACAGCGTGCGGAATGCTGGACCTCCGCGCCGAGGACGTGTCGAGTATCGTTGCGGCGGGGGGCAAAAGGTGGCGTGTGCATTTGAGAGATTCCTCGACGATTATTGGTTCTCTGGCGAGTGAGAAATTCACGTTGAAGCTGAAACTCGGCAAGAATATAACCATTTCAAGCTTCCGTGTCAGATTTCTGAAGTTTCCCGGCGAGATTGTCCAATCGCCCGACGCGGCTACGGTGTTGCTGGAAAACGGCGGACGCCTGATATGCAAGGTCAGCGACAAGAAGCTTACCGTTCAAACCGATCACGGAGCCGCGAGCGTTTCGATGGCGGACATCTGGATTATTCGCCGCCAGGCTGACGGTAACGTGAAATTGACCACGCATAAAGGGTCGATCCTGACGGGCAAGCTTACGGCCGGGAGTTTGGCGATGGTCCTTGGCTCGGGCGTAAAACTCAACGTCCCGCTTGAGCAGATCAATGTGATTGCACTTCCGCGGAAACTTCCAGCCGAGATGGTCGCGAAGATTGAAGCTCTGATCAAGGAGTTGGTCGATACGTCAGCAGCAAAACGCAAGGCCGCGGCCGAAAAGCTGATTGCGATGGGAAAAGACACGCTGATCGTGCTGAAGCGTTACAGCAGTAAAAGCAACTTGGCGATCGACAAAGCTGTCTGGGAAGTAATCGACAAGATCGAGGGCAGAGTCAAGCCGCAGCCGCCTCCATTGCAATTGTGGGGTGGGGGGAACCTCCGCGCGATGCCGGAACGCGCTTAGCCGGGTGCGAAAAGTGAGAAACCGGGCGGCGCATGAGTCCTTATTCGAATTGCGAAGACAAGACTTTGCAGATATCGCTCTCGGCAACCGCTTCGATCCTTTAGAGGATTTCTACATGTTCTGCATGATGGTCCTTGGGAGCTTCTGGAATCAGCACCTTGACGTACTCGGCCCATTATTTGCGCCGGGTGTGCTCGGAATGATTGAGGAGTCAATTACGGAGACAAAAGGCGATGGCGAACCTCCGACAGCCGACCCGCCAAAGGTGGACCCAGGCTCCAAGTAAACCAATTCGCCGCCAGCGCAACTGCGGCCGCCGAATCCGAACCAGGGAGACGATCGAATAACCAATGCGGATTGCGGTAAGGCCGGGGGGAATTGGTGATTGGCAACTGGTGATTGGGGCGGCATAATGATGTAGCAAAGGAGTTCAATATGGAATCCAGTGGTGATGTGGTCCCCACTCCGAGTATTGGCGATGCCATTTTCGAGTCAATCTAGTATTCACAGGCTTTACTTTTTGGTCTTGGCCGAGATATGCAACTGGCGTCCAATGCCTTCAACTACATAGTCAATGCAGCTAGTTTATCGGAAGACGAAGCGTATACGGTTCAATATCCAATCGGCCTCAGAGCGGATAATTCTCCTTTGTACCACCCTAAGGAATACACAAAAGAGACGTACATCCACGCTTACCAATCCCTTGTGAACTTCAGTCTCCCCCGCAATGGAATACTCACCCTGACGCCGCTCATGGAAGATGCCTTTAAGGATCTCGTTTCAATAGTATTACATGAGTTACCCGATAAGATCGCGGATAAGAAGAACGTACGCATTTCCATGGTTCTTTCGTGTAGTACTCTGGAAGAAGTTCGATCCAGGACCATCTCATGGTTTATCAATGAACTGAGCTATGAAAGCCCCAAGAGGTACGCTGAAATAGTATCGAATTTCTTCGGCTTCAATTTGTTGGATATCCCATGTTTTCCCCAATACCGTGAACTCAAGGCGTCGCGCGACGTTCTGGTGCATAATGGGGGCATTGCCAATTCGCTCTATCAGGAAAAGGCCGGTGATCTCGCCCGCGCGAATCCCGGAAACCCCTTGATCGTGGACATTCCCTACTTCCTCGCCTCATATGAAAACTGTCTCCGACTGCTAGATAATATGCGAGCGAACTTCCATCAGAAATGGCCCAGCCAACGATTTATAGATTTAGGTAAGAAGTAGACCAAATCGCCGATAGCCTGGGGGGAATCGGGGTCCCGCCCGCGACGCGAGATAGTCCGCCTACGGCGGATCTGCGATGGTAGAGAGTTGTAAGTAGACCCGTCTTCCCGCTCCGAACGTCAAGCTCGGCGGATTCGTGGGAACATTTCGACAGATAAGACGTCTAACAACCTGCCAACTCGGACCGATAAACTCGGACAGATACGTTACTTTGCAGTTTTTGCAATCTTTGCATCTTTTGCATTTTATTCATTTGTCCTTAACAATACAGTACGCTGCGAAAGGCGGACGGAAGATGAAGAATGTTCCTAGTCTGGCTGTATTGTTCATTGTCGCCTTGCCGCTTGGGATCGCAATCGCTCAGGAGTCGGCTACGACGCGGCCGGAGCCGGTCGATAGCTCGAAGATTGATCAACTGATTATTGGTCTCGAGAGCGATTCGGCTGAGGTGCGGGAATTGGCGTGCAAGCGGATCGTCAAGATTGGCGTCTCGGCGAGAAAGGCGTTGCGGAATGCGGCTGTCAAATCTAATGATCCGAAGGTTCGGTTGGCGGCCTGGGCGGGTTTGAAGGCGATCCAGAGCAGTCAGGAAATCGTAGTAAAGGACCTCGGAAGTATTCCCAGGACCGGCCAGCACATATGGATCAGCCCCAACGGCGAGCGCATCGCGTACATCCTGAAGAAAAACGGCAGGGAATCGATGGTCTGCGACGATGACAAGGGGCCGGACTGGGATGAGATAGTGCATATGCCGGCGTTTTCCCGGGACAGCAAGCGGTTTTGCTATCAGGCCGTCAACGGCGGCGCAGGGTTCATTGTCATCGCGGGACAGGCCGACAAGCGCCAGCCCACTCGCCAGGCAAAGCGTGCGATTTACGCACCTGTCGGGAAGGGTTTTGCATACTGGGTTCGCGGGGACAAAGGCTGCTGGGTGGTTCGCGACGGAAAGGAAGGTCCGCATTACCACGACGTCACCCTGGGGAGGTTCTCGCCTGACGGCAAGAGGCTCTACTACATAGCGACGGACGATAAGAAAACGAAATTCGCAATTCTCGACGGCGCAGCCGGCCGGGGCTACGACTCGGTCCGTATGGGGGCGTTTTCGCCGGACAGCAAGCACCTGGCCTACACCGCCGGCCGCGGCGGGAAGACGACAGTCGTCTGCGACGGTAAGGAAGGGGTGTTTCATGACGAGACTGTTCACTATCCTCTCTTCTCGCCGGACGGGAAAGGACTGGCCTACTGGACGCGGACAAAGGACTGCCGGAGCTTCTCGGTAGTATGGAACGAAAAGGTCGTCGCGCGTATAACCGGCGAGCCCCAATTGGTCTTTTCTCCAGACGGGAAAGAGCTCGCATGGGGAACGTATAGGGGAGATGTCTATCGCTGCGGAAAGGAGGCCGTTATGATCGCTTCGGGGCACGACGCCGGCAGCCGACCGACATTCTCGCCCGACGGCAAGCACATGGCGTACGCTGTCGGAAAGGACATGAAATGGCGCGTCTGCGTTGACGGCAAGGCTCTTGTCGGGATTTATGATGCGGCCGATGTGCTGCACTGGTCCGGAGCCTCCGGCGGCGGAGCGCAAATGATACTGTCGGACCGTCCGGTATTCTCAGCCTGCGGACGCCACATCTTCTTCAAGGGCACACGCAAAAACAAAAATTCGCGCCGCAATCGCAAGCAGTTCATTGTCGTCAATGGCGTAGAAGGGCCTGAACATGACGACGTGTGGATACCGGATGATTTCAAGAAGAATCCCAAGCGTTTGCGGTATGTAGTCCGAGACGGGGTCCAGATTCGCCTGGTCGAAACGCCCTGGCCGAAACCGCTCGTCTGGAGCGACACGATTGAACCGGCGGGGAAGTGAATCAATCTGATTAAGAGTCCGAAATCACGGCCTGTTGACGGTGTCGAACCCTATGCCGCATTCCGATATACAGTCCAGAATGTTTCCCTTACAACACCAGCAATATGTCGGCGACGAGTATCCAAGGGCCCCCGTGCTGCGTTCGGCGTCGCCGACGACTGATCGCTGCCCCTACCCCAGATTCAGCTTGCCCAACGCACTGCAGCGAATACAATCATTGTGAAAGCCGCGTGATGGTCGCGGGCGCAATGCTATCTGGAAAATCCCAGATTAAGGAAAGGAACACCAATATGATACGAACGGGAATGATAGTAAGCTGTTGCGTATTGCTGGTTTTTGCGACGACCGGCCTGGCCGAGGACCCCGAAGGAATCGCGGGCGTCAATAAACTGCTCGATCGGATCGAGAAGGCTCACGCCTCCCGCGATCTCAAAACGCTGACCAACGAGTGCGTCGATGACGCCCTGGTGACTATCGCCATCGGCGGTTCGGGCCCCGACCGTCGGGCGCACGTCATGACCAAGAAGCAGGTTCTCGCCGCCACCGCCAAGAACACCTGGACGAAGAGAGGCCTCAAGACG
>JASLNT010000051.1 GCA_030745875.1 Phycisphaerae bacterium
TTCGGATCCCTTTTACCGGGTCAATGTCGATTTCATAGATTCTGAAACCCTCCTTCTGCGCTTTCTTCCAGTCGAAGACAATTTTCTTCGCGCTGAAGTGCAGGTCGAACCGGCCGAAAATCCCATCTTTCATCTCCGGAATCAGATCGGTGACTTTGCGGGTCTTGAGATCGAGCACGCAAAGGTTCCCGCCGTACCGGGTGCAGCCGTCGATGAAATCAGTGTAGAAATGGCTCGAATGATAGGTTTGCCGTTTGATGAAAAGGAGCTTTCCGAAATCGAAAAGCGGCTTTCCTTCCGTCGTAAACGTATCAGAGTATTTGATCGGTATGATCTTCTGTTGTCCCAACGGTTCGGCGTAGAGACAGGATGCGGACAGAAGCAACGCGATAATAATGAGTTTCTTCATATCCGGGGCCTCTTTCAATTCTTCTTCTTCGCCTTGCGCTCAGTCCCCTTATATACACCGTCGTCGGCCTGGCTGCGTGGTTCTCTCCAGGCTTTGTCCATGAGTTCGCCGATTTTTTTCACGATATCGGGGTGCTTGTCGGCCAGGTTGTTCCTCTCGCCGATATCCTTGCTCAGATCGTACAACTCGATCTTTCCCGACTCGTGCTTCATGCCTTTCCACTTGCCTCGGTTTGCGGCGGTATGGGTGTTTTCCTCGAACTTCGAGTTCTTCCTCACGCCTTTCCACTTGCCCATGCGCAGGCCTTCGTTGTGGTACCACGTGTCGTCCCAGTACATGTATTCATGCTTTTTCTGCTCGCCTTTTCCCAGCAGTGTCGGAACAATCGAAATACCGTCGATATCCTTGGGCATTTCCTTCGAGACGCCCGCCAGTTCGGCGAGGGTCGGCATGACGTCGGGGAAATACCACGGATGATCGCTTGTCTGCCCGGCCTTGATCTTGCCCGGCCAGCGGGCGACCATCGGCACGCGAATACCGCCTTCGTACATCGATCGCTTGGCTCCCTTCATTTTGCCCATCGAGTTGTGAACGCCGTCGAACCGCTTGGCCCCGCCGTTGTCGGAGCAGAAGAAGACCAGCGTGTTGTCGTCGATCTTGAACTTCTTCAGCAGAGCGATTATCTCGCCGACCTGCCGGTCGATCACCGAGTCCATGGCCGCTACCACCTTGGCGGCCTTCTTCCATGGCTTGTCTTTGTAGATCGCCCAGGCGGGGTCTTCTTCGGGGATATCGTAGGGTGCATGCGGGATCGTCCATGGGCAGTAGCAGAAGAACGGGCGATCCTTGTTTTCCTTTATGAACTTGATCGTCTCGTCGTAGATCGCGTAATGCGTGTGCCGCCCGTTGAGTTCGACCTTCACGCTGTTGCGGAACAGGTGCGTATAGTACGAGTGGGCGTGCCACTGGTTGTAGTACCCGAAGAAGACGTCGAATCCGTGTTTCTCCGCAGCCCCTTTCTTACCCTGGTTGCCCAGCCCCCACTTACCGAAACCGCCGGTGGCGTAACCGGCCTTCTTGAGCACGTCGGCGACGGTGATCTCGCCGGGGAACAGCGGTATTCCGCCCCTGTTGTCTCTGACATAGGTATGCCCCTTGTGATAACCGCTCATCAGGACGCTGCGCGACGGTGCGCACACGGTGCATCCGCCATAGCAGTCGGTGAACTTGATGCCCTCGGCGCACATCTTGTCGATGTTCGGCGTGAGGATCGTCTTGCTGCCGAAGCAGCCCAGATCGTGATAGCCCATGTCATCAACCATGATGAAGATGAAATTGGGCTTGCGAGCGGCGGCCTTGGCGCCGGCGCCAAGCGGAAGGGAAAGAGCAACTGCCCCGGCGGCCGCCGACTTCAAAAAACCTCTACGATTGAGTTTCTTCATCTTCATTGCTGTTCTCACTTATTCAGTCCTCAATAATCACCCGGAAACCGACATCCACAAACTTCATCGCGCCGCGTGCGGGCATTTTTGAAAACGGGGTCGCCGTTTTCGGTCGATCGCGCCACCCGCCGCCTTTGGCGACGAGCTGCGGCGGCGCGGTTATTCCCTTCGGCGGCGTCCAACTGGTCGTGGTCCACTCGGCGACATTGCCTATCTGGTCGTAAACGCCGGCGGCGTTGGGGGCGTACTTACCGACGTCTGTGGAAACTCGCGCGCCGTCGTCAGAACCGAGAATAGCGGGGCGCCAGTGGGGCATTTCTCTTGCGTTGGCGTACTTGAAACGATACGACTTGTCGGCCAGGTTGGCGATCTTGCTGAAATCCTTGCCGGCGTAACCTTTTTCGTCGCACTTTCCGAAGACCGCGGCCCACTCCCACTGCTGTTCGCTCGGGAGTGTGCACTTCTTGCCCGTCTTGGCGCTCAACCACTTGCAGAACGCCATCGCCTCGGTCTGCGAGATTCGCACCACCGGCTGCAGCGGGCGGTTGAGCGGGAACCCTCGTGCGATACCGTCGCCGAAGTGCAGCCGTTCGTTGCTCTCGAGGCGGGAATCGTGGGTCGGATCGAACAGGTTGAACAGTTCGTTCGTCGTCTCTTTCGATGCGATCCAGAACGGTTTGGCGACGGTGACTTTTCGCTCGACCATCTCGTCTTCCGTCCCGGCGGCGTTGCCCGTCACGTACGAACCGGCGGGGATGCGGACGAACGTCATCTTCAGCGTCGCGGGATTGACCCTCGATCGCTTGCGCGGGTTCTTTATCGCCGCGTACTTCGCCTCGAGAGTCGCTTTCTCCTTCGAGAGGTCAAGCGTCAGCTCGCGCAGTTTGCCTGAGGCGGGGTCTTTCGCGGCGGCCAGCGACTTTGCGTCCGCTTTGGGCGGGAACTTGGCGCGAATGGAAGCCGGGCGGGTAACCTTCATCGGCTCGACGGCTGGGACTTTCGTCCGAACTGTCCCGGCGGCCGGCAGGACCGTGGCCGTTTCCGGGTCGAAGTCGATCCCGCCGTACTTCTTCATCAACTCGGCGCGTTTTGCCCCGTAGTTCTTCGTGTATTCGGGGTTCGTAACTTCGCCCCAGGTCCCGTGCCCCGGCGTGTTCAGGTCGATCCACGTGATGATTCTGTCCCAGCCTTCTCTGTTCAGGCGGACACCGTGATGCCCTTTCTTGAGCATCTGGACGAGTTTCGTCTGATCGGCGTGATAGTCGTACGTCGTCAGCAGGTGCAAGTCACTTTCCAGCGTGGCGCTCCTGGCAAACCGGAAAAGCTCGAGGTAAGCGGGCGAGAAATGCGATCCGCCGTATCCGCCGCCCTTCTTCCGGGTAACCTTGTCTTTGTACAGAACGGGGTTGTCAATCTGTTCGATCAGATCCTTATTGTTATCGGCCTGAATGTCCGGGGCGAAGGTCAGGTTGGGGATCTTTCTTCCGCTCGAGTCCTTGCTGGTGGTCTTGGCGTTGTGGCAGCTTATGCAGTATTTGTCCAGCACGGGTTGGACCTCGCGGCTAAAATCAAAGCCGCGCATTGGTCCGTACCAGGGCGTGATCTTGGAAGGTTTTCGCTTGGCGGCCTTGACCGCCACCGGCTCGGGCACGGTGTTGGGGTCTTCGTGGCAGCCGATGCACGAGAGCACCTCGCCGGGGCGGCAGGTGAACCAGCTTCGCATGAGTTGGACGGCCTTGCCTTCGGCGTCGAGCGGTTGGACCGCGATCGGCGTCATCGCCGGAACGGTGAAATTGGCGCTGCCGTCATCTTCGACGGGGACCGTACCGATAATCGCACGGACATCCCACGGCCCGTCCAGGCCAACCCGGTCAGGCTGTCCGCCCATTCGGCGCATCGCGTAGTTGTAAGTGTAAACTCGCAAGCTCTTGATTGTGCCTTTGGGCACTCCCGCGGTGCCTCTTCCAAGATACACATTGTTGAGCACAACCGTCCCGGTGGTGGCTTTGGGGTCGGTCTTGTCGGGGATAACCGGCGGTCGGGTCCGCTTGGCCCAGGGAGTGGGCTCCAGCAGATTGTGCCCCGCAATGCTGCAAAGCGCCAGCCCGTTATCGAACGCGTCCATCAGGTAGATGCCCTGCTGCATCCCTTTACCGGGCCAGCAGGCGGCGAGAAAATACTTGTCCGAGAGCGGATGCGACGAGGTAATGTTCGGCGCGTTGAATCCCAGACCGTCGGCGATCCGGGCGAACACCTCTTTCTTGTAACCGGGGATTTGCTGGACAACACCGTCGGCCTCGAAGGTGCCCCTGGCCGTGTCGAACAGGAACATACCGCCCGTTGTTCCGGAGTGATGGCCCGTTACGGCGCCTACGAACTTCGTCGAACTGCCCGGCACGGGCTTGGGGTAGAACGTCGAGTTAGGCCAATACGAGTTGCTCCCGTACATCGCGGCCTGACCCGTGCCGTCGGGATTCATCGAGAACATGATCCGGTTGAAGGCGTGGGGCGTGTCGGTGTAATCCCAGCGGAGGTACATTATCCGGCCGTTGGGAAGGACCGTCGGATGCCAGTCGTGGTCCTGATCGTTTGTCAGGCGGTCGACGGCGCCGTCGGGCTTCCTGCGGTAGATATTGCCGATCGGAGATTTACCGCGAATGCAGGGCACGCCGTTCATCGTCGCGGTGCTGACGAAGAGAATCGAGTCGTCGGGGCTGTAGCATGCGTCGTAATTGCTTACCTCCTTGTCAGCAATGGTCTGAATCTCGCGGACGACGGGCTGCCTGGTTTTCGGATCGAGTTTCACAGGCAGGTCGACCTCGAAAAGCTGGTGACCTCGGTTGGTAAGACCGGTGGCCGTATAAAGGAGTTTCTTCGCGTCCCAGTGAAGGTCGATTGCGATCATGCTGCGATTCTTCGGCGGGGTGAAAACCGTTGTAACCTTTCCGTCCGGCGATACAGGCGAGAGCATCTTCAACGCCACCCCGCCCGCGCGGGCCGTCCCGCGAACCGAATCGAGGCTGAGCCAGTTACGCGGAGTCATTCTGTCCAGAGAATCGACGAAAAGGAGCTTGTCGAAGTCGAGCAGCGGATTGGCGGTCAACGCTTCGGCCAGCAGTTTGTCGAACTCGTCGGCCAACGGTTTCAGAGGCGCGTCGGTTTCTTTCACCGCTTTCTCGAGTTTCGCCAACTGTGCGAGATACTTCTTACCGTTGGGGTATTTGGCTCCGAACGTCTTTGTAAGGTCTTCAACCGCCAGGCGCAGCGAGTCGAAGTTGTTTCGGAAGGGATTGGTCTGTCTGGATCTAATGCGAGGCGACTTTTCGCCGGGTTTCTGATGTTCGTGACGCAGCCAGCCGAAACGAACAACCGTAGGCCGCAGATCGGGGACTATCTTCGGTTTCGGCTTAGGTTTGCGTTTAGCTTTCGCCGCCAAAGCCGCCTGCGGCGCCAAACCGCCAAACAGGACAAGAGTCACCGTCAGAAGCAGGGTGTAACGATAGCATTTCGTAAATAACATTGAGTCCATTTCCTTTTGAGTAATCGTAACTGCCCGGGCGCCTGGGGCTGGCGTGCTTAACTCCAGTATATAGTAACGAACGTCGTTCGGCACTGTTGCACAAAAGCAATTCAGGGAAACACGATACCGGCGGGCGGACGTCCGTGAGAAGATTATGCAACAAGCCTTCTGATTCCTGCCAAGCCGCAAGCGGCACGACTCGAGGTTCGGGTCCCAACCGCCCGCCTGTATGGAATTCTATCTTGCTCGCCGCTTGCGGCTTGGCAGCAGTCGGGCAAATGGTTTTGTGCAAACGTAGTGGGGCCTCTAACATCTTTGTATTTATGAACTAATATCAGCTGACCCCGCCCTCACGGACGGGGCTACCATATACCGGCCCTGCGGGCCTGACGACAACACCTCTCCACGAATTCGCCAGCCCGATTTGAATGCAGTTGGATATATTCGGGAGGTAGCCTCCGAAATATACACCATCGCTCTTCAACAGTCCCTTGAGATATGTGTGTAAGAGTGAGTCATCAAACCCGGCTCAATCCGCCCTCATATCGGACCCTGGAACTTCCTGGTCCGGCACGGAGATGTCGAATGAATAGTTCATGCCTGGTTATATCGGCCCGTCTTTTTGCCGATAAACACCTGTGGATGGAATCGCCGCACATTGCGAAAACACGCGGAAACCAGAGTGGTTCAGCCGCGAGATGTTTGGCGCCAAACTGATCGGAGGACAATCGATGAAACACAAGAAGACATTTCGTTCGTTAACTGATGTGCTCATGCTTTTAACCCTTCTGAGTATACCGGCGGTAATGGTGATTCCCAGGCATGACGGTGCGTTACCCCACTCGGAGCGTTCTGCCGAAATCTCGAATGTGCAGACGGATCGCGCGACGAATCTGCAGAGAATTCGCGCACAGTTGGAACTATACAGGTTGCCTGTCAAAGGGTCATATCCCACGGACATCAACACTCAATTGACCAGCAAGACTGACCCCGACGGGGCAACCAACACCTCAAGCGCCTACGGCCCGTATCTGCATCAGTTCCCAGCTAATCCGTTTGTTGACGACTCTGTTAAAGCCGTCAAGACCAGCGGCAAATCCGGGGAGGAAGGGTCTTACGGCAATACGGCCGGACACAAGGGCCTGTAGCCCCCACTTCGCGTAAGGAACGGGACATCCCCGCGCGATCAGGCGTCGGCCGGCCTCCGCATAACGTTTCGTGTCATCGGCGCCGCAGGTCCCGATGCTGGAGCGTAGCGGAAGTCCCGAAGTACGTCGGGGTACATCGGGATTGCACACGCGGGTTATGCCATTTAATCAGACCGCCCGGACACACGCCGGTATCTCGCGCCACGGTTCATGGTGTCAACTGCGGCAGGTGGTTATCGCCTTCGCCAATTGTCACAGCCCTTTGCTCGCGGCCTCAACACCACGAGAATCGATCTCATCTTGGGGGCCTTTTCAGCGGCCCCCGGCGCGCATTGGTTCCATAGCACAGCAAGCGACCATCCTCCAGGGAAACAAGGATGCGTCCCCGGCGGTCCACCGCCACGCCGCGTGGTACGGGCAGGGCCGGAAGGGCGTGCGAGAATATCTCCGTG
This sequence comes from Phycisphaerae bacterium, assembly GCA_030745875.1. GTDB lineage: Bacteria > Planctomycetota > Phycisphaerae > SM23-33 > SM23-33 > BS750m-G57. The sequence goes on from JASLNT010000051.1 coordinate 6,972, forward strand.
CCGGTATCGACGCGAAGAACCTTCAGAGCGAACGACGTGGGTTGGATCTTTGAGGTCTTGGTCCAATCCTCTCTGGTGTCTACGTCGTAACCGGCCAGGACCAGCTTGCCGCCGGCGAGGACCGCAGCCATCGAGGCAGATAGCGGCATTTTGAACCAGACCGCATCGCGCGACGGCTTCCCAGTGGAGCGAGCCTGCGGCTTGAAGAGGATCACGCCGGCCCATTGGGGACCGTAGAAGAAGCGCGCACCTTGTGACATCGGTGTGTGGCCGGGCTTGCCCGGAATGCGCAGACCGGCCTTCTGTGCTTCCCTGGTCAGGTCCAACCCTCGTCGGCGCGCCTCGGGGCCTGTCAGGATCGCAACTGTGCCCCATTCGGTATCGCGCTGGAAGTCGGAGACCTGGCCCCACTCGTTCGGCCAGCGCTTTCGTGGGAACAATCTGTAGCGCCTGGTCGGCGGTGCGTTATAGCCCATGCGGCTTGGCCCTTTTCGCAGCGTGCGAATCTTGCCCGTCTGCGGATCGAATTGCGCCTCGGGATGCACGTTGCCCGCGGAGAAACGCAAGAAACCATCGCCCCAACCCAGCGCACCGGTCAGACACAACTGCCGGTCCGTGCAGTCGGTATGCCACTTCAGTTTGCCGGTCTTCGCGTCCAGGGCATACACGTGAACGGCGTCGTAGTCAGTGATTCCCGCGGCCGCGTACAGTACCCCGTCCTGAACCAGCACCCCGCCGGCCACCGGCCATGTCGATGTCAGCCTGCCATACGCTGGTATCCGGCGGACTTGTGGTGCGGCGCGAAACCGCCAGAGCAGACGACCGGTGAGCGCCTCGTAAGCATACACGTGCCCGTCACAGGAGCCCACGTACGCCCGCCCTGACCAGATCACCGGAGGGAAGAAGACCTCGCTTCCCGTATACGCCTTCCATCGCGTTTTCCCGTCGGCAGCGTTCACGCAGTAGACGGCGCCATTAGAACCGCCGACAAATACCAGGTCCCCGACAGTCACCGGGGCCGTAACAGGACCCGAGCGCGAGAGTTTCGCGGTCCACGTCACACCAATCTTTCCAGGGATCTTCACTGACGTCGTTGCGCTGTGTTTGTTGTCGCGCAGATAGGTCGGCCAATCCGACGCCTTCGGGACGAGCGCGGGGACCGGGACCGGTCTCTTGGTCTCCGGCGCCGCACGCTGAAGTTGCTCCGCTGCCTCGGTCCCAACGGCCGCTACGACCGGACGCAGGCAGATATTGCCCGCCAACGACTGCAAACATCCGTGACAGTTCCACGGAGTCCAGTAAAGCAGTCCGTTCGAAGGAACCACTCCGGTTTCACAATGGGGACGCATCGCGGTGATTGTGTACTGGCCCCGCTTCCAGTTCGAATCCCGGCAGGCCGTCCCGTAGGGATGTCGTGAGAAGTAGGTGTTCTTCGCCGCGTTTACCCTCGCGCAACCCTGCCCCGGAGGTAGGACGATTTTTGTGTCCAGCAGTTTGCCGTCTTCCGTCGAGACCGCAAACGGTCTGCGGCGATGCGTGAAGACCAGCGATCGATCGTTGCACATCAGATACGGCTGGGGCTGAAGCAATCCATAGGTACCCCGCCCTCCTTCCCGGTCAGCCTGGTCCATGAGTTTCGGGTCGGAGGTCCTCCAGATCAGCTTCCCCGTGGCCGCATTCACGCAGCTGAGATACTTGCCGGGAGAATGGAAATAGATCCGGTCGCGGCGCATGCACACCCCGCGGGTGTCGACCAGCATTTCTTCGCGCCGATGCCATAGGACCTTCCTGGTCTTCAGGTTGATGGCGACCAGCGTTCGTCCGACCCCCCAGGCGCGCTCTTGGTGCTGCTTGGTCGAGAAGCCTGCAGATCGCCTCAAAGTTATCATGCCCGGGTTCACTTTTACCTCCCGGCCGCCCAGCAAACCGTACATGACCCCGTCGGAGAGGCCCATCCACTTCCACACGCGGTCCGAATCCTTTCCGAGAGGGGCAGTCAGTTCGTAGCGCAGTGCACCCGTGGCCGCATCGAGCGCTTTGCACGAGACGTCATCGCCCAGATACACCACGTCCGAGGTGGCGACAAGAGTGTTCCGCTGCACCCAGAATCCCGGTTTCAGCTTGCGCGTCCAGAGGCAGGTTCCGTTGTGAGCGTTCATCGCCCAGAGTTTGCTGGTCACTTCCTCCATGAGCCACTGGCAGGGCGAAGCGTCTCCATAGGCCGTGAAGAGGCGTCCACCGGCCGCCACCGTCACGCGGAAAACGGCCCCGGAGCGAGGCTCGGCCAGGAACTGCGTGCGGAAGGAAGGCGCTGTAATCCGCTGGCGGGCGACGGGATTGTTGTCCGGTCCGTGGTAGGGATGGCTCCAGTAGTCCACGTCGTTGGCCACCGGCTTGACGACGGTGCGCGAACCCCGGATGACTTTCCCGCCCGGGCGCAGGATCCGCAACACCTCTTTCCTTGCCGCGCCTTCATTAGCGCCTTGGATGTTGCGCGCGTCCCTCACCACGTCGGCCAGATCGTCCGCGAGTTGGATCGTCGCGCCGGCAGACCGAGCGACAAAGACCCGACGACCCAGAAGTCCGTCTTTATCCGCCATCTCCCGGAGCGCCTTGACTTGCTCTTTCCTGGAGCACTCGATGTACACAAGCCACTGGCGCGATTTCGCCAGAGCAATGGCCTCGCTCGCCCGAGTCGCACCCAGGTGGACATACAGTCCTCGCCCGGAAGCGACCCCGCTGACCAGTTCGTCGAACTTGTCTGTGGATCCCCGCTCAGCGGCGAACCCGGGACTCAGGCCGATCGTGATCGTGATCGCAATCAGGGCACCACTCAGATTCCGTCTCATTTCACACTTCCTTCTTCTGCAGACTTCTGGCAAAGCTGCCCGCTGTCTCATAGCGGTGTTTCAGAACATCGCGTCTTTCTGACCGACATTTGCCAAATAGCCCATCTCCCTGCAGCCGGCCGCAAGAGTCAGGACTCGTAATTGTCTTACCTTCTCAATCATTTTGTCATCTGCATAACGTTAAAGCTCAGCGGCGCGGTCTTTTCGCGTCCGCTGGAGCGTCTTGTTAGGCCTCATAGTCATCATCCGTATAGTCCAGCCATTCTCTTGCCTCTGTGATATCCCTGAAGACGCAATGAGTCTCGAATGTTTCGGCATGGACTGAATACACCCTGGCTAATCCGTACGGCAAATCGCGTGGAGCATAGACAGCAACTCTTGGAGAAAAGTTGTGTTCTTGAAGTATCCCCGCAATTAAGGCGGACAGGTTTTTGATCCCAGGCATAGTTACCGCACTCACGTCGGCCTCGCTAAGATCGGCCAATTCATTCAGACCTGGATACCAATCACCGCTTGAAAGAAAACTCCGGAAGTCTTCCATCATCCCCGTGTCTGTAACGACGCCAATATACTTGGCCGTATAATATCCATCATCGGGGTGCACTGTAAAAATGATCGGCATGTCTGCCCTTCTTCGAATTAAGAAATATAACAAGTAAGTAGTATACGATCCGGCAATTGTGGGTCTAACAGTTGATTGAACGGAATTCCGTTTATCACAGGCTCTGGACTGTGCTAAACGGAATTTCTCTTATCATGGTTATTTCCATGCTAAACGGAAAAAGCAAATTCCGTGCCAGTTCTTTCTTAAGAAGAAAGTCTCCAGCAGTCCGGGGACGAATCGACTTTCGCTGTAATTGTCCGCTGCGAACGCCACCAAGGCAAGCACTTCTTTTACCACGCAAAGTCGCGATCTGTCTTGTATTGTAGCTGTCAGCCACTAGCCCTGAGCCCTGTCGAAGGGTCAGCTCTCAGCATTAGCCACGGATAAACACGGATGAATCGGATATTGTCTTTTTGTTTGAAGATAAACCGCCTATCAGTGTTTATCCATGTTCATCCGTGGCTAGAGAAGCCGTGGGCGAATATGGTGTGTGAAGACACTTGCAGATGTCCGGGCTCTGCAATAGGATTGCCCGAAATACCCTCGATCCCTATGCCTGTCAGGAGCTAAGAGATGAACAGAATGCCAGTCTTGCGCGTTTCGGTTTTAGTTGTCGTTGTCGCCTGTGCGGTTTCCGCGGGCTGCGCCCCGGCGATCGCGGAGAGCGGAGATCAGTTTCTCGACGGTATCGGAGAGACCGCCCTGGTTGCCCGATACGTGTTCAACGGTAATTCCGAAGACTGGTCGAGAAATAACTACCATGCGGCTGTGACGGGAAGCAAAACCGCTTACGTCAAAGACAGCAAATTCGGTTCGGTGCTTTCGCTTCCGGGCGGCGCCAAAGGCGGTTTCGTCCAGATACCGGGACAGGTCCTGATCGGTTTGGACTCGGTCACCGTCACCGGATGGGTCTTCGTCAGGGACACCGCGCCGGGGCAGAGATTCTTCGATTTCGGGCAGGACGACAATCGCCATTTCTTCTGCACCCCGATCGGTAAAGAGGCCTCCAAAGGCACCCGCGTTCGGATCACCGCCACCGGGTCGGCTGGGGAAGTGGGCCCCGACGCGCCGCGGATCCCAGCGAAGAAGTGGGTGCATCTGGCGGTAGTGCTGGATGCAGGCAAGAAGATTTTGAGCAGTTATGTCGACGGTAAGCGGGTCGGGCGGACCGCAGGTGTAGAGGTGGAACTGGTGAAGCTGTTCCACCAGCGGAAGGCATCGTACAACCGCCTGACCATTGGCAGGTCTCGACAGAAACACGCCGACCTGAATGCAAAGATCCGCGACATACGCGTTTACAGAATTGCCTTAACGGACAAACAGGTGGGCGTCATCCGGGCCAACGCGCTGTCCGGTAAGCAGACCACCGCTGCGATCACCAAGAAACCCAGTCAGGACAAAGAGAGGATAGCCCAAGCGAAGAAAGCCCTGCCCATGGTATCCCTCCTGACCGGCGCGCCCGATGTCAAGGCAAGTACGGAAGCAGGCCACCTCCCGCGTCTTCCTTATCGTATTGCCGGCGCGTACCGCGGTAAGGCCAACGGTCCTCTGCTCCGGGTGATCTGGCCGGCCCCTAGAGATAACATGCAAGTGCGGAAGACCGGGACCTACACGATAACGGGCAGGGTGCCCGGCACGGCGCTGCAGCCCAAGGCGGTGGTGACCGTTAAGGCGGTATCAGAAACACCGGTCGCCCCGAAACGCACGATGGAGCCCTTCGCCCTGGGCGACGTTGTTTTGAACAAGGACACCAAGGACCGCAACACGCCGTTTATCAAGAACCGCGACAAGTTCTTTCTGGCGTTGGCGAAAACGAATCCCGACAGTTTTCTTTACAATTTCCGCGACGCATTCGGGCAAAAGCAACCCGAGGGCGTCAGGCCTCTGGGCGGTTGGGACAGCCAGAAAACCCGTCTCCGCGGACACGGCAGCGGTCACTACCTCTCGGCGATCGCCCAGGCCTACGCCAGTGCAACCTACGACCCAAAGCTGCGCAAGGTCCTCATGGGGAAGATGGAGTACCTGATCGACAATCTCTACAAGATGTCGCAGTTGTCGGGCACGCCCGCCAAGAAAGGCGGACCGTGCAACCCCGACCCGACGAAAGTACCGGCGGGACCGGGCAAGAAGGGCTACGATTCCGATCTGAGCAAAGAGGGTATACGGACCGACTACTGGAACTGGGGCAAGGGTTTTATCAGCGGATACCCGCCGGACCAGTTCATCATGCTGGAGAAGGGCGCCTCGTACGGCGGTAAGAACACGCAGATATGGGCCCCCTATTATACCCTGCACAAGATCCTCGCGGGCCTGCTCGACTGCTACGAAGTCGGCGGAAATGAAAAGGCCCTGAAGATCGCCGAGGGCATGGGCACGTGGGTGTACGAGCGCCTGAAGATCGTTCCGACCGACACGCGCATCAGCATGTGGAACCGGTACATCGCCGGCGAGTATGGGGGAATGAATGAAGTGATGGCGCGCCTTCACACGATCACGGGCAAGAAGAAATATCTCCAGGGCGCGATACTGTTTGACAACATCAGCTTCTTCTTCGGCGATACCGCACACTCAGGCGGACTGGCCAGGAATATCGACACCATGCGGGGCAAGCACTGCAATCAGCACGTCCCGCAGATTACCGGAGCGCTGGAAACCTACAAGGGCACGGGCGACGTTCAGTATTACCGGGTCGCCGACAACTTCTGGGACATCTTCAATAACAGCTACATGTATTGCATCGGCGGAATAGCCGGCGCCAAGAACCCCAGGAACGCCGAGTGCTTCACCGCCCAACCAAACTCGCTGTTCGAAAACGGTTTCGCAAAGGGCGGGCAATGTGAAACCTGCGCCACCTACAATCTGCTGAAACTCTCCCGCCAGCTCTTCTCGTTCGATTCCGACGGGAAGTTCATGGACTATTACGAGCAGGCCCTCTACAACCATATTCTCGCGTCGGTGGCCGAAAACAGCGCCGCCAACACCTACCACGTGCCACTCAACCCCGGCGCGCGCAAAGGCTTCGGTAATCCCAATATGACCGGTTTCACCTGCTGTAACGGTACGGCGCTGGAGAGCAGCACCAAGCTCCAGGATTCGATCTACTTCAAGAGCCTGGACAAATCCGCCCTGTATGTGAACCTCTACGTACCGTCCACTGTGACGTGGAAGGACCGGAAAGTGACCCTCACGCAGAGTACGGATTACCCTTACGCCGATACGACTAAGCTGACGGTGACCGGCGGCGGTGAGTTTGCCATTAAAGTGCGCGTTCCGAGATGGGCGACGCGCGGTTTTACGGTCAAGATCAACGGTAAGGACCAGAAGGTCGCCGCCGGCCCGGGGACGTATCTGAGCCTCAAGCGAACCTGGAAGGACAAGGACACCGTCGAATTGAAGATGCCGTTCGGCTTCTACCTGAGTCCGATTATGGATCAGCCCAACATCGCGAGCATCTTTTACGGTCCGGTCTTGCTGGCGGTCGAAGAACCCAAGGCCCTGACCACCTGGCGTCCGGTGACGCTGGATGCCGGCAACATCGGTAAGTCCATCACCGGCGATCCCGCGACCCTGCGTTTCAAAACCAACGGCGTGAACCTGAAGCCGTTCTTCGAAACGTACACCCGGCACTCGGTCTACCTGGACGTTACGCTGAAGTAGTCGATTCAATCGGAACTGGCGACAATCTTGTAGCCGATCGTTTCCAAATGCGGGTGATTGCCAGGCGATAATACGCCGGTGAGTTACTCGTGTCGGAGGGCTTCGATCGGGTCGAGGGCGGCAGCTCGCTTGGCGGGGTAGAGTCCGCTGATAATCCCCACCGCCACCGCCATGAAGAACGGACCTATCAGCATCGGGACAGAGACAATAGGGGTGATCTCGAATGTATCTTTGAGCATGGGCGGGAGGAAATAACCGATTATCACGCCAATCAATCCGCCAATTGTCGTCATCGTCATCGCCTCGAAAAGGAACTGTACGATAATGTCGCCCTTCTTGGCGCCCAGCGCCCGGCGGACGCCGATTTCCCGCGTTCGCTCGGTAACGCTTGCCAGCATGATGTTCATGATTCCGATACCGCCGACAATCAACGATATCGAAGCGATCACCAGGAAAATCATGTCCCAGATTCGCTGCTGGGCGGCCTTGGCCTGAATGAGTTTCAACGGAATCATGATAGCGTACTCGAGCTTGTCATGATTCTTTTCCATGATCGACCTGATTATCGGGGCCGCCTTCATGACGGCCGATTCGTCCTCCATGCGAAGAATAAGCTGATCGACCTGAATATCCTCTGATGTCATGTTACCGTCATACCAGTTGACATTAATTTCACCGAATTTGGCTATTTTGGTGGTCTTTGGGATGAATACAGGGATGTCTTCCTCGCTGATGCCCAGCTTGGTCGGTATGTAATCTATCACACCGATTATATCGAACGGTTGCCCCTTCAGGCGGATCGTTTGTCCGACCGGGTTTTCGCATTTGAACGCCTTCCTCGCCAGTGTCGCGGTAATGACGCAGTAAGGCTGCCTGTGAAGCATGTCTACAGCCGATATGAACCGACCCTGTGAGATTCGCAGGTTGAGGATCTCTTGGTAATTCGGGGTAACTCCCATGACTAAAGAATATCGTTTCCGGTCGGAAGCGCAGTAATACCTGCATTTTACCTTCTGTACTGTCGCATAATCCTCCACGCCGGGAACATTATCTACAATGCACTTGATATCGGCGTGCTTGATTCCAAAACGCTTTAGCTTGACGCCCTGCCTCGGTCCGCCCCCCCCACTTGTCTCCCGGGCGGGCTCTATCGAGTTCATGATTACATTATTGCTTCCGAGGACGCTGAGTTTTTCCTGCGACTCCTTGCTGGCCCCGGTTTGTATCGCGAGCATTACGCTGACGCTGCACACACCGAAAACGATTCCGAGCATAGTCAGGCCCGAGCGGACCAAGTGTACGCTGAGGCTGTGCAACGCCAGGAGGATGATGTCCAGCAGCTTACCCATGATGTTCATCCGCCTTGTAATCCATGACGTCAGATTCGATCCGTCCGTCCCTGAGCGTTATTACGCGATCCGCGTGGGCGGCTATATAAGATTCGTGCGTGACCATGAGGATGGTCCGTCCGCGCTCGCTAAGTTCGGTGAAAACCTCCATGATCTCTTCACCGGTATTGGTGTCGAGGTTTCCCGTGGGCTCGTCGGCCAGGAGAACCATCGGATCGTTGGAAAGCGCCCTGGCGATTGCAACTCGCTGCATCTGCCCGCCTGACAACTGGCTTGGGCGATGGTCCAGCCTGTCGCCCAAACCAACCAAATCAGCCATCTCAGCGCTCTTTCTGTGACGTTGAGACCGCGAAACACCCTTGTAGAACAGGGGTATCTCGATGTTCTGCGTGACAGTCATCCATGATATGAGATTGAACGACTGGAAGACGAAGCCCAGCCTGGTGTTGCGGATCTCGGAAAGCTGATTGTCCGAGAAGGTCGAGACATCGTCGCCGCCAAGATAGTACTTGCCCGAACTGGGACGATCCAGGCACCCAAGAAGGTTCAGCATGGTGCTCTTGCCCGAACCGCTGGAACCCATAATCGCCACGTACTGACCGTCGGGGACAACCAGGTCGACATCGTCCAGGGCGGTTACGCCAACGCCCACATGGTAGGTCTTGGTGACTGACTCGAGATGAATAACCGGTTCCATCTACTCGCCCGCCTTCGCCCCGCCATTACCGGAAGACGCCTCACCTTTATCCTCATCCTTACCATTACCATTCGTTGCTTCATCCGACTTGGCGACCAGCCGCACCTTGTCGCCTTCGTTGAGCCCGGAGAGGATCTGAACGCGAGAATCATTCATCTTACCGATCTCGATCTGAGTTTCCACCGCCAATCCGCCGGCGATCTTCATGCAGAAGTATTTATCCTTCTTGTTGTATACCGAAAGGACGGGGATTGTCAGTGCGTTTTCGATCTCGTCCAGCACCAGAGTCACTTTCCCCCCCATGCCCGGTCTCAGGTTCTCACCAGGGAGCAATCCGTGGGCTTTCCAGTCAATCCCGATATAAAGATCGTACGCCTTGGTTCCAGTTTTCAGCCAATGCGGACCGGTGTTTTTTGGCAAGGGCGAGGACTCCACGACCCGGCCGATAATCTGTTTCTTCTTCGCAAATGAATTCAGCACAAGTATGGCCCGGGTGCCTTTTTTGTCTCCAGGCTTACTGGAGGCTTTCTTTGGAGGCGCCTCTGAAAGCTGGTCCCACTCGATCTTGACGCCGCTGATCTCCAGACCCATCTTCCGGGCCAGTTCAGCTTCTTGTTCTTCGAGGCGTGCGTAAAACGCCTGCGCCTCGGTCTTGGTCATTCTTCCGACACGGACCGCTTTGGTAATCCTGGGGATAGTCTCTTCGTTCTTGAGCTTGAGAAGTTTGGCCGCAATTTTCTCCTTCGACCACTTGTTCAACCTGGACCTTACCACAATGCTCCTGGCGCCCTTACCGACATACGTTTCGATCTTCGTCGCCGCGGGAGTGTCGTCTTCCTCCACCGTCACGTACTCCCTGAGGGCTTCGAAGACCATCGTCTGGACGCGAAGCGTGGTCATGTCGGGTATCTGCATCAGTTTCCCTCTCGGATAAATCTCCTCTCCTTCCTTGACCTGCAGTCTCTGGCCCTCGCGCTTCCAGCCGGGGTCATAGAGCACCAGACCGGCGCGCTCTGCGGTAACCTTGAGCTTATCCTCATCTTCCCGAAGCTCGGACATCTGCTCCTTATGTTCATCAAGCGCTTTTTCCAGCCCCTTGATCTCCTGCTTCTTCCACTTCAACTCGGCTTCTTGTGCGAGCTTGGCCTGCTCCAGTTTCAGCCTGGATTCCTTGAGCGCAGTGGTGTTCTTACGCGTTTTCTGGACGACGGTGTGAGTCTCCAGTATCTTCAGAGCCTCGGCGGCCTGCTTTATGTCTTCTTCAAGCTGTCGAACCAGTTGGGGAATCTCATACGTTTTCAGCAGATTCCTGGCGGCAATCGATTTTTCGAGCGTGTTCTTCAGGGTTTCGAGGGCGAGTTCATCAGATTCTATCTCGCTGGCGCTGTAGGGCTGATTCAACTTGGGGTCTTCATTGACCTTCTTTTTGAATCTCAGCTTCTCCTCCGCGATTTTGAGTTGTTTTTTGGTCATAGTGATCTTGATGTCGGCATCTCTCAGATCGTTTTCCTTTTGACCGCCTTTGGAGTTAAATCGCGTCAGGGTCTCTTCGGCGCGTTTCAGGACATCTTTCTGCTTAGCGACCAGGTTTTTTGACTGCTCTACGTAAACCGCCTGGTTTTCCTCGGCATCCTTTACTGCGTTTTTCGCCTGCTCCAGGTTGATCGCCTGCTGTTTCTCGGCCATAATCAACTGCTTGTTGGCCTGCTCCAGCGTCAGTTCAGCGTTGTTGATCGCCAGTTCCTTGGCATCAATGGCGTCTTCGAGCTTCTTGGACTCAAACTCGATGATCAGATCTCCCTCTTTGACGACTGTGCCTTCCTCAACGAGCTTCTTGATGATCACGGACCATTTCAGCTCGTTGGCGATAACAACCTTTTCTTCGGCCTCCACCGTGCCTGCCTCGGTGGCGGTGATAATCAGTGTTTCTCTTATCGCCTCGGCGACCTGTTGGTTCGAGGAGTCTTGACCGCCGCCGAAAGGCCAGCATCCGCCCAGAGCCAAACATACGATCAAAACTGGAAGAAGTTTATTTTTCATCAGCTTTCTCTTT